>CASEMX010000036.1 GCA_949289155.1 uncultured Parabacteroides sp.
TTGGTGTTCCGACACGAAAATATGCCGATTGTAGGGGTACAATTGGCGTTCCGCCACAAAAATATGCCGATTGTAGGGGTACAATTGGTGTTCCGACACAAAAACATGCCGATTGTAGGGGTACAATGACTTTTCTACCGAGAAAAAATAGTGAAATACATCCTCAGAAAGGAAAAAAGTTTTTCTACTTGTGGAAAAGTACTTTTTGACATAAAAAAGGCCGTCCCCCATAATGGAAACGGCCTATTTTTTCTAAAGCAAATTATTTCAGTTTGCAGTCAGTGCAACGAGATTGAATCTGTTTAAAGAAATCATTGCCCTTATTGTCTACCAAAATGAATGCCGGGAAGTCTTCTACCTCGATTTTCCAAATAGCTTCCATTCCCAATTCCGGATATTCGACGCATTCAATGCTCTTGATATTGTTCTGAGCCAAGATAGCAGCCGGTCCGCCGATTGAACCCAGATAGAAACCGCCATGTTTCTTGCAAGCATCGGTTACTTGCTGGCTACGATTTCCTTTTGCCAACATAATCATGCTACCGCCGTGGCTTTGGAATAAATCTACATACGGGTCCATACGTCCGGCGGTCGTCGGTCCCATCGAACCGCAAGCCATTCCCTTCGGAGTCTTAGCCGGTCCTGCGTAATAAATCGGATGGTCTTTGATATATTGCGGCAAATCTTCGCCACGGTCCAGACGCTCTTTCAATTTTGCATGGGCAATGTCTCGACCTACGATAATTGTTCCGTTCAATGACAAACGGGTTGCTACCGGATATTTGTCCAATTCCGCAAGAATTTCCTTCATCGGACGATTCAAATCGATTTTCACCGCATTGCCTTCGCCAGCCTGACGAAGTGCTTCCGGAATCAATTCGCCCGGATTGGAATCCAGCTTCTCAATCCAGATGCCCTCTTTGTTAATCTTACATTTAATATTACGGTCTGCAGAGCAAGATACACCTAAACCGACCGGACAAGAAGCTCCGTGACGCGGCAAACGAATAATGCGCACATCATGTGCATAATATTTACCGCCGAACTGTGCACCCAATCCTATTTTATGCGCTTCTTCAAGCACTTTCTTTTCCAATTCAATATCGCGGAAAGCGCGTCCGCCCTCATTTCCCGTAGTAGGCAAATTATCATAATAGTGAGTAGATGCCAACTTAACCGTTAAAAGATTCTTTTCAGCCGAAGTACCGCCAATAACAAACGCGATATGATAAGGAGGGCATGCCGCCGTTCCTAACGTTTTCATCTTTTCTACCAAGAAAGGAACCAATGTTTCCGGATTCAAGATAGCTTTTGTCTCTTGGTAAAGGTACGTTTTATTTGCCGAACCACCACCCTTTGTAACACACAAGAAGTTATATTCCATGCCTTCCGTCGCTTCAATATCAATTTGCGCCGGCAGATTGCACTTCGTATTTACCTCTTCATACATGCTCAGCGGAGCATTTTGTGAATAACGGAGATTTTCTTCCGTATAAGTCTTGAATACGCCTAACGAAAGCGCTTCCTCATCACAATAACCGGTCCATACTTGTTGCCCCTTCTCACCGTGAATAATTGCCGTTCCCGTATCTTGGCAGAAAGGAAGGATACCTTTAGCTGCAACTTCGGCATTACGCAAAAAAGTAAGAGCTACATACTTATCATTCTCGCTTGCTTCCGGGTCATTCAAAATTTTTGCCACCTGTTCATTGTGTGAACGGCGAAGCATAAAGGAAACATCACGGAACGCAGCGTTTGCCATAGCTGTCAATCCCTCTTTTGCGACTTTTAAAATCGGTTTTCCTTCAAATTCGGACACCGAGACGAAATCTTTTGTAAGCAAATAATACTCAGTTGTATCCTCGCCGTGCTCAAACATCGGCTGATACTTGAATGGAACTGTTGCCATAATCTGATATGTTTTTATTATTTATTGGTTTTCTTTATTAGAACGGACAAACTTACGAAAAAATATGGCAAGATAGAAATAGATTTAAATATTTTATTTGTCATATTCCTTCATCTGCATGAAAAGAGAAACTCTTTTTGAGAGAGAATACAAGTTATACGACTATTTTTGCAGAACAAAAAATAAAATAAATAAGGTAATCATGAAAAAGATGTATTTAATTTTATGGGCGAGTCTGCTCTGGACTATTCCGTTCCAACTATTTGCCCAACCGAAGACAAGCAATCAAATTCCTATTCGGGAAGCGGTTCCAGCAACAGAGATTTTCCGCACCCTGCCCTATTTGCAACGTCCGATTAACAACGAAATTACAATTTGTTGGGAAACGAATGTCCCGGTTGTCAGCTGGGTGGAATATGGAAAAAATGGCAAGTTAGATCAAAAAAAGTATCTTTATGCCGATGGACAGATGATTTGCAACAATACTCGCCATCATTTCCGATTAAGTGGACTGGAACCGGGCGAAACATACAGTTACCGCGTCTGCTCGAAGGAAATTACTTTGTATGAACCCTACAAAAAGGAATTCGGGAATACCGCCATTTCCGCAACTTATACGTTCACTTTGCCCAAACAAGGAGAACAGGACTTCACAGTCTTGTTATTTAATGACTTGCATAGTCGTTTCGACACAATGGACAGCTTTGCCCAAATCATCGAAGAGCAGCAAATCGATTACGACTTCGTTATTTTCAATGGCGACTGCATCGATGATGTAAATCGTGAGGAGCGCGCCATTGAAGTATTAAACCATCTGAACAAATTAGCGGATGCGTCCAACAAACCCTACTTCTTTTTACGGGGGAACCACGAAATTCGAGGAGCTTATTCCATCGAGATGCGGAAATTGTTCGATTATATCGGTCAAACGACTTATGGCGCGTTCAATTGGGGAGACACCCGCTTCGTTACATTGGATTGCGGAGAAGATAAGCCCGACAGCACATGGGTTTATTACGACCTGAACGATTTTTCTCGCTTTCGTCTGGACCAAGCAACCTTTTTATCCAACGAATTGGCGAGTCCGGAGTTCCAACAAGCCAAACGCCGTGTCTTAGTACATCATATTCCGATTTATGGTTCACCGGAAAAAAGCTATACACCCTGCTTCGACCTTTGGAATCCACTATTAAAAGATGCACCGTTCGACATCTGTTTCAATGCACATTGGCATCGTTTCATCTATTATCCGAAAGGCGAGGTCGGAAATAACTTCCCAGTTATCTTAGGTGGCGGTCCGAAACCGGAATCTGCTTGTATGTTGATTCTAAAAAAAGAGGGAGAAAAAATGACATTCCGGGCAATCGGCACGGACGGTAAGGAAAAACTGAAATTAGAACTGTAATCTTTAGAAAAAGACAAGGGGACAAACCCTCAGGTTTACTCATCCCCTTGCCTTCTTTTTCTTTTATCGAATGAAAAGTAATTCGCGATACTTCGGAAGCGGCCACATTTGGTTATCAACCATCAATTCCAATTCGTCTATGTGACCACGAATCTCATCCAAATAGGGAGCTACCGTATCATGGTACGCAATCGCCTTTTCCCGCATATCGGCAATCCGATTAGCCTTCTTGCGCGCCTCCACCATTTCGTCCACTTTCGTCGTAACCGCAGCAATATGTCCGGAAATCTTACGAATCAACCGGCGAGGTTCTGCCGAAAGTAGGTCATATTCCTCAACACCAAAAGTTTCTTTCAAGCGAGTCAGGTTTTCCAACAGTACGGTCTGGTAACGAATTACCACCGGAATAATATGATTCAGCGACAAATCGCCCAATACGCGAGCTTCTATCTGTACTTTCTTTATATATATCTCCCATTTCACCTCATTTCTGGCTTCCAATTCCTTCAAATTTAGAACGCCAGTTTCAGCAAACATCTTTACGACGTCAGGTTTCAGATAAGCATCATATTGCAATGGGACACTGTTCTCACAATCCAAGCCGCGACGCTTAGCTTCGACCTTCCATTCCTCACTATATCCGTTTCCATCAAAACGAATTGGCTTTGATTCTTGGATATACTGCTTCAATACCTCGAAGATAGCTACCTCTTTGCTCTTCCCCTGCGCCCGAAGAGCCTCAACATCTTGTTTGAATTGACGAAGCTGGTAGGCCACTGCCGAATTAAGGGCTAACATGGCCGAGCCACAATTCGCCGATGAGCCTAATGCGCGGAATTCAAACCGGTTTCCGGTAAAAGCAAAAGGCGAAGTTCGGTTACGGTCAGTATTATCCAAGAGCAATTCCGGAATCTGTCCGAAGCCCAAGTGCAAACGTTTCTTATCATCTACCTCGATAGCATCTTCTATCGAACTATTCTCGAACTTATCCAAAATATCTGAGATTTGCGAGCCCAAGAAGGTCGATATAATAGCTGGCGGAGCCTCATTCGCACCCAAACGATGCGCATTTGTAGCCGAAGCAATCGAGGCTTTCAGCAAGGCATTGTATTTATAGACCGCCATAATCGAATTGACGATAAAAGTAATGAAGCGCAAATTATCCTCGCGGTCTTTTCCCGGAGAAAAAAGGTTGATGCCGGTATTGGTTCCCATCGACCAGTTGCAATGTTTGCCCGACCCGTTCACGCCATTAAAAGGCTTTTCATGCAACAAAACGCGGAAGTTATGCCGACGGGCGACTCTTTTCATCACCGACATAAGCAATTGGTTATGGTCGTTGGCCAAATTACATTCTTCATAAATCGGAGCGAACTCAAACTGGTTCGGAGCCACCTCATTATGCCGGGTTTTTACCGGAATGCCCAATTTGTAGCATTCAACCTCCAAATCTTTCATAAATTCCTGCACTCGCGACGGAATCGCTCCGAAATAATGGTCATCCAACTGTTGGTTCTTCGCACTCTCATGCCCCAATAAAGTGCGCTCGGTCAACGACAAGTCTGGACGCGCAGAGTATAAATCCTCATCAATCAAGAAATATTCTTGTTCCCAACCCAAATAAGCAATCACTTTATTCACATCATCATTGAAATAACGGCAAACATCGGTCGCCGCTTTATTTAATGCCTCAATTGAGCGAATCAGCGGAGTTTTATAATCCAGTGCCTCTCCCGTATAAGCAATAAACACCGTCGGGATACAGAGCGTATCATCCACGATAAATGCCGGAGACGAAGGGTCCCAGGCCGAATATCCGCGTGCCTCGAACGTATTGCGCAAGCCTCCGTTCGGGAAGCTCGAAGCATCCGGCTCTTGCTGTACCAGCAATTTGCCGCTAAACTCTTCTATCATACCGCCAAAACTATCATGCTCGACAAATGCATCATGCTTTTCGGCAGTTCCGTCGGTCAGCGGTTGGAACCAGTGGGTGTAATGAGTTACTCCTTTTTCCAAAGCCCACATTTTCATTCCCGCGGCAACGTGGTTTGCCACCTCACGGTCGATAGGCGTGCCGCTATCTATCGCTTGCGTCAACGATTTGAACGTCTCTTTGGAAAGGTAATTCTGCATCGCTTTTCGGTTAAACACGTTTTCACCGAAATACTCCGACACTTTCTGGCCGGGCGTATGGGCTTCCACTGCTTTTCGGTTGGAAGCCTTCTCTACTGCATTAAAGCGGAAGATTGACATATTTCTATTTTCTTACTATGATTCCGCCGCAAAATTAGCTAAAATCGGAAGAAGTCCCAACTGGGCTGCATCAAAAAGTGTTTTCCTCTGGATATAAACTTCGCGTCTTCAACAGATAAAGTTCCGGATGTCGTAGCAAAACTTCTTACGGCGATGATAAACGTTTTTTGGCAGCAGAATAAAAACAAACCAACAGACGGGGGCTTCGGAGTCTCTTTTCATCAGACAAGATTTATGTTCTATTTGTCGTTTTTAGTATTTCAAACCAAAAAAAGTTAGCAAAAAGCTTTTTTGAGAATAAAAAAAGTTTCATATTTGGGGCATCTTAGAGAAACGATTTTTCAAGATGCAAATGGAAAAGAGCATAAAACCTTACAAATTAGGATTAGCGCTGAGCGGAGGAGGCGCGAAAGGGTTCGCGCATTTGGGAGTATTCGAACTATTGGACGAATGCCACCTTAAACCAGATATTATATCGGGGACCAGCGCAGGTTCAATTATGGGGGCTTTCTATGCCGACGGTTATTCGCCAAGAGAGATTATGGAGCTTTTTTCCGGACGCGAGTTCTTTGAATTTGCCCAATTGCAGATTCCGAAATCCGGTCTGTTCGATACGAGCCGCTTTCGGAATTTCCTGAAGACATACTTGCGTGCTAAACGGATTGAAGAGTTGCAAATACCATTAGTCATTGTTGCGACCGACTTGGACCATGGCCTGAGCAAAGAATTTCGGGAGGGTCCGCTGGTAGAAGCGATTACAGCATCCTGCAGCATGCCGATTATTTTCAGTCCGGTGGAGATTGACGGCGTTCATTACGTTGATGGCGGATTATTCCGGAATTTTCCGGTTTCAACTATCCGCGAAGAGTGCGAACGGATAATTGGCGTAAACGTCAGTCCGCTGGTCCCGCACCGGTATAAGCAGACGCTTTTCCATATCGCCGAACGTTCTTACCATTATATGTTTCAAGCGAACACAATGGAGGATCGCGAGTTGTGTGATGTGCTAATTGAGGCAAAAGAATTCGGATTGTATAAAACATTCGATTTGGAGAATGTCAAACTCATTTCGCAAATTGGCTACGAAGCCGCCCGCGAAGCATTTCGGAAAGTCGTAGAAGAGAATAAATTCCAGCCATTGGTGAACGCAATCAAAGGCGCAAACCGGTCATTGGCGGAATAAATGAATTAGAATATCATAACCCGGCTATAAATTCAATAGATTATGAGAAACGAAGCAACAGAAAAGATGATCATTTATCAGGTATTTCCCCGCTGGTTCGGGAATCGGAACGCCACATTAACCAAGAACGGCAGCCTTGCAGAGAATGGCGTCGGCAAGTTTTCCGATTTTACCCCATTAGCGTTAAGCAAAATCAAAGAATTAGGGATTACGCACATCTGGTACACGGGAGTTATCGAACATGCAACGCAAACCGACTACACCGCTTATCAGATTCAAAAAGACCATTCGGCAGTTGTAAAGGGAAAAGCCGGTTCGCCTTATGCCATCAAAGATTATTACGATATCGATCCGGACTTGGCCGATAACGTCACCCAACGAATTGCCGAATTCGAAGAGTTGGTAGAGCGTACGCACCGGGCAGGCATGAAAGTTATCATCGACTTTGTGCCGAATCATGTGGCGCGTCAGTACCATTCCTACGCTCGTTACCTTTATATTGAGGATTTAGGACAGAATGACAACACTTCAAAAGCCTTCGACCCAAACAATAATTTCTATTATATACCGGGACAGCCGCTGACATTGCCTTTCCGTGATTACGACGGAGGCGTAGAATACAGCGAATTTCCGGCAAAAGCGACAGGGAATGACCGTTTCGATGCTTTCCCAACGCAAAACGATTGGTATGAAACAGTCAAATTGAACTATGGCGTGGATTATGTGAACGGACATACCCGTCATTTCGACCCTATACCCAATACTTGGACCAAGATGCTGAATATTCTCCGCTTTTGGGCGAGCAAAGGCATCGACGGATTCCGATGCGACATGGCGGAAATGGTTCCGGTCGAATTTTGGAATTGGGCGATTCCGCAGATAAAAGCAGAATACCCGGTAACATTCATTGCCGAAGTATATAATCCGGCACAATACCATAATTATCTCTTCACCGGACATTTCGATTACCTGTACGACAAGGTCGGATTGTACGATACTTTGCGTGCGGTAATCTGCGGACAGATGCCGGCGAGCCGTATTTCTTCTTGTTGGCAGGCATTAGAGGGCATCCAACCCTATATGTTGAATTTCTTAGAGAATCATGACGAACAGCGACTGGCTTCCGACTTCTTTGCAAAAGATGCACGTGCCGGAATCGCTGGTTTAATGGTTTCTGCCCTGATGAATGTCAACCCGATGATGGTTTATTCCGGACAAGAATTGGGAGAACGCGGCATGGATGAAGAGGGATTCAGCGGACGAGACGGACGTACGACCATCTTCGACTATTGGAGTTTGGAAACATTGCGCAATTGGAACAATGACGGAAAGTTCGATGGAGGAAAACTCACCAACGAACAACGCGAATTGCGCGAGATGTACCGGAAAATATTGAACATCGCCAAAGATGAACCCGCTATTACGAAGGGGCAGTTCTTCGATTTGATGTATGCGAATGAGAAAAACCGTTTCTTCAATAGCCGCAATCAATATGCATTCCTGCGCCGTTATGAGAAAGAAGTCATACTGGTGGTCGTGAACTTCAGCCATAGTGAGCAAAAAGTCTGGGTCCATATTCCGAATGACGCATTCCGTGCTTTGGAATTCAAAGACAATCAAGCAGCCATGCAGACCGATTTGCTGACAGGAGAGCAAACCATCACGACACTGACCAACGCTTGGCCTTTCAAAGTGACGCTTCCCGCCTGTTCAGGCGTTGTGTTGAAGTTTGTTTACGATTTGTAGTGCCGGATTCGTAATTGTTTTGTAATTTTGCGGCATTAAAATCTATTCACTATCAGATAAAAATTCGGAATAATGAGCGCACAGACTCCTTTCTTGGTGTTTTCGGGAACAAACTCCCGTTATTTGGCAGAGAAAATCTGCAACAGTTTAGGTTGTCCATTGGGACAAATGAATATTCAACACTTCGCAGACGGAGAATTCTCGGTTTCTTATGAAGAATCGATTCGCGGCCGTGATGTGTTTTTGGTACAATCTACTTTCCCTAATGCAGACAATCTGATGGAATTGCTCCTGATGATTGATGCAGCAAAGCGTGCTTCTGCACATTCGATTATTGCAGTCATCCCTTACTTCGGTTGGGCTCGTCAAGACCGGAAGGATAAGCCTCGTGTAGCCATCGGAGCAAAACTGATAGCCGATATGTTAAGCGCAGCAGGTATCAATCGACTGATTACAATGGACCTGCACGCCGACCAAATCCAAGGGTTCTTCAATGTCCCGGTTGACCACCTCTATGCATCCAGCGTTTTCTTGGATTACATCAAGGCGGAACTTCCTTTAGACAATCTTTGCATCGCTACGCCGGATGTCGGAGGTACAAAACGCGCCAGCAGCTATTCAAAATACTTAGGCGTGCCGATGGTAATCTGCCATAAGTCGCGCCTGCGGGCGAATGAGGTAGCCGAAATGCGCATTATCGGTGACGTAAGGGGCTTGGATGTCCTGTTGGTTGACGATATGGTCGATACAGCCGGCACAATTACAAAAGCTGCCAACCTGATGATGGAAAACGGCGCTAAATCTGTCCGCGCAATCGCCAGCCATGCCGTAATGTCCGACCCGGCTTCTACCCGAGTGGACCAATCGGCTTTGACAGAGATTATCTTTACCGATTCTATCCCGTATGCTAAGAAATGCGAGAAAGTAAAGATTCTCTCCATCGCAGATATGTTCGCTGAAGCCATCCGTCGTGTATGCAGCGGCGAATCTATCAGTTCTCTCTACGCAATTTAAGATTTATCCATAAGCAATACATTTTTAAAAGAGGATGTGCCGAGACAAATAAATGGCATATCCTCTTTTTTTATGCCTGAAATGAAATTAAACTATCTCGAAGAGCCCTAAGAAAAACGCCGGAAATAGAATCCTAACTTAAAGACAGTTTGCCCACGTCGTGGTGAGGTTTTTGAAGGGCTTCAAAAGTCTGCCCACGTTGTGGTGAGCATTTTGAAGGGCTTCAAAAGTCTGCCCACGTCGCGGTGAGCGTTTTGAAGGGATTCAAAAAGTCGCCCGCGTCGCGGTGAGCATTTTGAAGGGCTTTAAAAGTCCGCCCGCGTCGCGATGAGCGTTTTGAAGGGCTTCAAAAGTTTGCCCGCGTCGCGATGAGCGTTTTGAAGGGCTTCAAAAGGTCGCTCTCGTCGAGTGGAGCAAATTGTTTTCACTCAATTTAACACTCTCGTCGGGTGGAGCAAATATTTGTTAAGCAAAAAGCCGCTCTCGTTGAGAGGAGCGTTTTGAAGGGCTTCAAAAACGTGCTCTCATTGAGTGGAACTTTACGGCAGCAAGAGAACGGACCAAAAGGAATAAAACGCACGTTCCTTTTATTTTCCTGAAAACCCGGATTCATTCGCTGCGAAATGCGTACTTTTGCACAGAAAAATTCAGGAAGGAGATAGAAAAAACGATGAATGCAAAAGCAATCTATTCTTATTTAAAGGGAGAGCCCAAGGTTTCGGAAGGAACGACCTACACTATTTTGTTTGCCATCAGCTTCGCCCATCTGCTCAACGATATGATTCAATCCGTCATTCCTTCCATTTATCCCATCATAAAGGAGAAATTCGGATTTTCTTTCGTACAGATAGGATTAATTACACTGGTTTTCCAACTGACTTCCTCCCTCTTGCAACCCCTGACCGGCTTATCAGCCGACCGCCATCCGCGCCCCTACTCTTTAGCCATCGGGATGTGCTTCACGCTAATCGGCCTGTGCCTGTTGGCTTATGCCGGAAATTTCCATCTTATCCTATTAGCGGTCAGCCTCATCGGTTGCGGGTCATCCGTATTCCATCCCGGAGCGTCCCGTGTGGCACAATTGGCATCCGGAGGCCGAAAAAGTCTGGCACAATCCATATTCCAAGTCGGCGGGAACGGCGGAAATGCCTTCGGGCCATTGGTCGCCGCACTGATTGTCCTCCCATACGGGCAGGCAGCTATCGGATGGTTTGCTTTAGCCGCCCTGTTAGCGATACTCGTATTGACCCGAATCGGGAACTGGTATCGCATGATGTTGGTTTACCGAATCAAACATGCCAAGACAGCGACGGCCCTTTCAGGGAAGCTATCCCCGCATAAAGTCCATACCGCCATGGCGATTCTCATCCTATTGGTATTCTCCAAATACTTCTATATAGCCGCCATGACCAATTACTTTACCTTTTTCCTGATAGAACGGTTCGGGGTATCCGTACAACAATCGCAATTTTGCCTTTTCGCATTTCTGGCAGCTCTGGCGGCGGGAACTTTGATAGGCGGCGTATTAGGGGATAAATTCGGCAGGAAATATGTCATCTTAGGCTCCATTTTCGGAGCCGCGCCGTTTGCACTTCTTATGCCTTATACCAATTTGGGATGGACACTCGTCCTTGCTGTCGTAGTGGGATTCGTCATTGCCTCTGCTTTTTCAGCCATACTTGTATATGCAACAGACCTCATGCCCGACAAAGTCGGTATGATTGCCGGAATATTTTTCGGATTAATGTTCGGATTGGGCGGTTTAGGTTCGGCATTTTTCGGTTGGTTGGCCGACCGGACGAGCATCGAATTTATTTTCCAAATCAGCACCTTATTGCCGCTAATGGGAATCATTGCCTGCTTTTTGCCCAACATAAAAACGAACAGACAGGAACAATCGTAGCCACATTCCCTCTCTTTATAAAAAACAGGGTGCATAGAAAAAGCTTTTCTCTATGCACCGCTTTGAAGTCAACAATAAAAACTGAATACTTGTATTCAAGCGTCCCCCTTCGGAACAAAATCTTGGAAATTAGCTGTCTTATTGTCTGCATTATTAACAGCTCTTCCGCTTGCAATCATCTCTTCGAACTTTTTCAGATTATCCTGCAAAGCCAAATAGAGGCGATGAGCATTATCCGGAGTCAATATAACGCGGCTCTTTACCTGTGCTTTCGGCGCACCCGGAACGACACGGATAAAGTCCAGAATAAATTCAGACGGTGAATGAGAAATAACAGCTAAGTTTGCATAAATACCTTGAGCCATTTCTTCTGACAGCTCAACTTGAATCTCGTTGTTGTTTTTTGGTTTGTTATCTTCCATGATTTTTTAATATAAAAGTTATTTTACGGGTACAAATATAACACACTTAATCGGAATATTCTAACAAAAGCAGAAATTTGCAGTGGGAAAAATAGGAAAACTATCCAACTATACCCATGAAAAAAGAACGACTACTTTCCCAAGCAGTCGTTCTTTTGATTGTGTTTTTAATTCTCAATTCTTTAGACCAATGTAAAATAATACCTTTTGTGTTTTTTTCGTCCAACCTATCTCTATAAGTTGGAACAGTGTTTAGTGCTAATCAAAATCTTATTTTTGTTCTGCAAATGTAAACATTTATTTTTAGACTCCAAACGATAACGCAAAAAATTATCAATTAATTTTGTTTTTTCTTTCAAATTCTCTCCTATTCATATCCAAACGGGGATTCTTCCATCTAAATAAAAATAGAATCGGGAAAATATCGGTTAGTTTTAGAAATATGACTTACATTTCCTGAGAAGTAACCGATATTTTTTCAAAAAACAAGGAATACTGCGATATAGAATAGATATAAGAAAAGGCCACCTCCCTCATGGGAAGCGGCCTTTCTTATTACTACTAAAACTATTTTTTAGTCCTTATCCATCGCATTAAAATCTACGACATTCTTGCGATTTGCCATGATTCTGTCGAAATCATCCTTCGCACCGACAATCAACTTGTCGAATTCGCGCTGGCCTGTACCCGCCGGAATCAAATGACCGCAGATAACATTTTCCTTCAAGCCTTCCAAATAATCGACCTTGCCGTTAATTGCAGCTTCATTCAAGACTTTTGTTGTTTCCTGGAAGGAAGCAGCCGACATAAAGCTGTTTGTCTGCAATGCTGCACGAGTAATACCCTGCAAAATCTGGTTCGCCGTAGCCGGAACCGCATCACGTACCTCAACCAACTTCAAGTCGCGGCGCTTCAACATACTATTTTCATCACGCAATTTGCGCGCCGTAACAATCTGTCCTGCTTTCAGGGTCTGCGAATCGCCCGCATCGGTAACAACCTTCTTTCCCCAGATACGGTCGTTCTCTTCCATGACATCCAATTTGTCAACAACCTGTTGTTCGAGGAAGCGTGTATCTCCCGGATCAACAATTTCGACTTTACGCATCATCTGGCGGACGATAACTTCAAAATGTTTGTCGTTAATCTTCACACCCTGCAGACGATAAACGTCTTGGATTTCATTTACGATGTATTCCTGAACAGCTGTCGGACCCATAATTGCCAAAATATCGGCCGGCGTAATAGCACCATCAGACAACGGCATACCCGCACGGATATAATCGTTCTCCTGAACTAACAACTGCTTCGACAACGGAACCATATACTTCTTTACTTCCCCTAACTTGGAAGTAACAGTAATTTCACGATTACCACGCTTAATCTTTCCGAAGCCTACTTCACCATCGATTTCTGAAACGATAGCCGGATTAGACGGATTTCGAGCCTCAAACAATTCAGTTACACGAGGCAAACCACCGGTAATATCACCCGCTTTACTTACCGCACGCGGAATCTTCACCAATACTTCACCAGCTTTAACCGGATCACCTGCCTCTTTCACAACGTGAGCGCCCAACGGCAACGAATAATTCTTCAGATAATTGCCATTTTCATCCACGATATGGGCAGCCGGAGCTTTCGTCTTATCCTTCGATTCGATAATAATCTTCTCCTTCAAGCCGGTTGTTTCATCACTCTCGACTTTATAAGTAACGTTCTCGATAACATTCTCGAATTCCAGTTTACCGGAAACTTCCGATACGATAACCGCGTTGAAGGGGTCCCATTCTATAATAACATCGCCCTTCTTCAGCATATCTCCACTGTTAAAGAACAGCTTCGAACCGTAAGGAATATTATGAGTCATTAGAACAATCTTCGTATGCGGGTCAATCAAACGCATTTCTGCTAATCGGCTCACAACTACCTGATGCTCTTTACCGCCCTCTTCACCTTTTACTGCGCGAAGTTCGTCGATTTCCAAGAGTGCCTGGTCATATTTACAAGAAATACTGTTTTCCGTAGCCACATTAGATGCAATACCTCCGACGTGGAAAGTACGCAACGTCAACTGTGTACCCGGTTCACCAATAGACTGGGCAGCAATAACGCCGACCACCTCGCCTTTCTGAACCATCTGGTTCGTAGCCAAGTTACGACCGTAACATTTCGCACAAACTCCCTTCTTCGATTCGCAAGTAAGGACAGAACGAATTTCTACGCTTTCAATCGGAGAATCCTGAATCTTCTTTGCAGCATCCTCACGAATCTCTTCGCCGGCCTTAACGATAACTTCACCTGTTAAAGGATGAATTACATCATGAACCGAAACACGTCCTAAAATTCGTTCATACAGAGACGCGATAACCTCTTCGTTATTCTTCAACTCTGTGCAAACCAGACCACGCAATGTACCACAATCCTCTTCATTAATAATGACATCATGCGATACATCTACCAAACGACGCGTCAAATAACCGGCATCTGCCGTCTTCAATGCAGTATCGGCAAGACCTTTACGCGCACCGTGTGTAGAAATAAAGTATTCCAACACTGACAGCCCTTCTTTAAAGTTTGAAAGAATCGGGTTTTCAATAATCTGACCACCTTCCGCACCACTCTTTTGCGGTTTAGCCATCAAACCACGCATACCAGACAACTGACGAATCTGCTCTTTAGAACCACGGGCTCCAGAATCCATCATCATAAAGATAGAATTGAAACCATCATTGTCCGCTGTCAACTGCTTAATCAAGATATTCGAAAGCTTACTATTAACGTGTGTCCATGTATCGATAATCTGATTGTAGCGCTCGTTGTTCGTAATGAAACCCATATTGTAATTAGCCATGATTTGTTCTACCTCATCATAGCCTTCCTTAACCAAATCATCTTTTTCCGGCGGAATCAAAACGTCTGCCAAATTAAATGACAAACCACCCTTGAACGCCATGTAATAACCTAAGTTCTTAATATCGTCCAAGAACTGAGCGGTACGCGCAACACCACAAGCCTTGATTACTTTACCGATAATATCACGCAAAGCCTTCTTACCTAAAACTTCATTCAGGTATCCAACCTCTTTCGGAACATATTCGTTCACCATCAAACGACCAACAGACGTCTCAACCATCTTCTTCACAAGATTGCCGTTTTCGTCTAAATCGTCCACATATACTTTAATCGGAGCGTGAATATCCAACTTCTTTTCGTTATAGGCAATCGTAGCCTCTTCCGGTCCGTAGAAAACAAGACCCTCACCCAATGTGCCTTTACGCAATTTTGTAATATAGTACAAACCTAACACCATATCCTGAGAAGGCACGGTAATAGGCGCACCATTAGCCGGGTTCAAGATATTATGAGACGCTAGCATTAACATTTGAGCCTCTAATACCGCCTCATTACCTAACGGCAAGTGAACAGCCATCTGGTCTCCATCGAAATCGGCATTAAATGCAGTACAAGCTAACGGATGCAATTGGATCGCTTTTCCTTCAATCAATTTAGGCTGGAAGGCCTGAATACCTAAACGGTGCAATGTCGGGGCACGGTTCAACAATACCGGATGACCTTTCATCACATATTCCAAAATATCCCATACTACCGGTTCCTTGCGATCAACTATCTTCTTCGCAGATTTTACCGTCTTAACAATTCCACGCTCTATCAGCTTACGGATAATAAACGGCTTATACAATTCGGCAGCCATATTTTTGGGCAAACCGCATTCGTGCATTTTTAATTCCGGACCAACAACAATAACAGAACGCGCAGAATAGTCAACACGTTTACCTAACAAATTCTGGCGGAAACGTCCCTGCTTACCTTTCAAACTATCCGACAAAGACTTCAGCGGACGATTAGCATCTGTCTTAACAGCACTTGATTTGCGGGAGTTATCAAATAACGAATCCACAGCTTCCTGTAACATACGTTTTTCATTACGTAAAATGACTTCAGGAGCCTTAATATCAATCAAGCGTTTCAGACGATTATTACGAATAATTACACGACGATACAAATCGTTCAAATCGGATGTCGCAAAACGGCCACCATCCAACGGAACCAATGGGCGCAATTCCGGTGGAATTACCGGAATCACTTTCATAATCATCCATTCCGGCTTATTTTTCCCCTTGGAAGCGCGGAAAGACTCAACAACCTGCAAACGCTTCAATGCCTCATTTTTACGTTGCTGAGAGCTGTCTGTATTAGCACGATGACGTAACTCATAAGAAAGTGAATCTAAATCCAAACGAGCCAACAGGTCATAAATAGCTTCCGCACCTATCTTGGCAATAAATTTATTAGGATCCGAATCCTCCAACAATTGGTTATCTTTTGGCAAATTATCCAAGATTTCCAAATATTCCTCTTCTGACAAAAGATCCAATTCAGCAACTGAATCTACACAACCCGGTTGGATGACTACATATCTTTCATAATAAATAATCGCATCCAATTTCTTGGTTGGCAAACCTAACAAATAACCAATCTTATTCGGTAACGAACGGAAGTACCAAATGTGAGCAATTGGAACAACTAAATGAATGTGTCCCATTCGTTCACGACGCACTTTTTTCTCGGTAACTTCCACACCACAACGATCACAAACAATACCTTTATAACGGATACGTTTATACTTTCCGCAATGACATTCGTAATCTTTTACAGGACCAAAAATACGTTCGCAGAATAAACCATCTCGTTCAGGTTTATAGGTACGGTAATTAATCGTTTCTGGTTTTAATACCTCACCGCTCGAATTTTCCAAAATTTCCTCCGGCGAAGCCAAACCAATGGTTATCTTCGTAAAGTTACTCTTTATTTTATTATCTTTTCTAAAGGCCATATATTTTGTTTATAAAGAGTTATCTATTTTGATAAGTAGATAGGCAGAATTGCCTACCTACTTTTATTTATGTGATATTATTATTCAAGTGTAAGGCTCAAACCTAAACCTCTCAACTCATGAAGCAATACGTTCAAAGATTCCGGAATACCCGGCTGTGGCATAGGATCACCCTTTACAATAGCCTCATAAGCTTTAGAACGTCCAACAACATCATCTGATTTAATTGTCAGAATTTCTTGCAGAACATGTGCAGCGCCGAATGCTTCCAATGCCCAAACCTCCATTTCTCCGAAACGCTGACCACCAAACTGAGCTTTACCACCTAATGGTTGTTGCGTAATCAAAGAATATGGACCAATTGAACGAGCGTGCATCTTATCATCAACCATGTGCCCCAACTTCAAGAAGTAAGTCACACCTACAGTTGCCGGTTGGTCAAAGCGTTCTCCCGTACCTCCATCATACAAATAGGTTTTTCCGTAACGAGGGAGACCAGCTTTATCAGTCCAAGCATTTAAGTCGTCCAAAGATGCACCATCAAAGATTGGAGTAGCAAACTTAACGTCCAATGTACGTCCAGCCCAACCTAAAACAGCTTCAAAAATCTGACCTAAATTCATACGTGAAGGCACACCTAACGGATTCAAACAGATATCAACCGGAGTTCCATCCTCTAAGAAAGGCATATCTTCTTGACGAACTATCTTAGATACGATACCTTTATTACCATGACGACCTGCCATCTTATCACCAACCTGTATTTTACGCTTCTTGGCGATATAAACTTTGGCCATTTGGACAATACCCGTAGGAAGTTCATCTCCTATAGTCAAATCAAACTTCTTACGACGTAATTCTGCATCCAGTTCTTTATATTTCTTCAAGTAATTCAAGACAACCTGCTTGATCAACTCATTCTTGTCCTCATCAACAGTCCAAGCACTTACCTGAATAGAATTATAATCCAACTCTTCTAAAGCATGACGAGTAAATTTAGCACCCTTAGCAATGATTTCAGAATTCATATAATCACGAACTCCTTGAGAAACCTTTCCATTTGTCAATGTCAACAATTTATTGACCAACAAACTTTTCAATTCAGCCATTTTTACCTCATACTCTTCATCAATTTTCGGTAAAATGGCTTTGTCAGTAGCTTTAGACTTACGTTTCTTAACGGCCTTAGAGAACAACTTGGTATCAATAACTACACCACGCAAAGATGGAGTGGCCTTTAATGAAGCATCTTTTACATCTCCAGCTTTATCACCGAAGATTGCACGCAATAATTTCTCCTCTGGAGATGGGTCAGATTCACCTTTTGGGGTAATTTTACCAATCAATATATCTCCTGGTTCTACACGAGCACCTATACGGATAATGCCTCTTTCATCCAAATCTTTCGTTGCCTCTTCGCTGACATTCGGAATATCAGAAGTTAATTCTTCCATTCCGCGTTTCGTCTCGCGTACTTCCAGAATATACTCATCAACATGGACAGAAGTAAAGAAGTCTTCACGAACCATTCGTTCATTTAATACAATAGCATCCTCATAATTGTACCCTTTCCAAGGCATATAAGCCACCTTTACATTCTTACCCAATGCTAATTCACCATTCTGCGTAGAATAACCCTCAGTCAAAATATCCCCCGCTTTCACACGCTGGCCTCTATGACAAATTGGGCGCAAATCAACCGTAGTAGATTGATTGGTCTTTCTCCACTTCGGAATATTATATGTCTTAATCGCATCTTCAAAACTTACAAATTCTTCGTCTTCAGTGCGATCATATTTAATTTTAATGCAAGTAGCATCCACAAATACAACTTCTCCTTCGCGTTCTGCTATAATTTGCGTACGAGAATCACGAGCGACCTGTGCTTCAATACCTGTACCTACGATTGGAGCATCCGTCCGCAACAAAGGAACTGCTTGACGCATCATGTTTGATCCCATCAAAGCACGGTTAGCATCATCATGCTCCAAGAAAGGAATCAAAGAAGCTGCAATAGAAGCAATCTGTGTAGGAGAAACATCCATCAAATTAACTTCTTCAGGAGAAACGACAGGGAAATCAGCCTCCTGTCTTGATTTTACTTTATCACGGATAAAACGTCCCTCATCATCCAATGGGGCATTACCTTGTGCAATAATCTTATTTTCTTCTTCCTCAGCAGTATAATAACGCAAACCTTCCGGAGACATATCAACTTTACCATTCTCCACACGACGGTAAGGTGTTGAAATAAATCCTAAATCGTTAATCTTTGCATATACACACAAAGAAGAAATCAAACCGATATTAGGGCCTTCCGGAGTTTCAATTGGACATAAACGGCCATAATGCGTATAGTGCACATCTCGAACCTCGAAACCTGCACGATCTCGCGACAAACCACCAGGACCTAGCGCAGAAAGACGACGTTTATGGGTTATTTCAGCCAATGGATTCGTCTGATCCATAAACTGAGACAAAGCATTTGTTCCAAAGAAAGAATTAACGACAGAAGAAATTGTCTTCGCATTAATCAAATCTATAGGAGTAAATACTTCATTGTCGCGGACATTCATACGTTCACGTACTGTGCGCGACATACGAGCCAAGCCTATACCGAATTGGTTATATAATTGTTCACCGACAGTGCGAACACGACGGTTACTTAAATGATCAATATCATCAACTATTGCCTTCGAGTTAATCAACTCTATCAAATATTTGATGATTTCAATGATATCTTCTTTTGTTAAAACCTTAATATCTTCGCTGATAGTAAGGTTCAATTTCTTATTAATACGATAACGCCCTACATCACCCAAATCATAACGTTTGTCCGAGAAGAACAAATTCGTAATAACTTCACGTGCACTCGCTTCATCGGCAGGTTCAGCATTACGCAACTGGCGGTAAATGTAAAGCACAGCTTCCTTTTCTGAGTTACTCGGATCTTTTTGCAGAGTATTATATATAATTGCATAATCCGACAGGTTCTGGTCTTCACGATGTAACAAGATGTTTTGAGCACCTGAATCGAGAATTGCTTCAATATTATCCTCATCCAAAACAGATTCACGATCAACAATTACATCATTACGTTCAATAGAAACAACCTCACCGGTATCTTCATCTGCAAAATCCTCTACCCAAGTCTTCAAAACGCGAGCAGCCAATTTTCGACCGACCATTTTCTTTAAATTGGTTTTTGTTACTTTTACTTCCTCTGCCAAATTAAAGATTTCTAAAATGTCTTTATCGCTCTCAAAGCCTATTGCTCTCAAAAGAGTTGTTACCGGCAATTTTTTCTTACGATCAATGTACGCATACATCACATTATTAATGTCTGTTGCGAACTCAATCCAAGAACCTTTAAACGGAATGATACGTGCTGAATACAATTTTGTACCATTCGCATGAACACTCTGCCCGAAGAATACACCCGGAGAACGATGCAACTGAGAAACGACAACACGCTCAGCGCCATTAATGACAAAAGTACCACGCTCAGTCATATAAGGGATAGGTCCCAGATATACATCCTGAATTACTGTATCAAAATCTTCATGATCCGGATCTGTACAATACAATTTTAATTTCGCTTTCAGCGGGACGCTATAGGTTAATCCACGCATAATACACTCGTCGATGCTATAACGCGGAGGATCGATATAATAATCTAAAAACTCCAACACAAAATTGTTTCGTGTATCTGCTATAGGAAAATTCTCAGCAAATACTTTATACAATCCCTCCTTCTTTCTCTTTTCAGGAGGTGTGTCGAGTTGAAGGAAGTCCCTAAAAGACTTCAATTGCACTTCGAGGAAATCTGGATACGGAAGAGAATTCTTTATCGAAGCAAAATTAACTCTTTGGTTTATAGCTGTTGAAGACATTTAGTAAGGATTTTATTGAACTTATTGAAAATATAGACACAAAAAGGTTAAGAATCTTCCTTTCCGAAGATTCTTAACCAACTCCCTGATTAACAGGTTATAGAATATTATTTAAGCTCAACTTCCGCTCCTGCTTCTTCCAAAGTCTTCTTTAATGCTTCAGCATCTTCTTTAGAAATACCTTCTTTTACTTTGCTCGGAGCTGCATCTACCAAGTCTTTAGCTTCTTTCAAGCCAAGACCACAGCTTTCTTTAACAGCCTTAACTACCTGCAATTTAGCAGCACCAGCTGATTTAAGGATTACGTCGAAAGAAGTTTTTTCTTCAACTGCAGCAGCACCAGCAGCAGCAGGGCCAGCAACAGCAACAGCTGCAGCAGCAGGTTCAATACCATATTCTTCTTTCAGGATTGTAGCCAATTCGCTAACTTCTTTTACGGTCAGGTTTACTAATTGTTCTGCAAAAGCTTTCAAATCTGCCATTTTTGTATGATTTAAATGATTATTTTTACTTGATTTTTAATTATAATTTATCTTTCTTCCAAAGTCTTCAACAGACCATGGATAGTTTGTCCTGATGACTGCAAAGCAGAAATAACGTTCTTTGCCGGAGATTCCAACAATGCAATAACGTCGGCAATAAGTTCTTTCTTGCTTTTGATACTTACTAAGACCTCCAAAGAAGATGCATCATAGAAGCCCTCTTGTACGTAAGCAGCTTTCAACTGAGGTTTACCTTCTCCTTTCGTATCTTTCGTAAAATCTTTAATCAGGCGAGCAGGAGCATTAGCAACCATTGAAAACATCACGGCTGTATTGCCCTTTAATGCACTATGCAGAGGAGAGAAATCACCTTCTACATTATCCAATGCCTTTTTCAGCAAATTGTTCTTAACAACAACTAACTTTACATCATTCTTAAAGCATTCCCGTCTTAAACGACTAGTAGTCTCTGCATCTATAGCTTCGATATCTGTCAAATAAAAGTTAGGATACTCTTTTAATGTAGCAGTTAATTGTTCTATAATTACACCTTTATCTTCCTTTCTCATTGTTCAATTGTTTTTAAAGTTCATCAACTGATTTGGGGTCAATTTTAATACCCGCACTCATAGTACTTGAAAGATAAATGCTCTTTATATATGTACCTTTTGCTGCAGACGGTTTTAATTTAATCAAAGCAGAAATAAATTCTTTTGCGTTATCACGAATTTGATCTGCATTGAAAGAAACTTTACCAATTGAAGTATGAACAATACCTGCTTTGTCAACCTTGAAATCGATTTTACCTTGCTTAACTTCTTTTACCGCATTACCGATTTCATTGGTAACCGTACCACTCTTCGGATTCGGCATTAAACCACGCGGACCTAACACACGACCTAGAGCACCGATCTTACCCATGATTGATGGCATTGTAATGATAACATCAACATCCGTCCAACCGCCTTTAATCTTATTGATATATTCATCCAAACCTACATAGTCAGCACCTGCTGCAGTAGCTTCTGCTTCCTTGTCTGGAGTACACAATGCAAGAACCCGAATCTGCAGATACAACGCCTCTTACCATTTGGTTGGCCTTACGGGGATCAACACCTAAACGAACATCTACATCTACAGAAGCATCGAACTTAGTTGTAGTAATTTCTTTCACTAATGCTGCAGCTTCCTTCAATGAATAGGCTTTCCCAGCTTCAATCTTTCCTAAAGCCAACTTTTGATTCTTTGTAAGTTTACTCATTTCTCAATTGAAGTTTATTAATTATTACCCGGGAATGTCCCTTTAACTGTGATACCCATGCTTCTTGCTGTTCCGGCAACCATCTTCATAGCTGACTCAACAGTAAAGCAGTTCAAATCTTGTAACTTGTCTTCTGCAATCGTTTTTACCTGAACCCAAGAAATTTCTGCAATTTTCTTACGATTCGGCTCAGCAGAACCACTCTTCAATTTAGTAGCTTCCAATAACTGAATTGCTACAGGAGGGGTTTTAACGACAAAGTCGAAAGACTTATCAGCGTAGTAAGTAATTACGACAGGTAATACCTTACCAGCTTTGTCTTGGGTCTTGGCATTAAATTGCTTACAAAACTCCATAATGTTAATACCCTTAGAACCCAATGCCGGTCCTACTGGGGGAGAAGGGTTTGCTGCTCCTCCTTTAATTTGCAATTTGATTTGTCCAGCAACTTCTTTAGCCATTTTCTAAAATTTTAGATATATAACATCAATAACAGAAAGAACAAAATACTTTTCGTAACCAGAGCATTTATTCTTTCTCAACCTGCATATAACCTAACTCTAGCGGAGTCTTACGTCCGAAGACTTTGACCATCACTTTAAGTTTACGTTTCTCGGCATTGACTTCTTCGATGATACCACTGAATCCATTAAACGGACCGAAAGTGATTTTCACACTTTCACCAACAAGGAATTGGATATCCATATCTTCCGGTTGCTCCTGCATATTATCAACCGTACCTAAAATACGACTAACTTCTGCAGGACGTAAAGGAACGGGATTATCCGAACCTCCCAAGAATCCGATAATGTTAGGAATGTTTCTCAATCGATGAGCGACTTCTCCAACTAAAGCAGCCTCTACCAACACATAACCAGGCAAATAAGCACGCTCTTTTACAACTTTCTTGCCATTACGCACCGTAAAAGTTTTTTCAGTTGGAATCAAGACCTGTGACACATATTCTCCTAAGTCTGTATTCTTTATCTCTGCTTCCAAATACTCCTTCGCTTTATTTTCCTTTCCGCTTATCGCACGAAGGACATAAAATTTCTTTTGAACGTCAGACATACTTAGAATAGATTAAAAGATTTTTTCGTAGAAGAATCGCATCACACTTTCGAAGCCCATGTCAATAACAAAGATCACGACAGCTATGATAAGGGAAGCAAACATAACCACAACTGCACTGTTTGACAACTCTGCTCTTGTTGGCCAAGAAACCTTATACACAAGTTCGTTATAAGATTCTTTAATATATTCAACTATTTTCTTCATCGAATCGATTATTTTAGCACGGAACGAGAGGCTCGAACTCCCGACACCTGGTTTTGGAGACCAGTGCTCTACCAACTGAGCTAGTTCCGTATTAAGAAAGAAGAATTAAAAATGAAGAATGAAGAATTATCTTTTGATAATTACATCCTTCATTCTTAACTCTTCATTCTTCAACTTATATTAGTTTTCCAATTCTGTGATCTGACCAGCACCTACCGTACGACCACCTTCACGGATAGCGAAACGCAAACCTACGTTACATGCTACCGGATAGATCAATTCTACTTCGATAGTTACATTATCACCCGGCATAACCATTTCAGTTCCTTCTGGCAAAGTGATTTCACCAGTTACATCCAATGTGCGAATATAGAACTGAGGACGATAGTGATTATGGAACGGAGTGTGACGACCGCCTTCTTCTTTCTTCAAGATATAAACCTCTGCCTTGAACTTAGAGTGAGGCTTAATCTGACCCGGATGGCAAATTACCATACCACGCTTAACTTCGTTCTTATCGATACCACGGAGCAACAGACCTACGTTATCACCAGCTTCACCCTGATCCAACAATTTGCGGAACATTTCAACGCCAGTTACAACAGACTTCTTGCCATCTGCACCCAAACCAATAATCTGAACTTCGTCACCTACCTTAACAACACCAGTTTCGATACGACCTGTTGCTACAGTACCACGACCTGTGATAGAGAACACGTCTTCAACCGGCATCAAGAAAGGCTTATCTACTTCACGCGGAGGCAGCGGAATCCAAGTATCGCAAGCGTCCATCAATTCCATTACCTTTTCTTCCCATTTCGGATCGCCATTCAATGCGCCCAATGCAGAACCACGAATGATAGGAGTATTATCACCGTCGAAACCATAGAATGAAAGCAATTCACGCATTTCCATTTCTACCAATTCCAACATTTCTTCGTCATCAACCATATCGCACTTGTTCAAGAAAACAACCAACTTCGGTACGTTTACCTGACGAGCCAACAAGATATGTTCACGAGTCTGAGGCATAGGACCATCAGTAGCTGCAACTACAATGATAGCACCATCCATCTGAGCAGCACCAGTTACCATGTTCTTAACGTAGTCTGCGTGTCCCGGACAGTCAACGTGAGCGTAGTGACGGTTTGCAGTCTGATATTCTACGTGAGCAGTGTTAATAGTGATACCTCTTTCTTTTTCTTCCGGAGCATTATCGATAGAATCGAATGAACGCTGTTCTGAAAGACCTCTCTTTGCCAATACTGTTGTGATAGCAGCTGTCAAAGTTGTTTTACCGTGGTCAACGTGACCAATCGTACCAATGTTAACATGTGGTTTCGATCTGTCAAATTTCTCTTTTGCCATAACTTATTTGTTGTTCTTTATTTTGATTAATAATTTATCCATAAACAACTTGAGCCTAAACCGAGACTTGAACTCGGGACCTCTTCCTTACCAAGGAAGTGCTCTACCGCTGAGCTATTTAGGCAATAGAGCGGAAAACGGGGCTCAAACCCGCGACCCCCAGCTTGGAAGGCTAGTGCTCTATCAACTGAGCTATTTCCGCGAAATGTGGGCAGTGATGGATTCGAACCACCGAAGGCGTAAGCCAGCTGAGTTACAGTCAGCCCCATTTGGCCACTCTGGTAACTGCCCTTTCCATTATTTGAGCCTCTTGTCGGATTCGAACCAACGACCCCGAGATTACAAATCACGTGCTCTGGCCAACTGAGCTAAAGAGGCGTTTGCTCAAACAAGCAGCCGTTCCGGTCTTCATCGAAACGGCTGCAAATTTAGGCATTATTTCTTACATACCAAATTTTCTACCGTATTTTTTATTTACTTCTGCTTTTTTCTTTGAATTTAACCCTCTAAAGCTTCCACACATTCGTCAATAGCTTCTTCGAAAGTGTCTTTGGTTTTCTCCGCAAAGCAATCACTATTCCTAATTTTAAGCAGAATGGCTGCATTTTTATTCAGCGCCGTTTCCGGTTTTACAACCTTCAACGTAACCTCTGCCGTCAGAATACCATCGAAATACTGTTCCAGTTTAGATACTTTTTTCTGAATAAAAGCTTCTAACTGCTTCGTTGCATCGAAATGAATCGCTTGAATTCTAATTTCCATAATTACCTCCTTCTTTTTTCGCTCGAGGATGAGCATGATACACTTTTTTTAATTCTTCAAAGGACGTATGTGTATAAACGCTGGTTGAAGCCAAACTACTGTGACCTAACAAATCTTTCACCGCATTCAACTCTGCACCATTGTTCAACATACTCGTTGCAAAAGAATGTCGCAATACGTGGGGGCTACGCTTAGCCAGTGTCGGTATTTCAGACAATCTATCTCTTACTATTCTATAAACAATCTGAGGATATAATTGTTCACCGTTTTCACGGATAAAAAAAAATCCATAATTACCGACTTCCCGATTGCGTATCCGTTGATACTCCTGCATCAAGTCCTTCAATCCGTCAGCGAAAGGAATTAAACGTTGCTTGTTGCGTTTACCGGTCACTTTTATTTGCATCAGATAGTAGTCGATATCCACATCTCGCAGATTAATCAACTCCGAACGTCGCATCCCCGTGTCATACAACATCTCAACAATTAACTGATCCCTTACACTTCGAAAGTCCTCGCCCGAGTTTTCGATTTCTGCGTCCAACATACCTTCCATATCCGCATCTTTCACAAAATAGGGCAAAGGCTTTTTTTTCTTCGGACCCGAAACCAATCTCATCGGATTCACAGAAATACGTTTCTGTTTTACGAGATACTTAAAAAAAGACTTCAAAGAACTCAGTTTCCGGTTTACCGAAACAGACGTATATCCGTTATCCATCAGCCAGACTATCCAACGTCGGATAATATCAGCGTCTATATCTTCCGGAAAAGACAGCGTAGAATCAAGTTCCTTTATATAGGATACGAATTGTTGCAAATCTTTTCCGTATGCTGTTACCGTATAATCGGAATAATTGCGCTCGTATCGCAAATAATTCAAAAACTCATCTATCACCATTCTTCGTCGCATCAACTATTTGTGCAACGAATGTAGAAATTAGATTCTAAAAAAGCAAATTTTTCTACAAGAAAATTATTCTTCGTTTTGCTGCAAGTGCTGTACGTAAATCGCACGCATCATCTGTTTACGCTTAGTAACAGACGGTTTCTCAAATGCCTGACGGTTTCTTAATTCTTTTACAACACCTGTTTTCTCGAATTTTCTCTTAAATTTCTTCAGCGCTTTTTCAATGTTTTCGCCTTCTTTTAATGGAACTACAATCATAATTTAATTTGTTATTTTGTTTAATTAATTACCTTCCTAAAATGGGCAGCAAAATTAGAGAAAGTTTTGCTTCCTGCCAAACTTTCAGCCAATAATTCTCACAGTTTTATATTTTTATAAAGACAACAGCCTCCTTTCCTGCTTTAACATCATTAAACTTCCGATTTGTTCCTGTCGTCTCGAAGCCTCTTTTTCCCTATTGCTTCGAAAACTGCGGCAAAGGTATAAAATTTAACGATTTAATGCAAACATTCGGCTTTACATGAGAGAATTCATCCACCTATTTCCTGATTAACCGACAGGTAACGCTCACCCGTATCTGGGAGCAACACCACAATCCGCCTCCCTTTATGCTCCGGCTGTTGCGCCAAACGCAGAGCGGCTGACATCGCGGCTCCGGAGGAAATCCCTACCAGCAGCCCTTCTCGAAGAGCTAACTCTTTGGTTATACGGAACGCCTCTTCGTCACTGACTTGGATAACTTCATCGACCAGCGATGCATCATAATTTTTCGGGACAAATCCGGCTCCAATACCTTGTATCTTATGCATCCCCGCCTTCCCGCCGGAAAGGACTGGTGAAGATGCCGGCTCTACCGCCACAATCTGAATATCCGGACGATGCCTCTTCAATCCGCGAGCCGTTCCAATCAATGTTCCCCCAGTTCCGACACATGCCACAAAGATATCTACCGCGCCTTCCGTGTCGCGCCAAATCTCTTCGGCGGTTGTCCGCTCGTGCGCCAACGGATTTGCCGGATTATCGAACTGCTGTAAGATAATAGAGCCGGGCGTTGCTGCCTGAATCTCTTCTGCTTTCCGAATAGCTCCGCTCATTCCTTCTGTTCCGGGTGTCAATACCAGCGTCGCCCCATAAGCTTTCAGCAAATTGCGCCGCTCTTCGCTCATTGTTTCGGGCATGGTAAGCACCAATTTATAACCTTTTAGCGAAGCAATCCACGCCAGTCCCACGCCGGTGTTGCCGCTGGTCGGTTCGATAATCAACGCTCCGGGCTTCAGCACGCCCCTTTCTTCGGCATCCATAATCATGGAAAGGGCAGCCCGGTCTTTCACACTGCCTGCCGGATTGAAATATTCCACCTTTGCCACAATCTCTGCACAGCAATTCCACGCCGCACTCAACCGCCCCACCTCCAGCATCGGCGTATTTCCAATCAGCTCTGTCAAATCTTTCTTAATATTCATCGACTACAAATTTTTATATCCTCGGATTGAGGCACAAATATAATTATAATGGGAAAAATATTCGCCCGCTGCAGCAAAATAACGGTTATCTCCAGCATCTTCTCCACTCTATTATACAAAAAGCGGCGAAGCCTTTCATTTGCTCCGCCGCCCTGATAAATCAATCATCAATTCCTTACCTTAAACCGCTCTTCATCTATACATATTATATAGATACCTTTCGGCAAGTCGTAGCGTTGCAGTCCCACTTGCGTTTCGTTCTTCAGTACTGCACCGCTGATGGAGATGATTTGCACTTGCTCCTGCTTTGGCGTCTCCACATAGAGGCTACCATCTTTAGTATAGACCTTAGCAGATTCTACATCCTCCATGCCGGTCGGGGTCTCTTCTTCCTCCTCCTCTACTCCGTCCACTGTAATGTAGATGTCGGTGTAGATATTCTTGATTTCATAGATTCCCTCGTCATTTGGTTCGATGATGTCGGTTGTTCCGAACAGGCTGCGCTTTACTTTTACGGTCATGCCCTCGGCTGAATATCCTTCGGCTACATCAACGGTGAAGGTCATGCTCTGCCCTTCTCTGACTACCGTGTTACTGGTCTCTACCGTCACGCCTTCGCATTCTTCTACCATTATATTATAGTAGTCGGGATAGTCGGGGATGACCGGGGTTTCGGGGTCTTCCGGTTCGGGCTCAGGCTCCGGTTCGGGCTCAGGCTCCGGTTCGGGCTCCACCCAATCAGGGTCTTCTACGAAGTTCGCGGATACGGTCACCCCGCCCAACGGCATGGTGAAGGTGTTGTCGGTAAGCTTTACGTCGTTATCCTCCTTATCTTTGACCGTAACGCTTTCGAGTTTGTACCCTTTATCCGGCGTAGCTACCACGCTGACCATATCACCACTCTTTATATTGCCTGCCGCTCTTGTCTGTACTTTCTCTAAGGTGATGATTCCGTGTTCCGCCTCAAATCGGGTGGTCTCTATCGCTTGACCTTTTATCTGAGATAGCGAGAACTCTCCAAACCCGTCGCCTATATAGTTCTCCGGGACTGTTACGGTTGCGTCTGGACTAATGCCTAAGAATGCATTACCATCTATCTCTGGCTCCGTTGTTCCCTTATAAACTATGTTGGTTAATGCTGAGCAGTTGTAAAAAGTGTATCCCTTGATACTTGTTACACTACTCGGTATAGTTATCGATTCTAACGTTATGCAGCCCCCAAAAGCCTGCTCCCCGATACTTGTTACGCTTTCTGGTATAGTTACCGAATTCAATGACTGACAGCCCAAAAAAACTTTATGCATGATATTCGTCACACCATTTTCTATAGTTACCGATTCCAATGAACGACACCCCCGAAAAGTGAATTGCTCGATATTCTTCACACTTCCTGGTATAGTTATCGATCTTAATGATTCACAGTCTTGAAAAGCAAACTTCCCGATACTTGTTACGCTTTCTGGTATAGTTACCGATTCTAATGACGTACAGCTATTAAAAGCATACTCCCCGATACTTGTTACGTTTCCTGGTATAGTTACCGATGCCAATGCTGTGCAGCCCCCAAAAGCCTTCTTTCCGATATTTGTTACGTTTTCTGGTATAGTTATCGATTTTAATGACGTACAGTTTACAAAAGTATACTGCCCAATATTCGTCACATCTTTGGGTATAGTTATCGATCCCAATGACTGACAGTTTGTAAAAGCATACTCCCCGATACTCTTCACACTTTCTGGTATAGTTACTTTCGCTAACTTATAGCAATTATTAAAAGCAGCCTTACCAATAGTTGTTACCCCTTCCGATATAGTTACTTCTATTAAACCACCACAATCAGAGTATTTACAACCAATTATTACTCAGTATTTTGCAAGTAATAAGTCAGAAATATGGTCGTAATCTTTAAGGATATATTCTAAAGGGTGAAGATTTAACGCTTTTATTGATTCTTAACTTCCTTGGAGTATCAATATGGGCAGTTTCTTCTCTTTTCTGTGCTATTCACTTCCGATATTCCATGTTTATTTTAGCTTATTGCCTAAGCCGATACAAAGGTAGCATATTTTGTTTGATATTGC
>CASEMX010000037.1 GCA_949289155.1 uncultured Parabacteroides sp.
AACCTTAGGACCGGGCATGTTGTCGCGCAATTACGACGGTTTGCAGAACGACTTGGATAAGATGAAGGGCGTGTTCTTGAAGCGCGGCGAATATACTTACCCGTTGGACGAAGCGAAGAAATGGGCTTTCAAACCTTTGGCCAAGGTGGGCGACGAGGTAGAAGCCGGCGCTTGGTTGGGCGAAGTGGACGAGAACTCCCAGCCGCACAAAATCATGGTTCCCTTTACCTTCGAAGGAACGTATATCCTCAAGAGCCTTGTCCCGGAAGGGGAATATACCATTCACGACACGATTGCTGTGCTCTCTGATGCGAATGGCGAGGAGGTAAAGGTCACGATGGTGCAGAAATGGCCGGTAAAGAAAGCCATTACGTGCTATAAAGAGAAGCCGCGTCCCTTCAAACTTCTGGAGACGGGCGTCCGTACGATTGATACGGTGAATCCGATCGTAGAGGGCGGTACGGGATTTATCCCCGGTCCGTTCGGTACAGGTAAGACGGTGCTCCAGCACGCCATCTCCAAGCAGGCGGAAGCGGATATCGTGATTATCGCGGCCTGCGGTGAACGTGCAAACGAGGTGGTGGAAATCTTTACGGAATTCCCTGAATTGGTCGATCCGCATACGGGACGCAAGTTGATGGAACGTACCATTATCATCGCCAATACGTCGAACATGCCGGTGGCTGCCCGTGAAGCCTCTGTCTATACGGCTATGACCATTGCTGAATACTATCGGAGCATGGGGTTGAAGGTGTTGCTGATGGCGGACTCTACTTCCCGTTGGGCGCAGGCTTTGCGTGAGATGTCTAACCGTTTGGAAGAGCTTCCGGGACCGGATGCATTCCCGATGGACCTCTCGGCTATCATTGCCAACTTCTATGCCCGCGCTGGCTATGTATTATTAAATAATGGAAAGACCGGTTCGGTTACGTTCATCGGTACGGTATCTCCGGCGGGTGGTAACTTGAAGGAGCCGGTGACGGAGAACACCAAGAAGGTGGCCCGTTGCTTCTATGCCTTGGAGCAGGAGCGTGCGGACAGGAAACGTTACCCGGCGGTGAACCCGATTGATAGCTACTCGAAGTATTTGGAATATCCGGAGTTCCAGGAATACATCTCCAAGCATATCTCTTCGAGCTGGATAGACAAGGTAAACGAAATCAAGACGCGTATGCTGCGCGGTAAGGAGATTTCGGAACAGATTAACATCTTGGGGGATGACGGCGTGCCGGTAGATTACCACGTGACGTTCTGGAAGTCCGAGCTCATCGACTTCGTCATCTTGCAACAGGATGCGTTCGACCCAATCGATGCCGTGACTCCGCTCGTGCGCCAGGAATTCATGTTGGATAAGGTGATCGCGATTTGCCGGGCTGATTTCCAATTTGAAACCTTCCTCGAGGTAATGGATTATTTCAAGAAAGTCATCAACATCTTCAAGCAGATGAACTATTCGGAATACGAGAGCGAGCCGTTCAAGAAGTTCAACGAAGAGTTGGATGCTTTGTTAAAAGAAAGAATGAAATAAATTAGACAATCAGTATGGCAACAAAAGCATTTCAAAAGATATATACAAAGATTACCCAGATTACGAAGGCTACCTGCTCGTTGAAGGCGACAGGCGTCGGGTATGACGAGCTGGCGTCGGTAGATGGCAAGCTGGCTCAGGTGGTAAAGATTATCGGCGATGAGGTCACGTTGCAGGTCTTCTCCGGTACGGAAGGCATCCGCACGAATGCCGAAGTCGTATTCATGGGAAAGGCGCCTTCGCTCAAGGTGGGCGACCAGTTGGCAGGGCGTTTCTTCAATGCCTATGGCGAGCCAATCGATGGCGGTCCTATCCCGGAAGGGAAGGAGGTCGAAATTGGCGGTCCTTCCGTGAATCCGGTGCGCCGTAAGCAACCTTCCGAATTGATTGCGACCGGTATCGCCGGCATCGACTTGAACAATACCTTGGTGACGGGGCAGAAGATTCCGTTCTTTGCCGACCCGGACCAGCCGTTCAACCAGGTGATGGCCTTGGTAGCCATGCGTGCGAAGTCGGACAAGATTATCCTCGGCGGCATGGGTATGACCAACGACGATTACCTCTTCTTCAAGAATACGTTTAGCAACGCTGGGGCATTGGACCGTATCGTGAGCTTCATCAATACGACCGAAGACCCTTCCGTGGAGCGTATCTTGATTCCGGATATGGCACTCTGTGCGGCAGAGTATTTCGCCGTAGAGAAGCATGAGAAGGTATTGGTATTGCTGACCGATATGACGAACTACGCCGATGCTCTCGCCATCGTTTCGAACCGTATGGACCAGATTCCGTCGAAGGACTCCATGCCGGGCTCGTTGTATTCGGATTTGGCGAAGATATACGAGAAGGCGGTGCAGTTCCCCGATGGCGGTTCCATCACGATTATTGCCGTGACGACCCTTTCGGGCGGAGACATTACGCACGCTGTGCCGGATAATACGGGTTACATTACCGAGGGACAGCTCTACCTGCGCCGCGACAGCGATGTGGGCAAGGTCATCGTCGACCCGTTCCGCAGTTTGTCTCGTCTGAAACAGTTGGTGACCGGAAAGAAGACGCGCGAGGACCATCCGCAGGTGATGAACGCCGCCGTACGCCTTTATGCCGATGCCGCGAATGCGAAGACCAAGCTGGAGAATGGTTTCGACCTCACGGACTACGACAACCGCGCGTTGGCGTTTGCAAAGGATTACTCTTCGAAGCTGTTGGCTATCGACGTGAACCTTGATACGACCGAGATGCTCGATGTGGCTTGGAGCCTGTTCGGAAAATACTTCCAGCCGGCTGAGGTGAACATCAAGCAGAACTTGGTGGATAAGTATTGGAAGAAATAGATAAACGAATATTAATTGTACGGATTTAATGGATGAAAATGTGGGTTTTCCGGACCCCCGGAAGAGCTCTCGTTGGTGAGCGGGAAGATTTCCGGACCCCCGGAAGAGCTCTCGTTGGTGAGCGAGAAGGTTTCCGGACCCCCGGAAGAGCTCTCGTTGGTGAGCGAGAAGGTTTCCGGCCCCCCGGAAAAGCTCTCGTTGGTGAGCGAGAAGGTTTCCGAACCCTTGGAAAAGCTCTCGTTGGTGAGCGAGAAGGTTTCCGGACCCTCGGAAAAGCTCTCGTTGGTGAGCGAGAAGGTTTCCGAACCCTTGGAAAAGCTCTCGTTGGCGAGCGACAACGGATTTTCATCCTCGGAAGATTAATTGTTGTTTAAAAGAAAAAGGAAATATGGCAATAAAGTTTCAATATAATAAAACGTCGCTTCAGCAACTGGAGAAGCAACTGAAGATGCGCGAACGCTCGCTCCCGACGATTAAGAGCAAGGAGAGTGCGCTGCGCCTTGAGGTGAAGCGGACCAAGGACGAAGTGGGCAAATTGGAACTTCAGCTGGAACAGGAGATACAGAGCTACGAGAATATGGTCGCGCTGTGGAACGAATTCAATCCGGAGCTCATCCGGGTACGGGACGTTTCGCTATCGACCAAGAAAATCGCCGGCGTTGTCGTTCCGGTCTTGGACGAGATACAGTTCGAGATAGGACGCTACAGCCTCTTTAGCTCTCCGGCCTGGTTTACTGACGGCATCGACCTCCTCAAGAAGTTGGCGCGTACGGGAATCGAGGCGGAATTCTCAGGCATGAAGCTGGAGTTGTTGGAACATGCCCGGAAGAAGACCACGCAGAAGGTGAACCTCTTCGAGAAGGTGCAGATACCGGGCTATAAGGATGCGATTCGAAAGGTAAAACGCTTTATGGAGGACGAGGAGAGCCTCTCGAAGTCTTCGCAGAAGATTATGCGGGCGAACCAAGAGAAACGTAAAGCAAAAGAAACAGAGGAGGCAAGCGTATGATAGTAAAAATGAGTAAATATGTCTTTATGGTGTATCATAAAGAGTATGACCAGTTTTTGCAGGAATTGCGGGACTTGGGCGTCCTCCACGTAAAGGAAATCAATTCGATACGCGATGATGCGGCGTTGCAGTCGCTCTTGGGAGAACGGAAACAGATTGGTCAGGCTATTCGCTTTTGCGAGGGCTTGAACAAAGGGGCTGACGCCGCTCCTTCGGCTGCTGTGCCGGCCAATAAAGAGGAGGGTCTTCGTGCTGCCGAACAGCTCGAAGCCTTGCAAGAGAAGAAGGCGAAGCTTTTGGCGACGAAAGCCGGTCTGGAAAAGGATTTGGCGTACATGGAAGTGTGGGGCGACTTCGATTATACGAATATCCGCCTCTTGAAGGAGGCCGGCTACGAACTGAATTTCTTCAGCTGCCCGACATCGCATTACGAGCCGAAATGGGGCGAAGAGTACAATGCTTTTCTGGTAAATAATGTGCAGTCGGTAACCTACTTCGTTACGGTGACAAAGGCGGGAACGCCGATAGAGATAGATGCCGAGCGGGCGAAGATGCCGGGCAAGAGCCTTTCGGAGCTGCAGGCGGATTACGACCGGTTGGATGCTTCACTGAAGGCACTGGACGAGGAGACAAAGGACTTTGCTGCGAAGCATTATCACCTCTTGGTGGAAACGGATAAGCTCATCCAAGATGAATTCAATTACCGGAATGCGTGGGCGCAGACAGACCGTGAAGCCGAAGACCGCCTGATGGTGCTCGAGGGTTTCGTCCCGACCGAGAATGCCCCGGCGTTGGAGGATGCCTTGAACGAGAAAGGGTATTATTTCCAGCAGCTGGCCATCGAAGAGGGAGAGAACGTGCCGATTAAGCTTCGGAACAATGCCTTCTCGCGTCTTTTCGAACCGATTACGCGGATGTTCTCTCTGCCGAACTATACGGAGTTCGACCCGACGCCCTTCTTTGCGCCGTTCTTCATGCTTTTCTTCGGATTATGCTTCGGTGACGGAGGATATGGCTTGCTGGTGATTCTGGTATGCGCCTATTTCAAGCGGAAAGTGAGCCCGCAGGTGAAGGATTACCTGTCGCTGTTCCAGTACTTCGGATTGGCGGCGGTGATTGTCGGGACATTGACCGGCTCTATCTTCGGAATTGCGCTTGCGAGCGTACCGGCATTGGCTGCCGTGAAGGATTATTTCGTCAGCAGCGATAACTTGATGACCTTCTCCATTATTATCGGTTTGGTGCAGATTCTCTTTGGCAAGACCGTTGCTGCGCTGAAGACGATGGAACAGCGGGGAACGAAGTATGGTATCGCTCCGATGGCGTGGGTATTTACGATTATCGCGCTCCTTTGCGCTTTCGGGTTGCCGATGCTTAACGTGCAAATCCCGGAGATTATCCAGACGGTATGTTATGGAATTGCAGGATTAGGATTGCTCGTGGCCTTCCTTTATAATACACCGGGAAAGAATGTATTCCTGAATATAGGCACAGGGCTGTGGAATACCTACAACATGGCATCCGGATTGTTGGGCGATACGCTCTCGTATATCCGTTTGTTTGCGATAGGTTTGACCGGTTCTATTCTCGGCGGTGTATTTAATTCGCTGGCAATCGATATGACGGCGGGCATGAATATATTCCTGCGCATCATCGTGATGTTATTGATTCTTATCATAGGCCATGCCATTAACTTTGGCTTGTGTACCATCAGTTCGCTGGTTCACCCCTTGCGTCTGATTTTCGTAGAATATTATAAAAATGCTGAGTTCGAAGGCGGAGGCAAAGACTACCGTCCTTTCAAAAAGGCATAACAAACAAAAGAGAAAACAATAAAAATAATAATTAAAACATTTATCATTATGGAACCTATTTTATTAGCTTATTTGGGTGTTGCATTGATGACAGGTTTAACCTTCATTGGCAGTAGTTATGGCGTAACAATTACAGGTAATGCGGTTGTTGGCGCAATGAAAAAGAATCCGGACGCGCTGGGTTCGTATATCGGATTGAGCGCGCTGCCTTCGTCACAGGGTTTGTATGGTTTTGTTGGGTACTTCATGATGCAGCCGTTCTTGACGCCGGATATTTCATTCCTGACCGCTGTTGCGGTGTTTGCCGCTGGTTTGGTTCTTGGATTTTCCGGATTGATATCCGCCATCCGTCAAGGAGAAGTCTGTGCGAACGGTATTGCCGCAATCGGCGCTGGGCATAACGCATTCGGTTCAACTATGGTCATGGCGGTGTTCCCGGAATTGTATGCAATCTTAGGCTTGCTGGTTACAATTTTGATTAGTGCTAACTTGCCGGCTTAACGCTTACTGAGAATTTTTTGTTTTATCGTTTTGGGCCTCGCGGGGGATTTTTCCTTGGCGAGGCCTTTTTTTGTGGGTGGAGCCGTCCGGGAGTTTGAGCGAGCCGGGCATAAAAAAACAGACCGTAGTCCGTTTTGATGTGGCAAATTTTATAGAGAGTATATATCCATCAATTAAAAAAAGCAGCCGTCATCCAATTAGGGGTGAGGTATTCCCGGTTCTTCCTCTTCGATGTCGGGTGTTTCCTCTTCTTCGGTTGGATTATCCTCCGTTGTCGATTCGAGCTCTTCGTAATCACTGAGGCTCATACCCAGTCGTATTCGCACCGTCCGGTCGAATTGAATCAGCAGTGCATTCAATTTGTCTATCAACTCACCAATTTCTGCTTCTGTGTCTTCGTTTTGTTCCTGTATTTGATTTACAATATATATCGAATTGATAGCGTTAATCAAACTATAATAGGCTTCATCCGTGCGGGGGCGGCTTTCAGTTACCGTAGCATTCACCACGCGGTTCATCACCTCTTTAGAACGAGTTATATAGAGTTGGTTGAAATTTTCGTTCGCCGAGTTTGCCAATTCTACGAAATGAGTCAAATGCAGCATTTCAATATCTCCACGATATTTGTCTTCCAAAAAAGTGCGGTACAAGTCCGACAAAACCGAAGTTTGTTCCGAATAGGGCCTGCGTGTCACACCTGTTACCGGAGCTATTAAATAATTCAACCGTTCACCTGCCTCTCTTAATTCTTTGTTCAGACAGTAGCGTGCGTAGGCATCTATCAAATTGGACAGCAAATAAAATCCATTTGCACGCTGCTCATCTGCATTTTCAAGTTCTTCCGAGTCTTCGAAGGCGACATTGGGCTGGGCGCTCTCTAACTGCGAAAGCACGGCTGATTCATAATTTGAATAGTAGTCGTTGATGTTGTACTTCGACATTGTATCTTCCGACATCTTTGCGAGCAAATTTTCATGCAACATCGTATGTTCCGAATTATTCGATGCAGTCATGGAAGTAGAAACATCTACAATTGTTTTCTCATTCATCTTTTTCTATAATTTTTCAATTTGAACATTTGCAAAATAAGTATTTCTATTCAGAAAATGCAAGTTAAAATTTCTAAATCTCCAATATGAGGATAAAAAAAATTTTTTCTGGGTGAAATTGGCATGAATTTGCCAATCTGAATTTTTTCTGGGCGAAATTGGCGTGAATTTGCCAATCTGAATTTTTTCTGAGCGAAATTGACGTGAATTTACCAATCTGAATTTTTTCTGGGTAGACTTTGGCAGATTAATACGTTGTAGAATTTTTTAGCTTACTCAGCCAAAAAATAAAGTAAAATTATAATAATTCTGTGCGGAAATACAAAAAAAGGGGGAAATATTAAATTTCCCCCCTTAGCATTCGTCCCGCGATGCGAGCCGATTCTTCTACGTATCTGCCGCACGGACGCGAGGCATAATATTCCGGCGTTCGCACATCCGGCGAAGGATTTCGTCGGGCTGCGGCCGCTGCGGGCAGAAGCTCGCTGCAATGGAGCGTTCCGTATTTCTCCTTGAAGAGCGTCGCCATCCGCTGCACAACCGCATAATTCTCAGTACGCTGCTGCTGGTCCTGCGGATTTTTGACCGGATGCTTCAAGCCCGCCAACAGGCAGAGCGCGCTAAACGTCCCGCAGACCTCGCGGAGCCTGCCCATGCCGCCCCCGAACGAAACAGAGATGCTTTTGGCGGTTTCGAAGGGCAAATCAAAAATATCGTAGTACGCCAAAAACACAGACTGTGCACAATTATATCCTGAGTTGAAATTGTCCACCGCCAGCCGTACACGTTCTTCTAAGTCAAACTCTTTCATCGGCTCACAACTCATAATCTACACAGGCGCGGTCTGCCTTCACGGGCCCGATAATTCCCTTGGCGACAGCGACGTGCTCAGGATGGATGGCATAGTTTTTGACATCCTCAAGGCTGTCCAGCCGAGTGATTAAAATTAAATCCCACGTCTCTTCCGGGTTGCTGTTGAAGCCTACTTTGATTTCCCTCAGAAATGGGATTTTGTGGATTAAATTTTCCAAGGCGAGCTTGATTTCCGTCATTTTCGCCAGCTTACTTTCAGGAGAGTCGAACTCCTTCAACTTGAACATTACAACATGTTGTACCATAGCAATTTGAAAATTATATGTAATCTAAAAAAATTTCAGTGCCTCTCTTCCAGATACGAGTCTTTATATCCCAAGAAATAGAGAATTCCGTCGAGGCCGATGGTCGAGATAGATTGTTCCGCCGTCGCCTTGACTTTGGGCTTTGCATGAAACGCGATGCCCAGCCCCGCCAGACTTATCATGGGCAAATCGTTGGCTCCGTCGCCGACAGCGACCGTTTGCCGTATATCCACATTTTCGACCTGCGCGATGAGCCGGAGCAATTCCGCCTTCCGTTTTCCATCCACAATGTCCCCGACATATCTTCCGGTCAGCTTTCCGTCCACCACCTCCAGCTCGTTGGCGTACACGTAATCAATCCCGTATCTCCGCCTCAGATGCTCCCCAAAATAGGTGAATCCTCCGGAGAGGATGGCAATTTTGAAGCCTACTTTTTTCAATACGCGCATAAGGCGGTCCGCTCCCTCAGTCATGGGCAGATTTTGGGCAATCTCTTCCATCACCCGCACGTCTAAGCCCTTCAAGAGCGCACACCGCTCACGGAAGCTCGTGCAGAAATCGATTTCTCCGCGCATTGCCGACTCGGTGATTTGTTTGACTTTGTCACCGACGCCTGCCTTGACAGCCAGTTCATCGATGACTTCGGTTTGTATGAGCGTAGAATCCATGTCAAAACAGATGAGCCGACGCATTCTCCGGTACATGCTGTCCTCTTGGAAAGAGATATCCATCTGCAAATCGTTCGCGAGGGTCAGAAAATCCGATTTCATCTTGTCCTTGTCCAACGGGTTGCCCCTCACGGAAAATTCGACACTCGCCTTCGGCGTGCGGGCATTTTCATCCAGCGGAATGCGTCCGGTGAGCCGTTTGATGGCATCAATATTCATTTTTTGGTCCGCAATGATACGGCTGACCCCTGCGATTTGTTTTGCCGTCAGCCGCCGGCCGAGGATGGTAATGATATACCGGTCACGCCCCTGTCCGTCGACCCAGCGCGAATAATCCTCTTCGGAGATAGGAAGGAAGCGGATTTGGACGCCCAAATCGTAACTTTGGAACAACGCCGCTTTCATGAGGTTTGCCGAAGTTTCGGAAGGACACTGCACCAAAATTCCGAGCGATAAATTGTTATGTATATCCGCCTGGCCGATGTCGAGGATAATTGCGTTGTGCTGGGCCAAGATTTCTGTCAACTTTGCGGTTACTCCGGGTTTGTCCGGGCCGGTGATGTTCAAAAGCATTAATTCGTTGTCTTTTTTCATGATAAATCTGAATTTTTTGGGATTTCTACTCGAATTTTTGCCCTACCCGAAAGGCATGAGCAATGCAAGACGATGGAGACCTGCGGTTCCATCGCCGTGCAAAGGTAAACAAATTTCAATTAGGAGCGGGGAGAGGGGAGGGAATCTAAGAATTTTCGTGTTGCCACGTCAGGGCGGGGCGCATTCACAATCGCGCCGGAGATAGCGATGCCATGCACGCCGGTTTCCAAAATCGCCGGAATGTCGTCCGGCTCAATTCCGCCGATGGCAAAAACCGGGACAGTTATGCCTGCCTGACGGCACTCCGTCAAAATCTGCCGGTAGCCGTCCAGTCCCAGCACGGGACTTAAATTTTTCTTCGTAGAGGTGAACCGGAACGGTCCGAGTCCTATGTAATCCGCTCCTTGTGCAACGGCATTACGCAGGTCGTCAAAGGTATTTGCCGTCGCGCCGATGATAAATTCCGCTGGGTCGCGTTGCATTTTGACCAGCCGCCATGCCTCGCGGACAGGCAGGTCATTTTTCCCTAAGTGCACTGCATCCGCGCCCGATTCCAGCGCGATTTCTACATTGTCGTCCACGCAGAGGAGGGCTCCGTGCGCATGGCAGAGTCCAACCAGTTGACGCGCCGTTTCCAAATCCAAATTCTCTTTACAGCGGAGCTGCACCCAACGCCCGCCGCCTTGGATAAATAGTTCCGCCTGACGGTACGCCGTCAAGCTTTCGGTCTGATTCGTAATGAGCATCAGCCGATTTTCTAATACTGATTTTTTATTCATAAATGATAAAATGCTTGTTCTAATAAATGGAAGCGTTCAATTGTCCCGCACAGGTTAAGCATATTTCCCCAAAGGGCGCCAAGGACAGCGACGCCTCCGAAATTCAAATTCCGGAGCAACGGCATTGTCGAGGCGTCAATCCCGCCCAAAGCAATCACCCGCTCGTTGACGATGCCCGCCCCAGATGCTTTCCGCAGCTGCTCCATCGGATATCCGTTTCCGTATCCCTCTTTAGAGATGCTCTGGAAGATGGGGCTCAAAAAAAGATAATCCAACTCCGGAAATTGCGTCAGTTCCTCAATCGAGTGGCACGAACGGCTGACCGTGCCGGATAGATGCAAAGGCGCGACCGGATTCCGTCGATTCAGATGGACGCCGCCAATCAAAAAATCGGAAGCCAGCTCGAAATGGTCATGGAGGATTATATTTTTATGGAATTGCGGGTTTATTTGCTCGAGAAGTCCAATAATTTGGAAGGCTGTGGCTTCAGGTTTCCGGAGATGCAAGATTTCCATACCCTCGCCAAACAAACGATTGATTAATTCTGCCTCCCCGTCGAAGAAAAACGGCGTGGTTATAACAATCAAATGTTTCATTTGCTTAACTCTATCGTCTTGAGCTTTTCAGGATTAAAGAAATGATTAACCGGACCGTGCCCGTGCCCCAAGATAATCTCCCGTCCGGCTTCGATTGCCTGAGCGAGGTAATTTTCTGCCTTCTCAATCGCCAGAGGCATGGGATTCCCTAAAGCAAGGAAAGCCGCAATAGCAGAAGATAGCGTGCATCCGGTTCCGTGCGTGTTCTGCGATTCAATCGTCGGATGAACAAAAAGCCGGTTATCTCCCTCCTTTGAAAAATAGCGGTCGGTTTTATTTTTTCCTTCTCCGTGTCCTCCTTTTATGAGAACCGCAGAGCAACCCATCTGTAAAAACGCTTGCGCCGCCTGTTCAAAATCATTTTCAGAACGAATAGGTCGGCGGGTAAGAAATTCAGTTTCGGGAATATTGGGCGTGACTAAATTTGCCAATGGAAACAGCTGGCTGACCATACTTTCAACGGCTGCGTCTTCCAATAATTGATTTCCGCTTGTCGAAATCAGCACCGGGTCTAAAACAATCCAGCGCGGCCGATATCGGCGGAGCGCGTCCGCCAAAATAGAAACCGTCTCGGCACGATAAACCATGCCGATTTTAACGGCATCCACCTCGAAATCCTCGAACAGCAAATCGATTTGATTCTTTATTACTTCGGCATCTACGGCTTGAATGCCGCAAATTTTTTTCGTGTTCTGCGCCGTAATCGCCGTAATAACTGACATTCCATATACCCCTAAGGCAGAAAATGTCTTTAAATCCGCTTGAATCCCGGCTCCCCCGCAAGAATCCGAGCCGGCAATCGTTATTCCTGTCGGATATCTGTATCGTGCTGTATTCATTATTCTATATAAGATTTGCTTTAAGTGTCGCTTCTTCTAAAATTTGTCGGACAGCTTCTCGCTCAACTCGGTGGAAGGGCAAAAAAGCTTCCGGCTGTTCTCCCGTAGTCGATGCGATTTGTTTTTCATACCAAAGCGTATCGTACCATTTTCCGTGCTTAAAACCGGAATGATGGAAGGTCGCACATTTCCGGAATCCCATGGTTTCATGCAAATGTTCGCTCGGAATGTTCGGATGTGTGATGCAACTGTACACATTCCTGATATTTTGCAGCTTCAATAGGGCAATCAGCGCATCGAGCATCAATCGTCCGATTCCTTTTCCCGTTATATTTTGCTTTAAATAGATAGACAAATCGGCATCCCATTGGTAAGCAGCCCGCTCATGATAGGCAGAAGCATATGCATAACCGATAATTTCGCCCTCCATTTCGCATACGAAGTAGGGGTAATCACAAGAAATTCCTTCAATTCTTCGGGAAAATTCCTGCAGGGTTGGAACCGTATATTCAAACGTTATGGGCGTATGGAGAATATAAGGCGCATAAACCGCCAAAATCTCTTCGGCGTCCTCTTTTTTCGCCAACCTGAATAGGATTTTCATCGCTTTATTTTGATTACGATTTTACGGAGCAATCCCTCGCCGATTCCGGGAGCGTGTCCATCCTCCGGATAAAAGATGGCACATTGTCCGGGATATATCCGGGCGATGCTGGTTGGTTTATCGACATAAAAGGCAATATCCTGCTCATCATCGTATGGAATCGATTCTTCCAGCAGGTCGGCTGCCGGTTTCCATCCGATTTGTTCTACGCCAATCAACGGGATTTGGATATCGATATACTTTTTATGCACTTCAATCGTCGCCTCTTTCGGATTCTTTCCGTTCAGTGTCTGGATATTTGCAAACAAATTGTCCCCCTCTATGTCGTAACGGCCATCTTCCTTCTTAGAAAAATCATTTTCCCGGATATATTGGAATGCCTGTGCGAATAGCGGATTCAACTTCTCAATTTCTTTCGTCTCTTTTAATGATGCAAGTATCATAATAAATGGTTTTAATTGCAGCAAATATCGCGGATTCGAATGTTAAATAAAAGCCCCCAAATTCTAAAGGTTTCTATTTTCTTCTAAAGTTGCGATATAAAAAGTGAGAAAGCTTAATCCCTTCAGAAAAATATCGGTTATTTCGCAAAAATAACCGATATTTTCAAGAGAATACCCTTTGTTTTTCTGCGCGGAAGGTTTTTCCGGCTTGTCGATTCAATATGAATTATAATCCACTGAAATCAATGTCAGAGAAACAAAGGCTTGGTATGCGCCAGCTGGATGAAAGACGCGGGTCGTTTCCTACTTCAACCAATTGGTTCCAGAGTTTGACCATATTGCCGGTTACGTTCATTTCAGAAATCGGCTGTGCCAATTTTCCATTCTCAATCAAGAAACCTTCGACGCCGTAAGAAAAGTCGCCCGATGTGCTGTTGCAGTTTCCTCCATTGAATCCTGTAACCAGAATACCGCGGTTCACGCCGGCAATCAATCCTTCCAAATCCTTGTTGCCCATATCCATTGTCAGGATAGACGCAGAAGAGATGGTCGGAGCCACGTTCATTTTATTTGCGCGATAGGTATCGATGAAGTAAGTCTTCAGTTCGCCTTTGTCGAAGATAGTCATCGGTTGCGTCGCCACGCCTTCATAATCGAAATAACGTGCGCCGGCAGCCTTCACCAAATGCGGTTCATCTTTCAACGTAAGCTTTTCTCCCAATACTTTCTGGTTCAGCTTGTCAATCAAGAACGAGTTCTTTTGCTGGATGGATGCGCCGTCGATAGCGCTGATAATCGGCGAAAGCAGACGAGAAGCGTTCATATTGTCCACAATCATGGTGTATTTGCCGGACTTTGTCTTTTTCGCACCCAATTTCCGCAATACACGCTCCAGAGCCTTTGCTCCGATGCCCGATTTTACCAAGTCGTTATAATATAATGCGGAATCATACCAGTAAGACTCCGGGCGCGCTTCGCCTTCGCCCTTGATGCTGACGCTGCCTACCAAACTGAAAGAGGAAGCCGACGTTTCGCCTTCGAATCCGTTGCTGGCAATCATGTATTTGAAATCCTTCTCATCACCATAAGATGCCGAAGCGGAGATGATGCGCTCATCTTTTCCGAAAATCTCTTCGCAGGTCTTCAGCGCCAGATTCTTTTTATCGTCCGGCTGAATGGAGTCGAATGACGGGTCAATCAGCTGCAGGTCCGGTTTGCCGCCTTTGTAGTAACGGCTCTCGTCGGGAAGGGTACGGGCTGTATCTTCGGCAAGGTAACGAGTCGCATCGATGTTGTCTTTTATGAATTTCTCCAGTTCGTTTTTGTCCAGACGGTTGGTCGAAAAAGAACCGAAACGCCCGTCCACATAGAGCTGTACGACCAAAGAATTCTCCGATGCCTGATGCAAGCGGTCTATTTTCATGTCGCGAACCTCGAAAGAGCAGCTCGAACCGCTGTAAAGGCTGACTTTAGAGGCTTGGCAACCGTTTTTGAGGGCATATTCCATTGCCCATTGTGCCAATTTCTTATTTTCGTTTGTAATCATAGTTGAAATCAAAATCAAAATGAATTAAATAATGGATTGCCGGAGGATTAATTCTCACCGCCGACAGTCAGTTTACTAACCAATGCAGAAGGCATTCCGCAGGTAACCGGGCAGGACTGTCCGTCTTTGCCGCACGTCCATGTGCCGTTATCCATCTGATAGTTATTTCCTACCATCGTGATGTCTGCCAACGCCTTCGGTCCGTTTCCGATGATGTTGATATCCTTTATCGGGTCGGTCAGCTTGCCATTTTCAATCAGATAGCCGTGTGATACGAAGAAGGTGAAGTCGCCTGCACCGATTTGTACCTGTCCGTTCGTGAATGCGCCGGCATAGATACCCTTTTTCACTGAAGCGATGATGTCCTCTTCCGTTACATTCCCGGCTTCCATATAGGTCGCACGCATACGAGGGATAGGTACTTGGCGGAAGTTCTCGCGGCGTCCGTTTCCGGTCGATTCGATTCCGTAATGTTTTGCGCTGATACGGTCGTGCAGATAGCTGGTCAAGATACCTTCGCGTACGATATAGGTCTTTTGTCCTTCGGTTCCTTCGTCGTCGATATTGACTGCGCCGCGATTGAACGGGATAGTTCCGTCATCGACTACGTTGATATGTTCGTCGCAGACCTTCTTATTCAGCAAATCGGAGAAGATAGAGGTCTTCTTGCGGTTGAAGTCGGCTTCGAATGCATGGCCGATGGCTTCGTGCAACAGGATTCCGGAGCCTCCTGCGCCCATTACTACCGGCAGTTCGCCTCCCTTCGGCTTGATGGCATGGAACAGGATGGCAGTCTTATCGACAGCCTCTTTCGCCAGCAGGTCGATTAAATCGTCGGTCAGGAATTCGGTTCCCATGCGGTACGCACGCGAAACGTACGAATTTTCCACCCGTCCGTTTTCTTCCATGATGCAGATGGCTCCCAGCGAGCACATCGGGCGGTAATCGTAGTACATTTTCCCTTCGCTGTTACAGAAGAAAATATGCGAGGTCGAGTCGGAGAGGACTGCCCGTACTTTGTGGACACGCTTGTCCAACGCGAAAATCTTATCGTTCAGCTTTTGCAAGTAGGGCATCTTGTCTTTTACTGTGAAGGTTTCCCACGGCGTTTGGACATCGTAGTATTTCCCTTTCGGCTTTACTTCACTCAGGTCCGCTACCTGCTGTTTCGCATTGTTGTTATTGGCAATCCGCGCAGCCGTGCGTGCTGCCCGTACCATTTCATCCAGTGTAATGTTTTCCACATACGCATAACCGGTCTGGTCGCCAGCAAGGACACGCACGCCCATTCCGAAATCGATGTTCGATTGCGCGTTGTTCACGGCGCCGTCCTGAAGTTGGATACTGTTATGCAGGGTGTGTTCAAAGAATAGGTCGGCATAATCTCCGCCTGCTTCCAGTGCGGCTGCCAATACCTGTTTCAAATCGCTGTCACTTACCTTAAAATGTTCTTTCCCGAAAGCTATTCCTGCGGCTTTCGAGGCTTCCGGAGAAGTGCAACTACCTAAAAAAGATGGAGCTACCAAAGTTCCTAACACAAGCATTCCTCCTGATTTGATAAAATCTCTACGGTTAATATTCATATTCTTTTTATTTGTACGCGCAAAGTAAGCCATAATTTCCGGGATAAAGTACTTTTTTTAAGAATAATTGCCCTTTCGGAAGCTATTTTCCATCCGGATGGCCGGATTATATATAATAATGGTAGGAATCCGGCTTCGTCAAGCATTATCGGGGCGTCGACATGCCGCACCTCCTGTTTTGCATAAAGAAAGGGTAAAAAGTTTGCCGCCGCCACCGGCAGCATGAGGTTTTCTCTCTGCGAATTCACATTCCAGCCTGGAATATGAATTTTTACCCCTACGAATTCACGCCTGAGGCTGGGAGATGAAATCGTAGCCCTGTTTGTTCACGCCTGAGGCTGGGAGATGAAATTGTAGCCCCATTTGTTCACGCCTGAGTCTGGAATATGAAATTGTAGCCATATTTGTTCATGCCTGAGGCTGGGAGATGAAATTATAGAGAAAAATTTCACGCCCCAGTCTGGGAGATGAATTTGCAGAGAAAAATTTCACGTTCCAGTCTGGAATATGAAATCGCTGTCAGAAATTTCACATTCCAGTCTGAAATATGAATTCGCAAGCCAATTTGTTCATATTCCAGACTGAAATATGAAATCAAGAGCTAAATCGGAGCTGCAGCGAAAGAGGCGATGAATTTTACCGCCGATGCGTGCGCCATTTCAAAGAATAATATTATCTTTGCCCAGAATTAAAAAGCAAACTTTTAAATCCAAAAAAGAAATATGGTAAAGAGTGCATTACAAATTGCAAGAGCAGCTTACCAACCCAAGGTTCCGGCTGCTTTGAAAGGTGCGGTAAAGGCTGTAGATGGTGAATACACACAGTCTGTCGCAGACCAAGAAGAAATCAAGAAATTGTTCCCGAATACGTATGGTATGCCGGTGATTACGTTCGAAAAGTCGAACGACGTGAAGGAGTTTCCGGCTATGAACGTGGGTGTTATCCTTTCTGGCGGACAGGCTCCGGGCGGACATAACGTAATCGCCGGTCTGTTTGATGGCATCAAGGCACACAACCCGGCTTCTCGCCTCTATGGTTTCATCTTGGGCCCCGGTGGTTTGGTGGACCACAAGTATATGGAACTGACTTCAGACATTATCGACGAATACCGCAACACGGGTGGTTTCGATATGATTGGTTCAGGCCGTACGAAACTGGAAACGAAAGAGCAGTTCGACAAAGGCTTGGAAATCTTGAAGGAACTTGACATCAAGGCATTGGTAATCATCGGTGGTGACGACTCAAATACGAATGCCTGCGTATTGGCTGAATACTATAAGGCTACAGGCGCTGGCGTACAGGTAATCGGCTGCCCGAAGACCATTGACGGTGACTTGAAGAACGAACAAATCGAGACTTCGTTCGGTTTCGATACCGCTTGCAAGGTATATTCTGAAGTAATCGGCAATATCGAACGCGACTGCAACTCGGCTCAGAAATACTGGCACTTCATCAAGTTGATGGGTCGCTCGGCTTCTCACATCGCGTTGGAATGCGCATTGCAGACACAGCCGAATATTTGCATCATCTCGGAAGAGGTAGAAGCAAAAGATATGTCGTTGGACGATATCGTGACTTACATCGCAAGTATCGTAGCTAAGCGTGCAGAAGCAGGCCATAACTTCGGTACGGTATTGATTCCGGAGGGTTTGATTGAGTTCGTACCGGCTATGAAGCGCCTGATTGCCGAACTGAACGACTTCTTGGCTAAACACGATGCAGAATTCAAGATGATTAAGCGCAGCGAACAGCGTGCGTACATCATCAGCAAGCTGACAAAGGAAAACTCTGAACTCTATGCTTCGCTGCCGGAAGGCGTGGCTCGCCAGTTGTCTTTGGACCGCGACCCGCACGGAAACGTACAGGTATCGTTAATCGAAACTGAAAAGCTGTTGTCTGAAATGGTAGGCAAGAAGTTGGCTGAATGGAAGGCAGAAGGCAAGTATGTAGGCAAGTTCGCCGCTCAGCACCATTTCTTCGGATATGAAGGCCGTTGCGCCGCTCCGTCGAACTACGATGCAGACTACTGCTACTCGCTGGGTTACACGGCATCTTGCTTGATTGCTGCCGGAAAGACAGGCTATATGTCTTCGGTACGCAACACGACAGCTCCGGCTGACCAGTGGATTGCAGGTGGTATTCCTGTCACGATGATGATGAATATGGAACGTCGTCATGGCGAGATGAAGCCGGTTATCCAGAAGGCATTGGTGAAATTGGACGGTGCTCCTTTCAAGGAATTCGCTGCTCACCGTGACGAATGGGCACAGAATACATGCTACGTTTATCCGGGTCCGATTCAGTATTTCGGTCCGACGGAAGTATGCGACCAGCCGACAAAGACTCTGCAGTTAGAGCAGGCTAAATAAAAATATAAATGTTTTCATAGTCCTAAAAGCCATTCCGCGAATCTTGCGGGGTGGCTTTTTTCTTTCTCCGGTTCCTGATTTTTTATACATTTGTGAGGAAAAAACAGACAGTATGATATTGAACCATTTTATCACGATAAAGGCATTGCTGGAAGGGCTGCAAGAGGCAGGACAAACCGGAATGCTGCGCTTGCCATTGCGGGATGTGCTCATGGAGGAAGAAGAATTGCCGGGCTTCTCGGTCTTGCGGAAGGCGATTTCGGCGTATGAAGCGGAGCAGGGTATTGCCGAGGCGCAAGGGAAGAGCCGGATGCCATTCTACCGGCAGCATCAACGCCGGCTGATTGGTCCGGAATTAGCCCCCTTCATCGCTTCGTTTTATGAGACGGATAGCGCATGGAATGACGGCGATGTGCCCTCAGTGATGCTCTCCTTCGATTATCACCGGTTGGCAGCGCATTGCCTGAGTGAAAATGCCTTCCTGTTCCGTTGCAAATATGACGAAGCGCAGAGTGTCGAATCGCTGAAACAGAGTCTGGCGCAGGAATATCATAAAGTATTTTTTGATGAAGAGAATACCGGTTTTGCTCCGGATTCCCGGTTCGTTTCCCTATTGTATAATGCCGCGTTGGAGATTCGTCCCGCACAGGAGCAGGAGAGGAAGGAGTGGCGGCTGGCGCTGTTCAAGACACCGGAGGAGGCGGATTATCGGTGGGACGGGCAGACTATCCGCACTTCGGCGGCATGGGATGTCCCGCTCTCTTGCTTGGAGCGATTGACGCTGAAGCCGGATTACCGACTGATGCCCGAACTTTATACCGCGCTTATCGGATTGATGAAACAGCAGGGATTAGCTCCGGAACGTCTATTGACCGGATTGGTGGAAGAAGAATAAACTCACAAACTAATAAACTTAAAAACAATGATTACCTTATCAAACAAACAACTGACGATTCAGATATCGTCGCACGGAGCGGAACTTTGCAGCATACGCGGCAATGCTTCGGGGCAAGAGTATTTATGGCAGGCAGACCCCGCCTATTGGAAACGGCATTCACCGGTCCTCTTCCCGATTGTAGGGAGTCTGTGGGAGCAGCAGTTTCGTCAGGAGGGACGCATCTATCCGATGTCCCAGCATGGATTCGCCCGCGACATGGATTTCGAGCTGGTGCGCAGCTCCGAGACCGAAGCTCTCTTCCAGCTGGCAAGCAGCGCAGAATCATTGCAGAAGTTCCCCTTCGGTTTCCTGCTTCAAATAGGATATGTATTGGAAGAGAACCGGGTAAAAATCATTTGGAAAGTGTATAATCCTGACCCGCAGGTGCTGCATTTCCAGATTGGGGCGCATCCGGCATTCTATTATCCGGACTATACGCCAGAGACAGCAGGGCGCGGTTACTTTGCCTTTGACAAGACGGCGGACCTGCATTATCGGTTGATAGAAGAGAAGGGGTGCATTGCGCCGGTTGACTATCCGCTAGAGTTGCAGGATGGGCTGCTGCCGCTGGATGTCCACACCTTCGACCACGATGCGCTTATCCTCGAAGACAGCCAGCTGAAAGAGGTCCGGCTCTTGGACAAAAACAAGCAGCCCTATCTTTCCCTGCAATTCACCGCGCCCGTCGTAGGCCTCTGGTCACCGCCTGCCAAGAATGCCCCGTTCGTATGCATCGAGCCGTGGTATGGCCGTTGCGACCGCGTTGCTTATACAGGCGAGTTCAAGGACCGCGACTGGATGCAGCATCTGTCAGCCAATGAATGGTTCGAGGCAGATTATACGATTCGATTGGATAGGGAATAAGTCCCGGCCCCTCCAAACCTCCCCCGACGGGGAGGCTTAGCGGGTGGCTGGAATGACTCCTGTGTCAATATTCACACGGGGCGGGCGGTTGTGTTAAATCATTGAAGAATAATTAGGGCAAATGCTTGCGTATCTCATATATCCTTCCTACTTTTACCG
>CASEMX010000038.1 GCA_949289155.1 uncultured Parabacteroides sp.
TTCTTGATACTCTCAAAATCAAATTCTTCTTTCATAAAAAAAACTGTGTTAGCAAAGTTAATATTTTATTCTTTGCTGACACAGTTTAATTTACATTCTTTTTGATTATTATAGAGTATTTGTTAATTGTACTGTTAACATTCAAATAAACGATTTACGACAAATTCCGATTCTAATTCCGACTCCAGAAGAGTTGTACAAACTTGTCCTGTTGGTAAATAATGCTTTGAAAATAAAGAAGTTAGCTTTATTAGAAAATAGAGCTAACTTCCAACTTTCTGAATTATTAGAATCTATTGAAAAAGAAATAGATATTAAAATTTATCAACTATATCGCATATAATCTAGCAATTATATTATCTAATTCTTTCTGTAGAAGGGATAACTTTTCTTCCATATCTACCTTAGATGTAGATGTGGAAGAAAAGTTTCTTTTGAGATAAACAGCTTTTGATACTGTTCCTTTTAAATTCTCAAGCATGGTATAGTTAGGAATAATAATTGGCAGCTGTCGGGCATCATTAATTTGGAAATGCGATGTATTGTTTATGAAGTTGTCAACATAAAGGCTTATAAATTCTGAATTTATGATGCTAACAAAATACCAATCAGGAAGTTCCGTCATTGTGAAGAGACTCATACTTAATACATCAAAAATACCTTTTGCTTTAACTCTTGCTTTTAAGTATGTTGAATTTACATCTATCCAACAAAATCCCTCTTTATTCAACAATGATATACATCACTAACAAATTTATCTACTTCCTTTTGCAAGACCATTAATAAATTATCTGCACCAGATGTTTTTAATCGAATAGCTTCCTTAAGAATTCGTTTAGCAATTTCATTCATTTCAAATGATGGAATAATTATAGGTAATTGTCTAGCATCATTAATTTGAAATGTCTGTGTATTATTAACATAATTGTCAACGTAGTGACTAATGAAAGCTGAATTAATTAGTATGATGATATAATCCTCAGGAACTATTTCTGTAAGACCAAAAAGACTCATGCTTTTTACGTCATGAATACTTTGAGTTTTTTTTCGGCATTTTAGTAACTTCGTATTTTATCACTCCAGCATAATCCCTCCCTAAAATAGAACGTATAGCCTTGATAACGTGCCTTAGGGTCTGTCTTCAAAAACTGGACGTTAAGATGAGACTTAATATATGCCTCTATCCCAACGACCATTTTTTGAATGTGTAGGTTCTCGAATTCCTGTATAAGCCAAGTACCTATATAATGTACCTCTGGCAATTTTTAATTCTTTTGCAATTTGTGGTATACTCATTCCTGAATTAAGTTTTTTACAAATATACCCATGTTTTGCTGTGTATATAATGTTTAGATTTTGATTCCTTTTTCCTATGCCTCTACCAATATGTTTTCCTTCCGCTTTTAACCGTGCTAAAGCCTCTTTTGTTCGTTGGCTAATCAGATTACGTTCAATTTCTGCCGATAAGCCGAAAGCGAAAGCAAGCACTTTACTCTGTATATCATCCCCCAGCCGATAATTATCCTTTATAGTCCAGACTCTACATTCTTTGGTCATGCAAATATTTAATATCTCCATAATCATAAAAAGATTACGCCCCAAACGAGACAACTCGGCACAGATGATAAGGTCGTCCTTTTGCACACGTTTCAACAATTTACCCAATTCGCGTTTGTTATATGATTTTGTTCCGCTAATGGTTTCCTCAATCCAACCATCAATCACTAATTTATTACGCTCACAGAAATTGTTTATCTCAAAACGCTGATTCTCTACAGTCTGTTTATCACTGCTTACTCTAATATATCCGTAAATCATAATTTTTAGAATTTAATTACTTATATAATATAGAAACCCTTTGCAACTCATAAGAGAGCAAAGGGATATTCAATATACTAATCAATTTCTTTCGTAGTTGCCCTACTTTTCAACAAAACTTTACCGCCCGATACATAGAATAAATGTGCGAATTTCCTACTACTTCTCATACTGCTGACAGGAGCTGTCATAATCCATGTGAGAATGGCAATGACTTTACCAAATAACAGCGTTATACATGGTAAGTAAAAACAGATCGTTGACATCGGAATAATGGTCAGCGGATACCTCAGTTCATAGACTCTGGGGGCATCTCATCTTGTCATTCAAGGATTCCTTTTCGCATTGACGTCAATCTTCTAGCAGTTCGCGTTATAATCGCAAACATGAACATAGAGATAGCCCCTCAAGCTGAACTTCTGTTTGAACAGGTCTATCAGTTTGAGAATCCATATTAAGAAAGGTAGGCTCTAGTTTACCAAAACGTTGTAAATTGGCACATAACTTGCATGTCTGTTTAGCAAAAGGAGGCATATATGACTTATAGTGAAATATTGTCAGCTGCCCAGTCTCTGTCAGAGGCAGAACGGCATTCTTTGGTAAAGGCATTGGACAGTGAGAATCAGTGTGAAGCGAGAGTGCCTGCAAGCTCTCGCCTGTCGGCCCTATTGGAAAAGCAGGGACGCTGTCCGCATTGCGGCGGCAGCCATTATTACCGTTTCGGCAAGGACCACGGCACGCAACGCTTCAAGTGCAAGGATTGCGGCAGGACTTTCACCTAATATACCGGCACGGGCAGCAGAAGCTCCACAAGAAAGGGCCTATGAAGGCTTACATGCGGCTGATGTCCGAGCAGAAGTCGCTTGACAAGATTTCCGCAGCCTTGCACATCAACAAGAAGACGGCCTTTGACTGGTGACATAAGATATTGCGTTCCCTGAAACAGGACGAAGGCGGCTCTTTCTCGGGAATAACCGAGAGCGACGAGACGTTCTTCGACAAGTCCGACAAAGGCTGCCGCCACCTGAAGCGCAAACCACGCAAGCGTGGCGGAGAGGGAAAGACAAAAAGTCTTTCCAGGACAAGGCGACCGTAATCATGACGGCGGACAGGAAGAACGACCTGAACATGACGTTTTGCGGTTATGGAAGGCGGACGAAGGCGGAAATTGCTGAAAGCCTGCACATTCCGCTGCCCCAAGGCACGGTGTTGTGCTCAGACGGACATGTCAGCTACAAGGGATACGCCATGGACAACCACATTGGGCATGTCGTAATCAGGGCAGACCTCGGCAGGCACGTCAAGAGGGGATTTTCCATATCCAGCACGTCAATTCCCTGCACAACAGGCTCAAAAAATGGCTTAACGGAACATTCTGGGGAGTCGCAACCAAGTACATGCAGGACTATCTCAACTGGTTCAAGGTGAAAGAGACCGTGCTGAAGTTCTGCAACGACCAGGCCAATGAATTCCTTGGGCTGTCTATGAACAAACTATAGTGTCAAGTTTGCAACGGTATAATCAACTATAGCCAGAAAGGTATTCTATTCGGCTGTTCCTTTCGCACAGACTTCTTCAATATTGACAAGGCATCATTCCAACAGCTACAGAAACTTTTAGCAACGCTGTTGTCAACAGTCCGCTCCTCTCAATGGGAGATTTTACAGACTATATATGTTCAGATAAGTCGCTATTCAGCCTCATGCAAATATGTCGCAAATAAGAGATAAAAAAGCCTATAGAAAAGGCATAGAAACCGAGAACTTCATAAACGCAAAAAGCGTGCAGCTCAATGATCTGCACGCTTTTGCTTGTGATTTTGTATGTCTTTACTTATCGGAATCACTTGACTTCCTCAAAGTCCACATCCGTCACGTTGTCTTTGCCGTTGTTATTGTTTCCGGCATTGCCTGCGTTCGGATTGCCTTGTGCGCCACCGAAGTTAGCGCCACCTTGTGCACCGCCTTGGTTGTACATTTCTTGGCTGGCTGCCTGGAAGATGCTGTTCAGTTCGTTCATCGCTGCGTCGCATGCGGCTACGTCCTGCGCCTTGTGTGCATCCTTCAGCTTCTGCAAAGCGGCTTCGATCGGAGCCTTCTTGTCGGCCGGAATCTTATCGCCGAGGTCTTTCAGCTGCTTTTCTGTCTGGAAAATCATGCTGTCGGCCTGATTCAGCTTGTCGATGCGTTCCTTTTCCTTCTTGTCGGCTTCAGCGTTGGCTGCGGCTTCTTCCTTCATGCGCTTTACTTCATCCTCGCTCAGACCGCTGGATGCTTCGATGCGGATGCTCTGCGTCTTGCCTGTGCCTTTATCCTTGGCCGATACATTCAAGATACCGTTGGCATCGATATCGAATGTGACTTCAATCTGAGGCACGCCACGCTGTGCGGCTGGGATTCCATCCAAGTGGAAACGACCGATGGACTTGTTGTCCTTAGCCAACGAGCGTTCGCCCTGCAATACGTGGATTTCTACAGACGGCTGATTATCTACGGCTGTCGTGAAGACCTCTGACTTCTTCGTCGGGATAGTCGTATTAGCATCGATCAGCTTCGTCATCACGCCACCCATTGTTTCGATACCCAAAGACAACGGAGTTACATCCAACAGGAGGACATCCTTTACTTCACCCGTCAAGACACCACCCTGAATAGCTGCACCTACGGCTACTACTTCATCCGGGTTTACACCTTTCGACGGAGCCTTACCGAAGAACTTCTGTACAATATCCTGTACGGCCGGGATACGTGTAGAACCACCTACGAGGATGACTTCATCGATATCCGACGTGCTCAAGCCTGCATCCTTCAACGCCTGCTGGCAAGGAGGAATACATGCCTGGATCAAGCTATCAGCCAACTGTTCGAATTTCGCACGAGTCAATGTCTTCACCAAGTGTTTAGGCACACCGTTTACCGGCATGATGTACGGCAAGTTGATTTCCGTAGAAGTCGTGCTCGAAAGTTCAATCTTTGCCTTTTCGGCAGCTTCCTTCAAGCGCTGGAGCGCCATCGGGTCTTTGCGCAAGTCTACGCCTTCGTCTTTCAAGAACTCTTCTGCCAACCAGTCGATGATTACGTGGTCGAAGTCATCACCACCGAGGTGCGTATCACCGTTCGTCGATTTTACTTCGAATACGCCGTCGCCCAATTCCAAGATAGAGATATCGAACGTACCACCACCGAGGTCGAATACGGCAATCTTCATATCCTTGTTTGCCTTATCCAAACCGTAAGCCAAAGAAGCGGCAGTCGGTTCGTTTACGATACGACGAACATTCAAACCTGCGATTTCACCTGCTTCCTTCGTAGCCTGACGTTGTGCGTCGCTAAAGTAAGCCGGTACGGTGATGACAGCCTCCGTTACTTCCTGTCCCAGATAATCCTCAGCCGTCTTCTTCATCTTCTGAAGAATCATAGCCGAGATTTCCTGCGGTGTGTAGAGACGTCCGTCGATATCCACACGCGGCGTATTGTTGTCGCCACGTACTACCTTGTACGGTACGCGGGCGATTTCCTTCTGTACTTGGTCGTACGTTTCACCCATGAAACGCTTGATAGAGAACACTGTCTTCTGCGGGTTTGTGATGGCCTGACGCTTAGCGGGGTCACCTACTTTACGTTCGCCACCTTCTACGAATGCCACGATAGAAGGAGTTGTTCTTTTACCTTCACTGTTCGCGATTACAACCGGTTCGTTGCCTTCCAATACAGCAACACAAGAGTTGGTTGTTCCTAAGTCGATTCCTATAATCTTTCCCATGATGTTTATATTTTTTATTGTTATTATTCTGTTTATTTCTGCCTGCTCTTTCGCGCAGACACTATCTATCGAACAAATGGCGTGCCAAAAGGAAAAAGTGTTCTGCCGAACCGTCTCTTGTCATGTTTTCTGACAAAAAGGCACAGGCTTGGGGTTCTATTCTTCTTTTCTCCTCCTTTTTTGTCAGTATTTTCTCTTTGCTTGTTCTTTTGCCTTGATGCAAAAGAACCAAAAAATCAAGGCTGCGCCTGCTTCGCTACTCACTCCCTGCATTCCGCTGGAATCTCGGAAACTCGCGTTTCGCGCTCAAACAGCCGAGCTTCCGGACGCTCCATTCCGGTCGTTCGCTTTACGCTCACCAGCCGAGGCCAATCTAATAGCTCCCCTGCCTCTTAGGGGAGCTGCCCGGAGGGCTGAGGGGTAATCTTTCTCTCGCCTGTGGCTTCGGGTTCTAACTTCTATACCATATATTATAATATTTATGCCGAACCCGGTAAATATTCTCCTCTTTTCTTTTGGATTTCTCGCAGAGATACCTACCTTTGCCGCAATTCCAAAAGGAATCAGGGGATTCTGTTGGAAGGACATACTGAGTTAAGCATTTACGATATTATTCCTATAACTAAAAATCGCCAATTTTTACAAGGTCGGAATGATAGACAATGAATGCTTGCACTCATGCTATAACATTTTCTGTAAGGGAAACGTATATCAATAGCATAGAGTGCGGGCTGTTGTTTTATTATTGACCTTGTGGGCGTTTGGCGATGCCTTAGTTATAAATAATAAACAACTCACCCGCACTTTCTTTTTGTCTTTTGTAGTGATTGGTTAGTTCGTCGTAGATGCGGCACGGCTGAATTAGATTATTCACTAACTAAACACATACACATTATGAAGACAAAGATTTTTGCCTTATTACTTTCCCTGATACTTTTGCCCTGCGGAATGAGGGCGCAAGGCGATGGAACAACTGATAAGTCCGATACCGAGCTGAATCTGACCGTCACCGGCAATACGGGTATAAACAAGGGTGCGTTTCAATATGGTAACATCATCACGGTGACCTTCACCCCACAGCCAACGCAGAGTGCCAGCACCAACGCTCTGTCACTGGAAGAGAACACCGCCACCCTGACCTATACGCCTACTGAGGGTGAGCCTGTCCAACTAGCTAAGGCAACTGAGGAAAAAGGCGGCACTTTCACGCTGACCTATGACACGAAGGACAAGAAACTTCCCATCGGAGAGAATCTGTCCCTCACCGTCTCCTACGGCGGCAGTGGTGAGTTAAACCCTGCGGAAGAGACCGTGACCCTTACCCTCGAACAAGCATATCTTAAGAACATTCCAACGGTCACAGGAAGCTTCGTGTATGGGGAAACTCTGACCGTGCATTATACCAAGCAGGATGACGAGGATGTGTCTTACCAGTGGTACCGTGTGGGGGATGACGGGGAGTGGGAAACCATTACTGGGGTGACTGGCCCTGAATATAACCTGACGTTGGAAGACATCGGTAATCATATTTACGTGAGTGTTATAGCTGCCGATGAATGGCACTTCGGGACAAAGCAAAGCACCGGTGAGGATATGGTCTCCAAAGCGACATTAGACGAAATCGAAATAACTCCAAGCGAGGCAACTATCGAACTTGGCAGCGAGGGCGCAACCTTGACTGCCGTTATTACAGGAATAAAAGATGCCAACGATGCGAAGAACTGGACATGGAACAGCAGCGATGAATCCATCGTGAAGGTCGAGAAGCTTGACGTGGAAGAGAAAACACCCCGCAGCACGGATAACGCCATCGAAAGCAAAGCACGGGTAACGCCAATCAGTGCAGGCAAGGCGACTATCACGGTGACTTATGAAAGCGCGACATATAATAAAATAGAAAAGAAATATGAAATTACAGTAACTGCCCCAAAGGACCCGGAACCTTCCATCCCACCCCTCCCCGACTATCCCGAATACTATAATATAATGGTAGAGGAATGCGAAGGCGCAACGGTCGAGACCAGCAGCAATGTGGTACGCGAAGGGACAAGCGTGACCTTTACGATAGACATAGCCGAAGGGTATGATGCCGAGAATATGACAGTGAAATTCAAACGCAGCCTCTTTGGGTATTGGGAGACCGCAACGCCGGACGAGGACGGAACCTATCAAATCCGCAATATCTATGCCGACATCTATATCATGGTCGAAGGCGTAGCGGAAGAGACTCCAACCGGCATCGAACAAATCGCCGGCGCACAGGTGTACACCCGCGACGGCAGCCTGTTTGTCCAAACACCGCAGCCGGAGCAGGTTTTGGTCATCTCTGCGAGCGGAGCCATCCTGAAAAACGAGCGGTTCGCGGGGCTCCGACAGTTTGACAGCCTGCAGCGCGGCGTATATATTATATGTATCGGCAATGAACGCTTCAAAGTCCGCATTTAGCCTCGCGCGAATCCTCTGAAATCCCAAAGACAGCCGTTCCGTCCCCATCGGATCGGCTGTTTTTCATTCCACCAAGCCGACATACTGTATATCAGTAAGTACTTTTCATTTTCCTTTACTGACATACAGTATATCAGTAAGCTTTTTCATTTTTCATTATTGATATACAGTATATCAGCAACTACTTTTCATTTTCATTTACTGATATACTGTATATCGGTAATCATTTTCATTTTTCATTACTGATATACTGTATATCGATAAGCATTTTTAGTTTTCATTACTGATATACTGTATATATGTAATCATTTTCATTTTACATTACTGATATACTGTATATCGGTAAGCATTTTTCGTTTTCATTATTGATATACTGTATTTCGGCTCCGCCTTCGGAAAATCAGGGAGAAGGGAAGGGGTGGGAAGGTATGGAAAAGGCAGCGCTTAACGGCTGCCCAGTTCGATTACCTCTAAATCGCGGATTTTCTCGGCGTCGATGGTGAAGCGGACCAGTGTGCGTTGCAAATGAAAGCCGCTTTTGCCGGCGGCGCCGGGGTTGATGTGCAGGCATTGCAGGTCGCGGTCGAAGGCGACCTTCAGGATGTGGGAATGGCCGGAGATGAAGAGGCGGGGATGCGTGGCGTACAGTTCGGCGCGTATCTCCGGGTTGTAGCGGCCCGGATAGCCGCCGATGTGGGTCATCATCACCCGCACCTCCTCTACTTGGAAGTGCGCCACCTTCGGGTACATCAGCCGGAGGTTCTGTCCGTCGATATTCCCATACACGGCACGGAGCGGACGGATGGCTGCCAGCCGCTCGGCAACCTCCTCGGAGCCAATATCTCCTGCGTGCCAAATCTCATCACATTCGCCAAAATACGTGGCGTACTTATCGTCCCAATAACCGTGGGTGTCGGATAAAAGACCTATTTTTTTCATATTCTTATTCGTTAGTCGGGCAAAAGTATCTATATTTACCGGCCCAAGCTAACGAATAGTATGGAAAATACCTATCGATATTTCAATCGCGACGTCAGTTGGCTATCGTTCAACTATCGCGTGCTGATGGAGGCAGAAGACCGCTCGTTGCCTATCTATGAGCGCGTCAAGTTCCTCTCTATCTACTCCTCCAACATGGAAGAGTTTTATGAAATCCGCGTGGCAGAGCACCGCGGAGTCATTCTCAAAAAGAATTATGCCGAAGAGAGCTCGGCGGAGGCGGAAGCCATTCTGGCAGACATCACCCGCGAGGTGAACCGCCAGCAGCAGGAGTACCAGCGCATCTACCGGCAGGTGATGGCAGACCTTGCCGAGCAGCATATCCACCTCTATCAGGACAGCCGGCCGCTGCCTTTCCACGAAGCCTTTGTCCGCGACTTCTTCAATGAAGAGGTCTTCCCCTTCTTGGAGCCGATGCTGATTCAAAAGGATGACATCCGCACCTTCATACGCGACAAGCGGCTCTATTTGGTGATTCGCATGACAAAGAAATCGGAAGCGCAGGCGGAGCATCCGCAGTTCTATTATGCACTGATGAAGATACCCTTCTCGAAAGTGCCGCGCTTCATCGAACTGCCCCGCCACGAAGGGGAATATTACCTGATGTTCATCGACGACATCATCCGCGCCAACCTGCCGTCGGTCTTTCCGGGCTACACTATCGATTCGTGTTACAATATCAAAATATCCCGCGACGCGGACATCTATCTGGACGACGAGACGAGCAGCAGCATCGTCGAGAACATCCGCAAGAAACTGAAGAAGCGGAAAATCGGCGCACTGAGCCGCTTCATGTATGACATGGCGATGCCGCAGGATTTCCTCGACTTCCTCTGCGATGCCTTCTCGATAGGCAAGGAGGACCTCGTCATGGGCGGACGCTATAACAACCTGCAGGACTTGGCGAAGCTGCCGAACCCCTACGGCAAGGAACTGGAGCAACAGCCCCTGCCTCCGATACGGATTCCCTATCTGGACCAAGTCGGCTCGATGCTCCGCGCCGTGAAGAAGGGGGATATCTTCCTGCACTTCCCGTATGAGTCGTTCGATTACCTTATCCGCCTGCTGATGGAGGCGGCGGTCGACCCGACCGTGCAGGAGATAAAGATTACCCAATATCGCGTGGCGGAGAACTCGGCAGTAATCAATACCCTCATCAGTGCCGCACGGAACGGGAAGCGGGTCACGGTGTTTGTCGAACTGAAGGCACGTTTCGACGAGGAGAACAATATGTGTACCGCCGAACGGATGAAGCAGGCAGGCATCCGCATCATTTATAGCATCCCCGGACTGAAGGTACATGCTAAAGTGGCAGTCATTCTCCGGAAAGATACGGCGAGCGGCAAGAAACGGAAGGACATCGCCTACCTGAGCACCGGGAACTTCAACGAGAAGACGGCGCGTATCTATTCGGATATGGCGCTGCTGACCTGTAAGCCGGAGATTATCGGGGATATCAATAAGGTATTCGATGTGTTGGAAGAGAAGATTACCGCCCCGCAGTTCACACATCTGCTGGTGGCACGGTTCAATATGGTCCCGGAACTGGAGCGGATGATTGAGCGGGAGATAGCACATGTCCGGCAGGGACGGAAAGGGAGAATCATCCTCAAGATGAACGGGCTGCACGATACGCACATGATAGATTGCCTCTACCATGCCAGCGAATGCGGTGTGGAGATTGACCTCATCGTGCGGGGCATCTGCTGCTTGGTCCCGAACCAGCCCTACAGCCGGAACATCCGTATCACCCGGATTGTGGATAGGTTCTTGGAGCATTCCCGCGTCTGGTACTTCTATAACGACGGAGCAGAGAACTTATACCTGACCTCCGCCGACTGGATGCGCCGGAACCTGAACCGCCGCATCGAAACCGCCTTCCCTATCTTGGAGCCAAGCATCAAGCAGAAGATTATCGATATCCTGCAAATCCAATTGAAGGATAATGTCAAAGCCTGCTGGATAGATGAGCACCTGAATAATATCTTCAAGCGGAAGGAAGGCGAAGAGCCGGTGCGCTCGCAGATGGAGATTTATCGGTATTTGAAGGAAGGAGTTGTTTTAAGGAGTTAAAGGAGTTAGAACAGTTAAAGGAGTTAGAGCCAAATGCTTTTGTTTATACAATTATTAATGATATTCTTTATACCCTCTAAGAGTATTGGCTTTAACTCCTCTAACTCCCTGTAACTCCTCTAACTCCTAAATAAATAAACACAACAATATATGGAAACAATCGATTGGCAACAATTCTATCCCTTCCTGTTCGGTGCAGGATGGATTATAGTAGCGATGCTCGCCTTCTGGTTGGGGCGGCGTTCGGGCAAGAAGCAGGAGCGGGTCTCGGCGATGAAGCTCCGATGGAAACAGCGGCAGACCGTGATATCGCATTATCGGAAGGACCTGCAGAGCCACCTGCTGAAGATTGAGGCCTTGGAGCAGGAGCTGAAGCGGCTCAACGAGGAGTCGGAATCCTATGAGGAGAAGCTGGCGGATATCGCCCATTACCGGCAGAAGATTCTGATATGCGAGCAACAAATCAAGCAGCTCTCGGCAGAGGAGCCGGAGAATGTCGCCCTTTCCCTATTATATAAGCTGAAGGATGACCCGACGCATACCAATCCGTCGCGGCAGGAGTGGGATGCGCTCTTTGCCCTAACCGATATCCTGTTCAACCGGATACTGATGACTCTCTCGGAGAAGTACGGACTGACCCGCCACGAGCAGGAGATATGTTGCCTCTTGAAATGGGAGTTCAACCGGAAGGAGCAGCTGGCTATCTTCAATAACACGTCCGATGCACTGACGAAGTCGAAACAACGCCTGAAGAAGAAGCTGCAGCTGGACGATAAGAGCGACTTGGAGCTGTTCATCCGTTCATATTTGTAGTCCGATTGTCCGGCTAATGGTCGCCTTGGGCTTCTCTTGAAGGATATAAGCAGCTGATTACTAAGCACACTCCCCTATCACTAATTGTCCGGCATCTTTTGTCTTCTCTCTTGATATATACCTATACCTTTGCGGCATACTTTTTCACTTGTGTTTGTTTTATCCGATAAAGACTTGAATTATGAAAAGCATGAAGTTAAGTAAAGGATTCCTCTTCCTGTACGTGCTGTCGGCCCTGCTGATTGCCGGCTGCACGCCGGGGAAGAAGGGAGGCAGCCTCATCGGGAAGCGTGCCACGGGGTTGCCTTTCGAGGTGATTGTCGTGAGTGACCCGCAGCAATGGAAAGGCGCATTGGGGGAAGCTGTCCGCAATGAACTGGAAGCTCCCTATCCTGCCCTGCCTCAATGGGAGAATGTGGCAGATATCACCTATTGCACGCCGCACCAGTTCGATGGATTGATGCGTTACGTCCGGAATATCCTGATTATCGATGTCAATGACCAGCGATATACCAAGATTACCTTGGCAAGCGAGCGCGACGTATGGGCAGACGGCCAGCTGGTCCTGCGCCTGCAAGCGCCGAATGCCTCCGAATTAGAGACCTATCTGGCACAACATAAGGGCGAACTGTCCCGCCTCCTCCGCCAGACCGAACAGGAACGGTATGCCGACTACCTCCGGCAGTATCATAACGCCGTCGTGCAGGACACCTTGCACCAGCTTTTCGGCTTGGACATCTGCATCCCCGAAGGCTTCGATGCCTCCCGCCGCGATTCGCTCTTCCTCTGGATATCGAACAATGCGAATAGCGGACGCATGGACATGGCGTTCTATTCCTTCCCCGCAGAGGGTCCGGAGGCATTGACCGTCGAACGGTTGGTAGCGATGCGCGATTCGGTCATGAAACAGCACATTGCCGGGAGCTTCGACGGCTCTTATATGGCGACCGAACGGCAGTTCGATGTGCAGGGCGAGAGGGTGGAGCCATCCGACACCCCTGCCCTCATGATTCGCGGACTCTGGCGCATGGAGGGCGACATGATGGGAGGACCGTTCGTCCAGAAGGCTATATACGACAAGGCAAACCGGCGCGTCATCGTGGCTGAGGGATTTGTCTATTCCCCTGAGAGCCTGAAGAAGAACTATATCCACCGGCTTGCCTCCTCGCTCTGCACCGCCCGGCTCCTGTCGGGGACAACCGCTCCCCACGAAGGAGAAAAATAGTTCCCCACTATGGACTAAATTATCGGGTCACTATGGAGTAAAACAGTCGGTCATTCGTGAGTATTCTATAATTCACACCGTGGTTTTTATAATTCACACCGTGAATTGTATAATTCACGACGTGGTTTTTATAATTCACGTCGTAGTTTGTAGAATACTCACAAATGACCGACTGTTTTACTCCATAGTGACCAATGGTTTTAGTCCTTAGTGGGTCATGAATTTATCCCATAGTAGAGTGCAACGCTCCATTATGGGAGGATAGGATTGCAATTATTCGTGATTCTTTTTACCTTTGCCCTATCTTATAAAGGAAAGAACGATGACAGAGAAAGAAAAGGCACAGGCAGGGATGCTGTATGATGCGAACTATGACGAAGAGCTGCTGCGCGAACGGGAGCGGTGCGCGGATATGACCCACGAGCTGAACCTCCTCCGCCCGTCACAAACCGCCGAGCGGGAGGCGCTTCTGCGCCGCATATTGGGCAAGGCAGGCGAACGCTTTGCTATCGTATCGCCCTTCTTCTGCGACTATGGCTATAATATCGAAGTGGGCGAGAACTTCTTCATGAACATGAACTGCGTCATACTCGACGGGGCGAAGGTCACGTTCGGGGACAATGTATTCATCGCTCCGGGGTGTGGTTTCTATACCGCCGGGCATCCGCTGGACGTCGGGCAGCGCAACGCCGGACTGGAGTATGCCCGCCCCATCCGCGTAGGGAACAATGTCTGGATAGGCGCGCAGGTCTGTGTGCTTCCGGGCGTGACGATAGGCGACAATACGGTCATCGGCGCAGGCAGCGTGGTGACGAAGGATATCCCCTCGAACGTCTTGGCGGTCGGGAACCCTTGCCGGGTCATACGGTCTATTCCGCAGGATGAGCTAACACATTGAATCACATTAAAACAGATATACTATGAAACAACTAACGAACAAACCCTCCGGCACATGGAGAGTCCTCTGCGTAGGACTGATGATGGGCTTCACAAGCATGGCTTATGCGGCAGATTCATCCATCAAAGTGCGTCACTTAGTCAACGAACAGAACATCGTATCGGTACAACAGGCAAAGAAGTACCTGCTCCTCCCGGTCGAGGACACGGCTCCGGAAAGCAAGGTGCATATCGTAGTGGATAACCAACAGGCATCGCCGACCATGAACATCCGTCTGGCACGCGAGTCGGTTGATTATTATGTCCCTGTCGACCTGTCGGCTTACCAAGACAAGGCAGTAGCCATCGACATACAAGGGCTACCCGCGAATGCCCTCTGCTGGAAACATATCCAGCTGTCGGATACTTACGACATGAAGAACCGCGAGAAGTTCCGCCCGGTCTATCACCACACCCCTGCCTACGGATGGATGAACGACCCGAACGGCATGTTCTATAAGGACGGTGTCTATCATCTCTACTTCCAACATAATCCCTACGGCTCGACATGGGGGAATATGACATGGGGACACTCGACCAGTACCGACTTAGTGAACTGGAAGTTTGAAGGAGACCCTATCGTTCCGGACGCATGGGGAGCCATCTTCAGTGGCTCGTGCGTAGTCGATAAGGAGAATACGGCAGGCTTCGGGAAGGATGCGGTCATCGCCTTCTATACCTCTGCCAAACCGACCCCGTGGGGCGACAGCCAGTCGCAGAGCATGGCATATAGCTTGGATAACGGCAAGAGCTTCACCAAATATGCCCACAACCCGATACTGACCTCCACGGAGCGCGACTTCCGCGACCCGAAGGTGTTCTGGTACGCACCGGGCAAGCATTGGGTAATGATACTGGCCGTAGGACAGGAGATGCAAATCTTCTCGTCGAAGGACCTGAAGGAATGGAAGAAGGAGAGCAGCTTCGGAGCCAAGCAGGGGGCACATGGCGGCGTATGGGAGTGCCCGGACTTGGTACAGTTGCCGGTAGAGGGCAGCAAAGATAAGAAGTGGGTACTGATATGCAACCTGAATCCGGGCGGTCCCTTCGGCGGCAGCGCAGCGCAATACTTCGTCGGGACATTCGACGGGAAGAAGTTCACCAACGAATCACCCACGCAGACCAAATGGTTGGATTGGGGGAAAGACAACTATGCCACCGTCACATGGAGCAACGCACCGGACAACCGCTGCATCGCCTTGGGATGGATGAGCAACTGGCAGTATCAGGCGGTATTGCCTACCTTCCAATATCGCGGCAGCAATACCATCGCCCGCGACCTGACCCTCTATGAAGAGGAGGGCGACTACTACCTGAAGTCGGCTCCCTCGCCCGAAATCGAATCCCTGCGCGGCGAGAAGGTATCTATCCCCTCCTTCAAGGTCAGCGACAGCTATGAGGTAAAAAGCCTCTTGGACGACAATGAAGGAGCATACGAGATAGAGATGACCATCAAGAACTCCGGCGCGTCCAAGATAGTATTCAGTCTGCTGAACGACAAAGGCGAGAAGCTCTATATGTACTACAACGTCCCGCGGAAGCAGTTCGTAATGGACCGTAGCGAAAGCGGAATCGTTGATTTCAGCAAGGACTTCCCGGCAGTAACGGTGGCTCCCGTAGCCGACACCGACAATATCCGGCTCCGCCTCTTCATCGACAAGTCGAGCATCGAAGCCTTCGGTGAAGATGGGAAATATGTCATGACCAACCGCATATTCCCCAACGCCCCCTACAACCGACTGCAATTCGAATCAGTCCGGGGGAACTTCACGGTAAAATCACTGAATGTGTATAAGCTGAAATAAAGGGATAAAGCGTTTGAACTACATAACCGATATCTCTTGAGAGGTATCGGTTATTTTTTATAAGAAAAGCGACAGGTATCTTGCCTTACTCTCTGATTTTCCTTATCTTCGTCCGACCATTAAAACAATCTGAATGATGAGACTCGACCATTTGGCAATGTACGTGAAAGATTTGGAAGCAACGAGAAGCTTCTTTGTGCGCTATTTCGGCGCATCCTCCAACGAAATGTACCATAATCCCAAAACCGGATTGCGGACCTATTTCCTTTCGTTCGGAGACGGTTCAAGACTGGAAATCATGTCGCGCCCTGATGTGGTGGACAATGAGAGAAGCCTGTTTCAAGCAGGTTATATCCATCTTGCTTTCAGTGTGGGAGGAAAAGAGAAAGTGGACGAACTGACACATGCGCTTCAAGCCGACGGATTCACGGTGGTTAGCGGTCCACGTACTACGGGAGACGGATATTATGAAAGTTGCATTGAAGGTCCCGAAGGGAACTTGATTGAGATTACGGAATAATAAAATAGTGTATTAACCATAAATAATATATGAGCATGGATGCCGGTGTAACAGTGTACAATTACATGGATACCTTTTTCTGCTGCAAGGTAGAGAAGAACAAATGGTGTGAGGAAATGGTTTCGGAGCACATGCTGGTTTACTTGTGTTCCGGAGAGTTGGATTTGATTGCTCCAGACAAACAGTATCATTTGAAGAAAGGAGATTCTTTTTTCATCAAACGCAATCACCTGATGCGCAAAGTCAAGCAACCGTCAAAGGACGGGGAGCCATTCAAAGGCTTGTTCCTGCAACTGAAGATGCCTTTCCTGAAGAGAATGCTGAACGAGCATCGCGTTACGGTTCCCATGGAGAGTAATCCGATAACTGCCGAATCCGCTTATGTAATGTTGCAGAGCCATCCGTTCTTGAACGGGCTGTTTGCTTCGCTGGAACAGTATTTCGATGCCCAAATGTATCCTTCGAAAGAACTGATGGAGACCAAGTTGCAGGAAGCCGTGTTCACACTTCTCCAGTTGCGCCCTGACTTAGGGCAAGTACTGTTCGACTTTGCCGAACCTTGGAAAATCAACCTTGAGGAATTTATGAACAAGAACTACAAATGCGACCTTACCATTGAGGAGTTTGCCCACTATACAGGCAGAAGCCTTTCGACTTTCAAAAAAGACTTCGCGCAGACCTTTGATTTGACCCCAAGCCGCTGGATAGTGAAACGCCGTTTGGAAGAAGCCCGATGCCTGATGGAGAAACTGGGGAAAAAGCCTGCCGATGTGTATCTGGAAGTTGGGTTCAAGAACTTGTCGCACTTCTCCACGGCGTTCAAGCGCGAATTCGGCATACCTCCTTCAGCAGTCTCTTTTAATTGAACCAATGTGTTCGATATGAGGAAGACTTTATTTGCCAGCTCAGATGACGTTTGAGAAAAGTGGCAAAAGACTTTTGAGAAAACCATACAAGACTATTCCAGACATAACTTTGCATTGTAAAATTAATGTAATAGCTTTATGAAAAAGGAATATGTATCATCTGCTTTTAAGACATGGAAGCTTGTTCCCGTGCTTTGCCTGGCGTGTACTGCTTCTTTTGTATGGGCGGCAAATGTAAGCTGTTCGGGAAAAACAAACTCGGAAAAGAATATTAGCCAGCCGGAACTGGTAAAGCCTGAATCATCCGGTCCGATAAGCCCCAAGGAGGCTTTGGAGTATATGAAAACAAAGAAAGACCTTGTCATTGTGGATGTGGCGGCTAAAAGATGGTATGAGCAAGAACATTTCGAAGGAGCCGTCAACATTCCTATAGAGGAATTGTCTGCCGAAGAAGAAAAAGAATTGTATCTGCAACTGCCCAAGGATCGTCCTGTCGTAATGCATTGTCGGCTTGGAATGATTGTTCCGGGTGCATATCGCACGTTGAAACAGTTGCGTCCGGATATTTCTGAGATTTATTACATTGACGGTAAACCCTTGTTTGAAGCCTACAACGAATGGGTTGCCTCACAAGGAAAATGATAAGCTACTATGACTGAATTAGAAAAACTCAACAACGGGGAGTATTACAGTATGGATGACCCCGAAATCGCGAAAATCCATTATCGTGCCGCCACACTTTGCCAACGCTTCAACTCGTTACCTATTACCGAGAGTGAAGAACGGGACGAGGTATTGCGCCAGCTGTTCGGCTCTGCCGGGAAAAACCTCAGCATCAAGCCGGGCTTCTTCTGCGACTTGGGTATCAACCTGCATGTGGGCGACAATTTCCTGACCAATTATAATGTGACCATTCTTGACATGGCTCCCGTAACCATCGGTAACAATACTTGGATTGGGCCGGGAGTGGGGATTTATGCCGTAGCCCATCCGATGGAAGCCGCCGGACGAATCGACCGACTTGGCATCGCCAAACCGATAACCATCGGTGACAATGTATGGGTGGGCGGCAATTCCACCATAGTGATGGGAGTGACCATCGGCAACAATGTCATTATTGGGGCAGGTTCGGTGGTCACGCATGACATACCCGACAATGCGGTGGCGGTTGGCAATCCTGCGAAAGTAATCCGTTATATAGAAAACAAAAATAGATGCGACCGATAAATATGAAGTCTAAATTGACCTTGTTACTCATTATAACAACTTTTGGGGCGTCGGGCATAATGTCTGCCCAAGAAGCCACACGAGACACTTCCTTTTCCACAAGTAATTTCTCGTTGGATGAGGTTGTCGTGACAGGTACGCGCAGTAAAACGGATGTACGCCATCTGTCGCAAACCGTATCAGTCATTCCTCGCCTGAGTATAGAGAAGAGTCTCCAATCTTCACTTCTGCCAGTATTGACGGAACAGATACCCGGCCTGTTTACCACCTCGCGTGGCGTAATGGGATATGGCGTGTCCAACGGTGCAGCAGGAGGTATCTCCTTGCGCGGACTTTCAGGCGGCAACGCACGGCTGATGGTGCTCATCGACGGGTATCCGCAATACGCGGGCATCTTCGGCCATCCGATTGCCGATGCCTACCAGACATTATTGGCGGACAAAGTGGAAGTACTACGAGGTCCTGCCTCTGTGCTGTATGGTTCTAATGCGATGGGAGGCGTGATAAACATCGTTACCCGGAAGATGCACGAAGACGGCATAAGGACGGATGTCCGTGCTGGGTATGGTTCTTACAATACGCTAGAAACGGAACTGACCAACCGCATCCGCAAAGGACGTTTCTCCAGCGTCATCAGCGGCTCTTACAACCGCACGGACGGACACCGGGAGAACATGCCTTTCGAACAATACGGCGGCTATGCCAAATTAGGATATGAGTTGGCGAGCCATTGGAACACCTATGCCGATGTGAACGTGACGCACTTCAATGCCACTTATCCCGGTCCGGTGTCCGCCTCCTTGCTGGAAGGCGACCAGCGTATCACGCGCGGTATGGCTTCCTTTGTTGTAGAAAACAACTACGACCGCACATCCGGTGGCTTTAGCTTCTTTTATAACTGGGGCGACCACTGGATAAACGACGGCTATACGCCCAGTGCAGGCGAACAACCGCAAGACGGTCGTTTCAACTCGTTTGACGACATGATGGGCATTTCGCTTTACCAAAGTGCTCGGTTTTTCCCGGGAAACCGCATCACTTTTGGTTTCGACTGGTTCCGCTATGGCGGTGAGGCATGGACAGAGTATGTGAAAGGAGAAAAAGCCGGAACACGCGAGGACATCGTGGACAAGCATGAGGATGAAGTGGCAGGCTACGTGGACTTCCGTCAGGACATCGGCACATGGCTGACCTTTAACGCCGGATTGCGCATCGACCATCATTCGCGCATCGGGACAGAATGGGTTCCGCAGGCAGGGCTGGCTTTTCACTTGTTCCATAACATGGAACTGAAAGCGTCCGCCTCCAAAGGTTTTCGCTATCCCATCCTAAGGGAGATGTATATGTTCCCTCCGCAAAATCCCGACCTAAAGCCAGAGTCGATGTGGAACTATGAAATTGCCTTCTCGCAACGGCTATTGGAGGGCAGGCTTTCGTATGGCGTGAACGTGTTCTATATTGATGGGAAGAATCTGATTATGACCTTGCCTAACCCCAATGGAAGCGGTATGCTTAACCAAAACTCCGGAGAGATAGACAATGCGGGCGTGGAGCTGCAGGCGGCTTACCGCATCAGCCAGGAGTGGTCGGCAGATGCCAATTACAGCTTCCTGCACATGGAGAATCCCGTGGTGGCCGCTCCCGAACACAAGCTGTATGCCGGAGTCAACTTCTCGAAAGGAAGATGGGACGTATCTACCGGAGTACAATACATAGCCGGACTATATACCTCTGTCGGCGACAATCCACAAACCGAGAATTTTGTACTTTGGAATATGTGCGGACAATTCCGTGCGACAAAATGGCTCGACCTATGGGTACGGGGAGAAAACTTATTGGCTCAACGCTATGAAATCAATGCCGGATACCCGATGCCACGGGCTACAGTAATGGGCGGAATCAATGTTAATTTTTAATTATTCAATACGATAAGTTATGAAACGAAGAAATTTTTTAAGAACAATGGTCGCGTCTTCTTTGATGCTGACAAGTGTAAAGAAGGTAAATGCGCAAGTGGAAAATTGGTTGGACAATAACGCCTCGCTTCCCAAAGTGTATTTCATCAAAGACATCTCTTCGGAGAATCTGATTAAAATCTATGAGGCTCTCGGGCGGAAAGCCGAAGGCAAGAACGTGGCTGTCAAGTTGTCAACCGGAGAAGCGGGTAACCCCAACTATCTGCAACCTGCCCTGATTAAGGATTTGGTGCAACGGGTGAAAGGAACGATTATCGAAGGCAACACTGCCTACGGTGGCAAGCGTACGAATGCCGCTGACCACATGAAAGTGGCCGAGGAGCACGGATTTACCGCCATCGCCGACGTGGACATCATGGATGCCGACGGACAGGTAGAGCTTCCTGTGAACGGAGGCAAGCACCTGAAAGTGGACATTGTAGGGAAAGATTTTTTGAACTACGATTTCATGATGGTGTTGTCGCACTTCAAGGGACATCCGATGGCAGGTTTCGGAGGCGCATTGAAGAACATCTCCATCGGCATTGCCTCTCCTGAGGGAAAAGCATATATCCATTCTGGAGGAAAGACCCGCGATGTGAAGAAGGTATGGGATATGATTCCGGAGGATGTCATATTCCAAGAATCGATGGCAGAGGCATCCAAGGCGATTATCGACCATATTGGCAATCGCGTGCTCTATATCAGTGTGGCAAACAATCTTTCGGTGGACTGCGACTGTGTGGCCACGCCTGCCGCTCCTCAGATGAAAGACCTCGGCATTTTTGCTTCCCTCGACCCGGTAGCTCTCGACCGCGCTTGTATTGATGCCGTCCGCAATTCCCCAGACCACGGCAAGGTACACTTGATTGAGCGCATCGATTCCAAGCACGGAATGCACAATCTGGCATACGCAGAACAGATTGGATTGGGAAGCCAGAAGTATGAGTTAATTAATCTTGGCTAACAACTGAAGCGAGATGCATCTTTTGTCACCCTGAACGCAGTCGAAGGGGCTTTTTACTCTGTTTGTAGGAGATGTTTGACTCCGTTTTGCTTCGGTTTTTACCATTTTTCTCCGAAGAAAATCTGTCTACACGTGTTGGCAAACCTTTGAGGACCCTCGATGACCTCCCAACACGTGTTGGCAAGCTTTTGAGGACCCTCGATGACCTCCCAACACGTGTTGGCAACCTTTTGAGGACCCTCGATGACCTCCCAACACGTGTTGGCAGCACTTTGAGGACCCTCGACGACCTCCCAACACGTGTTGGCAACACTTTGAGGACCCTCAACGACCTCGCAACACGTGTTGGCAGCACTTTGATTATTAAGATTACTGCATAGCTTATGCTGTTTTTGGTTGCAAGCAACTAACGAGCAAGGAAGCCACAGTAAAAGCGATTCCCGTCCAAGCCACGCCTGCCCATCCATAATGTTGCCAGGACAGACCGGAAACGAAAGTGCCCGCAGAACCG
>CASEMX010000039.1 GCA_949289155.1 uncultured Parabacteroides sp.
TCAATTTAACGCCCGCGTCGTGGGCAGTAAATTTTTGTTAAGCAAAAACGTTGCCCACGTCGTGGCGAGCCTTTTGAAGGGCTTCAATTGGTTGCCCACAACGTGGGCGAGCTTCTGAAGGGCTTCGAAAATCTCACCGCGTCGTGGGCGAGCTTCTGAAGGCTTACGAAAAGTCGGATTCAGAGATTTTCGAGTACTTCCTCTATATTTTTACATGAAATGGTGCGGTGCGAATGGATTTCGAACGAATCGGGGAGGACCCTTATCAAGGGCGACCGGGCGGCGTTGTCTATCCGGATGCCCCTTCGCCGGAGCGCCTTCCGGAGCATGTTGAGCCGCATGCCCTCGCCCTCGACGGCGATTTGCGCGTGGTAGTGCGTATGGATTCGGTAAAGTCCGCTCTCCTCGTCGAAGCGGACGCCCCGTCCCTCGAAGAAGCGGGCGAGGTGACCCTCCAACGCCAAGTCCTCGGGCGTGCCGCACGTGATTCCCGTCTCGCGGTCCATCAGCCAGATACGGTCGGCAATTTCCAGCGCCAAATCGAGGTCGTGCGTCGAGAGGAAGATGGTTTTGTCGGTTGTCTGCACCAACCGGTAGAGGAGCTGCATGATTTCGACTTTGCTCGGGTAATCCAGAAAGGCGGTGGGCTCGTCGAGGAAGATTATCGGTGTCTCTTGCGCCAGCGCTTTGGCAATCATCACTTTTTGGCGTTCTCCGTCCGAGAGCGTGTGAATCATGCGGTGCGCCAGCTCCTCGATACGGACGAGACGCAGGGCGTCGGCTACTTTCCGCCGGTCTTCGTCGGTCAGCCTTCCCCAGAAGCCGGTATAGGGGCTCCTTCCCATGCCGACCAAATCTTCGACGCTCATGTTCCGGATTTCGCACTTTTCAGTCAGGACGACGCCGATGAGCCGGCTCAGTTGCCGGTCTGAATAGCGCGCCAGCTCTTTTCCGAGCAACCTCACCTCGCCGGAGAGGGCGGGTTGGAACGCGGAGAGGGTCCGCAGCAAGGTGGACTTTCCGACGCCGTTCGCGCCGAGCAGACAGGTGAGTTCGCCGCTGAAAATCGGTGCGTCGATATGCGCTGCGATGGTGCGTCGGTCGTGCTTCGTCTGATAGCCTATCGCGAGGTCGCGCAGCAGGATGGTTGTCTCTTTTTGCTTACTCATTCCAATCGCTTTTTCTTTTCTTAAATAAAACAGATGCCACCACCGGAGCGCCGATAAGGGCGGTCACCGAATTGACGGGCAGGGCGCCTTCGAAGCCCGGAAGCCGCGCAATCAGGTTGCAGAACAGCGCCAGAGCCGCCCCCAGCAGGAGGGAGGAGGGCATCAGCATGCGGTGGTCCGAAGTCTGGAACATCGCCCTCGCCAGATGGGGGACAGCCAATCCCAAGAAGCTGATGGGTCCGCAGTAGGCCGTCACGATGGCGGTCAGAATGCCGGCGGACAAAATCACCAAGAGCCGCGCCCGTTTGATGTTCAGTCCCAAGTTCCGGGCGTAGCCGTCGCCCAAGAGCAGGAGGTTCAGTGTCTTTATCAGAAGGAAAGAGAGCGGCAGCAGAATCGCCATCAGCGTGACGAAGAGCATCATCTGGTTGCCCGACACGCGCGAGAAACTGCCCAGTCCCCATATCACATAGGCGCGGATGTCCTCCTCTACGCTAAAGTATTTCAACACGCCGATAATGGCGGTCGCCACGTAGCCAATCATGACGCCGACAATCAACAGTGTCACGCTTCCCTTTATTTTCTGGGAAACGTAGGCAATCAACGCCATAATCGAGAGGGCGCCGACAATTGCCGCGACGGAAAGCGCTATCTCTCCCATAATTCCCAAGCGGCTCAGGGCTACGCCTCCCAAACTTCCGCTGAGCAGGATGACAAATGCCACGCCGAGGCTCGCCCCTGAGCTGATGCCTAAAACGGAGGGTCCCGCCAGCGGATTCCGGAAAACGGTCTGCATCTGCAGGCCGCTGACCGCCAATCCCGCGCCGGCGACCAGCGCGGTCAGTGCTTGCGGCACGCGCGATTTCCAGACGATGTTCTGCCATGCGACGGGCGCATCGCCTTGCCCGGTCAGGATGTGCCAAATCGTATCGGCGGGTATCGCCACCGAACCCAACAAAAGATTCAGCAGCATCAGTGCGCCTATCAATCCGACAATCGTCAGCATCCGTAAGGTGTTCGAATATCTCATGGTTCACTCTTTCAGAAGATGATAAAAGACCGGCGTATGCTCGGGCAACAGGTCGGGATGGAAAATGTGCAACAAATCGGCAAGGATAACCTCCGGAGCGGTGGGCATCTCTTCGTAGAACGGCGTTGTCTTCATATTGCAATAAATAATGTGCCGCTCGCGGAAAGCCTTGAAATCGGCATACCGCTCGTCTTGGTCCCGGAGGGCGTCATACGAAAATTCGCCCGGGTAGCTGTTGACGATGCGCCAGTAATCGGCATTATCCGCCTGATTATATACCGTCTCGAAATCCAGCATCACGCCGCCCGAGCGTTCGTCCTGCTTCAGGAAATAATCCGCTCCCGCATCTTTGAAGAGCTGCGCCAAGAAGCTCTTGCCTCCGACGGCGTACCAATTCCCGCCCCGCAATTCGCCACTGAATACGACCGGTCGGTGCGCCACTTTTCCTTCCGCCGTGAGCGCCTTCAGCTCATTATAGCGCCGTTCGATGGCAGCGAACCGTTCGTTCGCCTCTTTCTCCAAGCCGCACAGCACGCCGACGAATTTAATCCATTCGGCTTGTCCCAACGGCGTAGTTTCCTTATAACCCAAATGCGGAATGAGCGGAATCCCCACGTCCTTCAGCACGTCATATCCGCCGCGCTTGTACGGAGAGATGAGAATCAAATCAGGGTTCATGCTCATTACCGCTTCGTTATTGAAGTTGCCCTCTATGCCAATCTTCACTGTTTTCCCCTCGTCCAAGCGGCGGTTCATCTCCGGATTGAACAAATGGCGGGTGCTGGTGATTCCGACCACGCGGTCTAATGCATCGAGCTTAATGAAATTGGAAAGCTGGAGCGAAGTCATGCAAATCACGCTGCGGACAGGCACATCGATGGATGTATATTCCGCCGGGATGCCGTCGGGCTTGCTGCCGCGGGGGACGAGTGCAAAATGGTAAGTGCTGCTTTGTTTGTTCTGCGGGTCCTGTATATCGACCAAAACGAATCCGGATTTATACTCCATCCGGAAGCCTTCGGCATAACGGGGCGCTATTTGCTCGGTGAATGCATCACCGGCCGGAGTTTCCATCGCCGGCGCAGACGATTCGGCCTGTCCGGAGTTTTTCCGGGCACAACCGCTCAGCAGAGCCACGATGATGAGGCTTCCTATCCATAAATGTATCTTCATACGTTGTCTGTTCAATCTCTTTATAGTTATCGCAGGAGGAAACGGCGGTTTCCTTAGGGGGAAACAACTATTCCCCGCCGAGGGAACTCCCCGTATCCTGCCGAGGGAATTTCTTGTTTCGGGCAACAAATGTAATAAAAAGTAGGATGGAGATTTGCGTAAAACCGACAAATTTGAGAAATTTGTGCTTTCATTTTCTAAAATAACTACGATTTATGGCGAATTTCATCTGCTTTGTTTCGCTGGGTCCCGGCGAACCGGAGTTGATAACCTTGAAAGGCTGGAAGGCTTTGCAACAATCGGATGCCATCTTTTGTCCTGCTACTCGGACAAAGGCGGGCGACGTTGTTTCCCGTGCGGCAGAAATCGTGCGGGCATTGCAGATAGACGAAAAGAAAATCCGGACTTTTGTATTGCCCATGCGGAAGGAGCGGGAAGAAGCATTGCAGGTATATGAACAGTTGCTACGGGATGTAAAACAACTCCATTCGGAAGGCCGGCAGGTCGCGATTACGGCAGAAGGCGACGCCGGATTCTACACCTCTATCCAATATATCTATGGGAAGCTCGAAGCAGAGCAGTTACCTATCCGGCGCATAGCAGGAATCCCCGCATTTATTGCGGCTGGCGCGGCTGGCGGGCTGCATATTGTCAAGCAGGAAGAACGGTTGGTGGTGATTCCCGGTACGGCGACCGCAGATGAACTGGATAAATATCTATCGGGCAATTATACGATTGTAATTATGAAACTGTCTGCCTGTGTCGATGCGGTCCATCAATGCATTGCCCGGCATCCGGATGCGGAGTTCCATTACTTCGAGAACGTCGGGACGCCGAATGAATACTATACTTCCGACTGGGATGTTATAGGTAATAAGTCGTTTCCCTATTTTTCACTGATTATTATACAAAAAGCATAGAATGAAGACGGATATTGAAATTGCAAGAGAGACTCCTTTGAAGAAAATCAAGGAAGTGGCTACCGAAATCGGTATTCCACGTGATGAAGTACAGAACTACGGACGTTATATTGCGAAGATTCCCATCCATCTGATTGATGAGGAGCGGGCAAAAAAGCATAACCTGATATTGGTGACAGCGATTACCCCGAACAAGGCCGGCGTGGGGAAGACGACGGTATCCATCGGTTTGGCGTTAGGATTGAACCGTTTGGGGAAGAAAGCTATCGTTGCGCTGCGTGAACCATCGTTGGGTCCCTGCTTCGGCATGAAAGGAGGTGCGGCTGGCGGCGGTTATGCTCAGGTATTGCCGATGGAGAACATAAACCTCCATTTTACCGGCGATTTCCATGCGATTACCTCTGCCCATAATATGATTACGGCATTGTTGGATAATTATCTTTATCAGAACAGGAATAACTGTGCGGGCTTGAAAGAGATTAAATGGAAGCGGGTATTGGACGTGAACGATCGTAGCTTGCGGAATATCGTCACTGGCCTTGGAGGGAATGTGAATGGCATCCCAACTGAGACGGGGTTCGATATTACACCGGCATCGGAGATTATGGCGATTCTCTGCTTGGCGTCGGACATCGAGGACTTGAAGCGCCGTATCGGGAATATCCTCTTGGGATATACATACGAGAACAAGCCGTTTACCGTGAATGACTTGGGTGTTGCTGGAGCTATCACGGTTCTGTTGAAGGATGCGTTGTTGCCAAACTTGGTGCAGACGACTGAGAATACGGCGGCGTTCGTACATGGCGGTCCGTTTGCCAACATTGCGCATGGATGTAATTCGGTATTGGCGACGAAGATGGCATTGACGTATGGTGATTATGCCATTACGGAGGCAGGATTCGGTGCGGACTTAGGCGCGGAGAAGTTCTTTAATATCAAGTGCCGGAAGGCAGGCTTGTCGCCGAAGCTTACGGTGATTGTGGCAACTGCCCAGAGCTTGAAGTTGCATGGCGGTGTTCCTGAAGCGGCAATTAAGGAGCCGAACATAGAGGGACTGAAGCAGGGCTTGGCGAATCTGGACAAGCACATTGAGAATCTGCGTGGCTTCGGGCAGCGGGTGATTGTGACCTTCAACCGGTTCGCAACGGATACGGACGAAGAGATTGCCCTCGTGGCAGCGCATTGCCGTGAACAGGGGGTCGGCTTTGCCTTGAATACGGTATTTGCCGAAGGAGGCAAAGGTGGAGAGGAGTTAGCCCGGTTGGTCATCGATACGATTGAACAGTCTCCTTCTGAGCCGTTGAAGTTCACGTACGAGGACAATGACACTGTCCGGAGCAAAATCGAGAAGGTATCGAAGAATATCTATGGTGCGGCTACGGTTACTTACACTACATTGGCAGAAAAGAAGATGAAGCAGATTGACGAGCTGGGCATCTCGCATTATCCGATATGTATCGCCAAGACGCAATACTCCTTCTCGTCCGACCCGAAGGCGTATGGTGTGGCAAAGGGCTTTGAGTTGAAGGTACGGGATATCATTATCAATAACGGAGCCGAGATGATTGTCGTTATCATGGGTGAGATTATGCGGATGCCGGGGCTCCCGAAGTCGCCGCAAGCGCAGCATATCGATTTGGTGAACGGATTGATTGAAGGGTTGAGTTAATTGTTTCTGTTCGGAGGGGCATCGTGAAGAATACGATGCCTCTTCTTCATCTGATGGACATAAAAATTGCCTGAATACTTGCACATCTCATATATCCTTCCTACTTTTACCGCGCAAAAGTTAATTATATGAAAAGCTATCGGATATATACTTTATTACAGCTTTGCCTTAGAGGGACGATAGGGCGTTTCTGCCCCCCCCCCCGTTAACATTAAATGACATATCTATATATACTTTACTACTTACCGGAGGGCTGTGCTTCGCGTCGTGTGATGAGGACGAGCCGATACTTCCCGAACCGGAGCCAACACCTACACCGACTCCCACACCGGAGCCGGAACCTGAACCTACGCCGGCCGATACCGTAAAAGTCCGTGCGCTTGCCATCCAGCCGGATTGGTCGGATGCATTATCTGAAGAACATATTCCAACGACATATAACTTATTCATTGGTGACACAGCGATTATCGCCGATGCGCATATATTATATATGTATAGCGACTCCACCACTACGGAGCCCTATTCTATTCTTGCCTATAACCAGCCGGAAGGCATCACTATCGCGGACAGCATTGCCACAATCAACGAGACAGAGGAGGGGTTGCTGACTGCCCTGCCCGGTTATCTCTTTGCTGCGGATAGCACGGTGGAGGTAGCTGCCGGGGATACGGCACTCGTGCCTTTACAGATGCATCGCCTGTTGATGCCGATTACGTTGACGTTGAACTTCACCGAGCCTGCCGAGGTAGCAGAGGCGGAGGCTACGCTGAGCGGATTGGTGTCGGCTATCCATCTGCCGGATGGGGCAGCAGTAGGGGATAATGCCTTGCGTTCATCCGATAGCGGCACGGCGTCATTATATATTGAGGAGTTGCCCGATGGGGAGGGCATCGTGATGCGCTTGCGTACCTTCGGTATCGTGCCGGAATTGCATCAGATGCTGAATGTAACGGTTACATTGGCGGATGGGCGCGTGCTCACATTCGAGTCTGACCTGACCGGCAAGCTGAATGACTTCGAGCATTTGGAGCCTATCGAGTTAGAGAACACGCTGGATACGGCGAAGCCGGAAGAACCGGAACCCGAGCCGGAGCCTGAACCCACTCCTGAACCTGAACCCGAACCCGAACCGGAGTGGCCGCCCTACTATCCGGAATGGCCACCCTACCGTCCGGACCCGGAACCCGAACCGGAGATTCCGGCAGATACCGAGGGGACAATTACCGATTGGGAGACTGTAGGAGGAGACGAGAATATAGATATTTACTAATCATATAAGGAATAATAAGATGAATAAGCATAGTTTACAACCATTCGGAGCCTTGCTGCTCCTCATAGGCGGATTGAGCCTGTCCGCCTGTAGCAATGAAGAGATGCCTGTGGACGACGGCCGTGTCGCCCTGCAGGTGACCAGCGGCATCCAGACACGCGCCTTTGATGACCAGTGGGAGGCAGACGATAGAATCGGCATATTCGGATATAAGGGAACTGAAGTATGGAGTGATAACGTGCAGTATGTGACATCGAACGGTGGTAGCAACGGCAGTTTCGCCCCGGCTCCGGATGAAACCACTATCTACCTGCCCGTCGATGACTCGTCCGTGGACTTCGTGGCATACTATCCTTATACAAAGAGTATAGCAGAGAATAGCTATCCGGTGGACGTGACCAACCAAGATGACCAAAGCGCTATCGACCTCATGGCGGCAGGCAAGCAAACTGCCGACCGTATCAATTCTAAAGTGGCGTTCAACTTCGTACACAAGCTGTCGAAGGTGGTCTTCAACTTCACGCAGGGCGATGTCATGTCGGCAAGCGAACTTGCCGACATGACAGTGCAACTGACCGGGCAGCAGACCCAAGCCACTTTCGACGTGACGAAGCCCGACGGTGAGGTCAGCGTAACCACGGGCACACCTGCTACTCTTGAGTTGAAGACTACAGAAGATGGCACTTCCTCCGAAGGCATCGTCCTGCCGAACGAAGACATTGACAACATGACGCTCCGCCTTGAACTGGCGGATGGAAGCAGCTCCTTCGAATGGAGTTTGGCCAATTCCAAAGCGGAAAAATTCGAGGCGGGCAAGAAGTATGTCTATGACATCACGGTGAACCGTAGCGGACTTGGCATAACTTCCGACATCACGAATTGGGGGCCGGGCAACGGTGAGAATGGCGAGAGCGGCAATGCTTACTAAACGAAACAGCATGGGGGAAACGAATATAAATTAAAACTTTATGTCTAATCCACCTGCCCGCAAAGGCGTGCCCAGCTCGCCCGCCGTATGAGCCTACCACGGTCGCCGGGTGAGGCCACCTCGGTCGCCGACTGAGATACCCTCGGTCGCCGGGTGAGGTAGTCTCGGTCGCCGGGTGAGCTAAACACCTCCGAGCGGAAAGGTATTAAAACATTTCAGTCTATGGCATATTATAAGAAGGTTCAAGTAAAAAGCAACAAGAAGTGGTATCCGAAGGCTGCCATTATCGGCAAGCCGATTACGACCAAAGAGATTGCCAATCGGTTGGCTGCCCTGTCATCGCTCAGTACCGGAGACGTCATCTCCGTGCTCGACCTGCTGGGCGGCGTGATGGGCGATTATATGAATCAGGGCCGCACGGTGAAGTTGAATGGCATAGGTACATTCTATTACACCATCAACGCGACCGGCAACGGCGTGGATACGGAAGACGAAGTGAGTGCGAAACAGGTAAAGAGCACTCGCGTTCGGTTTATCCAAGAAACGACGCGCGGCAGCAGCAACGAGGTAACTATGCGCAGCATGGTAGGCCCCGGTACATTCTGGGAATTATTGGATGAGGACATCCCAGCACAGGCAGCTCCGGAGGACGAGGATGCCGAGCAGGGTGTGCCTAATCCTTAAAAGGTGACGAGTTACGAGTTACGGATAGCCCTTCCCCCCATGTTAATCCGTAATCCGTAACTCGTAATTTGCAATCCCTCCCTGCCATCCCGTGCGGCGGCGTAAGCACGGAGCTATGCCCTATGGAATAAATTAAATAAGGCATACTTGCCTCTTTCGCAGGAGACGATGGCGCAAATAAATAATAATTAGAGCGTTCTTTGAAAGAATTGTGTGAGGAGAGAAGATGGATTCTCAGGGAAAAGTCCTATCTTTGCGACATCTTTGAATTGAAAAGTTAAACAATGGGTTCCATATTTGTCATTCAAGGCTTGCTGGTCTATATTTACGCTTTCGACCACAACCCGCCCCACATCCATGTGCGAAGCGGTAGCGGTGAGTTCACCATTACGTTGAAAGACCGTATCGTGGAAGGACGTGCTAAGTCGAAAGCCATACAGTTAATCAACCAGTTCATTGACGAACATGAGTCGGAACTGCTTGAAATCTGGAACAAGGCACAGCGAGGAGAGAAAATAGAAAAGGTAAAACGATAAAAACACAGCTTATGTTACTTTCAGTTACAGATGTAGAATATTTAGGAGATTACACCCTGCTTTGCACCTTCAGCGACGGAGCAAGGAAGAAGGTTGACCTGACCCCCTTGTTGCAATACCCGGCTTTCAAGGAACTGCAAGACAAGAAGCAATTCATCCGTTTCGGCTTGGATAATACGATTTTCTGGTATAACGGAGCGGATATTGCCCCCGAGTACTTATACGAGAACGGCCTGCCGGCTTAACATACCGGCAGCTATTCGTTATTTAACCAAAATAAGGGAGTTATGACCAAAGAGACTTTCATGATAGAGGAAATATCCAAGGATATCGTGTTACTGCTGATGGAAGAGCACGGCATGAGCATGGAAGAAGCCATGCGTACACTCTATACATCGGACACATACGGCAGTCTGGCCAACCTGCATACCGGGCTTTATGCACAAAGTACGGCCTATGTCTATGAATACCTCGAAAAAGAACTGGCCACAGGAAAAATGGCTTGACCCGCTTATAATCTCCCTCTCCCCACTCTTTCAACCTACGCTCATAAACAGACGAATCATTTATGAGCAAGATGAAACTTACATTAGGTTATATGGCGGCGTTGCTTCTATTCACCGCCTGTACACAGGACGAAGCGGGTACGCTGCCCGACGGCACGCAGCCGTTGAAGCTGACCGCAGCCATAGGAGGCGAGGTGGCTACCCGCACTACGGCGGATGGCACATGGGAAGAGGAGGATGCCATCACCTTATCCATTGATGCTAATACATATACTTACCAGTATGAGGGCACGGACTGGACCTCCTCCGCTCCCTACTTTTGGCAAGAAGGAGACGCCGTTATCTTTGTCTCTGCCTATAGCTTTGGCGGGAAGGCAAGCGGAGACTACGCCGTACAAGCCGACCAGCAGACGGGTGATGGTTACCAAAGCAGCGACCTGCTGTATGCACCCGAAGTAGAAGTAACGTACGGAGAGGAAGCAGAACTCACCTTCTATCATCAGACTGCCAAGGTGGTGGTGAATATTAAGAAGGAGGGAATCATGGCAGAGAATCCTGCACACGATGTCGCTATACAGGGTGTGCTGTCAGGCACATTTACTGCTCCCACAGATGAGGAGACTTACGGCACATGGACTAATTTAACAGAAAGTAGCAGCATTACTCCGCAATCCATCACGCCTGCCAATAGCGAATACGCAGCCTCCTACCAAGCCCTGCTTATCCCACAGACGATTGGCGATGCGTTTATCTCCATCACCATAGACGATAAAACTTACCGTTACACCCCGGAGACTGGAACGACATTGCAGCCCGGCCATGTCTATACCTACAATATTACCGTCTTCTCCTACGGCCTTGACGTGCAGGTATCGGAAAGCATCGACTGGAATGCAACCAATCCCGGCAGCGGCAACCTCACCCTCAAGGACCACTACGACCAGGCCACCAACACCTACTACGTCTATACCGCCGAGGGACTGGACGATTGGGCAACGAAAGCAAGAACGGATTTGACGGTCAGCTGCATCCTGATGGATGACATTGACTACAACAACAAGGAATGGACGGCGATAGGCGACCCGGGTAATCAATATGCTGGTACTTTCGATGGTGGAGGACACACCATCCGCAACATCAAGATTAAGGACGAAGCGCAGAATAACGGACTGTTCGGTTATATTGCAGGTGGTGGCACGGTGAAGAACCTCACGGTGAAGAACGCAAGCATGACTACGAGCGGTACAAAATATGGCATCATTGCCGCATGGAATGATGGAACCATCGAGAATTGCGTCGTGTCGTCTTGTCGCATCACGGGCAGTTCCGATTATGTGGGGTGCATCTCATATCAAAATTTCGGTCGCATATCCTGTTGCCGTGTGGACGATGCCAATGTTTCATGCGGCAGTTTTGGCGGCATAGTCTGGCTGAATAACGGCCGGATAGAAGCCTCGTCTTTCCAAGGGCACATCAATGCTGACGGCGGAGCCCTGGTGGACATAAATGGCATAACAGGAGGAACCATCATTGCATGCTGGACCGACGCAACGCATCAGGAGGGAAAGACGGTGGCCGGAATAGTCCGGTATCTTTACGGCGGCTCCGTCACCGCATGTTACTATGGCGGCGACATAGGTACCGGCATCCTTGAAGACCGTACAGGCACAGGCGATGCCACCAAAGTGGGTGGCAGCAGTTTTTGGACTTGGAAAGAAGCAGCCTACCTAATGAATAATGAACTCGGTTCTGACTTCGGCTGGCACTGGCAGACCGACAACGAGTACACCCCGCCTACCCTCGTGGAGGTGGACAATTAATAAACATTAATATACGCTCTTTGACATACTGGGGAACAAGACGAAATGAGAAAAGATATGTAGGAAACATATCCGTTTTCGCGAAAATATGCTACATTTGTGCCATAAACAATCAAAATAGGGAAACATGAAGGTAGGAGATAAAGTGCTCATATCCCCCGATCTGACTCTGCAACGAGAGTGGTTGGCGGGTACGGTTATCCAAGTGGAGGACAATCCATTTGTAGGCATCGTGATTTCTGCGGAGACAGAAGACCATAATATATTCTTCGGGCAAGAAGATTTGTTCAAACCGGCAAAGGAGGAAGTATGTTTGCCATAAGTTTCGACATGACGGTTTCAAGCCTTGAAGCGCATTACGGGAAACCCTATAACCGCGCCTATTACGAAATCAAAGAGAGCTTGAAGAAAAACGGTTTCGAATGGATTCAAGGCAGTACGTACCTCACGGTCAATGGCAACCTCAGCAATTTGTACAAGGCCATCAACGACCTTTGCAAGTTTGACTGGTTCAAGAAGTCGGTACGCGACATTCGTGCCTATAAGGTAGAAGATTGGTCTGATTTCACACAGATTGTGAAAGAAAGCTGAGCGTAATCCTCTCCTTTCTGTTCTGTTCCGTCCCGTCCCTCTCCCCGTCGTGGAGGAGGACGGGACGCTTGTTTTCCAGTGTGTCGGGACATAAACATTAGTAACTAATAAACTAAAAGGATATGAAAAGACATTGGAAATGGATAGAATGTGGGGCATTGGTTGCCCTCTTATTGCTCTCTGCCTGTACGCAGGATGAATTGGCTGAGCAAGGAACGGCTTTGCCTGACGGCGAATATCCCTTGCAGATAGGGAGCGTCACCTTGTCCGCCGAGGTGAGCGGACAGCCTTGGACACGGGTGGCGGAGAACGAGAACGGTACGGGCAGCGTATGGCAATGGAACGGCACGGAGACGATACGTGTGCAGCTGGGCGATGAAACCGCAGTCTATACGTTGAATACCGATAAGACTTTGACACCCGACAAGCAACTTTATTGGCAGAACACGCAGCCTGCCACTGTAACAGCATGGTATCCCTCTACAGACGGCACTATATCCCTTGCCGACCAGTCAAAAGGTCTTGCCTATGTGCTGAAAGCCGAAGTGCAGGATGCCACCTACGACAATGAAATTACCCTCGGCTTCAAGCACCAGCTTGCCAAAGTGCGCGTAGTGCTCAACGGCACACAGGCCGCACTGGCGCAGAGCGTGGAAGTCTATGGTTACACCACCTGCACGAACAATGAAGGTGCTCCCGTCACCGACAACGCACAGCAAGGCTGGCTCAAGATGAAGAACGCCACCTACGCCGACGGCACCGAATGCTGGGAGGCCAACGTAGTGCCGGGCGATATAAACAAGGAAAACTTTATCCGATTAAACGGTTATGCCGTGGTGACCAACCTCACGGACGTTCCCGATATGTTAAGTTCCGGCAAAATGTATATCATTGACATTACCGTGGGCAACGCGATTACAGACATCACTACGGACAACTGTCAAGACATCAAAGGCGATTGATAAAAATAGCATACAATTATGCGGCAAGCAAGACCATCCGGCAGCACCCATACAAGGGTGTCCGCAATACCCCTTGCAAGGGGCACAAGACCAGCCTCAGGATGCCTTGTGGACGCGATTTATTAACCTTAAAAAAGAAGGAGAAAGAATTATGATGGAATTTGACATTGATTCGAGAGTGCAGCCTATCGGCAAGCGTGAAGGACAGACTGTGTATTTCGCCCGGCTGAAATCGCAGCAGAAGTTGACCAACGACATGGTAATCGAGCGCATCGTGCGCGAGACCTCGCTTTTGCCTTGTCTGGACGGAGGCGGTCCCTTGTCTGGACGAAGGCGACCCCTTGACTGGACGAAGGCGACTCCTTGACTGGACGAAGGCGATTGCCATCAAGTCCGGGCTGGAGGACTTGAAATTAGTACGAGAAGGCAAATTAAAGCCCATGTCATTAGACGAACTGATTGAAGAATTGGAGAATGGGCATTAGATTGAACCGCTTCCTACATTTCTTTTTATGCTCAATTATTTTTCCTACCTTTGCCTTCACAAAATCATTAATAAGGTAATAGTATGGAAAAGGAAGAAAAAAAGGTAACGGTACAACCTAAGAAAAGCAAGATGGAAGAAATGGATGAAGAAGCCAAGAGACAAGGTAAGAAGGTAAGCAAGACGTGGGAAGCCATGATGCGACTGAAAGGCAGTTTGATAGTTAACGACCCTAAATTCCTGCTGTAGAATGAGGGTTCTTATCGACACCAATATTTTTGTGTATATGAGTACAGATCCCGAATATCTAAGTCGGGATGTATTGTCGCTCATGGAGGAACCGGATACGTTGCTTTGCATTAGTGCTGAGTCTGTGCGGGAGTTGATAGTAGGTTATCGCAACAAAGGCTTATGCTCCAAGCGGTGGAAGACGGTAGAAGCTATGGTTGTCGCCATCGAAGATGAGTTCTATGTGCAGATTCTCCCTTTGAAGAAGGAACATATGGCAACTTATGCCCGCATGGAAATCAACGAGGCGCAGGGGCATAAAGACCCATCGGACCACATCATTATCGCCCATGCCATCACTGAGCGGATGCCCCTCATCTCAAGCGATACCCGTTTTGCATTCTATCGTAATCAAGGCCTTGATTTGATATTCAACGAAAAATAAACTCACATAGACATTCTCTCATTTGTCCTGCTGTTCTTCCCGCAAGGAGGAAGGTGAGAGGTTTGTTATGAGATGCTTTCATTTCACCCCTCATTCCCTTGGTAGCTACCTTGACACTCCCTTGGTAGCCACCTTGACAGTGCCAAGGTAGCCACCAAGAGGAAAACAAGGTGCGGATGTCCTTTTTATTGTGCTCTCTTGAATAGCAGGAAGGAGGGGTTGATGCGGAGATATACACCGGCAGAGAAGCTGGTGGCGGAGGGGCTGGCAAGGTATTCGCCCTCGGCGGTCGTCTTGTGCGACTTGAGGTGGCAATAGACATCGACATCCGCTCCGATGGAGAATCCGTGTCCCAACGAGCGGGCATACTCTATGCCGAATGTCGCCATGTGCGGAGAGTGGAAGAGCGTGCCTTCATCCTTGAACGATACCGCCCCATAAAAGGGACTGCCCTCCAGCGAGACGAACTCCTTGCAACGCCAGTAGCCTGCCTTGATGCGGAAGTCCTTCAGGTCGGCATAGGTGCGGACATAGAATCCCGTACCGGAATTGAAGGGCCAGAGCTTGCCTGCCTGCTGATAGGAGAGGGCGACATCCGCCTCTGCTCCCCATCGTTGCACGACCGGGTGCTTCGTGTTCCAGACTGTTCCAAATCCCACGGCAGCATTCATCAGGGTCTGTACGGAGTTGGTATAAAGGGTATCGATTTCCCCTCCGCGATGCTGTACCAGTGCCTGCACCGGGAGATAGAAGTGGAACGGAGCCGTCTCCGGATTGAACTTGAAGCGGGAGGAGAGCCCGACGATGAATGCCTCCTGATGGGTATCTTCGCGGAAGATAAAGCTCTGCCAGTTCACCCACACGTCGAGGTCCATGAAGGGGGCATTATACAGAATCTGCAGGCCCGCCTCCGGGTCGGCGGTCAGGTTAAGCTCCGGATTATAGAGTGGCTCGATGAGTTGATGGGTCGATGCCCCGTAGAGATGCCCCAATACCACACTGAACCGGTCGGACAATGCCACTTGCGCCCTGAACCACGGCAGCGCATGGAATCCCTTCTGGTATTGCTCGCCACCCCACGACGGGATATCATGATAGGCATAAGCCGCCGGGTATATGTTGGCTCCCCAGTAACGGAGCAGATGCGCCCCCAGCTCCAGCTTGATATTCTTCAGCGGATAATAGACGAGCTTGGGCTGTATCCAGAAGCCGGGCAGTGAGTATCCCTTCTGTATGCCTCCGGCGAACTCATTGTCCTTGAAGAAGCTGATATTGTCCAACTCGAAAGAGAGCTCGCCCTGCTTCAGGGTGTCGATATGGTGGTCGGTCTGATAGACCTTCGTCTCTATTTGCGCATACAGGGGAGACGCCAACAGGAGCATCCCCCATAAGTAGAATAGTGCTTTCTTCATTCCCTGCATTGTTTTAGATGAATTGAATCAGAAGCAATCCCAAGACCACAGAGACCAACGTAGCAATTAAGCCCGGTATCATAAACGAATGGTTGAGGATATACTTCCCGATGCGGGTAGTCCCTGTCCGGTCGAAGTTGATGGCAGCTACCACCGTAGGATAGTTCGGGATAAAGAAGTATCCGTTCACCGCAGGGAAGAGGGCGATAAGCATATAAGGAGAGATGCCCAAAGCAATACCTAAAGGAAGCAATGCACGGATAGTTGCCGCCTGACTGAACAGCAGGATAGACATGACGAAGAGTGCCAGCCCGAACAACCAAGGCATTTGGGTGACGATATTGACGATGCTGCCCTTCAATGCCTCCATATTGCCGGCAATGAAGGTATCGCCCATCCAAGCAATACCGAAGATGGCGACAACAGCCTGCATCCCGGCAGAGAAGACCGAGCCTTGTGCGGCACGGATGCCGTCTGTCTTCGTACAAATCAGTATCAATGCTGCTGCCGTAAGCATAAGAATCTCGATGATATGGGACATCTGCATTGCCACGGGACCCTTATCGGTCTCGAATACCGGACGCAACGATTCCATCGAACCGAAGAGTACGATGCCCAATGTTGCGAGGAGGAAGATAGCCACCGCTAACGCTGCTTTCTTGGGATGGGCTACCTCTACGCTTTGGTAATGGTTATCCTGAAACTCACCGGAAGCGACACGGCGTTGGTATTCGGGGTCATCCTCCAGTTCTTTCCCGACATGGAGCGAATAGAACGCTCCTGCCAGTACGCCGATTAAGGTACAGGGAACGGAAATGAGCAGTATATCCATCAAGGAGATATGGTAACCGGACAACATACTGAGCAAGGCAACCGTAGCGGCAGAGATAGGACTGGCAGTTATGGCCTGCTGGGAAGCAATGACGGCTATCGCCATCGGCCGTTCCGGACGAATCTTCGTGTCTTGTGCCACCTCCGCAATGACCGGAAGGACGGAATAAGCCACATGCCCTGTGCCGGCAACGAAGGTGAAGAAGTAGGTCACCAACGGACTCAGCAGTGTGATTTGCTGGGGATTCTTACGGAGTAACCTTTCCGCCCACTTCACCATCAAGTCCAATCCTCCGGCTGCCTGCATACAACTTGCCGCAGCAATGACTGCTGCAATCATCAGCATGACATCAATGGGAGGGGCTGTCGGGGCTAACCCGAAAAAGAAAGTGAGAATGGCTAATCCCAATCCGCCTAATACGCCCAGTCCGATACCTCCGATACGTGCACCCAGCACGATGGCTAATAAAACAAATGCTAATTGCAACAACATAAATTATACTCTTCGTAGATTATTGATATGATATATTTTTGAAAATGTGCAAAGATACATTATCTTTGTCAGGTATCAATAATCCAATTAATAGAAAGTAGTATGAAGAGAAGTTATCTCCTCCCATTGATGGGAATACTTGCCTTTTGTTCAAGTCTTTCCTCACAAGCACAAGTACGTAATGAATTCCTGTTGGAAGAGGGCTGGAAGTTCACACGTGAAGACCAACCCGAGTCTATGCAGCCGGCCTTTGATGACAGCCAATGGCAGTCGGTCGTTGTCCCGCATGACTGGGCTATCTACGGACCGTTCAGTAGCCAGAACGATAAACAGAATGTAGCAATCGCTCAAGATGGACAGAAGGAGGCGATGGAACATGCCGGACGTACCGGAGGACTTCCCTTCGTTGGCGTCGGTTGGTATCGGAATACAATCGATGTCCCCCAGTTCAAGGCCGGGAAGAAGGCGTTCCTTTTATTCGATGGGGCGATGAGCCACGCGCAAGTATATATTAATGGTAAGCGAGTAGGGGAATGGCCCTATGGATACAATTCCTTCTGGTTTGATGTGACCTCTTTCTTGAAAGCGGGAGAGAAGAACACTGTGGCAGTGCGGTTAGAGAATCTGCCGGAATCGTCTCGCTGGTATCCCGGAGCCGGACTTTATCGGAATGTACACCTGATTATCACCGAAGATGCCTATGTTCCTATTTGGGGAACTTACATTACGACACCTATCGTCAATGAACAATTCGCTCGGGTGAAGGTGGAAACGAAAGTAAACCTCCCGGCAGCGGCAGACCCTAAAGACTATTCCATTAAAACGACGCTGTGCGCTCCTAATGGGGAGAAGATTCAGGAGAAAATGATGCCTCTGACAGACATAGCCTATAATAATGGAGTAGCAGTCCAAGAGTTTGTAGTTGAGAAGCCCAATCTCTGGTCATTGGAGCAGCCCTCCCTCTACACGGCAGAGACGACCATTTATCAGAATGGGAATACCCTGAAGGATGAATATTCTACAACCTTTGGAATCCGTTCCATCGAGATTATTCCGGATAAGGGATTCTTCTTGAATGGGAAGAAGACCGTATTTAAAGGCGTCTGCAACCATCACGATTTAGGTCCGTTGGGAGCAGCTGTCAATGATGCAGCTATTCGCCGTCAGATTCGTATCTTGAAAGACATGGGATGCAATGCCATCCGTACGTCTCATAATATGCCGGCTCCGGATTTGGTACGCGCTTGCGATGAGATGGGCATGATGCTGATGGTGGAAAGTTTCGACGAGTGGAATAAGCCGAAATGTGCCAACGGGTATAATCTTTTGTTTGATGAATGGGCAGAGAAAGACCTTGTGAACTTGTTGCATAACTTCCGGAATAGTCCGAGTGTCGTAATGTGGTGCGTAGGGAATGAAGTGCCGAACCAATGGGACGAAGGCGGTTGCAAGGTGGCGAAGTATTTACAGGATATTTGCCATCGCGAGGACCCGACACGTCCGGTAACGCAAGGTATGGACGCTCCGGATGCAGTAGTGAATAATAATTTCGCAGCTGTGATGGACGTTGCTGGGTTTAATTATCGCCCGTTCCGTTATCAGGTTAATTATAAGAAGCTGCCGCAACGCATCATCTTGGGAAGCGAAACGGTATCAACTGTCAGCTCACGCGGTGTCTATAAGTTCCCGGTCGAACGGAAGTCCATGGCGGTTTATGATGACCATCAGGCTTCGTCGTACGACGTAGAGCATTGCGGCTGGTCGAATCTCCCGGAGGATGATTTCATCCAGCACGAGGATTTGCCATATTGCATCGGCGAGTTCGTTTGGACAGGCTTCGACTATTTGGGCGAACCGACTCCGTATTATACCAATTGGCCCAGCCATAGTTCACTCTTTGGCATTATCGATTTAGCCGGAATCCCTAAGGACCGTTATTATCTCTATCGTTCGCATTGGAATCCGACCGAAGAGACGCTGCATATCCTTCCGCATTGGAATTGGGAAGGACGTGAGGGCGAGGTTACTCCTGTCTTTGTTTATACCAATTATCCTACGGCTGAACTCTTTATTAATGGCAAGAGCCAAGGGAAACGAACCAAAGACCTCTCGGTTCCATTGGATAGCAGCTATACGGAAGCTGCACAGAAAAGTTTCGAACGGCAGAAACGTTATCGTTTGATGTGGATGGATACTCGTTATGAGCCGGGCACGGTTAAAGTGGTTGCTTATGATGATAAAGGAAATGTGGTGGCAGAGAAGGAAATCCGTACTGCAGGGAAGCCGCATCATATCGTCTTGACAGCAGATAGGAACGAATTGGCGGCAAACGGAAAAGACTTGTCGTTCATCAATGTGAAGATTGTGGATAAAGATGGAAACTTTTGTCCGAACGAGACGCGGCAAATCAAGTTTAAGGTAAAAGGCAAAGGAACCTTCCGTGCCGCAGCAAACGGTAATCCTGCCAGCCTCGAATCCTTCCAAGAGCCGCAGATGAAACTATTCAGCGGGCAGTTGACCGCTATCGTGCAGACGACAAAAGAGGCGGGCAGCATTACATTCGAAGCCTCTGCCCTCGGCGTCAAATCTGCTAAAATCGAATTAATCTCGAAATAATCATTCATTTCAAAGCTCCTGCTTATAGGGATAATGGCATTCCTTATAAGCAGGAGCTTTTTGTATGCATAAAAATAGCCGATATAATCAGGAAAATGAGAATGTAAATTAAACTGTGTCAGCAAAGAATAAAATATTAACTTTGCTAACACAGTTTTTTTTATGAAAGAAGAATTTGATTTTGAGAGTATCAAG
>CASEMX010000040.1 GCA_949289155.1 uncultured Parabacteroides sp.
ATTTCTTTGTTATCGACCCGGCTGGACAAATCCGGACTTGCAATCATTCGCCTCGTATTGTGGGTAATGTGTTTGACGAGGATATGATTCATGACAAAGCTTATTGGGCAATATTTGCCGAAAGCCTATATAAACCTGCCTATTGTTCTAATTGCACAGATAAAACGCTTTGTGATTGTGGTTGTCGGGAAGTTGCGCATATTTTAAAAGGGAATCCTATGGAAATAGACCCTTGTATTTTGGAGTGAATAGAAGGAATAATTTACTATAACCAGCTATAAACTTGCTATAAGTTTACAATTGTTTTGCAAGGGGAAATAAGCCAACCACAGATATCCCCAAAAAGGCAGCCCTATCCAACTTTATACGGTTCAGTTGGACAGGGCTTCAAAGTGTAAAGGAATACCTGCTATTTATTCCGGGAAATGAATGGTCTCACTGACTTCTCTCCAGTTCTGAATCGAGAAATTGCCTGTATTTTCGCTCGGAAGAATATCATCCAATACGATATTTAAGGTAAGCCGGGTGTTGGCTTCAAGCGTCGTTTGCAATTCTTTTGATAGTTTGTGTTCCCTTCCGTCCTGGGTAGTGATAATTAAGTCCAATGAAGGATTTTCAGCAGAGGGAAAAAGCATTACCGTTGCGTTGCTCATCGACGTACCATCCTCTGAACGAACCAAGTCAAACTTCACGGTTTTAGTCATATTCTCCGGTTCCGCCGTATATACATTCAAGCTTTCGGCAATATCATGGATTCGAATCTCCATTTTCAGGATTTCCGAACTGAAAATGCCATTATCCCCATTGCGAACGATGACCTTCAATCCGGCAACTACGCGGTTTAATGATGCTTCAAAGTCGGCTTCCGTATCCGTTTCATGGACGGCATGTACCAAATCATAGACCGGCATATAGGTTCCATCCTCATTTGCCCGAAGTTTGTAGTACAATTTCGACAAATCAGCTCCGATAGTGATGCCCGGCTCCGATATGGCCGGCTTACTATAAATCGGTTCTTCGTATTTAGGCGTTGCCCAATATACCATATTGTATGCATCCGAAGGAAGATTCAATACCCGGTTATTATTGCCCGACACATGCCCGTCTATAACCGTATAATAGCCATAAAAGGGCGTCAGCTTCCCATTGACATAATTGCCAAAGTAAATAGAACCTCCACTACTGCAAGGATAAGCCTCCAAAATTCCGGTCAACGGACTATATCCTTGCTGCTCATTTACCAATGCCGTTATCTGAGGAGTCACCAAATCCAGTTCAGGCTCCACTACATAACCCTTCTTGTCGTCCGAACAAGCGGTAATCATCCATAAAAGGCACAGCGTGCCAAACCATATTCTTTTCATACGCTATATTTTTAGTGATTAATATTATACAAGGGATATATGGATAAAACAAATCCGAAAGCAAATGGTTGTAAGATTCCCCAAGATTAACAGAATAAAAAATGCAACTAATTTGCAAACAGCCCTTCTACAGGCAAAATACCTAAGCATAGGTATTGCTTCCTCCAGCGAACCGTTCTATTTTTGCACCGAACTGATAAAAGAAAAAATATGGGACATAACCATTCACATACCGCTCTCCATTTGCCAGACTCACTGAACACCGTTTTTATTCTCTGCATTATTCTCAACTTACTCTTCGTCATAGGCGAAGCAAGCGTAGGCTTTATCAGTCATTCATTGAGTTTATTATCCGATGCCGGGCATAATCTGAGCGACGTATTCAGTCTGTTGCTCTCGCTCTTCGCTTTTCGCATGGCGAAATACCACAGCACGAAACATTTCACCTATGGATATAAAAAAAGCACCATATTGGTTTCGTTGATGAATGCCATTATCTTACTGATAGCTATCGGTGCGATTCTCATCGAAAGCCTTTATAAAATCCGGCATCCGGAACCTATTTCCGGTGCAGCCGTTTCATGGACCGCCGGAATCGGTATTCTGGTCAACGGAATCACGGCCTGGCTCCTGATGAAGCAACAAAAGCATGATTTAAACGTACGCGGCGCGTTTCTTCACATGGCAATGGACACGTTAGTCTCCGTTGGCGTAGTGATTTCCGGAATCATCATTCTATTTACAGGATTCGTCTTAATCGATACATTGGTCAGCTTGGCTATTGTAGTGATTATCTTTATCTCGACTTGGAGATTATTAAAAGAAAGCCTCTGTCTCTCCTTGGACGGCGTACCGGAAAATGTTCCTATCGAACAGATAGAACAACATCTGGCTGGCATTCCGGGTATCGAAAGCTGGCATCATCTGCATATTTGGGCCGTAAGTACTACCGAAAATGCCGCGACACTGCATATCGTTATCCGCGATTTACACCAAATGGAGGAGCTGAAACAAAAAGTAAAAGAGATATTACGGGAAAACGGCGTACGGCATAGTACCGTAGAGTGCGAACTTTCCGGTACTGCCTGCACCGATTTCCACTGCAATTGATATGAATAAAAATGACTAATCAAAAACTAAAACAAACAGATTGCCCAATGGTCTATTCATAACGATTCCAACTGACAATCTTATCTAATGGCTTACGGCTCTTTTTCTTTTTCGGTTGTGTAGAATAACCCAGCACAATATCCAAAAGAACACGTTTGCCCGACGGGATATGTAAGACATTGCGCACCTTTTCTTCGTCAAACCAACCTAAGATGCAACTCCCCAAGCCCTCATCTTCAGCGGCAAGTACGATATGTGCAGCTACGATTCCCACATCGATATGTGCAAAGTTCTTATCCTTTACCCACGAACCGATTCCGGCGGTCAAGTTAGGCTTTTCTTCAACAATTACAATATGTATCGGGGCCTGTTTGGTGAAATGATTTATACCTAATAACTTGCTGGCTACGGCATCTGCCAAACGATAACGAATTTCTGTATCGTCCACCACAATAAAGTGCCAAGGTTGTGAATTACACGCCGAAGGCGCCAACCGGGCGGTCTCCAATATTCTTTGAATCTTTTCCTTTTCCACCGGACGCGATGGGTCGAAAGCCCGGTCGCTTTGCCGCTGAGCCGCTAATATCTGGAAGTTCTCCATGACATCTATTCTTATTTAAATAACATCATTTTGCTGATGTATTTTCCTACGATATCGAACTCAATATTGACGACCGTTCCTTTCTCTATCTGGCAGAAATTCGTATGCTCGTAGGTATAAGGGATAATTGCTACCTGAAAACTATCCAACTGAGAGTTACATACCGTCAGACTTACGCCATTCACGCAAACCGAACCCTTCTCTACCGTAACATATCCCTTCTGTGCTGCCTCCTTATTGAACGGATATTGGAATGTATATCGCCAACTGCCATCTTCTTCCACTACTTCCGTACAAACGGCGGTTTGATCAACATGACCTTGGACTATATGCCCGTCCAAACGACCGTTCATCAGCATACTACGCTCCAAATTAACCCAACTTCCGGGTTTCAAATTTCCTAAATTGGACCTTTCCAATGTTTCTTGGATAGCCGTTACCGTATATGTCTTATCCGTCTTCTTGACTACTGTGAGGCAAACCCCATTATGTGCGACGCTCTGATCGATTTTCAATTCATCTACAAATGAACATTCCATCGTGATATGCACATTTCCCTTATCCTGCTCAACCGCTACTACTTTTGCGGCCTCTTCTACTATTCCTGAAAACATAAGTCTATTTTATTGATTTGCGGACAAAGGTACGCGAAAAAACAGAAAAGCCGCTTTTTTCCAACGATAAAATAATTGTTCCTGTTGCCGAATAGAAAAAACTGCGTATATTTGTCCGGAGAAGTAAAAAGAGAGTTTATTCTTTTCTATAATAATAAACAGGATTGATATGAAACAGTTAATCACTATTCTTTGTACAATGATTATTTGCATGAACTTCACCTCGTGTGTCGTTCATCGTCAGCGTCCACCTCATCATCCACCCCACCATCCGGAGAGAGTTGAGCCACCGCACCATCATAAACACCACAAAAAGAAACGGCCCAAGCCGCAAAAACCTCCGAAACCGCATCAAAAACCGCCCAAGCACCATTATGATTGGTAAAAAACTTGCCGACAATGAAGAACAACGGATTTACCCTTCGGAAACGGCTTAGAAGCTTTGCGTATGCGTTCAATGGAATTCGCCTTTTAATTCAGAACGAACCTAACGCATGGATTCATTGTGCCGCAGCAATAAGCGCAGTGGCATTAGGATTCGTTTTGCAAATTTCCCGCTTGGAATGGATAACCATTGTCGTAGTTATCGGCATGGTATTAGCCGCAGAAGCGGTCAATTCGTCCATCGAAGCTTTAGCCGACCTCGTATCACCTGAATATAATGAGGCAATCAAACGGACAAAAGACTTGGCCGCCGGAGCGGTTCTTTTGGTTGCTATAGCAGCTGCAGTGGTCGGTTGTATCATATTTATCCCCAAATTATTTTAATCTATGGCACATTTTAAGCATCGTATGCAGGCTTTTGCCGTTTTATCCCTTTTATGCAGTTTCTTATACTCCCTTCAAGCGCAAGAGCTGCAAGTTGGCGGAAGCCGAAAGGCTGTTCGTACCTCAGGAGATGTTTTGTCATTGGTAACTCCTGCCGCAAGTTTGGCAACGGTCCTCATTCTTCAGGATTGGGAGGGTCTAAAGGAGGGTGCATTGGCGGGCGCAACAACATTAGGCATTACTTACGCACTGAAATACATTATAAAAAAGGAACGACCGGACGGAAGCGATACACACTCGTTTCCTTCGATGCATACATCGGTCTCTTTTGCAGGAGCAGCCTTTATCCAACGGAGGTATGGCTGGAAATGGGGTATCCCGGCGTATGTTTTATCTACCTATGTGGGATGGAGCCGTGTTTACGGGAAGAAACATGACTGGTGGGACGTGGCCGCCGGAGCAATTATCGGAGCCGGCAGCTCTTATATCTTTACCCGCCCGTTTGCGAAAGAACATCAGCTGACGATTAGTCCGATTGCGGGCAACGGGAATTGTGGCATTTACCTATCTATGCGCTTCTAATAAAAAACCTTGCCCTTCCGCCGCATGATGTTCATATCATCCTCCCGGAATGGCAAGGCTTATTTTATTTTTATGAATTATATTTCGATAACTTCCTTCTCAATCGCCGGACGGTTCAAGATACGATAAACGTAACAACTCATCATGACAATCAACGGATAAGCTATAAAAAATCCGATACCGAACAAAATCAAGCCGACAATCGCTATCAGTATTTCCACAATGATTAATAAGAACAAAGGCACGACTAATCCCTTCGTCAATTGCCAACTTTTATTTAATGACTCGATTATTCCGGCATTTTCATCCACAATAAATTGCACATAAAACTGCAAACGTATCGCCAAATAGATTCCCGGTATAATCAATAGGCAACATCCGATAAGAACAACAAATCCATAGATTAACCCCGCCAACCACATGTTGATTACTTTCGGCAAGCTCTGCATATATGCGGAGAATTGCGGTTCTTCGCCGTCCATTATCTGAAACATGTTCTTCACATATCCCAAACTAAAGACAGAGGAGATAATCGTAATGATTGCGTAGGTAATAATCGACCCGGAAACCGACCCTTGCAAGGGGAGCGTGCACAAATTAATCACTCCGGAGAGCAAACAAAATCCAATACATAATCCGGCTAATACCCAAATCTGGGATTTTACGAATTTCCAGCTGTTCTGGAATACTTCTGAAATTTGGAAAGTGGCATTCATGATATAATAACTTTAAAATTTGTGCTCCAAATGTAGATATATTCGCGGAATTGACCAACAAAATAACAGAAAAATACTAAAAAATTTATACAACTTTCCTATAGGCCCTCTCCTTCTATTACTACTTTTCTTTTACCAGCCAAATCTTTACATTACTTATGTAATGCAAACAAACATCGGATATAACGAAAAAACCCCGGATAAGCAGATGTTAAGAATTAGTTTATCGCATGAAACAACGAATATTCAGATATAAAATACGCCATATTCTCCTCTAATCAGTACTACCTATTCCTATAATCAGTACTACTGATTCCTATCCTTTGGGCTGAATCGGTATATCCTATGTGCTGATTTTATCAAATCTACTCACACTCAGATAGTCCTGAGATGGCAGAAACTGAATAGAAAAGATTACTTATATAGAAAAATTTCTAAGAGGGAAAAGCCCTACTTTCCAAACACAGGAAGAATAAATGCAGAGGAGACAAAATGCGAAAAGGCCTATATATATTCGGAACAAGATATATTTATTTTGCACCAAAACAAACAAAAAGCTTGAAAAAATGATATAAATCGCACCCAAATAAGGTTAAAAGGTTGGGCTAAAAGAGCCTTTTTTTGCAGAAAATCCTATAACTTTGTTGGCCAATGAATATGAAACAATAACAAATGGGCAGATTTAAATAATTTTCAAACAAGTCAAATATGAAGAAACATTTCTTGAAACTTTTAGTGACCCAGTCGAAGTTCATAGCGATATGCGCGACAGGGTTTATTCTTTTCTCTTGTGGAAACAGCCAAACTGGCAAGATGGGCGATGATGAATTTGCTGTTGCTACGGTGAATGAGACTTCAAGCAATCAAACTATCTCTTATCCTGCAACCATTAAAGGAACGCAAGACATCGAAGTACGTCCGCAGGTATCGGGCTTTATCGTAAAGTTGTATGTGGACGAGGGCGCGACGGTACGCAAAGGCCAGCCTTTGTTCCTAATCGACCCGACGCAGTACAAGGCAGCGGTGGACCAGGCAGACGCGGCGGTAAAGACGGCGGAATCGTCGTTGCGCACGATGGAACTGACCGAGAAAAACAAGCACATGCTGTTTGAAAAACAAATCATTAGTTCGTTTGAATACGAAACGGCTGTAAATAACTTGCTTTCGGCGCGGGCTACATTGGCCCAGGCAAAGGCGCAGCTGGTGCAAGCCAAGCAGAACTTGGACTTCTGTACGGTGAAGAGTCCGTCGGACGGCGTGATTGGTACTTTCCCGTACCGTATCGGCGCGTTGGTAAGCGCTTCGATTGCCGAGCCGCTGACTACGGTTTCGGAAATCAAGGACTTGTACGTCTATTTCTCGATGACCGAGAAGGAGCTCTTGAACTTGACCCGTGCGGGCGGTACGTTGAAAGAGCAATTGGACAAGATGCCGGCGGTGAAGTTGCAATTGGCCGACGGTTCGATGTACGAATTTGAAGGAAAGATTGATGCCGTGAGCGGCGTGATCGACCAATCGACTGGTTCGGTCAGCATGCGTGCCATCTTCCCGAATACGAAGAACGTGCTTCGAAGCGGCGGTATGGCGAACGTGATTTTCCCTTACACAATCCCGAACGCAATCGTAATTCCGCAGAACGCTACGGTAGAAATCCAGGACAAGAAGTTTGTCTATGTACTTCAGCCGGATAGCACTGTAAAATATACGGAAATCCAGATTTCGAACCTGAACGACGGGAAGAATTTCATCGTGACCAACGGATTGAAGGCAAACGAGAAGATTGTGATCGAAGGCGTTCAGCAATTGTCGGACGGACGGAAGATCGTCCCGATTACGAAAGCCCAGCAAGTGGCTAAATTCCAGCAAGCGTTGAAAGACCAGCGCGAAGGAAACCTGGCTACGGCTTTCAATTAATCCACTATACATATATTATATAGGTATCATAATTCAGACAGAGAATGAAATTAGATAGATTTATTAACCGTCCGGTATTATCAACCGTTATCTCCATTTTGTTGGTAATCTTGGGTATCATCGGTTTGTCCACCTTGCCTATTACCCAGTATCCGGACATCGCACCGCCTACGATTTCGGTGAGTGCGACCTATACGGGTGCGAACGCGCAGGCCGTATTGAACTCTGTGATCTCCCCGTTGGAAGACCAAATCAACGGTGTGGAGAACATGATGTACATGACCTCTACGGCCACGAACAATGGTTCTGCCCGTATTACGGTGTATTTTAACCAGGGAACCGACCCGGATATGGCGCAGGTCAACGTACAGAACCGTGTGACGCAAGCACAAGGTCTGTTGCCTGCCGAAGTAACGCAAGTCGGTGTGACCACTTACAAACGCCAGACCTCCATGTTGATGGTATTCTCTATTTACGATAAAGAGGATAAATACAACATCGAGTTCTTGGAAAACTATGCCAGCATCAACTTGATTCCGGAAATCAAGCGTGTGAAGGGTGTCGGTGATGCCAATGTGATGGGTACAGACTACTCTATGCGTATTTGGTTGAAGCCGGACGTGATGGCGCAATACAAATTGAATCCGAGCGATATTTCGGGCGTGTTGGCAGAACAGAACATCGAAGCAGCTCCGGGTCAGTTTGGTGAACGAGGTAATCAGTCCTTCCAATACACCATCCGTTATAAAGGACGTTTGTCATCCGAAGCGGAATTCGAGGACATTGTCATCAAAGCCCTTCCGAACGGCGAAGTGCTCCGCTTGGGCGATGTGGCCGATTTGGAATTAGGCCGTTTGACCTATAACTTCAACAATACCGTAAACGGACACAAGGCCGTGTCTTGTATCGTGTACCAGATGGCCGGAACCAATGCCACAGAAACCATCTCGAACTTGGAACAGGTATTGGCCGAATATGAAAAGAACTTGCCGGAAGGCTTGGGTATCAATATTGCCCAAAGCGCCAACGACTTCTTGTTCGCTTCTATCCACGAGGTAGTCAAAACCTTGATCGAGGCGTTTATCTTGGTGTTTATCGTGGTGTATGTCTTCTTGCAGGATATGCGCTCTACGTTGATTCCGGCAATTGCCATCCCGGTAGCCTTGATTGCGACCTTCTTCGCCTTGAAGATAATCGGCTTTAGCTTGAACTTGTTGACGTTGTCTGCCTTGGTATTGGCGATTGCCATAGTCGTCGACGATGCCATAGTCGTCGTCGAGGGCGTCCACGCCAAGTTGGACCAAGGATATAAATCCACAAGGCAGGCAGCCATCGACGCCATGAGCGAATTGGGCGGTGCTATTGTCTCTATTACGTTGGTCATGATGTCCGTGTTTATCCCGGTAAGTTTCATGTCCGGTACGGCCGGTACGTTCTACCAGCAGTTCGGTTTGACCATGGCGCTTGCAATTGGATTCTCCGCGTTGAACGCCTTGACCCTTTCACCAGCCCTTTGTGCAATCTTGTTGAAACCGCATCCGGCCGAAGGCGAAGAGGCTCCTTCGTTGAAAGAGCGTGTGGACGTCGCGATGAAGGAATCGCGCAAGATTATGCTCCAGCGGTATAGCGAAGCCATCGGACGCCTGTTGCATCCGAGCATTACCATCCTCTTTACGGTAGTAGCCGTATTGGGTATGATCTTCGGTATGTTTAACTTCGGTGAGCATCCGTTCCTGACGATCATCTTTGCGTTGATTGCTGTATTGGCATTCGTCGGAATGACTACCCAAAAGTTCAAGAAAGCGTTCAATGCTTCTTACGATAATATCTTGGAGAAATATAAGAAAGCTGTACAATTCTTCATCCAGAAGAAGGTGGTATCGACGGTAGCCGTCATTGCTTCAATCGTGTTGTTGGTATTCTTCATGAATACGACGCCGACGGGTATGATTCCGAACGAAGATACCGGTACGATCATGGGTGCTGTGACGTTGCCTCCTGGAACTTCGCAAGAACGTGCCCGCGCCGTATTGGCACAAGTGGATAGCTTGATTGGTGCAGACCCAGCGGTTGAGTCTCGCACAGTGATTTCTGGTTTCAGCTTCATCGGTAGCGGACAAGGTCCTTCGTATGGTTCTATCATCATCAAGTTGAAAGACTGGGAAGAGCGTTCGATGACGCAAAGTTCGGATATCGTGGTGGCGACTCTGTTCATGCGTTCGCAGAAGTTGTTTAAGGACGCACAGGTATTGTTCTTTGCGCCGCCTATGATTCCGGGTTATTCTATTTCTACGGATATCGAGTTGAACATGCAGGATAAGACCGGTGGTGATTTGAACCACTTCTTCAGTGTCGTCAATGATTATACGGCGGCCTTGGAAGCACGTCCCGAAATCAATTCGGCACGAACGAACTTCAACCCGAGCTTCCCGCAATACCAAATCGATATTGATGCGGCGGCTTGTAAGAAGGCTGGTATCAGTCCGAGCGATATCTTGACGACGATGCAAGGTTACTTCGGTGGTATCTATGCTTCAAACTTCAATAGTTTCGGTAAGATGTACCGTGTCATGATTCAGGCAGAACCGGATGCAACCAAGAATCTGGAATCGCTGAACCGCATCAAAGTACGTGGAAGTGACGGGGAAATGGCTCCGATTTCGCAGTTTGCTACGTTCAAGAAGATTTACGGTCCGGACGTCATCAGCCGTTTCAACCTCTATACTTCTATTCAGGTGATGGTTTCTCCGGCTGCCGGTTATACTTCCGGTCAGGCATTGCAGGCGATCGAACAGGTAGCGAACCAGAACTTGCCGGCAGGTTTCGACTACGAATTAGGAGGTATGGCGCGTGAAGAGGCGCAGACGACCAATACGACAGCGATTATCTTCCTCTTGTGTTTGGTATTCGTGTACTTGTTGCTGAGTGCGCAGTACGAAAGTTACATGTTGCCGTTGGCCGTATTGCTTTCTATTCCGTTCGGTTTGTTGGGTAGCTTTATCTTCGTGAATGGTATGAACTCGTTGGGCAGCATTCCGGCCTTGAAGATGATTATGGGTTCGATGTCAAACGATATCTATATGCAGATTGCCTTGATTATGTTGATGGGTCTGTTGGCAAAGAACGCGATCTTGATTGTAGAGTTTGCCCTCGACCGTCGTAAGATGGGTATGAGTTTGACTTGGGCGGCAGTCTTAGGAGCCGGCGCCCGTCTGCGTCCTATCTTGATGACTTCGTTGGCCATGATTATCGGTTTGCTTCCGTTGATGTTCGCCTTCGGTGTAGGTGCTCACGGTAACCGTACGTTGGGAGCTTCCGCTATCGGTGGTATGTTAATCGGTATGATTTGCCAGATATTTATCGTTCCGGTATTGTTCGTGGCATTCCAGTACTTGCAGGAGAAGATCAAACCGCTTGAATGGGATGATTTGGATAATAGCGATATGAATACAGAAATTGAACAATACGCAAAGAAGAATAGTTGAATATGAAGAAAAGAAATATAGTTATGATGATGTGTGCAACTGCGCTGCTTAGCAGTTGCCACATCTATAAAGCGTATGACCGTCCGGAAGACATTTCGGCAGAAGGAATCTATCGCGATCCTGTTTCCGCTACCGATACGTTGGCGGTGACGGATACGGCCAGCATCGGGAATCTTCCGTGGCAGGAAATCTTCCGTGATCCGAAGTTGCAAGTATTGATTGAAGAGGGCTTGGCGAATAATGTGGATATGCAGGCGGCTATCCTTCGTGTGGAAGAGGCGAAAGTGATGTTGACATCAGCCCGTTTGTCGTTCTTGCCTTCTATCAACTTGGCTCCTCAAGGTTCTCTTACTACAATGGGAGATAGTGAATGGGGAAAAGCTTACACGGCTGCAGCCGCTGCCAGCTGGGAAGTGGATTTGTTCGGCAAATTGCTGAACGCAAGCCGTAGCCAGAAGACCGCTTATTTGCAGAGCCAATATTCGCAACAAGCCGTTCGTTCGCAAATCATTTGTGGAATTGCCAATCTTTATTATACCTTATTAATGCTGGACCGTCAGGTGGAGATTACAACCGAGACAGTGGCTATTTATAAGGAAAATGTCCGTGCAATGGAGGCTATGAAGATTGCCGGTATGACCACAGAGGCTGCCGTTACGCAGACTCGTGCGGCTTATCATCAAGTGCAAGCTTCGTTGATTGATTTGCAACGTCAGGTACGCGAGACAGAGAACTCTTTGTCTGTCCTTTTGGCAAAAGCTCCGCAACACATTGACCGCGGAACATTAGACGAGCAAGTAATGCCGGAAGAATTGTTGACAGGTGTTCCTTTGCAGTTGCTGGAGAATCGTCCGGACGTGAAGATTGCCGAAATGAATCTGGCAAGTGCTTATTATACGACCAACCAGGCTCGTGCCGCTTTCTATCCAGGCATCAACATTACGGCTACGGCAGGTTGGACAAACGGTTCGGGTGTGCAGATTTCCAATCCGGGACAATTCATGTTCCAGGCTTTAGCTTCGTTGGCGCAACCTATCTTTAATAACGGAAAGTTAGTTGCCAATCTGAAGGTCTCGAAAGCAGAAGAGGAAATTGCCAAGATGAATTATCAACAGACTATCTTGGAAGCTGGACAGGAAGTAAGCGATGCGCTTCATTTGTATGATGCGACCAACAAGAAGTTGGTTCACGACCAGTCTCAAGTCGAAGCATTGGAAAAGGCTGTGGCGTATACGAAAGATTTGTTCCAAAGTGGCGACGCTACTTATTTGGAAATCTTGACATCGCAACAGAATCTGTTGAGTGCGCAGCTGACGGAAGTGGCAGATAATATCCAACGCATTCAGGCTGTCATCAGCTTGTATAGTGCTGTCGGTGGTGGTAGATAATTGATTAACTTAAATAAGAATGCTATGATTAGCCCTTTAGCTCACGTTGATCCTTCCGCTAAGATCGGAAACAACGTTACAATTCATCCTTTCGCCTATATCGACCGCAATGTCGAAATTGGCGATGATTGTGAAATCATGCCGTATGCCAGCATCATGAGCGGCACGCGAATGGGAAAAGGCAACCGTGTGTTCCAAGGTGCGGTACTGGGTGCAGAACCGCAAGATTTTAAGTATAAAGGCGGCGATACGCTGTGTGTTATTGGCGATAACAACGTCATCCGCGAGAATGTAGTTATCAACCGCGCTACCTATGCCGAAGGGCAGACGCAAATCGGGAACAACAGCTTCCTGCATGAAGGCGTGCATATCTGCCACGATACGAAAGTGGGCGACCATTGCGTATTGGGCTATGGCTGCAAGGTTTCCGGCAATTGCATGATTGAAGATTGTGTCATCTTCGGCGGCAATATCTTGATGAGCCAAGGAACGCGCGTAGGCCGTTGGGCGATGGTGCAGACCGGATGCCGTTTCCGCAAAGATGTGCCGCCCTATATCATCGGAGCCGGCGAACCGACCGTCTATCACGGTGTCAATGCCGTGGTGATGGCGCACGAAGGTTTCCCGGAGAAGATTATCAAGCACATCAGCCATGCCTACCGAATCTTGTTCCAAGGCAATACCAGCGTGCTGGATGCCCTGTTCATGATTAAAGACCAAGTACCGATGAGCGAAGAGATTCAGAATATCCTCGATTTCGTGGGTGCTTCGAAGTTAGGCGTCATCCGTTGATTCGTATCAACGCAGCAATTATCAGATAAAGTGGTGTCCGGTAAAAACCCGGATGCCACTTTTTTTGTTCTCTTTCTATAAACAGGAGATAAAGAGATGGCACGACCGGTTATTCATGGATTATCAGCCGAAGAGCAGCAGCAGCTTTACGATTTGTTGCGGCATTACAACGAAGGGCGGGAACCTTACAGGGTCTCCGGAGCCTACCTGATGGTCCTGCCCCATGCCGGGAAAGCCTGCTACACGCTGTGGTTCTACTCGCCGCAGGTCGAGAAGGCTCAGCTTCTTTATCTCGAAGAGCTCTCCGAGTCGGTTTATGAATCGTTCCGTAAGGTCAGCACCCAGTTCTTTTATTCCAACCGCAAGCTCTTCTTGGTCGAATATAACGAGAAGCACATGGCGACCAAAGGCGACGACTTAATCGGGTTCGGCAAATACCGCGGGCACTATCTGCACGAGGTCTTCCGCATCGACCCTTCCTATCTGATGTGGATTGCCAATAAATATACCCCTAAAATCCCCAAGCAGGAGCGGTTTGTCCGTATCGCACAGGCTTACGTCTCGGTCTATCTGGATTTGATGAAACAGAAGAGCCGGCAGGAGAAGAACCTGTCCCGTTACTTGGGAAAAAAGGGAGAGGCCCTCAAAGATATCTCTTTCCAAATCACGCATATCCGCCTGCAAGACGACCCGTATAAGACGCGCGTCGCGGGGAGCGTCACCTACTTCTACGTCGCGCAGGTGCTTTACTTGAAAGACCGCGACGGGAACCGGGCGATTGCCTCCATCCCTGCGCTTTATCCCAGCATGATGTCCGGGCAGCTTTCTGCCATGGAGCGGGCGTTCCGCATCGGGGAGGTGGTCCATCTCGCCTCCGCCCGTATCTCGCAGACATTCCAATTCAAGGGTGTCAAATACACGCGCCTCAACTACGTCCGCCTCTCCCTCCGGTAATCCGGTTTCCATATAAGCATCTATTTTGACGCATAGGGGCATCTTCACCTTTGCCCCCCGAAGAAAAGTTTGTTTCCTGCCGGTGTAAAGTTTTATACATCGGCAGGAAAAGTTGTCTTCTTCGGGGAGAATTCTTAAAACGCCACAGGCGTTTATAAAAACGGCACAGGCAATTGTAAAAACGCCACAGGCGTTTATAGAAACGACAGTGGCGTTTTAACTTTTATACGGCATGTGCAAAACTTTTCCTCCCGATGTATAAAACTTTACACCGGCAGGAAACAAACTTTTCTTCGGGGGGCAAAGGTAGGTACGCCAAGGAAGAAAACCGGAATAGGCTATGGGGCTGCGCTCACTTGCTCCGTTGGTAAGTCTGCGGCGTCATCCCGGTCTGCCGTTTGAAGAACTTGCAGAAGAAAGAGACGTTGGGGAAGTTCAGTTCATCGGCTATCTGGTATATTAATTTATCGCCATACTTGAGCATTACTTTGGCTTCGAGGATGACCGAATCGTTGACCCAATCCATCACTGTGCGGCGGCTCACCTGCTTGACCACGCTGTTCAGATAGCGCGGAGTCAGGTACAGTCTGTCGGCATAAAAGGAGACGTTCCGCTCGCTCTTGGCATATTGGTTGACCAAAGCGATGAACTGATTGAACAGCTGTTCCTGCCGGCTCTGCCGCTTCTCCTCCTCTTGGGATTGTTGCTTGGCAAGGATAAACAGTTCTTGCAATAGGGCTTGGAGCAGCGACTGGAGTACATCGCGCTGGAGTCCGTAGGTTTGGACCACCGACCAAAGCGTGGCGAAGAATTGTTCGATGCAGGCCAAGTCCCTGTCCGAAAGGGGCAAACAGATGCTCAGCAACCCGTTCAGGAACTTTCGTCCCAAGTCGTTTTGCCGGATGCCACTGACAAACTCATCCTTGAAAACGATAATCGAACCGCGCATATCATCGGAAAGGTCAATCATCTGCCCGATGGTATTAGGCGAAACAATCACGATGGCAGGGGCATTCACCGTTACCTCCTTCAGATTAATCCGCGCCTGCGCCTTCCCCTGCCGGAGAAGCATCAGCCGCCCCTCGGTAAGCCGGTAAGGATATTCCTGTATCATAATCCGCCGAATCTCCGGGTTCACATTATATACGATACCGAACTCCGGCTGCACGAAGCGTTCGATATTCAAGTTCTGGAAGGGAATCCGGTTGATTTCCTTCAGCCCCATGTTCTCTACCTGACGATGTTCCATATTCTCTCGTTTTCCCGCAAAGATAACAAATGCGCCGGTTTTCATCGCCTATATCTGCCATTACCATACAAACAGAACATCCCTTCCCACTAAAGAGACATCCTTTTATTGAAATATGCTCTACCTTTGCGTTATGAATCAATAAACGAAAGAATATATGAAGAAAGTGATAAGTCTATTGTTTTGTTGCTTGGCAACCACCCTCCACGCGCAACTCTCGGTGGAGGAATGCCAGCAAAGGGCGCAGGAGAATTACCCCTTGGTCCGGCAATATGAGCTGATAGAGAAGACGAAGGAATATACCCTGTCCAATCTGGGCAAGGGCAATCTCCCGCAGATATCGCTGAGCGGAAAGGCAAGCTACCAAAGCGATGTCACCTCGTTGCCGTTCGATGTTCCGGGCGTCCCGGACGAGCTCTTGCCGAAAGACCAATATCAGGCGGTACTCGAAGTGCAGCAGAATATCTGGGACGGCGGGAATATCCGCGCTAAGAAGCGGGAGGCCGAGGCACGCTCGGACGAGCAACGCGGACAACTCCAAGTGAATATGTACGCGCTCCGCGAACGGGTCAACCAACTCTACTTCGGTATCCTGCTCTTGGACGAACAACTGGAGCAAAACCGCCTGTTGCAAGAGCAGTTGGCAAGGAGCCTCGAACAGGTTACGGCCTATTGTGCGAACGGGATAGCCAACGAAGCGGATATCGATGCCGTCAAGGTAGAACAAATCAAGTCGCGCCAGCAAGCCATCGCTTTGGAGAACAACCGGACGGCTTACCGGCGGATGTTGGCACTGTTCGTAGGGACCTCCGCCGATTCGCTCGATGTCGTAAAGCCGGTTCCGGAGACAGATTACTCGTCTGTGATTAAACGTCCCGAACTGGATTGGTACAAGACGCAAGAGCAACGGATAGCGATTCAGGAGCAGAATCTAAAGGCAGCCTATATGCCCCGCTTCAGTCTTTTCGCCCAAGGAGGTTATGCCAATCCGGGACTGGATATGCTGAAGGATGACTTCCAAGCCTACTATGTGGTCGGTGCAAGGCTCAGCTGGAACTTCGGAAGTCTCTATACATTGAAGAATGACCGGAGGAAACTGGATGCCGAACGGAGGATGGTACGCAGCAATGCCGAGACGTTCCTCTTTAATACTCGCCTCCAACTGACAGAACAGGATGCCGCCATCGAATCATTAAGGAAGCAAATGATAGAGGACGACGAGATGATTCGCCTGCAAAGCAATATCCGGCGGGCAGCCGAGGCGAAAACGGCAAACGGAACGCTATCGGTCATCGATATGCTCCAAGAGATTAACAAAGAGAATCAGGCGCGTCAGAACAAAGCCCTGCATGAGGTCCAGCTTCTGTTGGATATCTATCAGCGGAAGTACCTGACCAATGAATAAAACATACCATTCAAGAAAATATATTCGACGAAATAGTAAACAGAAAGGATAAGAAGATGAAAATAACGAATGCAATCGGAATCGCATTGGCGATTGCCTTGACAGGATGCCGGAATAGCGCAGAAGACTTTGACGCGACAGGGACATTCGAGGCGACTGAGGTCATCGTTTCGGCGGAAGCTGCCGGGAAACTCATTCATTTCCGAGCAGATGAAGGGACAAAACTGACTTGCGGCGAAGAGGCAGGATTGATAGATACGGTCCAGCTCCACCTGCAGAAGTTACAATTGCTCGCCAATCGGAAGTCGGTCGATACGCAACGGCCGGATATCGGAAAACAAATAGCCGCCACGCGCCAACAAATAGCGAAAGCGGAACAGGAAAAGGCGCGCGTCGAACGTCTGTTGCAATCGAATGCTGCCAACCGGAAGCAATTGGACGATTGGAACGCGGAAATCGCCCTGCTCAACAAACAATTGGAAGCACAACTCTCGACCTTGCAAAACAGTACGGCGAGCCTGAACGAACAGAGTGCGTCGGTAGCTATCCAAGTCGCCCAAGTAGAAGATAAATTGCAGAAGAGCCGTATCGTTTCTCCTATCAGCGGGACGGTTCTTGCCAAGTATGCGGAAGCAGGCGAATTGGCTTCAGTCGGCAAACCGTTATTTAAGATTGCCGATGTAGAGAATATGTACCTCCGGGCGTATATCACGTCGAAGCAACTCGCGGAAATAAAACTCGGACAGCAAGTAACGCTCTACGCAGACTTCGGCGATGGCGAAAGAAAACCGTTCGAAGGGACAATTACTTGGATATCGGACAAAGCGGAGTTCACGCCCAAGACGATTCTGACCGACGATGAACGCGCCAATCAGGTTTATGCTGTGAAGATATCCTTCCGCAATGATGGAACGGCGAAGATAGGAATGTACGGAGAGGTGAAATTCTAAGAAAGATGAAACCGATAGTCACGATATCCGGAATAAGCAAGCGGTATGGAAGCGTAGAAGCCTTGAAAGCGATTTCCTTCTCGGTAGAACGCGGCGAATTGTTCGGACTGATTGGTCCGGATGGTTCGGGGAAGAGCACCCTGTTCCGCATCCTGACGACACTTCTTTTGCCGGATGCAGGGAAAGCGACGGTTTGCGGGTTCGATTCGGTGGACGATTATGCACAGATTCGTCGCTGTGTAGGTTATATGCCCGGAAAGTTCTCCTTGTATCAGGATTTGTCGGTAAAAGAGAATCTGGATTTCTTCGCTACGATATTCCATACCTCCTTGCAGACGAATTATAATCAGATAAAAGATATTTACCGGCAAATCGAACCGTTCAACGACCGGCGAGCCGGTGCACTCTCCGGCGGGATGAAGCAGAAATTAGCACTTTGTTGCGCCCTAATCCATAAGCCGGAGGTCCTTTTCTTGGACGAGCCGACCACAGGAGTCGACCCCGTTTCCCGAAAAGAGTTCTGGGAAATGTTGAAGAGATTGAAAGAACAGGGCGTTACTATCCTTGTTTCTACGCCTTTCATGGACGAAGCCCGCCGATGCGACCGCATCGCTTTCCTGCAAGAGGGAGAGATTCGGGGAATCGATACGCCGGAAAATATCTTGACACGCTTCCGCTCGATTCTTTGTCCGCCGGGATTGGCACACGAACGAGGCAACGAGGAGAGCGAACCGATTATCCGTGTAGAACAATTGGTGAAACGGTTCGGGAACTTCACGGCTGTCAACCATATCTCGTTCGAAGTAAAGAGAGGCGAGATATTCGGCTTCCTCGGAGCAAACGGAGCCGGAAAAACTACGGCAATGCGGATGCTGACCGGACTAAGTAAACCAACTTCCGGCAAAGCAATTGTCGCAGGATTCGACGCCGCTACACAACCGGAAGAGATAAAACGGCACATCGGCTACATGAGCCAAAAGTTTTCGCTCTATGAAGACTTGGCTGTATGGGAGAACGTGCGGCTCTTTGCCGGAATTTATGGCGTACCGAAGGCCGAAATCGCTCCGCGTACCAATACGATGTTGCGCCGCATCGGATTGGAGAAAGAGCGGAACACGTTAGTGCGCGAATTGCCTTTGGGATGGAAGCAACGGCTGGCTTTTTCGGTGGCCATCTTCCATGAACCGGAATTGGTCTTCCTCGATGAGCCAACAGGCGGTGTGGACCCTGCTACGCGCCGGCAGTTCTGGGAATTGATTTATCAAGCCGCCGGACGAGGCATCACGATATTTGTCACCACACATTATATGGACGAGGCTCGATGATGGTGGACGGACAAATCCGCGCATTGGATACGCCGGAGAATCTGAAACGTCAATTCCAAGCTAAGGATATGGATGAAGTGTTCCAACGATTAGCGGAAACAGGGAAACGAGTTGACAAGTAAACAAGGGAATAACGAGATGAAACAGTTTATAGCTTTTATACGAAAGGAATTCTATCATATTTTGCGGGATAAACGGACCATGCTTATTCTGCTCGGAATGCCGATTGTTCAGATTATCTTGTTCGGCTTTGCCATCTCTACGGAGGTAAAGAATGTGCGAACGGCTATCCTCTCGCCTTCTTACGATATCGCCGTGCAACAAATCGCAGAACAGTTGGGAGCAAACGAATATTTCCAAATCACGGAGGTGGTTCGTTCGCCAAAAGAATTGCAAGAAGAGTTCCGCAAAGGCAATATCGACTTGGCGATAGTCTTTCCTTCGCAATATACGAACCATTCTTATAAGGAAGGGGAAGCCATCCAAATCATTGCCGATGCATCGGAACCTAATTTGGCTTTGACACGAAGCAACTATGCCCAGAATATTTTGGCGCAAGCCGAGAACGAATTGAAAGGAATAGCCGTCCAACCGACCGTTATCCCCAATCTGAAGTTGCTTTATAACCCACAGATGAAAAGCGCGTACAATTTCGTTCCCGGAGTAATGGGATTGATTCTGATGATTATCTGCGCAATGATGACCTCCGTTGCGATTGTTCGGGAAAAAGAGACGGGTACGATGGAGATTCTTTTGGTATCGCCGGTACGTCCGATATTCGTGATTCTCTCCAAAGCCGTACCTTACTTGGTGCTTTCATTAGTTAATCTGGCGACAATCCTGCTGTTATCCCGCTTCGTATTGAATGTTCCGGTTGCGGGGAGTATCATCGGATTGCTATTTGTCTCCTTATTATTTATCTTAGTATCGCTGGCTTTGGGATTATTTATCTCTTGTTTGGCAAAAACACAGGCAGCGGCATTGCTAATCTCGGCAATGGTCTTGATGATTCCGACGATTTTACTTTCCGGAATGATATTCAACATCGAAAGTATGCCAGGAATCTTGCAGATACTGTCCTATTTTATTCCGGCACGCTGGTATATTGATTTGGTGCGAAAGATTATGATTGAAGGTGTCCCGATGCATTATGTATGGAACGAGGTAGGAATTCTTCTACTTATGCTGGTAATCTTTGTGGGCATCAGCCTTCGTTTGTTTAAGAACCGTTTAAATTGACAGCAATCCTATGAAAACAATCGGTTATTTGATAGAAAAAGAGTTCAAGCAATTGATGCGGAACAGTTTTATGCCGCGGCTTATTATCCTTTTCCCCATCATGCTATTGGTGGTATTCCCTTGGGCTGCGACTTTAGAGGTTGAAGATTTGCAATTGGTGGTTATAGACAATGACCATAGCCAGACCTCTCTCCGTTTATTGCATCAAGTCGAGGCTTCTGACTATTTTCGGCTGATGCAAACCTGCGCTTCGTATGAAGAGGCACTTACTCTAATGGAAAAGGGAGATGCCGACCTGATTTTAGAGATTCCGAAGGATTTCGAAAAGGAGCGACTACTCGGCCGACCGGCAGAGGTACTGATTGCTGCCAATGCCGTAAACGGGACAAAGGGAGGTTTGGGCAGTTCTTATCTGGCGCAAATCGTCAATAAGGCTTCGCCACAGAGTTCCATCCGTTATCTGTACAACCCGAACTTGGATTATAAGCATTTTATGATTCCGGCTTTGATGACCATGATGCTGGTAATGATTTGCGGATTCCTTCCGGCACTGAACATTGTCAGTGAAAAAGAGAACGGAACGATTGAACAAATCAATGTGACGCCTGTCAGTAAGATAACATTCACGCTTGCCAAGCTGCTCCCCTATTGGCTCATCGGTTTCTTCGTATTGAGTGTGGCGATGCTGCTGGCATGGTTGATTTATGGATTGGTCCCTGCGGGAAGCTTAGGGACAATTTACGTCGGCGCAGCGATTTTCATCCTCGTGGCTTCTGGTATCGGTTTGGTTATCTCCAATTATTCCTCCACGATGCAGCAGGCGATGCTTGTAATGTGGTTCTTTATTATGGTCATGATTCTGATGAGCGGATTGTTGACTCCTATAAGCAGCATGCCTGATTGGGCACAAAAGATTGCGGCATTCAATCCGTTGAAATATTTCGTGGAGTTTATCCGGATGGTCTATCTGAAAGGGAGCCATCTCGCGGACGTTCTGAACCGTTTAAGCATTCTGTTGTGCTTTGCACTCGTATTTAATGTGTGGGCAGTGGTAAGTTATCGGAAGCAGCAGTAGGATTCATTCCTGCTGTTTTGTAAGTTTTTTGGCAATTAACCGTTACTTTTATCCACTTATTCCATTTATTATACCTACATTTGCCATTGCTAATCAAATAATAAATAGAATCATGAAAATAAGAAAGATTATTGTGGCAGCACTCACCTGCCTTTCCGGTTTATTCTCATTCCCGTATTCGACATACGGACAAACCACCCTACCGAAGGACAAACAGAACGGAGTTATCCTACATGCTTTTTGCTGGTCCTTCAATACGATAAAAGCCAATATGAAGCAAATTGCAGAGGCGGGCTATACGATGGTGCAAACATCCCCTGCCAACAAATGTTTTGTCGGAGAAGAGGGCGGAATGGAATTATTCGGTCACGGAAAATGGTATTATCATTATCAACCTATCGAATGGACCATCGGAAATTACCAATTAGGTACGAAAGAAGAATTTGCCGCCATGACCGCCGAAGCGCGGAAATATGGCATAACTGTACTGGTCGATGTGCTGCCGAACCATACGGCGTTCGACCGCTCTGCCGTAACCCCAGCGTTCTTACAGGCTGTCGGCGGAAAGGATGAGCTTTACCACGCGAACGGATTGAACGAAATAAAAGACTATAACGACCGCTATCAATGTACCACCGGCGCAATGGGCGGACTTCCGGACGTAAATACCGAGAATCCCAAGTTCCAATATTACTTCATGACCTATATTAATGACTTAATCGCCAATGGAGCTGGTGGATTCCGCTACGATACTGCCAAACATATCGGTTTGCCTTCCGACCCGAAGGATGATAAATCCCCACGCAATAACTTCTGGGATATAGCTACCGGACGGGAATCCATCAATGGCTTGACCTTAGCCAAGAAAGATGAACTGTTCATTTACGGGGAGGTATTGCAAGACAAGAACGTGAAGGAAAAGGAATATTCCCAATACATCGGACTGACCGCAAGCGCCTATGGCGGTGTACTCCGTGAGGCATTGAAACAGCGGAACTTCAAGCAAGTCGACCTGAAGGCTTGGCATCATAAGGCTAATCCCAAACAGTTGATTACTTGGGTAGAGAGCCACGATACTTATTGTAACGCCGGCGAGTCGGCAGGACTGAGCGATGCGCTGATTCGATGCGGATGGACGCTGCTGACTGCCCGTTCGGCAGGCGTTCCGCTCTTTTTAAGTCGCCCGGAAGGTTCTACACCTGACAACCGATGGGGGAATAATCGGATAGGCGAACGAGGCAATGCGAATTTTATTCATCCGGAAGTGATTGCTGCCAACAAATTCCGGCAGGCAATGGATGGTGAAAAGGAAACACTCTACTATTCGAAAGACGGAGCGGTCGTAGAGATTGCACGCGGCACGAAGGGCGCAGCGCTGGTCAATGTGGGTAATGCGGCGGAGATATCCATTCGCACCCAACTGCCGGACGGCGTTTATACCGATGCGGTGCATCAGACGAGTTTCACGGTTGCGGGCGGAAAACTGACGGGACATGTAGAAAAAGAGTGCTCCTATATCCTGATGCAAAATTGAGGGATTGCTCTTCAGAAAATATCGGTTATTTTTCCGGAAATAACCGATATTTTTTTAGCACAAATTCCCTTGTTTTTCCCAGCTATTCGAACCGGATACTTTTTGCCGGGCTTATTTTGGTAATCAGGTAAGAGGGACCCAGCATCATCAGCATCGAAATGGCGAGCGTCCCGATATTCAACAGCACAAAGGAGGCGACATTCAGGTCAATGGGTACGGCATCCAGATAATAGATGCTGGAATCGAGTTTCAACAAACGGAACTGCGACTGAAGGAAACAGATAGCCAAGCCGATAATATTCCCCCACAGCATCCCCTTCCCTATCAAAAAGAACGAGACATAAAGGAACACTTTCCGGATGCTCCGGTTGCTCTGCCCCAAAGCCTTCAGGATACCAATCATGTTGGTCCGTTCAAGGATGATAATCAGCAGTCCCGAAATCATCGTGAATCCGGCGACCGCCAGCATGAGGACCAAAATCACCACGACGTTAATATCCAACACATCCAGCCAGCTGAATATCATTGGGTTCAAATCCTTTATGGAACGGACGTAGAAGGAATTGCCATTCCGGTCTTGTTGGTTCGCCAATTCGAAGTACAAATCTTCGGACGTCTGGTCCAACCGCGCATAATCATTGACCAACAGTTCGATGCCGCTCACTTGGTCGTCGTCCCATCCGTTCAATCGACGGACCTGCCGGATATCTGCCAGCACGAACAGTTTGTCGTAATCGGCAAATCCGGTTTCGTAGATGCCGGTAATATGGAATTTCCGGGCGCGGATATCTTCGTCCACGAAATAGGTCAGGAACGAATCGCCCACCTTCAAGCCTAACAGGTCTGAGAGATAACGGGAAATTATCACATCCGGCGAACGCTTCTTTTCATCCAACCGGAATATCTCCCCCTCCTTCAGGTTCTGCCGGAAAAAGGTCCAGTCGTAGTCCCTATCGACGCCTTTGAGGACAATCCCTTGAAAGTCGGTGTCGGTCTTCAACAGTCCCGGCTTAGTGGCGAACGTTTCGACGTGGCGGATATCCGGATGGGCTGCCAATGCCGCCAAAAGAGAATCGCTCACGGCGATGGGGACTGTCTGGTAGGACGAATTATTGTCGAAATTGGTCACCTGTATATGCGAACCGAACCCGATGACCTTGTTCCGCACCTCTTTCTTAAAGCCAATGACAATCGCGACGGACAGAATCATGACCGCCAATCCCAACGCGATGCCGATGGTGGCAATCCGGATAGCGGGCGGAGTCGCTTTGCGCCCCGCCTCTTCCCCGAAATGAATCTTTTTGGCTATGAAGAGTTCTAAGTTCATGCTTCTTTATCGGGCATTATACGCCTCCAACGCTTTTCGCAACACGAGCAACGCATTGGCCAAATCCTCCTTCTTCAGGACATAAGCCAGACGGACCTCGTCTTTTCCCAAGCCCGGCGTAGTATAGAAACCGGAAGCCGGGGCCATCATGATGGTCTGCCCTTCGTACTCGAAATCGCTCAAGCACCATGCGCAGAAACGTTCCGCGTCATCGACCGGCAGTTTGGCGACGGTATAGAACGCGCCCATCGGTATCGGCGAATAGCAGCCCGGTATGCGGTTCAATCCGTCAATCAGGAACTTCCGGCGCTCTACATATTCATTATACACGTCCAACATATACTCGTTCGGCGTGTCGAGCGATGCCTCTGCGATAATCTGCCCGATAAGTGGCGGGCTCAAGCGGGCCTGACACCATTTCATCACATTCTCGCGCACCATTTTGTTCTTCGAAATCAGTGCGCCGATGCGGATGCCGCACTCGCTGTAACGTTTGGATACGGAATCGACCAGCACGACATTGTTTTCGATGCCCTCCAGATGGAACGCCGAGATATAGGGCGCGCCGGTATAGCAGAACTCGCGGTAAACCTCGTCGGAAAAGAGGAACAAATCATACTTCTTCACGATATCGCGCAGCTGGTTCATCTCTTTTTGGGTATAAAGATAGCCCGTCGGATTGTTAGGATTGCAAATCAGGATGCCTTTCGTGCGCGGCGTAATCAACGCCTCGAACTTCTCGACCGACGGAAGCGCGAATCCCTCCTCGATGGTGGAGGGCACGGTCTTGATGACCGCCCCGCAGGAGATGGCGAACGCCATGTAGTTGGCATAAGCCGGCTCCGGCACGATTATCTCGTCGCCCGGGTCCAGACAAGCCATGAACGCAAAGAAAACCGCCTCCGAACCGCCTGTCGTGATGATGATGTCGTCGGCTTCGACCTGTATATTGAACTTGGCATAGTACTTCACCAACTTTTCGCGGAAACTTTTGATGCCTTCGCTGGGGGAATATTCGAGAACCGTCCGGTCGATGTGCCGCAACGCCTCCATCGCGACTTCGGGCGTCGGAATGTCGGGCTGCCCGATGTTCAGGTGATAGACTTTGATTCCCTTCGCTTTCGCCGCTTCAGCCAGCGGAACGAGTTTTCGGATAGGAGAAGCCGGCATATCGACTCCTCGTTGTGAGATATTCGGCATTATTTCTTCTTTTTTATTTTGCGGAACAAAGGTAACTATTAATCCTCAATTAGCAACACCCCGCGAGGGATTCCGGCGATTAATTTCGCCTCCGATTCGCTCTCCCGCTCGCGGGAGAAGGTTTCCAGCTGATTAGCAATAAGGAGTTAGAGCAGTTATAGGAGTTAAAGGAGTTAAAGCCAATACCTTTTTGAAGATACATCTAAACCTTACATACAAAAAGCATTCGGCTCTAACTCCTGC
>CASEMX010000041.1 GCA_949289155.1 uncultured Parabacteroides sp.
CGCAACCTCGTAGGCAACGAAGTCTTCTGGGTGGACGTGGAGACGCTGGGTGCTGACCCCGACAAGGTGGAGTCGCCCGACGACGAAACGGAGCAAGGCGTTCCGAATCCATAGAGGGGACGCTGAATGTGTAGAATTATGAATTACCCCTCCCTCCGATGGTAATTCGTAATTTGTAATTCGTAAATTCTTTCTACCTTTGCGGGTGAACAGTTTAAATGAAAGAGTATGAGACGCCCCCACATCGTAGAACGAATACGCAAGGCCTTATCGCAGGTGGCTCCCAATGCGAAATCCATTCTCTATGGTAGCGAAGCACGGGGGGATGCCCGTCCGGACAGCGATATAGACCTGTTGGTGCTGGTTGATGGCAACAGCCTGAGCATAACGGAGGAAGAACGCATCATTGCCCCCCTCTATGATATTGAGATAGAAACCGGTGTGCCTATTAATGCCCGTGTACTCCTCAAAAAATGGTGGGAGAACATGCCGCTGCGTACACCATTCCAGATAAACGTAATGAACGAAGGGATTGCATTATGAAAGAGGAACTGAGCCGTGAGAACAGAGAGGCATTAGCAGCTTATCGCTATCAGCGTGCCAAAGATACGCTGGCAGAAGTACCTTTCCTGAAGCAGCAAGGATATTATAACACGGCTGTAAATCGGCTGTATTATGCTTGTTATTATGCAGCAGTAGCTTTGCTTGTAAAGCATGGCATAACCCCCGGAACCCACGCCGGAGTCAAGCAGATGTTGGGTATGCACTTTGTAGCCACAGGACATATGCCCCGTGAGATAGGGCGTAGTTTCTCCCTATTGTTCGAACGGAGGCACAGCAGCGATTACGACGACTTCGCCTATACAGATGAAAATGAAATCAGTGAATTGTTGCCTAAGGCTGAAGCCTTCATCAAGACGGTAGGTGAATTATTGAAAGAGGAATAGGATTATTACGAATTACCCTCTCCCTCCAAGTAATTCGTAATTCGTACCCTCCGTACATTCGCAATTTCTTCCTACCTTTGCGGGTGAAACCAAGAAAAAGGAGGAAGTGTATGGATACTATTCAACTGAACATCAGCAAGCAACAATTCTTCGGCATACTGCAAGCCATGCCTGAACAAGACCAACTGGAGATATTCGACCGACTGCGCAAATCGCTGTTCGTAAGCCGGTTCGACCGGCTGCTACGCTCTGTCCGCACCGATGAACTGAGTATGGACGACATCACCCGCGAAGTAGAAGCCGTAAGACAAACGCATTATGAGGAGCAGAAGCAGTGAGTCAAGACGTGTCGTCATCGACACCAATATCTGGATATCCTTCCTGATAGGGAAACGATTAGCCGGATTGCACCGGCATATTGACAGTGGACGGATAGAAGTAGTAACTTGCGAAATACAATTACGAGAACTGGCCGATGTACTGAATCGCCCACGTATCCGCAAGTATATCCCTGCCGAGCAAGCGGAAGAGTTCCTCGACCTGCTCTGTGAGGCGGCATTGCTCGTAAAGCCGGAACAAGGTCCACCACTCTGCCGTGACCCGAAAGATGACTATCTGCTCTACACAGCCATTGCTGCACAAGCGGATTATCTGGTCAGTGGCGATAATGACTTACTGTCGTTGCGCTGCATTGGTCGAACATTAATCATATCGTTCATCGACTTTGAGGAGGCTATGCGATAAAAGACCTGATGGCATTGTCGTAGAGGAATAACGAGAAATAATACTACCTTTGCGGGTGTATATTTTAGCAGGAAACTGATTATGGAAAGAACTGTATTCAACAAAGCACAGCTGGAGATACTCGACATGATAGCAAACGTACGGAGCGACGAAGAACTGGACGCACTGAAACATGCCATATCTGAGTTTTATGCCCGCCGTGCTGACGAAGAGATGGAAAAGCTATGGCAGTCGGGGAAATGGAACGAACAGACATTGAAAGACTTGAGTAACTCCCATTACCGTACCCCGTACAAGCAATGAAAAGGATATTGACAGAATGACGAGATTTCCCGCCCTTACAATCGTAACTCATAACCCGTAACTCTTTACTTATTTCGGCGCACTCAGCGTACTTTGATATAGCTCCCGATTGGCAAGTACCTCCAATGCCTTCTCGAGGCAGGCATCCTCCTTCAGGTTCGAGAGCAACTCCCCTTTCTGATAATAATACCGCTTAGCGATTTCCGTCTCCATCAGCCGCTTGACCTCCTTCTTGAAGCGGTCGAAGTCTTGGTCGAGGTTAGGCGTCAGCTTCTCCTCCAGCGTCTGGAACCAAGCCGTATCGCCCTTCTCCAAGTAACCCTCGAACTCAGCCACCTCCTTGAGGTTCTTCAACACCTTCTCACTCTGGCGGTCGTAGGAAAAGTTCTTCTCCTTCTCATACGCCTTCAGCGCCTCGAAGTCCTCATCGCTCACGGTGAACTCCTCAGCCGGAGGAATCGTCTCATGCTGCTGCGTCCAGTTCGTCACGAAGTCGAAGAACGCCGTGTCCGCCATCAGGTAGTACATCATGGTCGGCACTTTCGGCTCCTTCACCTCAAACTCCGGACGAACGCCACCGCCATCGCGCACCGGACGCCCCTTTGCCGTATAGAATACCTTAGTCAGGCTATCCGGAATGGCAGCCACCGAGCCGTCCGCCTTACGGTGCGAATAGTCCAGCTGCTGGATGCACCGCCCGCTGGGGATATAATACTTGCTGATAGTCACCTTCAGGCTCCCGTTATAGGGCAGGCTGCGCGTCGATTGCACCAAGCCCTTCCCGAACGAGCGTTCGCCCACCAATACGGCACGGTCCATATCCTGCAACGAACCGGAGACAATCTCGGCTGCCGAAGCGGAGTTGCCATTAATCAGGACTGCCAAGGGCATCACCGTATCTATCGGCTCACTGGAGGTACGATAGGTACGGTCCATCTGCGCATGCTTCGACTTGGTAGAGAGCACGACGCTCCCCTTCGGGACAAACATACCGACAATCTGCACCGCCGACTCCAACACACCGCCGCCGTTGTTCCGCAAGTCCAGGACCAGTCCCTTTATATGATGATTGTTCCGCAAGTCAAGGAAGGCATCCTTCACCTCCTGCGGGCACTTATCCGTAAAGCCCTTCAGGTAGATATACCCGATGCTGTCGCCCCGCACGCCGTACCACGTCACCTGATTGATTTGCACCTGCTTGCGGATAATGTCAATCTTACGGGGCTTCTTCTCATTCGGACGCTGGATGGTCAGTGTCATCTTCGTATTCGGGACACCCTTCAGCATCTCGCTCACCTTATCGTTCGTAAACGAAGAGACATCCGTGGTATCAATCTTCAGAATCCGGTCGCCCGCCTTCAGTCCTGCCTCTGCTGCCGGCATCCCCTCGAACGGCTCGATGACCATCACATTCCCCTTCTCATTCCGCTGGCGGATATAAGCCCCCATCCCGCCATACTCGCCGGTCACCATCTGCTTGAAGTCATCTATCTCCTGCTCCGGATAATACTCCGTATAAGGGTCCAATCCCCCTAACATCGCATCGATGCCCCGACGGACTGTCTTCTCCACATCGACCGTATCGACATAGAACATCTCCATCTCTTTCACCAAAGAGTTGAATATCTCCAAGTTCTTACTTACCTCAAAATGATTATCCTTCTTCTCTTGCGCCTGAGCCGGGCAAAGCACACCGGCGAGCAACAGGGCGCACATCCAACCGTAAATTCCTCTGCGTTGCATTCGTATCTTACTTTAAAAACCGCGTAAATGTATATATTATCTCCGGCTTAAGACAATATAGCCTTTACTTTTAACTTTATTTGTTCCCACTTATCTGCCGGTATCTGCGGACCTACCACATCAATCACATAGCCCGCCAACATAGAACCGATACGTGCGGATTGCTCCAAGGTCGCACCTACCGATAACCCATATAAGAACCCTGCCGCAAAGTTATCACCGGCTCCGGTCGTATCCACCGGCTTGCCTCCTTCTGCCGGCACATGGTAGAAATGCCCCTGGCTACCTATCAGCGAACCCTCTTTGCCTAACGTAACCAAAGCAATATCCACCTGCTGTTCCAATGCCTTCACCGCCTCTTGTGCAGGGAGTCCGGTGAACGCTTCGGCTTCGCTGGCATTCGCGAACAGGATATCCACATATTGCGGAATCAACTCCTCCAATAAACCTTTATAAGCGTTTACAATATTATAATTAGCCAAATCCAATGCCACCTTCAGTCCCAGCCGCTTTGCCTTCTTAATCGTTTCACGCACTAAGGTATCATTGACAATCAAATAGCCTTCGATATGGATACAGTCATATTGCTTTAACAATTCGTCGGTGATTTCATCGGGCAGGATAGTCGGTCCCGGACCTAAGTAAGTTCCCATCGTACGCTCACCATCCGGAGAGATAAACACCGTACAAGAGCCAGACATACCGGTTGTCTTTATCAAGTAGGCTGCAGCTCCGGCACTCCGAATGGCCTCTTCATAAAAATCAGCCAAGGAATCATCACCAACCTTCCCTATGAAACCAGATTCCCCACCTAAAAGCGAAATAGCACGCATCGTATTGCAATTCGCGCCGCCCGGTGTCTTCGTCGTTTCCACACCCTGTTGATACTTTCTGATTGCGACCATCTGCTCTTTGGATATCATATCCATTGCCCCCTTCTGAATGCCGATATCGGCTAATAAATCATCACTTTCCAACTTGGATAAAACATCCACTAAGGCGTTACCTAAACCTAAAATCTTCATTTTTCCGAAATTTTTCTGCAAATATATTGCATATTTCGAAAATACACCGTACTTTTGCAGTGCAATTTCAGGGAGGAACTTAGGAATTGCAAACACTTATTCTTCCTTAGCTCAGTCGGTTAGAGCATCTGACTGTTAATCAGAGGGTCCTTGGTTCAAGTCCAAGAGGAAGAGCAAAACATAATTCTTCTTTAGCTCAGTTGGTTAGAGCATCTGACTGTTAATCAGAGGGTCCTTGGTTCAAGTCCAAGAAGAAGAGCATAAACATAATTCTTCCTTAGCTCAGTCGGTTAGAGCATCTGACTGTTAATCAGAGGGTCCTTGGTTCAAGTCCAAGAGGAAGAGCAAAAGAGAGATGCACAAAACATCTCTCTTTTTTGTTTATATCCAAATCTCCCTTTCATAACTGTTACGATAGTATGAGAAATACCGATGACTTAGAAAGAAACGCAATAAAGTTCTGGCCGGCGGAAATAGCTATTCACGAAAAGGATATCAGCATTATCCCCAAATTGATAGAGACTCAGGACAAATTTATCAGTTTACTCAATTTGTCTGATGCGAATCCCTTTATATGGAAACAAATCTTACTCACAACAAAATCTATTCCAGGCAATTTATTTCTAAAACATTTGATGGTTTTGGCAGATATCGGAGGAGAATCTTTAATGCGTTTGAAGAAAGAATTGCCTGCTATACTTGAAAATGTTTTAACCTTCAGTTGGGAGGGAGAAATCTACTCCTATACTTTCCAAACCCTAACCCAAAAAGAGAACTGGAGCAATAGGAAATTATATGTGGACGGGAATGGACTTACCCGATGCGTCGATCTGACCCCGATGATGGAGGATATTTGTATGCTATTATTTTTCGGCGGAGCAGCAATTACCGATAAAGAACTGCCTATTGACGTCATTAATAAATGTATATTGGGTTCCATGTTAGGGAAAGTAGAAGAACTAAAGTCTTTCACCCAGCAAAGATATATTTGGGTCAGCCGAATCACAGGAGGAGCCACGGCCAATACATTAGGACAATTAGCCCAAACCTATGTAAAGCAATATTTAGAAAAGAAACTACCTGAATGGCGCATCAACAAAGACCATCTTCCTGATGTTAGTCAGAATGAACGCACGTTCCTATCCGTTGACATTGTCGTGAAATCTCCGAAAGGAATTTATTGTGCCGTAGAAGTCAGTTTCCAAGTTACCACTAATAGTACTATCGAAAGAAAAGCCGGACAAGCACGTTCAAGACAGGAGGCATTACATAGGAAAGGGCACAAAATTGCTTATGTCATCGATGGCGCAGGAAACTTTGCTCGGCAATCGGCATTAAGAACGATTTGCCAATATAGCGATTGTACCGTATCTTTTCGCGACGAAGAGCTAAACAAATTGGTTGAATACATAAAAGAACTGGATAAATAATGCCACATCTAAGCGAGTCTACAAATAAATTATCTATTCAAAAAGTAGAAGACTTACAGGACATCACTGCATCAACAGAGGATGTCTATTATATCAAATATCCGTATTATCCGTCTTTCGAGAATATTCCGAATATAGACGGGATGATACGCGATTTGAATCGATTCATTGAACGCACAAATGCGAATGCAACAATTGCTGTGCTCTCTTCTCCGGCATTTATTGCGGAATTTCTGTCCCGATTGACAGACAGAGCCTATTTCAAATTGTGGATAGGCGTTAAATTGAAAGAGCCTTTAACCGGCACAAAGAAGCGATTGCCCCAGCACCACGCAGCATTAGCCATCATCACGCGCTACAAAGAGAATTTGCAACATGTCAAAACCCGGATAGCTTATACCTTTTGTCCTTTTTGTGAAAGAACAACCAAAGATTATGGAGGCAAAAAGCACCTTTATCATGAATATGGGACAATCATGTCGGATGTGTGGAGAGACATTGCCATCGATTATAATACAGATGAGGAAATAACTGCTCGATTATGCGACATATTCGGTATTCCTCCATATAGAACACTGAAATATGTAGATTTCTCTCAGACAGGCTTACTGCCGAATCCTGCTATCAATGCGATTAACGACAAGCAGACTGTTCAAACAGCGGATTTCCAATACAACGGGAATGCCGACTCTGCGATTATAAATGGAGATTGCTTAGAGATATTGAAAGAACTGCCCTCCAACAGCGTAGATTTCTGTTTTGCGGACCCTCCTTACAACGTAGATAAGAAATATGACCATTATAATGATGCTATAGATATTATCAACTATTTCGAATGGTGCGACCAATGGCTTACGGAATTAGCCCGCATTATCAAACCGGGAAAAACCGTTGCTGTCCTGAACATTCCCCAATGGGCTATTCGGCATTTCAAGTGTTTGAACGGCTTATTAAAATTTCAGGACTGGATTATTTGGGAAGGGCTAAGTGTCCCGGTCCGGATGATTATGCCTGCCCACTATTCTATCGTTTGCTTCACGAAAGGAGAACCGGACGATTTGCCATTTTATAATGAAATACACTCTCCTTTAGAAGAAAGCAGCATAAATACCTATAAAGAGTTCTACTGTTTAAGAAGCTCCTGCATAAAGAAACGGGAAAAAGAGCATGTAGCAGATAAAACTCCCATAACGAACCTGTGGTGGGACATTCATCGGTTGAAACATAACAGCCAGCGCGTCAATCATCCGACACAATTACCTCCGCTGCTTATGGAACGGCTCATCTCCGTCTTCACGCAAGAGGGCGATTGGGTGCTAGACCCTTTCAATGGCTCCGGGACAACTACATTATGTGCAGAGATGTTAGGCCGCAGATATTTTGGCATTGAACTATCTCCCGAATACTATCGTATCGCTATCGGTAGGCATCAAGAGTTGCAGCAGCACATCGACCCTTTCGGGAAACGGAACGAAACGCCGGAAGCGAAAAACAGTTCCGTGAAACGGTTGAAGAAACAACGGTATGAGGTGGATAAGAAAACCCTTCAATTAGAGGTCAAGCGGATTGCCCAGCTGCTCGGCAAGATTCCGACCCGCGAGGAGGTCATCGCTCAGGGGAAATATCCGATTCATTATTATGACGATTACTTCATCAGCTGGGCTGAAGTCACTGCGGCTGCGCGGACGACAGGAATGCAGAATGTCGAAAACAAAAAAGATTACGAATCGCTTATCAATGCGCACTACAAAAAGGAGATGAAAGGGGATTCATGAGTTCATCCCCTTTTCATATACCTTTTTCGCTCCTCCTCCGGATAATGTTCGATGGCATAACGAAGTGCTGTGCGGGGCAAACGGGTGGCATACTTCTCCAGAAAGGCGGTTAGTGTGGATCGGTCGCGCTTGCCTATCTCGCGCAACATCCATCCGACCGCCTTATGCATTAAGTCATGCGTATGCGTCATCAATTGCTTTGCCAAACGGATGGTATCGTCAAACTGATGCTGACGGATAAAGGCTTGGGTCGAGACGATGGCTATGCGTTGCTCCCAGAGGCAGTCGCTCTCCGCCAAGCGATAAAGAATCTCGCGGTCGGGATGCGTCAAAAGATAACCGCCGACGATGGTAGGGCAACTTAAATCCACCAAATCCCAGTTATTGCACCGCTTCGTATTCCTGAGGTAAAAAGCATAGATGGCGGCACGCTCCGTATCGGTCGTTTTTTTCCGCTTGAAACGCTCTGCCAAGATAAGCAAAGCACATAGCCGAGCTTCATGCCATGGGCTATTCAACAGCAACTGCAAATCGTCGAACGAAGCATCCAGATGCGACTTCGCTACACTGCGGGTCAACGGAACAGGCAGGCCCAGAAAGCAATCGCCCTCGCCATATTCGCCCGGTCCGGTCTTGAAGAAACGGCTCAGATGTGCCGCCTTTTCCGGAGTGCCCAGTTGCTGTAATTCGGACAGTATCGTATCGGCACGGCTCATGGGCGGAGAACTCGGGTGATGGGGCGGTCGCCCTCGATAAATCCAATCACATTATTGCAGACCATCCGTGCCATCTCGACCCGCGTCTCGTAGGTCTGCGTACCGATATGGGGCGTGAGCACCACGTTGTCCAGTTCCAAAAGCTCCGGCAACGGGTAGTCGCCGAACTCGAACACATCCAATCCGGCTCCGCGAATCGTCCCCTCCTTCAATGCCTTGACCAGCGCATGTTCATCTACCAGCGGACCGCGGGCGGTATTGATTAAAATGGCGGTCGGCTTCATCATTTGCAATTCTGCCTCGCCGATGAGATGATGCGTCTCCGGCGTATAGGGGGCATTGATTGAGACGAAGTCCGACTTCGCAAGCAATTCCTCCTTCGTGGCGTAGGTAACGTTCAGTTTTGTCTCCTCATCGATGTACAGCGGACGGCGTTTGTTATAAATCACCTCCATCCCGCAGGCTACCGCCCGTTTTGCCAAGGCTTTTCCGATGCGCCCCATGCCGATGATGCCGAGCGTCTGTCCCGTCACCGGCACACCCAAGTTTTCCAATACGCCCACTTTGATGGTTTGTGCACGCAGTTTGCGGTCGCATTCGGTGATGCGGCGCGCCGTGTCGAGCAGCAAGCCAAGCGCGATATTGGCGGTCGGCGCCGTAACCGGTCCCGGCGTATTCGTCACGGTGATGCCCTTTTCCAAGCAATAGGCCACGTCGATATTATTGTAGCCGACTGCATAATTCGACACTAACTTCAGATTCGGGGCATGGTCAACCAGCTCTTTATTCACCGGGAAATCGAACATCGAGCAGAGCACGTCATATTCCGGCAACATCTCGAACACCTCATCATACGTGAAGTCCCGACCTTCGGGGAAGGTGACCTCATACTTATCCTCAAGCTCCGTGAATCCCTCACGGAACATGTCGTATGTAACCAATACTTTCGTCATATCGTTATTCTTTTTATTCCTTATTCCTACTCATTACATCGGAGCGCCCCGCCTCTTCGGTTCACCTTCGAAGTCCTTCAGAGAGGTGAAACGCGGGCGGTTCGGCATTCTGAAGCCCCTCAAAAGGCAGAAACTCGTGAGTTTCGACTCTCTGAAGCCCTTCAAAAGGCAGAAACCCGCGAGTTTCAGCTCTCTGAGGACCTTCAAAACAGTGAAACTCGCGAGTTTCGACTCTCTGAAGACCTTCAAAACAGTGAAACCCGCGAGTTTCGGCTCTCTGAAGACCTTCAAAAGACAGAAACCCGCGAGTTTCGGCTCTCTGAAGACCTTCAAAACAGTGAAACTCGTGAGTTTCGGCTTTCTGAAGCCCTTCAAAACAGTGAAACTCGCGAGTTTCACATTGCGCTCCTCTGTTTTCTGTCTCCCGCAAAAGTAAGGCTTTTTTCGGAAAACAGAGATTCATGGGAAAGCAAAATATGGGATGACGCGGCAAATTGAAGGAGCCATGCCGCTTTAAAAGGAGATGAAAAAACGGCGATACATCCTGTACAACTGCATCGCCGCCCGCTCTTTGTTCCGCTGATTCGGTTCAGAAGCAGATACCGAGACGGAAACCGAGGTTGTTCCTGCCATTCTCTTCGTAATTGAAGAGGTTCGTTTGGTTGGTCGCGTAGCTATAATAGACCGCGACATGGAATCCATAGCGGTGGTAGCGCTTCGGATTGATATTCATGCCTATTTCCGGCGATACATAGAAGCCCCACGGACGTTCGTAATAGCCGGTACTGTTGAAATAGGTCGTATTCTGCTCATACATGGCTCCCAATTTCCCTGCAACGTAAGGACGGATATATCCGTTGTCATAAAAATAATAACGTCCGAACGCCCCGAAGGGGACTTGGAACGCCGACTGCTGCTGGTCGGTCGTCAGCATCTCCGTCGGTGAAAGTGCAAACGTTTCCCGCTCCACATAGCGATGGTTCGTATGGAACGCGGCAAACAGTCCGACAGTCCAGTCGGTGGTCACTTCATACCCGGCATCAAGGCTCATGCCCCAGCCGCTGATTTTATTGGCATAGTCCGTTCCTATCGGAGCATTCATCTGCCAGTCCAGATTGAAACTCAAGTCATCGGCAAACGATTGTGCCGTGCCCTTAGCGCACAGCAACGACATGCCCGCTACGAATAACCCTACTACTATCTTTTTCATACGTGAATCCTCCTATTGCTTTTGAATGTAAGACGACTGCTCGAACGATTGCGCAATGGCGCGTTGCACGAGTATCAAATTAACCCTTGAGCTGCCCGAGAGCAGGCCTTCGCTGTTCGCAACCCAAACGACCGGCAACCGCTTTTCCGGCGTATCGGCATCGGCCGTGCGCAAATCGACCATCTCCAGTACGATGGCTCCCGTATTGTATTGATATGTAATCGGGAAGGGATAGTACCATCCGCCGCCCCAATAGGGTCCCCAGTAGTACGGGGCCCACCAGCCGTCCCAATATCCTCCGGCAAAACCCACCATATTCACCGTATTCTCCACATAGGTGATTTGCACGCCCAAGTCGGCATCCGCTTTCTCATGGCTCCGCGTATAACCGCGCCCGTCCATCTCATCCTTGACCTGCGCAATCAGCTTCTGCGCATTCTCATCCTTCCAATAGGTCGTCCTCATCCCCTGTCCTGTCGTCAGGATACTATCCGGCAGGAAGTAGGTCGAAGCTCCGGCGAAATCGGTCTCCGGGTCGTACTGCGTATAGACTGTGAAGTCGCCGTCCATCTCGCCTAAATCCGGCTCTTTCTCGCAGCTGCTCAGCATCGCCCCGGCGAGAAATACATAACACATTATCTTCTTCATTGTCATCTGCATTTAAGTTAACTATTCAATCTGCTTTGATGTAAATAAAACAGTTTAGCTGCACTTCAGGGCGGAGACAGGGCAAGGATATACGTTTATTTAACGGGCGATGATAGATTTTAGGTTAATAGGGCAGAGTATAGCGGCCGGCAGCACTGCAATTACTTCGCCACGGAGGGGGCGATATCATATCCGAACAGGGCAAAGTCTCCCAAGCAGGGGTCACCCGGGAATGCCTCTGCCAACGCTTCGGTGATTTCTATGGCGGCTTGCTTCGTCGCACTGCTCCGGCGGGTCAGTCCCAACCGGCAGGAGAGCTGGAATACATGCGTATCCAACGGGATAATCAGTTCCGCAGGGGAGATGCTCCGCCAGATGCCGAAGTCCACAGCCCCGTCGCGACGCACCATCCAACGGAGGAACATCGCCAGCCGCTTGCATGCCGAACTGCCCCCTACCACCGGGATGCCTTTCAAATTAGCGAACAGGAGCTGCAACCGTTCCAAGGGAGGGGCGGGCGGCATCGCCTGTAGTGCTGCCTCCATCGTCTCATAGTCTGTGTATATCTGATGCAACCGCTCGCATAAGGCAAGCAGGTCGGCGTAGGTATAGAAGCGGTAAAAGGTATTCCGGCTCCCTGCCTGTGATGCCCGGCGGCGAATCTCCATGAAGCGGGCATGGCGGATGAACTCGTATGGCTCGCCACCCATCAGTCGGTGCAGCTCTTCCGCCTTTAAGAGGATATGCTCCCGCCTGCCATAAGAGAGCCATGCGGTCAGGAAGGCAGAGACCTCGATGTCCCGCTGGTCAGTGAAGCGATGCGGGAATTGCACCGGGTCCTTCGCGATGAAGTCCCGCGTGTTGTATTGCGCCGCCCAGCGGCAGAGGGTATGGATAGTATCCGGAGTCATCACTAATCAATGTTCTTATGGGTAATTGCCGGCAAAGTTCGGAAAAGATTCGGTAATTCTCCCATAATTTCCACTATCTTTGCACCCGACTAAACAGGAAGATTATATGCAAACGATTCAGATTAAAGACTTAGATAGTATCCGCGAGGCGGCCAAGGAGTTTATCGGAGGAATGGACGACCGTACGGTCTTTGCTTTCCATGGGAAGATGGGAGCCGGCAAGACCACCTTTATCAAAGCTATATGCGAGGAGCTGGGCGTGGAGGATGTCATCAACAGCCCGACCTTCGCCATCATCAATGAGTATCGCTCATCGACCACGGGCGAGCTGATTTACCACTTCGATTTCTATCGTATCAATAAGCTCAGCGAGGCGGAAGATATCGGTACGGAGGATTACTTCTACAGCGGTGCGCTCTGCTTCATCGAGTGGCCGGAGAAGATTGAGGAGCTGCTGCCGGGCGATGTGGTGGACGTGACGATTACGGAGAATGCCGACGGCACTCGCACGGTGGAGGTAAACGCTTGACCGTATGGGACCGGCGGAATACTTCATACTGGTATTGTTCATTGCCTTGGGGTGCTTCTCGGTCGTGGCTGCGGCATGGAATATCGATTGGTACTTCCAGACCGACGGGGCGCGTCCCTTTGTGAGGCAGTTCGGCCGCAACGGTGCACGCATCTTCTATGTGCTCTTGGGATTGGCACTGATTGCGTGCGGCGTTGCGGGCTTCATCTATTGGTAATCAGCGGCTGTGCCGGAACATCCAGCCGAGATAGTCCGGTTCGGCAAAGACATTGTCCCAGCTGTTATGCTTCACGCCGGGATACTCTTTATACTGCACCTCCGCCCCTATCTTCTTCAACGTAGCATGGGCATCGCGCGAGAACTGCGGGTCCACCGTATCATCATCCGCACCATGATAGATGCTGAAGGCTGTTTTCCCTTTATAGCTTGCCAAGCGTTGCAGGTTCACGCCTCCACAGATAGGTGCGGCAGCCGCGAAGAAGTCCGGGTAGCGGCATACGGCATCGAACGTGCCCATCCCTCCCATCGAGAGTCCTGTCACATAGATACGCTTCGTATCGACAATGCCTTTATCGATATATACCCCCAGCATCTCCTTTATCGCCTTCATTGCCGGAGTAGCCGGTGCATTCTGCGGGAAGAAACGCTTGCCGTTGTTCCGGCTGGGATGCAGGTAAGGCGACCACGTCTCTCCTTCGGGACATTGGGGAGCGATGATGATAGCCGGGTACTTCGACTGCGTCTCATACGATGCCAGCATATCGCCGCCATGCAGGAGCTGCGCCTCATTGTCGCTGCCGCACTCGCCTCCTCCATGCAGGAACAGGATAAGCGGATACTGCTTGTCGGGCGAGTAGTTCAAGGGGTAAAGGATACGGTAGTTCAGCCGGTAACCACTGTTGGTGGTGAACTGTTTCTTCAGGAAACTGGCCTTATCGCCGGCATACAGACTAACCGATAAGGTCATGCAGATGAGCAATGCCATCCATTTTCTTAGTGTTTTCATACTTGATTGATTTATATGTTACGCCACAAAGATAGCAATTCTTCGCTTATTTCCGCTCTCGGACATACACCCGGTGCGAGCCGAACCCCTTGATGCCGATGCCGCTTCCCTCGGTCTCATGCCAGCGCCGCAGTTCGCGCCCCGCCGTGGTACGGCTCAGTCCCGTAAGGTAGGCATACCCAAGGACCGTCAGTTCCGAATGGGTCTCCAGATACCGTTGCGCCAGTGCCAACCGTTCCTCAGGGGTATATTTCGAGACATGCCGCTTGTATCCGCCCGTCTTGCGGGTCAGATGGCAGTTGCTGTCCACTTCGCTCACCCACTCCTTATCCACGCGGAAGTTGATGCTCCCCACCTTGATACTCATCGCATTCCTGCGGCTCTCGCCGTCGGGCGTCTCCCGCTCCTTCCCCTTCCTCAGGGCTAACGAAGGGGTGAAGGTCCCGATGCCGTCCAGCCGCACCGAATAGCCCGAAGCCATCATATAGGCCATCTCCAAGCGCACCGCCTCGAGCACGCCCTTCACGTCGCCCGAACTGAATGTCGTCGTCCGTGCCACACGGCGAATCACCTCGTCCATATCGAAGCAGCCCTCAATCACCATACGTGGGTAGAGCAGCGTCTCCCCCTCGTTGTGCAGGTCATTTACCTCTTGCATTGCATACTGTGCCATAGCTATCTAAAATTATATCTCATTAACATCTAAACTACTCCCCCACTTAGGAGATAAATAGCGGGAGACTATTGCCTCAGTTATAATTCACAGTGTGGTTTTTATAATTCACACTGTGAATCTTACAATTCACACTGTGGTTTTTACAATTCACAGTGTGAATTATAACTAAGACAATAGCAAAGATATAGTTTTCTCCTTAGTCTCGCAATAGTTATCCCACTAATGACCCACTATTTTTCTCCTTAGCGGGAGATTCCCCTACCTCTTGGAGAGGTAGAAGCCCACGATAAGGAGGAGAGTCAACCCCTCTGCCACAGGCATCGCCAGCCAGATACCTGCCTCTCCGAAGAGGTAAGGCATCAGCAGGAAGCTGGGTATCAATAACAGGAAACCGCGCAGCAGGGCGAAGGTGGTGGCAGGCCGTATGCGCTCGACACTCTGGAAATAGCCCACGGCGGTGAGGTTCAGGATAAAGGGAATGAAGCCGGCGGCAAAGAGCGGGAAGCCGAAGATGGCTATCTGTGCGGCAGGGCTTTGCATAGGGATGAACATCCCGACCAGCTGCCGAGGGGCAAAGAGGAACACGAGGGTCACTATCGTCCCGCAGACCACGGCCATGCGGAGCGCCTCCTGCTCAGTCTCGCGGGTGCGTTGCCGGTTCCCTAATCCGAAGTTATAGCTGATGATGGGCTGTGCTGACTGGGCTATGGCATTCCCCACCATAAAGATAAAGGGGGCATAATAACAGGCAATGCCGAACGCCCCGACACCATCGTCGCCCAAATAGTGCATGAATACCTGATTGCCCATGAACATCAGCACCGCCATCGTCGCCTCGCCCAGCAGGGCAGACGACCCGATGCGGCATTGGTAGCCTATATTACGCACCGACAGGCGCAGGCTCTTGCGGCTCATCTTCAGCGGCAGGAGGCACAGCTTGCGCGAGAAGAAGAGCAGATAGACTATCGCCATCACGCCGCCCACGGTCGTACTGATAGAGGTAGCCAATGCCGCCCCCATCACGCCCCAGCCCAAGGGGAACATGAAGAGCCAGTCCAGCACGACATTCAGCAGTGCCGCCACCAAGCTGCACGCCATCGCCATCTGCGGCGCACCATCCAAACGAATCACAAACAGCGCCACTGCCGTCCACATCATGAATATCCACGATGGGACATACCATATCATATAATCCTTCACCATCGGCAACAACCGCTCGGACGAACCTAACCAGCGTGCCGTCTCATCAGGGAAGCCCAGCATCGCCACCATCGGGACCGCCACGACCAGCGTCACAAAGAGCATCGCCTGCGTGACATTCAACCGTGCGACCTTCAGCCTTCCCCGCGACAGATGGATAGAGGCGACTACCGAACAACCGGTCCCTGCCATCAGCCCCACGCCCGTCATCAGCATCAGGACCGGGATGACGATGTTAATCGCCGCAATCCCATCACTACCTACACAATGCCCCACGAATATCCCATCGACAGCCGTCACCGCCGACATGCCCAGCATACCAAGCAACGTAGGGAAAAACAACTTACGGAACAGGACAGATACCTTCAACGTCCCGAAATCAATCGCATCATCACTCTTCATAAAGCAATAACATGTTAGTGTTATACATAAAAAATACCGGGTAAGTGATTGGTTTTACCCAGTCATCTTATCCGGCTATATCGCCCTCCGATGAGGATTACAAAACGCATCATCCCGTTATGACACGGCAAAGGTGGGACAAAACATTGGAGTATGCAAATCTTAATGGTACTTTTATTCCACAGTCCTTCGGTAGATGGGGATGCCGAAGCGGTCGATATGTTCTTTAAGGGCAGTGTTCTTGAGGGAAGAATAACGGACTACGTCCACGAAGTAGGGTAAGAGGGAAGCATCGAATGCCACAAGGAGTGAGGCGATATCCTCGCGCGTCAGCTGTTCACCTTTAACGGACAGGTCGATGTCCGAGCCACGCTTATAGTCGCCCCTTGCCCGCGAGCCGAACAGGAAGACCTCCTCGATATGGGGAAACAGTCCCAAGATACGTTGTACTTGCTGCAGCTCACTCTCCGACAGCCCGATATTCACTGAGCCGACAGCCATTGGTGCAGGTCTTTGAGAAGGAAGTAATAATGGGATTGGATGTCGGCAACGACCTCTTGGGCGACCTCTTCGTCATAGGAATGGGTGGTCAGGTTGCGGTCGTTCAGTGCCTTGAGCCAGAGCTTGCCCTCTTGGATGTATCCGCATTGGAAGGCTTGCCGGATGGCCTTGCGGGGCGATTGAATCTTGAAGCCCTCCATCTCCAAGTAGCACTTCAGTGTCTTCCAAGCGAGCTCGAGAGTATATTCGTAGGTCTGTATCAGTCCCGCCTGCATCAAGAGGTTGTCGGGGTATTCCTGCAGGGTCTGCACTGCATCCGTCAGCCGCCCGAAGGCTTTGTTGAAGTTTCTGAAACGCTGCCTCCACCGCACCTCACCGGCGTCCACCTCTACTACTTCCAGTTCATCGTCTTCCATATCTTTTTCTTCTCCTTAGTTAGTTAATAATTATGCCCTGCGAAGATAGTTATTCTTAGGCGAAAAACAAATAGGCAATCAGTATCGCAGCAATGGCTCCCGCCAAATCGGCAAGCAGGGCGCAAGGCACGGTATAGCGCGTGTTCTTAATCCCCACACTCCCGTAATAGAGCGCCACGACATAGAAGGTCGTATCGCACGAGCCCTGCACAATCGACGACAACCGCCCCACGAACGAATCCGCCCCGTAGGTATTCATGGCGTCGAGCATCATCCCGCGCGCCCCGCTCCCACTCAACGGCTTCATCAGAATCGTCGGCAATGCCTCCACGAAGTCGGTGTTCAGTCCCACCGCACCGACCGCCCAGCGGACACAGTCAATCAGGAAGTCCATCGCACCGGAAGCACGGAATATCCCGATAGCCACCAAGATAGCCACCAGATAGGGAATAATCGTCACTGCCGTACGGAACCCCTCCTTCGCCCCTTCGATAAAGGCTTCATAGACGTTCAGCCGCTTTCGTAATCCGCTCACAATAAATCCGCAGATAATCGTAAATAATAGTGTATTAGCAAATAGAGTGGAGTAGAGCGATACCTGCTCTTGGCTCATCAACCGGAACAGGAAGAATACCCCTCCGATAAAGAGTATGGCTCCACCAAAGAATAACAATAAGTTTCGTTGTAAGAGATTAATCCGTTGCTTGATACAGACTGCCAGAATCGCCACGAGCGTAGAGGTAAAGGTCGCCAGCATGATAGGCAGGAAGACATCCGACGGATTCGCAGCCCCCAGCTGGGCGCGGTACATCATGATGGTAATCGGTATCAAGGTCAGCCCCGATGCATTGATGCAAAGGAACATAATCATCGCATTGCTTGCCTCGTCCTTCCGCGTATTCAACTCCTGCAGCTGCTTCATTGCCTGCAATCCCATCGGCGTCGCGGCATTGTCCAGTCCTAAGAGATTGGCGGAGAAGTTCATGAAGATAGAGCCCGTAGCCGGATGGTCCTTCGGCAAACCGGGGAAGAGCTTACTGAACACCGGCGAGGCTATCCGGGCAAACGCCTGCACCACCCCTCCTTTCTCGCCTATCTTCATGATGCCCAGCCACAACGACAGGATACCTGTCAGTCCGATAGATATCTCGAACCCGGTCTTTGCCGAAGCGAACGACGCATTGATTATCTCCGTAAAGACCTGCGTATCGCCCATGAAGAGCAATTTGCCGGTAGCCACTACGAAGGCAATCAGGAAAAAGGCAATCCAAATATAGTTCAGTACCATCTCTGTTTGATTTTGCGGGCAAACTTACAACAAAACGGCGAATAATGGATAACGGATGTCGGATTAATTGCTTCTCGCCATACGAAAATCCTTCTCTGTTCTTTTGGCTTGATGCAAAAGAACCAAAAAATCAAGGCTGCGCCCTTCCTCCTTCTCCCTCGTTCCCCTTTTCTCGCCTTCGGCATCGGGTCCTAACTACTAACTACTATACCATAAGTATATATATAACAATACTTCTTCGAAGGGAGGGACGGAATTGCTTACGGAGACTTATTCGAGTTCCCCTCGTAGAACCCGACAAGTCTATACCGTAGAGCTTGGCAAATCTATATCGTAGCGACTGTTGTCTCTACCTCGTAGCGAGATCGGTCGCTATATCGTAGAGAGGTCAGTCGCTACGATATAGACTTGTCGGTCGATACGATAGGCAACTTTCAGCCTTCACGAGAGGGAGTTTTCAGTTTCTCCCAATAGAGTTTTCTTAATAGATAGGGATAATATTTCCCTCCTTCCATAGGCTGAAGCCTATGGCAATTCATATTTGTTGGGATGAATTGCCCCATGCTTTAGCTTGGGGTGAGGAATGAGAGAACCCGATGCCGAAGGCGAGAGAGAAAGAAAGGAGGGAGGGAGCAAGGATTGGCCTCGGCTGGTGAGCGTAAAGCGAGCGACCGGAATGGAGCGGCAGGAAGCTCGGCTGTTTGAGCGCGAAGCGCGAGTTTCCGAGATTCCA
>CASEMX010000042.1 GCA_949289155.1 uncultured Parabacteroides sp.
ATCGCTCCGCTAAAATTTCGGAAACTCGCTGCGCTCAAACAGCCGAAATTTCTTCACGCTCCGCTCGGAATTTGCTTAACGCCTCTTACGTTAGGCCAAATTCATCCATTATATATAATATATGGTATAGAAGTTGGTAGTTAGTAGTTGGAAACCCGATGCCGAAGGCGAGAAAAGGGAGGCGAGAGAAGGAGGAAGGGAGAAAGGATTGGCCTCGGCTGGTGAGCGTTAAGCGAACGACCGGAATGGAGCGACCGTGAGCGTTGCCTGTTTGAGCGAAGCGAGTTTGCAACGCGAACAGCGGAATGAAGGGAGAGAGTAGCGAAGCAGGCGCAGCCTTGACCTCTTTGCTACTTTCTGGGTCAAGCCAGAAAGTAGGGAGCTGTCTTGAACTTTTGGTTCTTTTGGGTCAAGCCAAAAGAACGTACTGACATTTGTCTATTAAAAAGTGCCTGTTTCAGGTACATCACTTTCCGAAAAGTATATGTTAAAGCACTATTTAATTCAGTGATAAATAGCTGAATGCAATTCACCGCTTCAGACACAGCACGTAAAGCAAAATGAAAGCGGATTTATAGGCTGTTTTTGTGGAAGTTTGAGAGGTAAGTGGCTGATATATAAAACTAAAGTGTCGCAAAAAAACGTTCCTTTTTTAGCGACACTTTCCGAATGCAAAAGTACAACCTTTTTTCATGCAACCAAACAAAAGCAAAAAAAATTTTGAATTTATATGGGCTTTCTTATCAAGCACATAGAAAAACGAGTACGAAAGCCGCGCTTTTGATTACGAAATATCCTGCCTCAAATCACTGCTATCTCTACTTTGCAAATCTGACGCTAAAAAAGGAACGTTTAAAAGCGACAGGTGAAGATTAGATATCAGAGGTTTATCTCTGCGATGAATAGATTTTACTCAATTATTACTAACTAAATAATTAATTTAATTATGAACAAAAAAGTACTTACGCTTTGTGCGGGCTTCCTGCTCGCCGGTTCACTGACTGCAGTGGCTCAGTACTGCCCGTTAAGGCGGCTACATTGGATGAGACATTCAGTGATGTGAAAAAGATTAACGAGAACTATTATTATCAGTTGCAAGTTAATCCCAACTCATTGAAGGGTGTGAACGCAAAAGAGGACGGAAATTATGTATTAACTGTAGAACGTGATTATTCTACAGGTAAGTTGTACTTAACTGCACAGAAGATTACGGATGCTACATTAACTCACTCTTTGTGGCAAATTAAAGCAAATGGTCGTGAAGTAAATGGTCGCTTATATTCTTTCGTTAATAAAGAAACAGGATATGAGTTGACATTCGACCATTACAACGCTATCCAGATGAATGGTAGCGATGATGTCGTATTCCCAACAAGTTTGACTACAGACGAGGATAAGAAGTTTGCGAACAATTACGAATGGACTTATGAAAATAAGGGTATTTTGAGTGGTTGTAACGAATGGTGGAGCTTATATACTACTGAAGATAATGGTAAGACTGCTCTTCCTTATCGTCCTTTGATGTCTTATTACCACAATTCAGACTCTGTAATGGTTCTGAAAGCTGTAGAGAGCACTTCTCAATTTGCTGATAGAACTTATAAAACGGATGCTGGCAATAGAAACGATTTGTTGAATGGTTTGCGGGATGGTGGTTTGAATGGAACCGCTGATAAGGGCTATGCTATCGTTGCTGTTAAAGAGTCTCGCGCTAATGCAGAGCACTACATTACTGAGATGAATTGGGCTTTGCAAGTTAAACCGGTTGTAGCTGGAGCTAAAGTATTGAATGCCGCTGAAATCAATACAATGGTTGATGCGGATAACTCTTGGTTGAAGTTTGACGATATCAGCACTTACGATGCTTGGAGCGAAGCTAACGATAAAGCAGAAGGTTTCGCTGGTAAGGAAACTAAATTCACAGTTTGCAAGCCGGGTACTAACGAGCCGATGACGCTTTATTCTAATCCGTTCGATAATACATTCAAAGCAATCCAGTCTGCTGATGAAACTTTAAGAAGAACATCTAATTCAAAGTTCGCAGGTTATGATGTATTGCTTGAAACTGCTAAACCTACATTAGAAGCAGAAGATGGCAGCAAGGCATTTGGTTACTTATATGTATCTGAATATCCGTATGAAGGCAAGGCATTCCAAGGTATTTATAATGGATTGAAGGTAGAAGTTGCTCCTTATAGACATTTGAATGCAGATAAAGATGGTGCTGTTACTGTAAATCAGTATGATAGTAAAGCTGATTATACAGGAATGAATAACTCGAAGAAGGATGCATTGCAGGCTCGTTACCATTGGAAGATTACTTACTATGCAACGAACGATAGCGTTGTATTCGAACCGTTGAATGCATCTCGTATGTCTCAGGCTGATGCTACTGCAGGTAAGAAGTTCTGGGAAACTGATTTGGTAACAGGAACTCCTGATGGTGAAGATTACTATCTGAATACAGTTAATGCAGCAGTGTTGCATTCAGAAGCAGATGGTAGAACAACTGGAAAGAAATGGGGTAACTCATTGACAGAAAAAGCGGCTGGCGTTCCGGTTGCTTTGTATGCAATGAACTTTGGTCAGCCGGGTGCTGATGAATTGAACTACTTGACAGTAGGTTATGGTTCAGGTGTTACTTTGGATGGCAAAGATTTTGTTGAAGCTTCAGAAAGCGAATTTGCAGCTACTAAGAAGGCAGAGAAAGAAAAAGGTAATCCTGCTTATGTAACAAATGGTACGAAAGATTACCAATCTGCAATGGAATTGGTAATCCGTTTCGACAACGAATACACTCCGTTACAACGTGCAACTGTAGAAAACGGTTTGTACTTCATGAACTTGAGTACAAGCAAGCACTCTATTGCTCAGACTGAAAGCCGCGAAGATGGTGCTTATGTAGTTGCTGATATGAAGGGACACGTAGTTTACGATGTTCTGGAAGCAGGCGAACAAGACTTTACTCACATGCCGGCTACTCAGTGGGTTGTTGAACAGCAGCCTTGTGAAATTATTGATGGTGAAGGTAATGTAAACTACAACAAGTATCCGATTGTTCGTATCAACAATCGTGAATTCGGTAGCCAGGTTATCAATAATGCTGTATTCGAAGGTCAGTTATATACTGCAGGTGATGGCAAGTTGTTCACAATCGACCATCGTCATTATAGCAGACCGGCTATTGCACAGACAGTTGACCACCACTCTTGGTTCTGGTTCAATTGCGCTGACACAGTAACATTCACTGCTGTTGACCCGCAGACTACATTAGGTTACTTCAATGCTACTGAAGATGTATTGCGTAACAATACTTATCAGTTCCAGCACATGATGAATATGGGCTTAGGTTCATATCTGGGTATCAATGACGAAGATAACATCTTGAAGTTGATTGACGGTGCAAGCGACAATACTGAATTCGAATTGTTCCGTGCTGAAGGCTGGTATCCGGAAGAAGATTCTATTGAAACTGTCGTAGGTGGAGAGTTGCAGAAAATAGGTCTTGGTACTTACCACTTCAACTATCGTGATTCTATGTCTTATGGTTATCCGAGTGTACAAGCTAACGTACAACGCTTAAGCAAGACATTCTACAAGATTAAGTTGAAAGATGCTAACTTGATTGACAATGACCACAAGTTCGTTGCTATCAACAACCAGCACAAGTATGTAGTTGCTAAGGAATCTGAAATCGAGAATCCGGAAAACAACTTGACTTACGCTATCGTATCGTTGAAGGAAAACAACTGCTTGGATGGCACTCACGGTTATGCAATCATCAACCAGCCGCAGTTCACTATCGTAAATGCTACGAAAGATGAATTAGCTAAGGGTGGCTTCTATCTTGATTATGATGAGAAAGAAGGTTGGCCGAGAGATGAATACAATAATCCTATCGTTCGCTACTATAAGGATGTTAATGGTAGCGAAGCTTATGAAGCAGATAAGGATGTAGTCGTAATGCAATATACAAGCAACTATCCGCAAACAGGTAAGATGATTGTTGAAGACATCTCAGCTGACGCTAAGATTGCTGACTTGTGCGAAACAACAACTACTGTATTTGCTTTGGTTAATGTAAACCGTCCGTTGTATAAGACTTTGGATGAGACTTTGGTTAACAATCCTGAACAAGTAATCAACATCTACAGCACGAAGGGTGGCGCAAGCTTGTTCGAAGATTCAAGCTCTAAGGAAGCTCAGCGCTGGTCGATGAACTACTTAGGTTCTGAAACAGTTAACAACTTGGCTGAAAACAAGGGCTTCTATGTTGACAAGGTAGCTGCATCTTCAGCTGTAATGCCGCAGTACTTATTGGCAGTAGCTGCTGACAGTGTTCCGGCTTACACATTCTGCAACGAAAAGGGTAACGGCGAACATGGCATCAACCCGACTTGCGACCACGCAGTTGCTTATCCGGGTTATGTAGAAGGTCGTTTCTTAATCAACTACAACGACTCTATTGCTGAAGCAATCGACAAAGTAACTAACGCTGACAAGTATAAGTGGGATAACTACACTCGTCTGGGCTTCGTAGAAGCAGTTCACCGTGGTGATAGCTTGTATGTATTGACTAACGGCCGTACATTGGAAAGCTTGAAGATGGAAGCTAAGGATGGTTCTGGTATGTATATCTGCCCGGATTCATTAGCTAAGGAACAGGAAGGTAAGATTTACACAATCGTTGCTTTGGATGGCAAGCACAACAACGCTGTATTCTCATTCCGTGAAACAGGCGAAGGTGATAGCTTCTTATTGGAATCTAACGCTGAAGGTATCTCAGGTGTAGGTACATTCGAAGGTGCTTGGGTTAAGTTACAGAATGAAGTTCCTGTTTTGGCTACATTCTACAACAAGAATGGTAACCACAATACTGGCGACAATACAGATGCAGCTACAGAAGGTGTAGGCGTATCAAGCATGGACGAAGTATTGAATCAGGCAGCTATCTTCTCATTCGAGACTTTGAACAAGGACGCTTCTGCTACAGCTAACGAAGAAATCGCTGCTGGTACTGTAACAGTAGTTGCAACTGACGGTGGTGTAATCGTTAAGGGTGCTGAAGGCAAGAATGTTATCGTAAGCACAATCTTAGGTAAGGTAGTAGCTAACGAAACGGTTAACAGCGACAATGAAACTATCGCAGCTCCGGCTGGTATCGTAGTAGTATCAGTAGACGGCGAAAGCTTCAAGGTAGCAGTTAAATAAGTAGGAGTTAGAGGAAGTTAATGGAGTTAGAGGAGTTAAAGCCAATACCTTTAGTGGATACAAACAAAAAGCATTTGGCTTAACTCCTATAACTCCTGCGCGAAGCGCTAACTTCTCTTACTACTGAAGATAAGTTCATAACTAAGAATTTAATTGTTAAGACATAAATTCAATTAATTATACCGTCCATCGTTTTAGGACGATGAAGAGTAACCTGCGAGAGGGGAAAGGCGGAGTTAGTATTTATAAAATAGTGTAATTAAAAAGTTCTATTCTAAGCGATTGCAATCCGTGAGGGACCGCAAACGCGTAAAAACAGAAAGCCTCTCTATTCAATGTAGAGGGGCTTTTTTTGCCAAGGCGACAAAAGACTCTCGAAAGTGTATGCTGGAGAGTTACGTAACTGTCCAGTGGACACATACGTAAGTGTCGGGCTGACACATACGTAACTGTCCGGGCGACACATACGTAAGTGTCCAATGGGTACATTCGAAGGAGTATAAACAAACAAGAGTATTAACTAAAAAAATAAGAATCATGAAACAACGATTACTTTTAGCTCTGCTGATGATATTCGCGTCAGTGGGGTTGGTGAAGGCGGATAATGAGCCAATCTCCATTGTCGTTAAGGCGGGAGAGAAAGCAACTATCACCTTCCAGAACGAAGGGAAAGGGTTCGTTGCACCGGATAAAAAAGATAAATCATATCCGGTAATCGAAGGCCAAACGCCCACGGTGAAAGATGCTTCTACTGCGGTTTATACAGTAACAGCAGGGAAAGATGCAGATTTGACTTTATCTGTGAGCACAGATTATCCGACGGATGAAAACAAATGGAAGAGTGTGGCTATTACAGTAGATGGTAAGGTAAAGGAGTTTACAATTCATAAAGACCAAACCACCGCGATAGCAAAAGGTACTAGCCCATTATTGAGCCATATCACTTCAATTACATTTACCAATAATGGGGAAACATTAGAAGCTCTGAAGTTGGGTACGAATTCTTGGAAAACAGATTACCTGCCTGAACTCGGAAGTTTAACTGTTCCTGACAATAAGCTGACTTACATTCCGGCGAAGACGGATGAAGATGGCAAGGTGAAGATTACCCACTATTTGATTGGCAAGGTGGCATTTACTCAGACTTCAGTTTATGTACCGTCGAACGCTGATAGTAAGACGGCACGTAGCTATCTGATTAAGCCAGAGGAGTTATTCAATAACGAGCCGTATAGTAAGTATCTGAAAGAAGCCGTAAAGCAGAATGATTTTAAACTGACTTCGGTAAAGGATGAAAGCGGCAATGCGGTGTATGCAGAGCTGGATGAAGCCAAAGCGGTGTATCGTTTCTATAACAACTCGACCGATAAGGTATATTGGGACGGCACGTTTACGGCTGATGTCGAGATAACCAAAGGTGCTTATGAGGGCATTACGTTGACTGGCGTTAAGTTCGAAGTTGCTCCGGCTCAGTTCACATTGACGATTGAAGGCATGAATGAGACGAAGGTGAAAGTAGCTGTAACCGTAAACGGACAAGCATTCGATATGGCGACAGACAAGATGGAAAAGAACCAGAAGTTCACATTGACACCGACATCGGTAGCCGGCTCTACCTTTGCAAGCTTTGATGTATTCAGCGGTGCAATCATCAAGGGACGCGAAGGCGACAGCTATAACTTCGAGACGGATGGTAAATCGGATGTAGTTATTAGAGTGAATGCGAGCGCAGCTGCTAATAAGATTATCTTCGAGCAAGACCAAAGCGGTACATTGGAAGTATTGTCGGATGGCGGTCGCTTGATTTCCGGTATGGCAATTGAAACAGGTGCGAAGCTGACGATTAAGGCAGAGGCTAAGACCGGTTTCGAGATTGAGAAGGTGTTGATTAATGATGTAGAGGTAGAAGGTAAGCTGACTAATGAGAACCGCAACTTCGAAGGCGAGGCGAAAGTGCCTGCCGTAGAGAAGGGCGAGAATGTAGTCGTTAAGGTGGTTTACAAGGCAAAGACCTACCTGTTTGAAGTAGAGCGTCCGAGTGCAGGTACTGCTTCTGATGATATTACGACATTCAAGGTATTCAATAAGAATAACACAACGGATAAGCCGTTTATCGTTAATGGAGGCAACAAGTCTGCATACTTCGCAGCCGGTACGGAGCTACGTGTTGAAATCACGATGAAGGATGCGACTACGAAGGTAGCTGCACAAATCAATGGTGAGAAGCAGACCTTCCGTACAGACAGCAAGGAGAATGTGTATGTATTCGATTATACAATGCCGACACGCAACTCGAAGTTGGTCGTTACTGTGGATGCATTGACTAAGGTTCAGGTAGCATTGGTAAAAGATAAATTGCCCTATAACGGCTTGAACCAAGATGTAGCTTATACGACTACTCCGCAGAATATGCCGGGCATTATCGTTACTTATGCTAATTCTAAGGATGCAACCGAATGGAGTGAGATACCGTACAAGGAATATGGTACGCACTATGTACGCTTCCAGCGCGTTGCTGATGAGCATTATCAGGCAATGGAGGGTGATGACTATATCATGTCATACGAGATTACCGGCGCTCAGTTGGTTATTACTGATTTGCCTAAGGTAGAAGTATCTGCCGATAAGACAGAGTGGGTAATCACTGGCGGTGAGATTGGTTACCTGCAAGGCGAGGGGAACATCTCGTTGAGCGCAGAAGAGATGGCGAAGTTAGGTAAGTTCTCTGTAAAGACTGCATTCGATAAGGATGCTACCTCTGCTTCTGTTGAGTTTACATTGAATAATGCGAATGATAAGACTTATACCGCTCCGGCAGAAGCTACTGTTCCGGTAGGTGATGCTGAAACTATCAAGGTAGAAGTAAACAGCAAGAGCGATACGGAATATGGTTCATTGCGCCTGATGAATGGTGGCGCTGAAATCCATAATGGCGATATGTTGCCTGATGGAACAACGATTACCTTCGTAATTCGGGATAAGGATGAATATCTGGAGAATAATTACAAGATATATCGAGTAGATGGAAACGGTGAAACTATCCTTGATGAGAGCAGTAAAACTTTTTATCCTATCGATATGGACGGAACAGAGAATGGTCGTGAACTGTTGAGCTTCCGTTTAAAAGTAACAGACAGCCGTATCCAGCCGGTATTGGATGAGCATAACTCTAAATTGGAGCAGAAGGTTGTGTACAATGGCGATGCACAGACATTTGATGTAAACGAATTAAAGTGGAAGGAGAATAAGGAAAACGGTACAGATATCACAAGCGGAGTTCTTTATACCGCTGACTCTTGGTGGACGATTACTTATCGTCAGGAAGATGGTACAATCGTGCCGGAGCCTATCAATGCAGGTAAGTATAAAGTGACGTTGGAACGCAAGGGCGGTGCAACTTACCAGCCTATCGAACCGTTCGAAGCTACCTTAGAGGTGCTTCAGGCTGAGTTCGACCAGAGCAAGGTGAACAAGGGTATCAAGGCTACGGCTATCGGTGCTGGTTCTCCGTTGAGCGACTCTGAATTAAGCGGTATGCCGAGTATCGCCGGTCATTATGAGTGGGCAGTTAACATTGCTTCGATAAATGAAGCAGGAGAATATGCAGTGAAGTTCATCCCGGATGACCCGAACTATGCTCCGGCTACATTGAAGAATGTAACCGTCAAAGTCGAAGTAACCGACGAGTATATCTTGACTTACTCGAATCCGGATGGTTTGGGTATGATTGAGGTGCGTGATGCGTATGGTATCGTTCCGAGCGGCAGCACATTGAAGGCGGATACGAAGCTTTACTTGACGGCTAAACCGAAGGATGCTACGAAGGTGCGTTTGATTGATATCACGGGTGTAGATGACATCTCTTATACAGATGCAGGCGTAACGAATGCTCCGTTTATATTCAAGGGCAAGATGGATATCAAGGCTTACTTCGAAGTCATCGAGCAGGAGGTGATTGACCCTGACTCAAGATATATCGTTTCAGTGACTGCATCCGGCCGGGGATTTGTAGTAGAGACCGGTGAGTTCGGCGTACCGCGCGGTGGCTCGTACAACTTTGCGGTAGAGGCATTGGCTGAGGATATGTCGAAGATTGTGGTTAAGACCTCTCGCGGTGAGACGCTGAAACCTAAAGATGGCTTCTATTCGGTGGAAGAGGTGGACGAGAACATTAGCGTAAGCGTATCTCTTCCGAACCCGACCGAACTGGAGGTAGAGATTCCGGAAGAATACAAGAACAAAGGCGGTTATGTAGTGGGTACGGTACGTGTAGAGAGCGATTATCTCGACGATAAGTACTACTATGGCGACGTAATCACCGTGATTGCCTTCCCGGAAAGCGGCGTGAAGTTCGACAAGTGGTCTGACGGCAGCAAAGCACAGATGCACGAGATTACGCTCTATAAGGATACGAAGTTGGACGCTGTCTTCACCGGCACGCCGACCGGCATCGAGGATATCGAAACAGCCAAGGTATATACCGGCAAGGGCTTCATCCAGATTAATAACGTAGCCAATGCGGAGGTAACCGTGGTAAGTATCAGCGGTCGCCTGCAGGCTAAGCAGGAGATTAGCGGCGATACGCAGATTGCGGTTCCGCAGGGTATCTACGTGGTCGTTCTGCAGAGCGGTGATGATATGAAGCAACTGAAAGTAATCGTTAAATAAAGTCTGCATGTTGTCTGTCATTCAGGCAGATAATCCCTAAAGCGAAGGGCGGGGCTGGGCATATCCGGTCTCGCCCTTTTGCATTGAAAATACCCCACGAGTGGGGTACTATCAATACCCACGAGTGGGGTATGATGAACACCCACGCGTGGGTTCCTACCCATACCCACTCGTGGGTATTAAAAGAGACCCATATATGGGTATTAGGAGGACCCCATATATGGGTATGGGTGATACCCCATGTATGGGTATTGCGGGTATCCCATATATGGGGTATAAAAGGGGGTGTTTGAGGGGTTGGATTTGCATGCAGAGAATATATTCGCTATATTTGTGTCGGACTTCCACATAGGAGGGAAGTCGTATCGAATAATCACATTTCAAAATAGCCTTAGCTATGAAGGATAGAGCGTTTATCAATCCATTTACAGACTTTGGGTTCAAGCGAATCTTTGGTCAGACAATCCATCGGGATTTGTTGATAGATTTTTTGAATGCGTTATTGAAAGGAGAACGGACTGTCGTCGAATTGTCCTTTAATAATCCGGAATTACAGCCGGAGGTTGAGAGCGGTAAGCGGGTCATATTCGACGTATATTGCGAGAGCGATGACGGTACGGAGTTCATTGTCGAGATGCAGGCGTTGCGGCAAGACCATTTCTTGGACCGGGCATTGTATTATCAGAGCCGGATATTGGTGGCGCAAGGGAGGAAGGGCAAGACATGGAATTATGAATTGTGCCCGGTATATGGCATCTTCTTTATGGACTTTACGATGGACGGAAGTACGGAGTTCCGGACGGATGTCGCTTTGGCAAATATGCGGACCGGTAAGCAATTCAACGACAAGCTACGTCAGATATTCTTGGAGATGCCTCGTTTTACCAAGGAGGCGGATGAGTGTGAAAATGATTTTGAACGTTGGTTATATATGATAAAGAATATGAGCATATTGAAACGAATGCCATTCAAGGCGCAAAAGGCAGTATGGGACCGTCTTTTGGAGGTGGCAGACTTGGCTTCCTTGTCCGCCGAAGAGCTGATGCAATATGAGGAATCACTGAAGAATTATCGTGATTATCATAATACAATGAATACTGTCGCAAGAGAAGGCAGACAGATTGGATATGAGGAAGGTAAAATAGAAGGACGAAAGCATGGGAGAATAGAAGGACGCAGAGAAGGAAGAATAGAAGGCAGAAAGGAAGGAAGAAAGGAGGGGAAACGGTCTCAACAAATAGAAACCGCGAAAAGCCTGAAAGCGGATAATTTCCCCATAGAGCTTATCCAAAGATATACCGGTTTTTCAACGGAGGAGATACAACAGCTTTGAGGATGCTTCATTGTTTTTGTATGTTAATCTTCGGAATCGGATAGGGGTTTTTCGGCATTGTTTGTCTTAGGGGTAGATATAACTTAAAAATGAAAAGATAATGGAGACAATGAAGAAGGAAAAGAAACGGGTGAAGATGTGGCATTGGAACCAGCCGGAGAATGGACTGAGTATTGAGGATTGCGAACAGATAGCAGAGGAGAGCCGCCTTTTGGAGCAACATCATCGGCCGAAGATGGATTTCGCCATTCTCTTCCATTGAAGCATCGCCGGAAAATCCTTACCTTTGCCGCCGAAACGAGGCAAGGAGATAGAATGAAAATCGGAAATATTGATTTGGGAGAACGTCCGGTGCTGTTGGCTCCGATGGAAGATGTGACGGATATTGCATTCCGGCTGATGTGTAAGCAGTTCGGTGCGGACATGGTCTATACGGAGTTCGTGTCGAGCGATGCATTGATACGCAGTGTCAACAAGACGCAGCAGAAGCTGGTGGTGTCAGACGAAGAGCGTCCGGTAGCGATTCAGATTTATGGAAAGGATGTCGATTCGATGGTCGAGGCAGCCCGTATATGTGAAGAGGCGCGTCCGGATGTGTTGGATATCAACTTCGGTTGCCCGGTAAAGCGTGTGGCAGGCAAGGGAGCCGGAGCCGGCATGTTGCGCAATATCCCCCTGATGCTGGGGATTACGCGGGAGGTGGTGAAGGCGGTACGGATTCCGGTTACCGTGAAGACCCGATTAGGTTGGGATGCGAACAGTAAGATTATCGTCGAACTGGCCGAGCAGCTGCAGGATTGTGGCATTGCTGCTTTGTCGATACACGGAAGAACCCGCTCACAAATGTACACCGGCGAGGCAGATTGGACCTTGATAGGTGAAGTAAAGAACAATCCGCGCATGGTGATTCCGATTATCGGGAATGGGGATGTCACTTCGGCAGCGATTTGCAAGCAGCGCTTTGAGGAATATGGGGTAGATGGCGTAATGATAGGCCGCGGCAGCATCGGCCGACCGTGGATATTCCGAGAGGTAAAGCATTATCTGACAACAGGAGAGGTATTGCCGCCCGAACCGTTCCGTTGGTATTTGGATATTCTGAAGCAACAAGTTACCGATAGTGTGAACCGTTTGGACGAGCGGCGCGGCATCTTGCATATCCGTCGGCATTTGGCAGCCACTCCACTGTTTAAAGGCATTCCCGATTTCAAACAAACACGTATTGCGATGCTGCGTGCGGAAACTGTTGCGGAATTGTTTGCAATCATGGATGCGATACCGGAGAAATTTTTCCCCGAAAAAAGTTGCTAAAATGTGCAACCCTGTTTAATTTCGTGTCGTCTTTCAAACAAAGCATTAAAAACATGAAGTATATGAAAGCACGAATTTTATCTATCGGTGCGGCATTAGTGGCTGCAATATGGGCGATTGCTCCGGTGAACGCAGAGAATATCAAAGGAAATGGTGAAGTCGTTACCAAAGAATTTTCAGTGGAAGATTATGATGGCATTATTATGGGTGGCATTCGGATGAGTGGAAGCCAATCATTCCTCAATATGTTTAAATCAAACACTTATGTCGCGCCGACATTCAATTATAAGCAAGGTTCAGCGGCTACCTTGAAGATTACAACCGATGAAAATATTATGCCCTATCTGACAGCGAAGGTAACGGATGGCAATTTGCGTATCCGAGTCAAATCGGGTTATTCCATTGCTCCGACTCAGCTGGACTTTGATGGGACTTCTAAAGAATTAGAACGGGTATCTGTCTCTGGCGGCGGTAATTTCTATCTGCAATCCTCTTTAGAAGGAGAGAAATTGGATGCCTCTGTCAGTGGTGGTGGAGACCTTTATCTGAATAAGCCGATTGATGTACAAAAAGCAGAGTTGGGCGTGAGTGGCGGTGGCGATTTGGAGGCCAAGCAGCTTACCTGCAATTATCTGGAAGCTGGTGTGTCGGGTGGTGGTGACCTCAGTTTAGGAGGAAAAGCCAAGGAAGCAGAAATGAGTGTGTCCGGCGGTGGCGATTTGAATGCATACGATCTGATTGTAAACGATTTGGATTGCGGTGTGAGCGGTGGTGGAACAGCAAAAGTCCATGTGGTGGATCATTTGGTCGGAGAAGTCAGCGGTGGCGGTGATTTATATTATAAAGGGAATCCAGATGCGGATACATCGGCGCATGGAGGCGGAAGCGTTCATAAGGTAAAATAATCAAATAAAAGAGTTATGAAAGCCAAAGGTTTATTATTGATGGTATTTTTATTGGGTCTGTTTCTGAATGCTCAGGCAGCGGTTTATGTAAGCGGGAACGGAAAACTGACCACGAAATCGATTGTGATTGAAGATTTCAATGAGATTCGTATCGACGGTTTGATGGATTTTAATTATGAACAGTCGGAAGGGGCAAATCAATTGGAGATAACGTTAGATGAGAACTTGCACCAATACATCGATATCGACGTTCATAACCGCGTATTGACGCTTGGATTCGCGAAGAAGGTCAATGTAGAAAAAGTGACGAAATTTGTTGTCAAGACCAATTCTAAATGGTTGAAAAAAGTGCGTGTTTCCGGCAATGCGAACTTTGTAATGAATGACCCATTGGAGGGTGACGAACTGGAAATAAAGGCAAATGATAATAGTCTGGTACAATTTCTGCAACCGATTCATGTTGGCGCATTAAAACTGGAAGTTGACGGGAGTGCAAATATGGTTGTCGATGAGTTATCTGTGGATAAGTTGACCTGTGTGATGAATGGTTCCGGTTCGATTCGTCTGAAATCCGGAAAAGCCAATGAGGGAAATTTTTCGACTGCCAGCAGTGGTGACATCCATGCGTTGGGCGTAGCAATTTCGGAAGTGAAATGTAAGATGGTAGGAAGCGGAATGAGCGAAGTCCATCCGACGAATAATTTGGATGCTACGTTGGTGGGGAAAGGGACAATCCGTTATAAAGGACCTACTGCCGTACAACAGCGCATCTTAGGCAAGGGAAATATTGAAGAGATTAAGTAAGGATAAAATTATATAGGATATGTTTGAGGAGATGTCGGTTATTTTTTCGGAGATAACCGACATTTTTTTGAAAATAAGGGATATATTTGGGAAGATAAAACTTATAGGTATGGAAACAGATGTGAAAGAGGAAAAACGAATGTGGAAAGTGCTGAAATCGGAGTATCTTTATCGGGATACATGGTTAACTGCACGAAAGGACACGGTTCAATTACCGAACGGAAATATTATTCCGAGCTATTATATTTTGGAATATCCAGAATGGGTGAATACTTTAGCGATTACGAAGGACCATAAGTTTATTATGATTCGTCAGTATCGGCATGGACTTCAAGAAGTGCGCTACGAACTTTGTGCCGGCGTTTGTGATCCGGAAGATGCTTCTCCATTGGACGCAGCAAAACGGGAATTGTTAGAAGAAACGGGATATGGAAACGGGAATTGGAAACAGGATATAGTACTTTGTGCCAATCCCAGTACAATGACGAATCACACTTATATGTTTTTGGCAACAGATGTTGAACCGGTGTCAGCCCCGCATCCGGAAGCCTCGGAAGATCTTTCTGTCCATTTACTTACTTATGAAGAGGTATTGGAATTGTTGCAAACCGACCAAATCAAGCAGTCTCTCCATGCCGCCCAACTTTGGAAATATATGGCGACCGAAGCCTTCAAACAATTAAAGCAATCATCCCGATGAGACTTTTGTTTTTCTTGCTTTTCGTTTGCTTCGGAGCACAAGCTCAGTCCGGTAAAGTCATTATTCCGGATTCGTTATTGTTATTGGATCGCAATCCTAATTTCACCACCTTTACACCAGAGGCTTTTAATCATTGCTGGGACAGTTATCCGAATGCACAATTAGTGGACGTCAGAACTGCCGAAGAATATCAGGCAGGGCATATCGCCAATGCTATTAATATTGACGTTAAAAAATCCACGTTTATTCATATTGCCGATTCACTTTTGGATAAACAGCGCCCGGTTGCCGTTTATTGTAAGGGCGGTGTCCGGAGCCGTCAGGCTGCAAAGCTATTATTGGAGCATGGCTTTATGGTTTATAATCTGCAGGATGGCTATGATGGTTGGAAAGAAGTATTCTAAGCGATTTTTTACCCTCTTTTTTGAAGAACGGATGGCCTATCCCTCTTTTTTGCTGTAAAATTTTCTTGAGGTTTGTCCTCTGTGCAGCAAAAAGGAGGGATAGATTCATTCGTATTATTCCCTGTATTTTATTGTCTCTAGCCATTCTCCTACGTTCAATCGAATCAGATAGATACCGGAGGCATTTGGCAGGGAATATTGGCTGTCTCCCGCAGGCAGTTTGGCTGAGTGCAGCTGTTTGCCTTGTATATCGAAAATCGTTAGGCAACCTGTTCCCGGTAAATTATAGAGAAATATATTTTCCCCTTGTAGTTTGTAGTTAATCGTTGGAACAGGGCTTTCGTTTGCCGTAATCGTAGGGTCAGAATGTTCGCCGGAATACAGCTGCAATGCCGAGCGGAATGAAGAGGCCTTGTTTATGCTGGACTTTGAAATGCGTAATTGGGTATTTCGTTTGGCTTTGACAAAGAAAGCAGCAAAAGGAGCCAGTACATGCTCGCTATCTCCGATAGGATAAGCTTTATATTCTCCGGATTCATAGCAATAAATATAACCATCTAAGTCCGGATTGGACTGAATGTCTTGAATAGAAATGGAAGAGGGGAAGGGATTCCCGCAAAGGAACCAGCCATTATGTTCTGAATCTCCTTGTTGCGATTGGTCGGCTTCGATAGCAATTTCCATAGTCGGCGTGAACGTGAGTTTCTCATTGCTTGCGGAGGTAAAACAAAGGGTATCGGTTCCGGCAGTTTTATCTAATGCCACCAAATAGCCTTGCCCTTTGCGGAAGAGTGGAGCATCATCCTGCATCGCATCTTCAGGGATGACTTGCCAATTCCCGGATGCTACGTTTTGTTCCGAACGGCGTATGCCATCATAGACTTGTACATAAAAGACATTGTTTGTTTTTTCCAACGTCTGGGTGGTTTCATCTCCTAAATCGAACCTCGAATCGATATGTTCCGGATACACATCGAAGGGGAAAGAGACGAAGTACCATTTCCCTTTTTCAGGAAAAGGAAGGAGGGTGGTTATCTTCTCGGTTTGCAGACTTCCTCCTTCTAATAATTGGATATTCGCATTACAGATGACCATCTCTTTGCAAACTGCCGGAGCATCGACCGTTACCTCTCCTCGGATTAATGCATTCCTGTTGTGCGTAGGATAATGGTGTGACCATAATTCCGCCTGATGCCAGTTACCCGGACTATGAAAAAGAGAATTCTCTCGATTTCTCCCGGAAATGTAAATTCGGTCGATACAGTAATAGCCGCCATCAGAAGGCGTAGAACTTTCTGTAATTTGGATGGTCAGGTTAAGGGGGTCACCGGAAACAGACCAATAACTATAGCAATCTTCCCCATCTATTGTTTGGGATGCTGCAAAACCGCAGGAATAGTCATTTTCCGGAATCTTCCATGGGATGTCGTCAACAATATTTTCTTCCGGATTCTGCCTGTGGCAGGAGAATACGATGTTTTCCCCTTTGTTTGCATGCTGGATGGCATACGGAATATTTAGCAGGACACCGCTATAGCTTTCAAAAAAGAAAGTGCCCAGTTTCAATTGGCTTCCGGGATATAACCGGATGGCTTTCCCGTCGGAGGCTTTTTCTATACCCTCTTCTTTTGGATAGAAATAATCATGTTTCCCCTCTACGGTATAACCTGTTTGATAGGTTAAATCCTCGAAATCCTGAACAGAGATAGTGTCTTTAACTACCGGATTGTCTGTTCCTAAAACTAAACTGTCCCAACTTCCGGGATGCGTCCATTTGGATTGTGCAAAACTCTGAGTGATTGAGCAACTGATGGCTACTAAAACGATGGGTAAAAGCTTTTTTCTTTCCATAGTCTCTGATTTTTGGATTATGTTTATAATTTGGCGGTAAAGATATAAAAAATAATTGAAATGATTATCTTTGCGGCATGAAAGAATTTATCATAAGTGAAGCACAGTCGGAGAAAGCTGTTTTAGTAGGTCTGATTACTCCGCAACAGAATGAACAGAAAGTCAAAGAATATCTTGACGAATTGGCTTTTTTGGCCGATACCGCAGGCGTTGAAACCGTTAAATGTTTTACACAGAAGATGGATGGACCGAATTCTGTGACGTTTGTGGGAACCGGAAAGTTGCAAGAGATAAAGGAGTTTGTCGTAGAGAATGAAATCGGTATCGTTATCTTCGATGATGAACTTTCGGCGAAGCAATTGCGGAATATTGAAAAAGAACTGCAGGTAAAGATATTGGACCGGACCAACTTGATTCTGGATATTTTTGCCCGTCGGGCACAGACAGCGCATGCGAAAACGCAGGTTGAGCTGGCGCAATATAAATATATGTTGCCCAGATTGACGCGCTTGTGGACGCACTTGGAGCGTCAGCGAGGTGGCGTGGGAATGCGTGGACCGGGTGAGACGCAGTTGGAGACCGACCGCCGATTGATTATGGATAAAATATCCCGGCTCAAACGGGAATTGGAGGATATCGACAAGCAGAAGAGCGTCCAGCGCAAGAATCGTGGGAAAATGGTACGTGTCGCCTTGGTCGGTTATACGAATGTCGGGAAATCGACCTTGATGAATTTGCTCAGTAAGAGCGATGTCTTTGCTGAAAACAAGTTGTTTGCCACATTGGATACTACTGTCCGGAAGGTGATTATCGAGAATCTGCCTTTCTTGCTTTCCGATACGGTCGGATTTATCCGCAAGTTGCCGACAGAGCTGGTCGAATCGTTTAAATCCACGTTGGATGAGGTGCGCGAGGCGGACCTGTTGGTGCATGTGGTCGATATTTCTCACCCTTCGTTTGAGGAGCAAATCGAAGTGGTCAATAAGACATTGGCGGAAATCGACGATCAGGAAAAGCCGATGATTATGGTATTCAACAAAGTGGATGCCTTTACCTTTGTCCCGAAAGAGGCGGACGATTTGACACCGCGTTCGCGGGAAAATATCGATTTGGAGGAACTGAAACGTACGTGGATGGCGAAGATGCCGGATTGCATTTTCATCTCTGCCAAAGAGCGGACGAATATTGAGGAACTGAAAGCCTTGTTGTATGAGCGGGTGAAACAGATTCACATTACCCGTTTCCCCTACAACGATTTCCTTTTCCAGAATTATGACCTGTAAAGTGATGGTTTGTGCCGGCAAATTCTGGAAGATTTCAGAAAATCGGGAAAAAACTTGCGAGTTTCCGCACAAACATTTACTTTTGCAGCCGAAATAAAGATTCGGGATGTAGCTCAGCCCGGTTAGAGTACGCGTCTGGGGGGCGTGTGGTCGCTGGTTCGAATCCAGTCATCCCGACATAAATCAGCCATTTGCAATTAAGCAAGTGGCTGATTTGTTTTTTATCATCCTCTACTTGCTCCCTACTTTCTTGCTTTCCCCAGATAGTGTTGTTCTTTTGCCTTGATGCAAAAGAACCAAAAAATCAAGGCTGCGCCTGCTTCGCTACTCTCTCCCTTCATTCCGCTGTTCGCGTTGCAAACTCGCTTCGCTCAAACAGGCAACGCTCTCGGTCGCTCCATTCCGGTCGCTCGCTTTACGCTCACCAGCCGAGGCCAAATCTAATAGCTCCCCTGCCTCTTAGGGGAGCTGCCCGGAGGGCTGAGGGGTAATCTTTCTCTCGCCTTCGGCATCGAGGTTCCCTCCTCTCATTCTTC
>CASEMX010000043.1 GCA_949289155.1 uncultured Parabacteroides sp.
GCGGCTAATGAATCGGTTGCAAACTGTGCGTGCAACGCGTTGGTTGCATTGTACTTTGAAAAGTCATAAATGATTTCGTCCATATATTCAATTTTTAGTTATACCTATTTGTTTGTTCCGCCCCTCCGGAAGAGCTCTCGTTGGCGAGCGAGAAGATTTCCGGACCCCCGGAAGTGCTCTCGTTGGTGAACGAGAAGGTTTCCGGACCCCCGGAAATGCTCTCGTTGGCGAACGAGAAGGTTTCCGGACCCCCGGAAATGCTCTCGTTGGCGAACGAGAAGGTTTCCGGACCCCCGGAAATGCTCTCGTTGGCGAACGAGAGGTTTTCCAAACCCTTGGAAAGTTTCTCGTTGGCGAGCGGGAGGTTTTCCAAACCCTCTGCCGACCACAAATTTAATGATTTAAATCAAGTGACAAGGGATTTCGTGTAGAATTTTTCCGATTAATACAGAAATCATATTCAAGCAGGGCGGCAGAGCCGAGCCTGCGGGAAGAGATGTTTTCCACGTCATCCTGAGCGGAACACCGCAGGTGTGGAGTCGAAGGATCTCCTATCATCTATATAATACTCTTTGTCTGTAGGAGATTCTTCGACTCCGTTCCTCCGGAACTGCGCTCAGAATGACGTGATGACGCAGGTTCGCGCTGCTCACCCGCAGTTACGCATCGTTCGACGGCTTCGCCGCCGTCTTTTTTCGTGAACGGAGCCGTTTTCAATTTTTAATTGTTAATTATTAATCGATTCTCCGCTTTCGTTGTATCTTTGCTCACCAGTAACAGATAATATAAAAAGCTATGGGATTTTTCTCGTTTTACAATATGCGCAAACCGCGCCAGTTTGAACATAAACCGATTTATTGGGACCCGCACAAGGAGGAATTGGAGGAGCGGCAACGCAAAATCCGTATCGAAATGGGACTGGAGGAACCGGACGAGGAGTTCAAGCCGCATATCAAAGGGACGTTTATCGAAGGAACGAAGCACCTGAAGCGGAGCGTGGAGAAGGGCGAAGACGCGCGGAGCCGCAAGTATAAATCTTCGCGCCTGATTATTGCGTTGGTTCTGTTGGGATTGATATTCTGGTATTTGTTCTGGTCATGAGCGACATCATCCATTTACTCCCGGACAGCATAGCCAACCAGATTGCGGCTGGCGAGGTCATCCAGCGCCCCGCCTCGGTGGTGAAGGAGTTGGTCGAGAATTCGATTGACGCGGGCGCCACGCATATCCAAATCAATATCAAAGATGCCGGCAAGACGCTGGTGCAGGTCATCGACGATGGCAAAGGGATGTCGGAGACCGACGCGCGCATGTCGTTCGAGCGGCACGCGACCTCCAAGATTACGCAAGCGGACGACCTGTTCGCGTTGCATACGATGGGGTTCCGCGGCGAGGCGCTGGCTTCGATTGCGGCGGTGGCCCACGTCGAACTGCGCACGCGCCTCAAAGGGGCGGAGGTCGGCACGCGATTAGAGATAGCCGGCTCGCAACTGCAATCCATCGAGGCAGACTCGTGTGCGGAGGGGAGTAACTTCGCGGTGAAGAACCTGTTCTATAACGTACCGGCGCGGCGCAAGTTCCTGAAGTCGAACGAGACGGAGTTCCGGAATATCCTCTACGAATTCGAACGGATAGCGTTGGTGAATCCGTCGGTCGCCATCTCGCTCTATCACAATGAAACGGAGATACTGAACCTGCCCGAAACCGGACTGCGGCAGCGCATCGCCAATGTCTATGGAAAGAAAGTGAGCCAGCAACTGCTCTCGGTCGAGGCGAAAAGCTCGCTGGTCTCGGTCACCGGCTATATAGGCAGAGCGGACGCCACCAAGAAACGCGGCGCATTGCAGTACTTCTTCGTCAACGGGCGGTTCATGAAGCATCCCTACTTCCACAAAGCGGTGATGCAGGCCTACGACCAACTGATTCCGCCGGGCGAACTGCCCAACTATTTCATCTACTTCAACGTTGACCCGGCGACCATCGATGTCAATATCCATCCGACCAAGACGGAAATCAAATTCGAGAACGAACAGGCCATCTGGCAGATTCTGCTCGCCGCCACACGGGAGACGTTGGCGAAATCGAGTGCCATTCCTATGCTCGACTTCGAAGCGCCGGATACCATCGATATCCCGGTGTATAATCCGAACGCCCATCCGTGGAACGGCGAAATACCCAAGATTCATATCGACACGAACTATAATCCGTTCCGCACCGAACCGGCAAAGGAGAATCTGTCGCGGCCGGCATTCGACTGGGAAGAACTCTACAAGAATTTCGAAACCGACCGCACGTCGGTATTGCCGGAAGAGGGAGTTATCGAGAAACGCAGCGAACCGGCAGCCGACTTTGAGGAAATCCTATCCCATACGCAACCGGAAAAGGAGGACAAGCTATTCACCGACAACAGTCCGGCTGTCGCTGCCTCATCCTGTTTCCAATACAAGAACCGCTATCTGGTCACGACACTCAAATCGGGGATGGCCATTATCGACCAGCACCGCGCCCATATCCGCGTGCTCTTCGACAAATATCAGAAAACCATCAGCCAACAGAAAGGAGCCACCCAGCAGATGCTCTTCCCGGCCATGATGGAATTGACTCCGGCGGAAGAGGCGATACTGCCCGAACTGATGGAGGAACTCTCCTACTCCGGTTTCGAATTAAGCAACTTGGGAGGCGGAAGCTACTCTATCAATGGCATTCCCGCCCAAATGGAAGGGGTGGATTGCGTCGATTTGCTGAAGGACATCCTCAACAAAGCCATCGACACGGGCTGCAAAGCGCATACGGACATCACCGACATGATTGCCTTTGAGTTGGCGTCGGCACAAGCGATTCCGGCAGGCAAACCGCTCTCGCCGGAGGAGATGGACCATCTGCTCGCCTCGCTGTTTACCTGCCCGAACATCAACTTAACGCCTGACGGGAAGAAAATCCTTACCCTGCTGACCGATGAAGAGTTGGAAAGCCGTTTCCGGTAAGAGGCTCCATCACCGGGAAAGGGTCATAATGGAATAACACTGTCGTTCCTGCAGCCAATGAGCGGGGTACGTCGATAAGCCGCTGGTTCGAACTGCCGCGGAATAATAAATCCGGGTCCTTCAACGCTTCGATAAAGCGGCCATCGACCAGCACATCGATATACCGCAATAGTTCGGCCTGTTTCGGATGCCGGAGCAAATCTTCAAAGCGATAGCCCGTATAGCACCAGATATTCTTCCGGCTCTGCGATTTAATCGCCTTTGCCAATTCAGCAAATCCCTCCGCTTGAAACATCGGGTCGCCGCCGGTAAAGGTCACATGAGCAAACTCGTCCGACAATACGCGCTGCAGGATTTCACCGACCGGCATCCTGCGCCCGTTCTCTATCTTCCACGATTCCGGATTATGGCAACCCGGACAGGCATTCGGACAACCTGCGCAATAAATTGCCGTACGGAAGCCGGGGCCATCCACCGTCGTATCTTCTACAATATTCAATATCGATAGTTCCATCGTCCTATCCTCATTCGTGCGTTACCCGGTCATGCAGCTCCGCCAACTTCGCCTGATTCCAACGGTCGGTCGTCCCTACCAGATAGCCGGTGATGCGTTGCAACTTATCGATACGGCTGCTTCCGCATTTAGGGCATACCTCCAGTTCCGTGTCGGCATTTTCATAACCGCAATCCAAGCAGCGGTTCCGATTATGGTTGACCGAGCCATAGCCGATATTGTATTTATCCATCATATCAACGACCTGCATGATGACTTCCGGATTATGGGTAGCATCGCCGTCCATTTCCACATAGAAGATATGTCCGCCGCGCGTCAAATCATGATAAGGCGCTTCGACGATGGCTTTATGCCGCGCACTGCATTTATAATAGACCGGCACGTGATTCGAATTGGTATAATAATCGCGGTCGGTTATTCCTTTCAATACCCCGAAATCCTTGCGGTCGCGCTTTGTGAACTTGCCCGCCAATCCTTCTGCCGGCGTAGCCAATATACTGTAATTATGATGATACTGTTCGGAATAGGCATTCGCCCGGTCACGCATATAAGTCACAATCTTCAGCCCTAACTCTTGCGCTTCCGCATCCTCGCCATGATGCTTGCCTATCAACGCAACAAGACATTCCGCCAAGCCGATAAAACCGATACCCAACGTACCTTGATTAATCACTGCGGCAATAGTGTCTGTCGGCTTGAGCTTTTCGCATCCCAACCAGAGCGATGACATCAGGAGCGGAAACTGCTTAGCGAATGCCGTCTTCTGGAACTCGAAACGTTCGTGCAGCTGTTGTGCCGTAACCTCTAACATGTGGTCCAATTTAGAAAAGAACAGGGCGATACGCTCCTCCGGCTTCTTTACCTCCCGGCATTCGATAGCCAAGCGCACAATGTTGATAGTAGAGAAGGAAAGATTCCCTCGGCCGACCGACGTTACCGGTCCGAAGCGGTTTTCAAAGACCCGCGTACGGCAGCCCATCGTAGCGACTTCATGCAGATAACGTTTCGGGTCGTCGGCACGCCACTCGCTGCTCTGATTGAAGGTCGCGTCCAAGTTCAGGAAATTGGGGAAGAAGCGCCGTGCCGTTACTTTGCACGCCAGTTGGTACAGGTCATAGTTGCGGTCGGTCGGCAGGTAACTCACGCCCCGTTTCTTTTTCCAGATTTGAATCGGGAAGATAGCCGTCTCGCCATTCCCTACGCCGCGGTACGTACTTTTCAAGAGCTCGCGGATGATGCACCGCCCTTCGGCAGAGGTATCCGTACCGTAATTGATGGAGCTGAACACCACCTGATTCCCTCCGCGCGAGTGGATGGTATTCATATTATGGATAAAGGCTTCCATCGATTGGTGCACGCGACTCACGGTGCGGTTGATGGCATGTTGGACCAGTCGCGCCTCGCCCGTCAACGCATCAAGCGGTTTTTCAATATAATCTTCAATAGCCGTATGGTACAGATGCGTATAATCAGCGCCGTTCAATTGCTCCAGCGTCTTGATTTCTTCGATAAAGCTCTCACGCACGTAAGGAGCCAGATAGAAATCGAATGCCGGTATCGCCTGCCCGCCGTGCATCTCGTTCTGAGCCGTTTCCAAAGAGATGCAGCCCAATATGCTGGCGGTCTCGATGCGTTTCGCCGGGCGCGATTCGCCATGCCCTGCACTGAATCCGTGTTGCAGAATCTTATCCAACGGATGCTGCACACAGGTCAGGCTCTTCGTCGGGTAATAATCCTTGTCGTGGATATGCAGGTAGTTGTTTTCAACTGCTTGGCGCACGGTTTCGCTCAGCAGGTAATCATCGACAAACGGCTTAGTCGTTTCGCTGGCAAACTTCATCATCATGCCTGCCGGCGTATCAGCGTTCATATTCGCATTTTCCCGCGTCACGTCGTTAGACTTGATATTGATGATTTCGAGAAACATATCGCGGGTCTTCGCTTTGCGGGCGATGCTCCGCTGATTGCGGTAGGCGATGTATTTCTGCGCCACATCCTTGCGGCTGCTCTTCATCAGCTCCATCTCCACGGCATCCTGAATGTCCTCTACGGTCATCTGGCTATGCCCTTTGAAGGCGATGCGGTCCGTAATCTGGCGTATCAACTGCATATCCTCGCCAATCTGGGTGTGCAACATGGCTTTCCGGATGGCTGTCGCTATTTTTTCCTCGTTGAATCCTACGATTCGGCCGTCTCTTTTGACTACTGTCTGTATCATATCTTATGTGCTTTTATTCTTTTAAAATTACAGCGCAAAGATAGACTGAAAACATATAGCTTTTCCTTTTTGGGAAACTTTTTGCCTATTAAAATTTGTCAATTCTCTAATATACAATTATCTGAATATATGTTTCGGAAAACTTTTATTTATATCCCATATAAAATATATCCATTTGCAGACAAATTCAAACAAAAACAGGGGAGCAAAACACCCTCTGCTCCCCTATTATTCCGTTTGATAAAGTCAAAAACCCCTTTTTCTAGCCTCTCAACAGTTCTGATGCCTTCAAAATGTTCATTTTCATGCCTTTCAACGGTTCTGATGCCTTCAAAATGTTCATTTTCATACCGCTCAACGGTTCTGATGCCTTGAAAATGTTCATTTTCATGCCTCTCAACAGTTCTGATGCCTTGAAAATGTTCATTTTCACGCCTTTCAACGGTTCTGATGCCTTGAAAATGTTCATTTTCATGCTTCTCAACGGTTCTGATGCCTCGAAAATGTTCGTTTTCATGCTTTCAGAAGCTCCAGTTGGGGTGAAAAACCTCTTTTACTTCACGCTAACCTTGAGAGTCTCCGTGCCGGTAGCAGTTTGGAGCCGTACGATGTAAATTCCGCCGGCAAGGTTACTGATTTGGGCAGTCCCGTCGGTCGGGGCGACATAGACACAGCGACCGGCAGCCGTATAAACAGAGAGCGTACCCGCCTGAGCGCTTTCGATGCGCAGCGTACCGTTTCCGCCATATACCTTCATCGTTGTTTGAGCCGCAATAGACTCGTTGGCAGAGAGCGGAGCCTCGGAGAAGTATGAATATACAGTCCGCTCCAGTTCCCAATCGTCCACTGTGCCGACACAAGTGTATTCCTCATAGATTTCCGGATTCGTACCGCTTATTTCCGTCTTAGTTCCGAAGTTTGTAATCCAGTTGCCGGTATTCGGGTCTATGCGTCCCACGTAATAGAGCGAACTTCCATCATCGTATGTCTCGTTGATATATTTATCTCCAGAGGTCAGTACCCAATCATCTGTTTCATAATCCCAGTTATAATAACGAACCTCATAATTTTCGTCATATCCGGAATAGGTCTCTTTGTAGCCACGATTGTCAATCCAACTTTCAGACTCTACATCCCAGTTGTATTCGATAAACCAATAATTCTTCTCGTCGATTTGTTGTTCATACTTCGTGCCGCCAATACAAGTCCAATCTTCAGCATTGGCATACTGTTCATAACGGAGCATTTCATAATTATTTGCATCTCCCAAATATTTCGTTTCATCTTTACGCAAATAATAGATTTCATCCCCGGAATACATACGCTGCTCAGCCCGGGTGATTAGTCTTTGTTCGTTATATTCATACAGATATTCGGTATCCTTTACTGTACGTTCTCCGGTATCCCAATCAACTGCATATCTCATTTCATGCAACAGGTCTCCATAGGTGTTATAAGTACAATCTGAACTATAAGCAGAAATCCACCAATCGTTATTGTCTGTTTTGTAGTGAGTAGAGTCCGTTATTTCGTAAATAGCGCTTCCGTCAGAGGTATAATCCCATGTTTCAATGGTATGCCAATAAAGGTCATCGGTATTAGAAATATAATCATACAATGTCCGCCGGCCTTTTGAGTCATAGGCACATTTATTGATGAGTATCTGCGGCCTCCCATCGTAGAAAATTCTATCTTCCCAATAAATCATACGTCCTTCGGAATCATATTGCGTATATTGCTCTGCCCGCAGTTGCAGTTCCGAACCGTTGTTCTTCCATGCTTCATACAGGGTTTGCCTTCCGGCTTCGTCATAATCATATACATACTTGTCGTAAATATATAATTCCCCATCGCTATTCGTGAGGTAATATTCATCGCACGTCCGCTGTCCGGACTCATTATAAGTATAGATAGTCTTCTGATTGATTTTGCCTCCGGAGTAACCATTTCTCACATCTTCCTTCAGTACTCCGGATGCATAATAAGAACATAACCATTCACTCACTAATTCCCCCGTGCTGGAGTATCTTCTCTCACTCAGGTAATCTCCGGCATCATTGTAAGTATATTCTGCATATCCGGATTCAGCCCATATACCTTGCTCATCAGTATAGGTTGTCGTTTTTATAGTTTCTCCGGCTTCGTTATAACTGTAAACAACCTTTGTTGCAAGGAATGCATTGTCGGCATAAACCGTAATCGCACTATCCAACCGCATTTCGGTTGTCGCGGCACGCAATTGAGACGCATGGCTGGGACTTCCGATGCGGCTTTTCTGCTCGATGGCCTTAGGAGCAGGCATGGCGGGCAGTTGTTTCTGTACTCTTTGAGCTTTGATTTTCTCGGCAATGGATGCCGGAATGTTCCGAAGCGCAGGGTCTTTGTCAATGTTCTGCGCGATGACAGGCTGCAGACTGAGGCCGCAAGCCACAAGTGCAAGTAGGTAAATGTTTTTCATATCGACTTAATTTTAAAGTGTTACAATATTCGCAAATATCGTTAATCCAATTTAAATATCCAAGCGTTTTTCTAATAATCCTAAATTATACACCGATGGTATGCTAATTTATCCCAACGGTTCTTATTGAGGACGATAAACAATAAAAGCCGGCAACTCTCCGGTGTAATTAGAGAGAGTGCCGGCCCGATTTATAGCAACAGTTTACCTATGATTAATCCACATTTACCTTGATGGTCTCTGCCCCGGTAGCAGTTTGGAGCCGTACGATGTAAATTCCGCTGGCAAGGTTACTGATTTGGGCAGTCCCATCGGTCGGGGCAACATAGACACAGCAACCGGCAGCCGTATAAACAGCGAGCGTACCCGCCTGAGCGCTTTCGATGCGCAGCGTACCGTTTCCGCCATATACCTTCATCGTCGCTTGAGCCGCGATAGACTCGTTGGCAGACAGTGAAGCCTCGGAGAAGTAAGCCGTGACGGTGCGGTTCAGCGCCCAATCCTCCAATGTGCCTGTACAGATATATTCCTTATATATCTTCGGATTCGTGCCGCTTACCTCCCGCTTATCGCCGTGGCTGGCTACCCAATTCTCCGTTTCAGGGTCCCAATTGGCATAATAAGAAAGAACATTCCCTTCGTCATCTGCTTCGTTGCAGTACTTCGTACCGCTGTCGAAGCTCCAGTCCTCCGCCTCATTGTCCCATTTGTAGGCATATCGCTCGAAGTTATTTGCGTCCCCTTTTCGAGTTTGTTTGTACCCGAAACTACTCTCCCACTCTTGGGTTTCCATATTGAGATAATACTGGATATAGGAATAGTTGGCAGAGTCAATCGCCGTATAGTCATACTTTTCACCGGAATGGAGCGTCCAGCCTTCGGTATCCTCATCCCAATAATAGGTATGCTTTTCATAGCTAATGCCATTGTCCCCCCAAGTGAGCGTATCTTTGGTGGGTTGAGGGTCGCTGTCCTCATAATCGATATAGAGCTCTTTGATTACCTTTCCGTTGGCATCGTAGGCATACTCGTAGTGATTGATAGAATCGGTGCGTGCCTCGCTACTGGAGTCAACGACATACCGCGATTTGGAGAGCAGCTGCCCCTTGGCATCGTAAGTACAGTCAGTACTGAAGGCAGTAACCTCCAACCGGTTATTTTCTGTCTTGTAGCGAATACTATCCAGCTCGTCATGCCGCCCGGTCCCGTCAGCTTCATAGCTCCACGTCTCAATAAAGTGCTTATAGAAAGAGGCATTATCCACGATATTCTCCAAACGTACCTGCCGGCCTTCAGCATCGTATGTAGCCGTGTCTATTGAGATTTCTATTCGGTTGTTTACCCGGTTCTGCTCACTGAGGCAGTGGATACGTCCATCAGCATCGATATTGAAGTGGCGTGCCGATTGCAGTTGCCATTGCGAGCCATCCCAGTCCCATGTCTCATTATCGGTACATACCCCATTCTTATCATAGCGATACAGATAACGATAAAGCGGGATGAGTTCCCCGTTATCATTTGCCTCATGAAGTTCGCGCAGGGTCTCCTGCCCGGCGGCATTATATTCACTTATCGTCTTACTATGAGGCACACCGGCGAAGTAACTTACCCGGCTTTTATGGATACGGTGCCCTGCTGCATCGTAAGTATATTGCGTATCGGATATTGGTTTCCCTTCACGGTCGCTTTGCCGCATCGCCGTACGGTTGCCTGCCGCATCATATTGATAGTCCGTATAGGTCTCCGCCAGCCAAGCGTTCCGGTTCTGGCTATAAAACGTCTCGCGCAAGACTTGTCCCGTCTTGTCATAAGTATAGTCATATTTGTTGGCGGGATAAATATTGTCCGGATAGGTATAAACTAAACTGTCGAGTTGTTTGCCCGGTTCACTGCCCGGCAACGGGAATTGGTTCAGTCCCGATTGCGCCTGCAAGGTCATTATGCCACAAGTCAATCCGCATAGCATACCTGCAATTTTGTACATTTTCTTCATATCTTATCTCCTCTCTTATAAAATGATATTGATGAATGCCGCAAAGGTTAGCATTAAAAACCGGAATACCTAATTTATTCTGTTAAAATCCAGCGACATTCTACTTATAGAATAATTCCCACGCAGAAACACACAAAAAACGCTGAACGTATCACTACGCCAGCGCACCCTGAGTATAAACTTTAAATTTTATATACGAATATAATCGAATTTGGTGATTCGGGTGGGATTCAAACCCACGACCTTCAGAACCGGAATCTGACGCTCTATTCAGCTAAGCTACCGAACCTCTTATTTTGACAGCGCAAAAGTAGGCATAATATATTTATGAACCAAATTCCAGAGGGATTATTTCTTGAAAAAAGCTTTTTACCGGCATAATGGGATAAAAATATCATTTTGCAATAAAAACAGGAAAATGTATTGATAATTTCATAGCAATAGTTATCTTTGCCGTGCATTTAACAAGACATAAGAAATATATAAAAACAAACAGTTATATGAGTTACTTGATAAAACCCGCTGGGTACAAGGCAATATTGAACTTGCCGCAGACGGAATTAGGCATCAAAGTGATTAAAGATTTCTTCCAGCAGAACCTCTCTTCTGAACTGAGACTGCGCCGCGTGACAGCTCCGTTGTTCGTATTGAAGGGGATGGGTATTAACGATGACTTGAATGGTGTGGAACGGGCTGTGACGTTTCCTATCAAGGACCTCGGAGATGCAAAAGCGGAAATCGTGCATTCGCTGGCTAAGTGGAAACGCCTCACACTGGCGGATTACCATATCGAAGAGGGATACGGCATCTATACCGATATGAACGCTATCCGTTCGGACGAGGAACTGGGCAACCTCCATTCACTGTATGTCGACCAATGGGACTGGGAGCGTGTCATGAAACCGGAGGAGCGGAACATCGACTTCCTGAAGGAAATTGTCGAGCGAATCTATGCCGCTATGGTGCGGACAGAGTATCTGGTATATGAGATGTTCCCTGAAATCAAACCTATATTACCGCAGAATATCCACTTCATCTACTCGGAAGAGTTGCTGCAAATGTATCCGGGTTTGACTCCGAAAGAGCGCGAAGATGCCATCACAAAGAAATATGGAGCCGTATTCATCATCGGTATCGGTGCGAAACTGAGTGACGGGAAACGGCACGACGGACGGGCTCCGGACTATGACGACTGGTCCACTCCGACACCGGACGGGCACGTGGGACTGAATGGTGACCTGCTGGTATGGGATGCTTTGCTTGACCGTGCGTTGGAACTCTCGTCGATGGGTATCCGCGTGAATAAAGAGGCATTGTTGCGCCAGCTGGAGCTGACCGGAACGCAAGACCGCAAGGAGCTGTTCTTCCACCAACGTTTGCTGAATGGAGAGCTGCCTCAGAGTATCGGCGGAGGTATCGGACAGAGCCGCCTCTGTATGTTCTATCTGCGGAAAGCGCATATTGGCGAGATTCAATCCAGCATCTGGCCGGAAACCATGCGCAAAGAGGCGAAAGCGGCTGGCATCAACCTGATTTAATGAAGAATGAAGAACGAAGAATGAAGAATCTGATGGGGGAACCACCGGATTCTTCATTCTTTCTTTTTATCTTTGCGAGGATGATTTTTTCATCCTTAATTCTTCATTCTTAATTCTTCATTTAATATGGATGTAAAGATAGAGCAAAGTTGGAAGGAGCAGTTGGCTCCGGAATTTGAGAAAGACTACTTCAAACAGCTGACGGACTTCGTACGCCAAGAGTATAAAACAACTACGGTGTATCCGCCGGGACCCTACATATTCAATGCTTTTGCCCATTGTCCGTTTGACAAGGTGAAGGTCGTTATCTTGGGACAAGACCCCTATCATGAACCCGGACAGGCACACGGGCTTTGCTTCTCCGTACAGGATGGCACGCCCTTCCCGCCCTCGCTGGTCAATATCTTCAAGGAAATCGAATCGGACTTAGGCAAGCCTATGCCGACGAGCGGCAATCTGAACCGCTGGGCAGACCAAGGCGTGTTGCTCTTGAATGCGACATTGACGGTACGTGCCCACCAAGCCGGTTCGCATCAGAACCGGGGATGGGAGGCCTTTACCGATGCCGTCATCCACCGGCTGGCTGAGTCGCGGAGCCATTTAGTCTATATTTTGTGGGGCTCTTATGCTCAGAAAAAGGGCGCATTCATCGATGCAACCTGTAATCTGGTGCTGAAGTCAGCCCATCCCTCTCCCCTCTCCGCATATCGCGGATTCTTTGGAAATAAGCACTTTAGCAAGGCAAACGATTATCTGATAGCTACGGGTCAGGAACCTATCGACTGGTAGTCCGGAAAAACACAGTTGTGTTTATGGCAAAAGACAGTTGTGTTTGCTGCAAAACACAGTTGTCTTTCGGCTAAAACACAGTTGTGTTTACGAACGTACACAGCTGTGTGCAGGGGTAAAACACAATTGTGTTTCTGACTGAACACAACTGTGTACGGTCAGAAGGACAACTGTGTTTTGGGCAAGGGGACAACTGTGTACGGTCATGAACACAACTGTGTTTCGTTAGTACCACTGCTGGCCTTCGCGGTAACTGCTGCTCTTGTTGTATTTCAGGTCCTTCAGGAGCGACGATTTAACCGCCACCGAGAAGGTATAGGACTTGTAGGGCCCAATCGGAATGAAGCTGGCAGTCATCTGGAAACAGTGCATATCGCGCGTCAGGTTACAGGTCAGGTACGAAATCTTCTTCGTATCGAAGTCGTAGGTCGCATTGAAGTTGAAACGCCAGTTCTTCGTAGGCTGGATGTTCCCGTTAAAGCTCAACGCATGGGTCAGCCGATAGTCATACTCGTTCTTCTTCTGATTGAAATCGCCATAAGACAAGCTCATACTGTAATTGAACGAGAGGCTCCATGGAATTTTGGTCACATAATAGCCGTCGGAATCATACTCTCCGTCATCCTTCTTCTTGCCCAACAGACGCTCCTGCTTCTTTGTTCCCTCTTCCGGACCATTTAGGTTATCCTCCAAAGAGGCATTGTTATTGTCTGTCTCCTTGTCATCGCTTGAGGAATCATCTCCCCCGAACCATTTCTTGAAGGTATCATTATTAAAGGTATAAGAGAAGCTCGTTCCGGTTTGGCGCAAGCGGGGGAACATCCCTTTGCTCCATCTCAATTTGTCGATTTGGCGCGCCCGATGGGTCTTCTCGTCATATTCATACAGGTAATTATCGAACGTACCGTTCAGGTTCAAGGTATAGTTCTTCGAGAATTTCAAACGCAGGTTAATTGACAAGTCACTCCACTTGAACGAGTCGGCAGCCATGTTGTAGGACTGGGAGAACGAGAGTTTATCGATTAAGCTTATCTTCTTGAATCCCGTAGAATCCTTGTCCGAGCGTACCTTCATCTCGACATTGTTATTCAAGGTCAATGAGACCGACCCGGACTTACCTGCCGATGGCGGAGCAAATATCTGTCCTGAGAAAGGAGAATAGAGCATCTCCACATCCTCTCCCTGTGCATTGGTATAGACATAATTCTCATAGAATCCAAACTTAGATGACCCGAAATCAGGACGCGCACTGAAGCTGATAGAGGGCTCCATACGGTGGCGAATCATCTCAATCTTCTTTCCTCCGAAGAAAGGAAGCGGCTTGAAGAATCCGTATAGCGTAGTAGAAGCCGAGATAGAGGCATCATATTCGTAAGTACGATAGAAACCATAAGTCGTATCGACCGGAGCCAAGCGGTTGGTCCGTCGGTCGTATGCCTGTTTTACTTTATGGGTGTACCAGTTCTCCGTATAGTTGAACGAAGGAGAGATATTCAAGTATTTGAACAAAGTAAACGTAGCACTCACCGGAATGCGATGCTGTATGGCATTGTTCCAGTCTTTTATCAAATTGGACTTGAAGAGCAGATTCTCTTTCGTACGGATACTGTTTCTCAAATAGCCGGTATATGACATGGATATCTTTTCATACCAACGCTCCTTCCCCACGGCACGTTTACGTTTGAACGGATAGATACGGCTCATGGTCACAGAGACATCCGGCAGCGTCACGGCGATGGATGAATCGCGGGTCGTCTGGTTGATTGACATCGTTCCGGAGATAGTGAAGGGACTGTTCGGGAAACGCTTGGTGATGTTCACCGTCGAACCCTTCGTATTGCTGGTCGATTCCGGATTATAAAGCCCATACAACTGGTTCCGGTCGTAGCTGCTTGTCGCGAAATTAACGCTTGCCGAGAACGACAGATAGGGATTCGCCTTGGCATCTTGCGTGTGTGTCCAAGTCAGCTTGAAGTCCTTCGAGACGCTATAATCCGGAAGTCCTTTGTCTCCATACTTCGATACCAGATAGGAGGCCATGAAATTACCGGAGTATTTGTAGCGTTTCCTATAACTGGACTTCGCCGAGAGTCCCCACGAACCTTTCGTATAGATTTCTCCCGTCAAAGCAAGGTCGATATAATCATTGATGGCAAAGTAGTACCCCCCGTCGCGAAGATAGAAGCCTCTCTCCGATTCGTCACCGAACGTAGGCATGATGATACCTGACGAGTAGGTGCTCGAAAAGGGAAAGAAGCAGAAAGGCAACCCCAACGGATAGAGCGGGACATCTTCGAATACCATATAGACCGGTCCTGTAACGATATTCTTCTTCGGACGCACTTTCGCTTTGGTCATCTGGATATAGAAGTGTGGATGCTCGTGGTCATCGCAGGTGGTATATCGTCCGCCCACCATGTTGAGTGCGTCGGTCTCGGTCTTCTTGGTCCTTCCAGCCGTGACATAGCCCTCGCCCTGCTGGGTGATGACGTCGGTGATGAATCCCTTCTTCGTCTCGAAGTTATAACGCATGGTCTTCGACTCGTATTGGTCGCCCGCATCGATGAACAAAGGATACCCGAAAGGCTCGCCGACAGAGTCCAATCCGAACTTAGCATAAACGATGCTGCTATCCATACTCATGTGTATCTCTTCGGCTTGGAGTTGTATCTGTTGGTACTTCACATCCCCTTCACCGAAAAGGTAGGCCATGTTGTCGGCTGTCATAACGATTGAATCGGTCGCTTGATAGGAAACAGGAGCGTCCAAGCCTGTGCGGGAAGTCGAATCGACAGCTGCCGTATCTGCTACGGCAAGAGAATCTTGCGCTACCAATTCGCCTACGCGGGCAGAATCGGCAACGGTCGTTTCAGACGTGTAAATGGGGGGAGTCGTCTTCCGCTGGGCATCCAACGCCCAACTACCTATGATATAAGTCAAAAGGGTTAATAGAACTCTGTATTTCATTTACGCAAAATTCTCCGTAATTCGTTACAGCTGGCAAAGGTATAACAAATTACGAAGTCAGGCTCATTTATTACCCTAAAAAGAGTTTATACCATTCGTCAAATTGTGAAAGTGTCGCGGCTCCATACTTAGAGAGGCTTTTCCGAATCTTCTCCGGTTGCTTCTCTCTATCCAGATGGGTCTTACTATAAAACTTATCGGCAAAACAGATAATCTGCTCTTCCCACGACACAGGGCGCATGTCGCGGTGCGGAACCGGCAGGTGTTGTTCTTCAATCATCTGCAGCGACAGTCCGGTCCCGGTATGCCGTTCGCACACCAGCGCATGGCGTGGGAATCCTTCGGCACGCATCAACTCCGCACCCAGATAACCATGGCAGATATAGGGCGCATCGCCATGGCAATCGATTTCCGGCGCATTGCATTTGAAGATGCCAATGTCATGCAGCATTGCCGCCTCTTCGATGAAAGGCAGGTCGAGGTTCAATTCGGGATGCATACGGGCAATTGCCAATGCTTTGTCTGCCACACTGCGGCTATGGATAGTCAGGATTCGATAGGCGTCTGAGCCTTCGCGGTAATATTTCTTGATAATGTCTAATGGATTCATACGTTTTCGTTTTATATGCGGCAAAATTACAGTTTTCTGCGGAGATGTAGCATATTGTTTCGTTGTTCTTTTAGCTTCCTACTTTCTGGCTTGACCCAGAAAGTAGCAAAGAGGTCAAGGCTGCGCCTGCTGAGCTACTCACTTCCTACACTCCGCTGCTCGCGCCGCAAACTCGCCTTCGGCTCAAACAGGCGACGCTCTCGGGCGCTCCGTTCCGGTCGCTCGCTTGACGCTCACCAGCCGAGGCCCATCCTTTTTCCTCCTTTGTTTGAAATAAAAAAGACTCAGCGCAATTAACAATTAAAAGCACTGAGTCTCTGCATTTCATTGTTTATTACGGTTCCAATACCGACAGGATATCGAAATACATCGCTTGCGTATCGCCCTGCTCTTTTGTCGGAGTCAGTTTCTTAAATCCATTCCGCTCATAGAACGGGACGGCGGTCAGATAGGCATCGACCGTCAAGAAACGGAACTGGGAATAGCCGGGATCTTGCCTCAAGTATTGTTTAACAATATCCATCTGCTCACTTCCCCATCCTCTACCGCGATAAGGCAATGAAACTGCAAAACGTCCAATTTTAACAGCTGGATAGCTACTGAAATGTTTCGCATGAGGAAACAACTTCTTGATTTTACGCCAGTCGTTGTTTGCTACTTCTTGTCTTGACAGTTTATCGTTGAGCAAACTAAAATAACCCGCTATTTGGCCATTTTCACATAACAAATAGGTTTTTGCCAATCGATTTACAGAAAACAGCTTGGCATCATTGCACAAGAAACCATTCAATGCAGCATCTCCGCAATCGAATGGTTTCATTTCATAGTCGGAGGTCAGTTGAATCAGTTCCATTGCGCTCAGATTTTAACGACAAGATTCCATTTCTTACAAATAGCCTCATAACGCTTACTCAACGCTTCTGCATTCGCCCGACGCTCTTCTTTGCTCATGTTGTCCACGCGCTTCATTTCTTCCTCGAAGCGGCGTGCATCTTCCCCGTACAGTATCGGGGTCTCTTTCCATGGGAATTTCATAGTTATTCTTTTTTATGGTTTGTACTCGATTGCAAAGATAGTGATACTTTCCGGTTTTAAACACAAAGGCAATCCCGGCTTAATTCCTTACCTTAATCCGCTGCTCGCCTATACATATTATATAGATACCTCTCGGCAGGTCGTAGCGTTGCAGTCCGATTTGCGTTTCGTTCTTCAGTACTGCACCGCTGATGGAGATGATTTGCACTTGCTCCTGCTTCGGCGTCTGCACATAGATGCTGCCATCTTTTGTATAGACCTTAGCAGTTTGCATTTCCTCCATGCCGGTCGGGGTCTCTTCTTCTTCCTCTTCTACTCCTGCTACTGTGATGTAGATGTCGGTGTAGATATTCTTGACTTCATAGATGCCCTTGTCATTCGGCTCAATCACCTCGGTATATCCGAACAGGCTGCGCTTTACTTTTACGGTCATGTTCTCGTCGGTGTATCCTTCGGCTATGTCGATGGTGAAGGTCATGCTCTGCCCTTCGCGCACTACCGTGCTGCTGGTCTCGACCGTTACGCCTTCGCATTCGTCTACCATTATATTATAGTAGTCGGGATAGTCGGGAATGACTGGGGTTTCGGGGTCTTCCGGTTCCGGTTCGTCGGATTTCTCTGTAAAGGTTGCGGATATGGTTACATTACTTGCCGGCATGGTGAAGGTATTACCGGTAACGGTTACCGGATTACCAGGCGTAACAGTCAGTGTAACCGTTGCATCTTTTTTCGCATATTTCGCTGCTTCTTCATCCACAGTTGCTGTGATGCTACCGTTTGTTGTCGCGTTTATCGTAATAGCATACAGCTCTCTTTTGAGTTTATCTCCAGAGAAGGAACCAAAGCAACCACCTGTATAGTCCGCCGGGACGGTTACGGTTGCTTCTGAACTTATGCCATTGAATGCATCAGTATCTACCGTAAGTGGCCCTGTCCCATTATAGATTATGCTGGTTAATGCTGTGCAACCATTAAAAGCATAGATCTCGATACTCGTCACACTACCCGGTATAGTTATTTCTGTCAATGCCGAGCAACCACTAAAAGCATAACTATCGATACTTGTTACCCCTTCTGGTATCG
>CASEMX010000044.1 GCA_949289155.1 uncultured Parabacteroides sp.
AGCCACAAATCATTGATTTGTAGCTTTTTGTCCGTTTACTGACCATTTCTGTCCAGTAAGTTCAGCGGAAAGACAGGGATTCGAACCCTGGGAACAGTTACCCGTTCACCGCATTTCGAGTGCGGCCCGATCGACCACTCCGGCATCTTTCCTAAATCCGCCGCAAAGATACGATAAGATTTCATACAATCGTTATCTTAGCGGCGAAAATTATCAATTTTGAAGCATTAATTTTTTATGCATTGCGGCTGCGGCACGTCGTCCGTCGCCCATTGCCAAGATAACCGTTGCTCCTCCGCGCACAATATCACCGCCGGCAAAAATCATCGGGATGGAAGATTCCATATCTTCGTTTACGGCAATCGTACCTTTGCGTCCTAATTCCAATCCTTTAATAGAGTGAGGAACTATCGGATTCGGCGAAACGCCCACGCTCACAATCGCCAAATCGATATCCAAAGTCTCCGTAGCTCCCGGAATAGGAACCGGACTGCGGCGTCCGGAAGCGTCTGGTTCACCTAATGTCATCTTCTGTAGAACAACCTGTTTGACACGTCCCTGCTCATCAGCTATATATTCTATCGGATTATGCAAAGTAAGGAATTCTACGCCCTCTTCTTTCGCATGTTTTACCTCTTCGATACGTGCTGGCATTTCTTCTTCCGAGCGGCGATAGATAATCATTGCCTTTTCAGCCCCTAAACGTTTCGCCGTACGCACGGAATCCATTGCCGTATTTCCGCCTCCAATGACAGCAACCCGTTTTCCGAATGCGACTGGCGTATCCGATTCCGGATTTGCCGCATCCATCAAATTCACACGGGTCAGATATTCGTTGGAAGACATGATATTGATGCTATTCTCTCCCGGAATGTTCATGAAGTTCGGCAATCCGGCGCCAGAAGCCACGAATATTCCTTTGAAGCCATCGTTCTTTAAATCTTCTACACTGATTGTTTTTCCGATAATGCAATCTTTTACGAACTTAACGCCCAGTTTCGACAAATTTTCTATCTCCACATCGACGATTTTGTTCGGCAGGCGGAATTCCGGAATACCATATTTCAGGACACCGCCTATCTCATGTAATGCCTCGAATACCGTCACTTCATAGCCATTCTTCGCCATATCTCCGGCAAAAGAAAGACCAGCTGGGCCGGAACCTACCACGGCAACTTTGATACCATTCTTTTCCGCAACTTTCGGGACAGAGATATGCCCGCTTTCTCGCTCATAATCGGCAGCGAAACGTTCCAAGTAACCAATGGCGACGGCTTCGTGTCCCATTTTCAAGTGAATACATTTCGATTCGCATTGCTTTTCTTGCGGACAAACCCGGCCGCAAACCGCCGGCAGAGCACTGGTCTCTTTCAAGACACGTGCCGCTTCCAGAAATTCTCCCCGTTCAATATTCTTAATAAAGGAAGGAATGTTGATGCCGACCGGACATCCTGTCATACACGAAGGATTCGCACAGTCCAAACAACGCTTTGCTTCAACAACTGCCTGTTCGCTGCTTAATCCCTGATTGACCTCTTCCAGCCGGGTATGCGAACGATATTCCGGGTCTAATTCTTTCATTTTGACGCGTGGTATGGCTGTACGTTCTTTGGGCTTCATCGCTTTGCGCAGCTCCTCGCGCCACGGAGCATTTCGGTCCTCCAATGCAAGAATAGAATGCACTTCTTCCGGATGTTCTAACTTATGGATTTCTTCTCGCTCGATATCTTTGAATGCGCCCATCCGTTTCAACATCTCATCGAAGTCCACCTGATGGCCGTCGAATTCCGGTCCGTCCACACAAACAAACTTTGTTTTTCCGCCAACAGTGATTCGGCAAGCTCCGCACATGCCGGTTCCATCTACCATTATGGTATTTAGAGACACTTCTGTCGGGATATTATATTTCTTGGTTAATAGGCAGACGAATTTCATCATAATAGCTGGACCGATGGCAAAGCATTTATCCACTTTTTCACGCTGGATAACATACTCGATTCCCTCAGTAACCAATCCTTTTCTCCCATAGGAGCCATCGTCTGTCATGATAATTACCTCGTCCGAACTCTCGCGCATCTCCTTTTCAAGGATAACTAACTCTTTTGTACGCCCGGCCAAGACCGTAATTACCCGATTGCCTGCCGCTTTTAAGGCTTGGACAATCGGCAACATCGGAGCAACGCCCACACCTCCTCCGGCGCAGACCACCGTTCCGAAGTTTTCGATGTGAGTAGCTTGGCCCAATGGACCGACAATATCCGTCACTTCATCGCCCACCTCTAAATTACATAATTTAGTAGAAGAGAGTCCAACCTCCTGAATCACTAATGTGATAGTCCCTCGGCGTGTGTCAGCCTCAGCAATTGTCAAAGGCATACGTTCGCCCTTTTCTCCAACGCGGACAATCACGAAATGGCCAGCTTTACGGGAACGGGCAATCAGTGGAGCCTCGACTTCCAGCTTGATTACCTTTTCCGATAAGTATTCTTTACTTACTATTTTATTCATATAACCGCAATTTATAGATTTCTATTCAAATAATCCCTCGTCGCGAACCAACATGAGGATAGCCGCATGGGATACAATCAAATATTTCTCCTCGTTGAAATTGATTTCATACGCTGCACTTTGTAAATAAACCGCCAAGTCTCCGATTTGTGCTTGGAGCGGCAAGTAACGGACTTCATCCTCTTTCTTTTCCCATACCTCCCGTTCTTCGTTTTGTGCCGGAAGCGGATAGCCCGGACCTACTTTCACGACATAGCCACATTGTATTTTGTCTTTTTCCTGCACCGAAGGCGGAAGATATAATCCGGTTTTTGTCTGACTCTGCGGATTTTTAGGTTTGATAAGCACTTTGTCGCCTATCATTAAGAACTTATTTGTATCTTTTTCTTCTAATGACAACTGCATAATTGATTCTTTTTCTTCTTTTAGCGTGCAAGTTTACAAAAGATTACCCGCAAATCAAAACAAAGACGGGAGTTTCCTGAAATTTCTTCGGCAGGGAACAAAAGTTTCTCCCAATGAAATTGAAATTTCCATGGGAAGAATTTTAGGAAACTCCCTACGCTTTGTCCGATTTGAGGATATTAGGATTGTTTCAAAGCATATATCTTCCGGATAATATCTACGATTTTCAATCCTTCCAAGGCATTTGTAGTAATTTGTTTGCCCTGTTCGCCGGACAATACCTCTACGACATTTCGGATTACAAAGTTATGATTCTGCGCCGAGCCTTTATAGGGGCCATAATCGTTGCCCGGATTCGTGGGTGGGAGTTCCGGCATGACATAATCCTTTATGTGGCAATACTCGACCTCGTTCATGTACTGCCCGCCGATTTTTATGCTGCCATTCTCGGCAATAATGAGCATGCTGCTCTCCATATTTTTGTCCCATACTGCCGTCGAATAGTTCAAACATCCCATTCCTCCGTTTACGAAATCGAATGTCACCAATCCGGAATCCTCGAAATCGGTCAACGACTGGTGATTGAAATCCGCGAATTTAGCTTGGACATGGCAAATGTCGCCGAAAAGCCAATACATGATGTCGATGAAGTGGGAAAACTGCGTGAACAATGTCCCGCCGTCCAGCTTCGCATCTCCATGCCATCCGCCCGGTTTGTAATAACGTCCGTCGCGATTCCAATAGCAATTCAACTGTACCATATATATCTTCCCTAATTTGCCGGAATCGACCATCTCTTTTATCCAAACAGAGGGTGGTGAATAACGATTCTGCATGACACAGAATACTTGCTTCCGGAATCGGAAAGAGGTATAGGCTACTTTCTCGGCATCTTGAAGTGTTAGTGCCATCGGCTTTTCGATAACCACATGATGATCCGATTTCATGGTCTGAATAGCCATTTCCGCATGCAAACCGTTGGGCGTGCAGATATTAATCACGTCGATTTCTAATCCGGAATGGAGCATTTCATTCAGCGAAGCGAAAAAGGGGACGTCATAATCCTCGATCCCTAATTCTTCTTTCGGACGGATATCGCATAGGGCGACTAATTCGGCTCCGATATCTCGTTTAATCATTTCGGCATGCCGTTTGCCGATGTGTCCACAGCCAATTACGGCAAAACGAATTTTTTGTATTTGATTATTGTCCATACCTTTTATTTAAATTCATTTAAAGTACCAATGATATAGTCGATTTCCTCATCCGTCATTTCCGTATGAATAGGCAACGAAAGGACAGTTTGTGCCAATCGTTCTGCGTGAATGAGCACCGAGCCGTTCCGTGCCCAGCCATAAAAGGCTTCTTGGCGATGCAAAGGCAAAGGATAATAGACCATTGAAGGAATTCCGTGCTCTTTTAGGAATTGCTGTAACGCATCTCGCCGGCTTTCTCCCTCCGGAATACGCAAGGTATATTGATGGAATATATGTGTGGAATATTTCATCCGTTGGGGGATTATCCATAACGGATGGTTTGCCAAAGTATCGTCATAACGTTTGGCTACCGATTGGCGAGCTTGGGTAAATTCCTCCAGATGGGGAAGTTTTGTTTCCAATATTGCAGCCTGCAATGTATCCAATCGGGAATTGCATCCTATAATTTTATGATGATATTTCTGTTGCTGTCCGTGATTCGCAATCATGTGGATACGTTCGCTTAACCAGCTGTCGGAAGTTATTACGGCTCCTCCGTCCCCATAACAAGCCAATGGTTTGGAAGGAAAGAATGAAGTCGTGCCAATATGCCCTATTGTTCCGGCTTTTTTACGACTCCTATCCGAATAAATGACCTCTGCTCCCAACGATTGTGCGTTATCTTCGATGACATACAGGTGGTTTTGTTCGGCTATTCGCATAATATTTTCCATATCGCAGCATTGCCCGAATAGATGGACCGCGATGATTGCTCGTGTTTTGGGTGAAATAGCGGCTTCAATCTGCCAAACATTCAAATTGAATGTCTCTTCTTCCACATCAACCCAGACAGGAATCAAACCAAGCAATGCGACGACTTCAGCTGCTGCTACATAGGAAAAAGCAGGGACTATAACTTCGTCTCCTGGCTTTAGATCGAGCGCCATAAGGGCTATTTGCAGGGCATCAGTCCCATTTCCGCAAGGAATAACAAAAGGAATGCCTAAATACTCAGACAGGTGAGAAGCAAAACTCCTCACCTGTGCTCCATTAATAAAGGAACAAGAACCGATAGCTTCTTGCATAGCTTGGTCTATCTCAGGTTTCAATCGGAGATATTGCCGATGCAAGTCAACCATTTGTATATCCATCCTTATTACTTTATTTATTTTACTTCGCTTCCCGGTTTCACCTCTTTCTCTGGAGAGATAACAGCCAGACTTCCGTCAAAGTTTTCTGCCGAAAGAATCATCCCTTCTGAGATAATCCCTTTTAACTTGCGGGGAGCCAAGTTGGCAATGAAGCAAACTTGTTTTCCTACTAACTCTTCCGGTTTGTAGTGCTGGGCAATGCCGGAAACGATGGTGCGCTGTTCTAATCCGTCGTCAATCTTGAATTGAAGTAATTTATCTGCCTTCGGAACTTTCATACATTCCAATACTGTTCCTACGCGGATATCTAATTTTGTGAAATCATCAAATGTTATATTTTCGCGAATAGGCTTTGCTTTGTAATTAGCCTCTTCGTTTGCCTTTTTGGTAGCTAATAATTTGTCGATTTGTGCTTGAATTACCTCATCGTCTATTTTCTCAAAGAGTAATTCGGCTTTTCCTAACTCATGTCCCGCATCTAATAAATTGGTAGATCCCAGGCGATTCCACCCTAATGACTCGACATTGAGCATTTTATTCAGTTTTTTCATGCTAAATGGGAGGAAAGGTTCGAAAGCAATCGCCAGATTCGCGGTAATTTGAAGTGCAATGTTCATAATTGTGGCTACGCGCGGCATATTGCTTTTCGCTAATTTCCAAGGTTCCGTATCGGCAAGGTATTTATTTCCGATTCGAGCCAAATTCATTGCCTCTTTTTGTGCATCACGGAAATGGAAAGTATCTAATAACCGTTCAACATCGGTTTTTACATGTTTGAAGTCTTCCAATGTTTGGCGGTCGTAATCAGTTAACTCACCGGCTGCCGGAACTTTATTATCAAAATATTTTCCAGTCAATACTAACGCCCGATTGACGAAATTTCCTAAGATAGCAACCAATTCATTGTTGTTGCGTGCCTGAAAATCTTTCCATGTGAAATCATTATCTTTCGTTTCTGGCGCATTAGCTGTAAGGACATAACGTAAGACGTCCTGCTTCTCTGGTAAATCTACCAAATATTCATTCAACCAGACAGCCCAATTACGGGAAGTAGATATTTTATCGCCCTCTAAATTCAGGAATTCATTGGCTGGAACATTCTCCGGCAGGTTATAAGAACCTTCTGCTTTCAGCATAGATGGGAAAACAATACAATGGAAAACAATATTATCTTTGCCGATAAAATGAATCATTTTGGTCTCTGGATCTTTCCACCATTTTTCCCAACTGTCTGGAAGCAACTCTTTGGTATTGGAAATATAACCGATAGGGGCATCAAACCATACATATAATACTTTACCTTCCGCTCCTTCTACAGGGACAGGAATACCCCAATCCAAATCTCGGCTTACAGCTCGAGGTTGTAAGCCCATATCCAACCAGCTCTTGCATTGCCCATAAACATTGGGCTTCCATTCTTTATGTCCTTCTAGAATCCATTGACGCAAAAATGGCTCCCATTTGTCCAAAGGTAAGTACCAATGTTTCGTTTCACGCATTACCGGCTTGCTTCCACTGATTGCGGATTTAGGATTTATCAAGTCTGTTGGACTAAGTGACGTACCGCATGCTTCACATTGGTCGCCATATGCGTGCTCATTACCGCAATGCGGACAAGTTCCTGTGATATAACGGTCGGCAAGAAACTGTTTTGCCTCTTCATCGTAGTATTGTTCGCTGGTTTTCTCAATAAATTCTCCTTTATCATATAGTGTTTTGAAGAATTCCGAAGCAGTTTCATAATGAATTTTCGATGTTGTACGAGAATAGATATCGAAAGAAATGCCGAAATCCTCAAAAGATTTCTTTATTATATTATGGTAACGATCTACGACGTCCTGCGGAGTAATCCCTTCCTTTTTTGCTCGAATCGTAATAGGGACACCATGTTCATCCGAACCACCAATCATAATCACTTCTTCTCCTTTTAGGCGAAGATAACGTGCATAAATATCAGCCGGAACGTAGACTCCAGCTAAATGTCCGATGTGTACGGGTCCGTTAGCATATGGTAATGCCGTAGTTATCAATGTTCTTTTAAATTTCTTTTCCATATTGATTATTTTCTCTGTTTTTCTACCCACAAAGGTAAGGATTTATTTGTTTTTTGTTGAACTTTTTACTTCCCGATATTGTTGTTTAATAAACGAACGATGAAACAAGTCCCGAAATAAAGGGCAAATATCATGAAAATTCTATTTGAAATAAAAGAAAACTTAGCAAGTATTCTGGATCAACTGTTACATTCTGATTTTTGGATTACAGAGGTTGAAGAGGTGAATGAGAACAAGAAAATTGTTACAATTCGGGATATCGCTTATCCTCAGGAAGCGGTTGCCGAAGTAACTGATAATTGTATCTTGTTAAGGACGGCGTGGTCTAAATATACGTATCGCCTATTTGAAAAAAACGGTTCTTGTTGGTGTGAATACATTGGAGCGTATCGTGGATTGCTGGAACAGAAATTACTTCCCATTATTACACCGAAGGAAAATCTATTGGACCAGGAAGTAACCAGTTCGTTATTTGGAAATACGCAAAAAACTTTGCGTGAATATGCGATGGATAATCTAAAATTGAAGCGTTTCCGTCAGCAAACCTTTGGAGATATCGGATTTTCGACCAGTGACCATCCGAAGCAGGTTTATGATGCGTTTATAAAAGAGGATTATATTCCCGATCCGGACGAAAAGAAATAAGATAGCAAAGGACGGCTGACTTGTGTCTGCCGTTCTCTGCGTTAAAAGGATGGTGTCGAATAGAGGGAATAAGATTTATCAGGCTGTTTGTATATGGTCTGAAAGGGAATTTTTTGGGGAATTTTTAAATCAGGTGCTAATTGTTATTTCAAGAAAACTTCCTATTTTTGTGGGGAATTAAGACTTGAGATTTATGAAACTTGCATATGTGTTCATCTTATTGGCTGGCTTATTGGTTTTTCCTGCGACAAGAGCAGCGGAGAAGAAAGATTATGCAGTAATTTCTCAAAAGGATTTACTACCAATCGAAATCAGTGCTTATGACAGTTGCATTCGCGTGAAGAATGCGCCGGTCGGAAGTGTGCTTGAGATTTATAGTGTAGTAGGAATAAAGGTAAAAGAATTCAAGATAAAGGAGAGCGATGGGGAGTATCCGGTTAATATCCCGAAAGGATACTATATTATTCGCATAGGAGATACTGTGCGTAAAGTTGTTATTCGTTAGTTTAAGGGAGATTCATATTATTTGAGAAGGAATGCACGTCTTTTTTATATTGTTTGCCGGGTTATACCTGCTGGGAAACCTCTATATTTATTTTCGAAGCTGGGAAATATTGCATGATTGTTCGTTGCTATGGCGTTATATCCTATCCTTTGTTTATTGGATAGGCGCTTGTTCTGTATTTGGCTTCTTCGGTTTCTTAGGGAATCGATGGCTACCTGAAGCAGGTGGATTGGCGCATGTGGCTTATGGTTTTGCTACGGGATGGCTGGTATTCACTTTATATATGGCTCTATTTTTATTTCTCACGGACTTGCTTCGGCTTTTTCATATAACCATTCCCCATCGATTTGTTATCGGTCTTTTGTTAACATTTGCTGTATTGAGTTACGGCTATTTCCGGTATTCTCATTTCGATATCCGGAATATAAACATAAATATAGCTAAGCCTGTCGAAGGAAATAAGCAGCTTCGGGTCGTGGCTATTAGCGATGTCCACTTGGGATATGGCACAAATCGGGCGCGTCTTCAGCTATACATTCAAAAAATACAGGATATTCAGCCGGATTTAATCCTTCTATCCGGAGATTTAATTGACAATTCTTTGAAACCGGTGGTCAGTCAAGAGATGGAAAAGGATTTGTGTCATTTAAAAGCGCCATTAGGCGTATATATGGTTCCGGGTAATCATGAATATATCAGTGGTATAAAATCTTGTCGTGATTATATCCGGGAAAATACTTCGATAACGTGGTTGCAAGACAGTATTGTTGTTCTGCCGAATGGAATTCAAATTGTAGGAAGAGACGACCGGAGCAATCGGAATCGCCGGTTATTATCCCAATTGGTGGAACCGTTGGATAGTCAGCTCCCCATTTTATTATTAGACCATCAGCCCTATCATTTGGAAGAAGCCAAGAATGCAGGTGTAGATTTGCAGTTTAGCGGACATACACACCACGGACAGGTTTGGCCACTAAATCTTTTGACAGATTATCTTTTTGAAGTGAGCTATGGATACCGACAATTCGGTTCTACGCACGTATATGTCTCTTCCGGGCTTTCGCTTTGGGGACCGCCATTCCGCATCGGAACACGGAGCGAAATGGTTATTTTCAATCTAAACTTTAAATAATAATTGCCAGGGTATGAAAGTTTTTATCCAATCAATCGTTGCCCAACTCTTATTAACTCCATATATTTATTGGCGAGGCTATCAGGCGATTCCGGCGAAACGGAGTTGGCGGATTCCTTATACTACGGCTTTTGTATTGGAGCTGTTGCTTTATCTGTTTGGCTTCTTCTTTCGGGAAGAATTACCGGATTCTCTGTTTGTGCCGCTAATGAATATTTGCAATACGTGGTATATCGGCAGCATTTATCTGACATTGGGACTTCTTTGTTTGGAAATCATTCGGTTTACTCAGCGTCACTGGCATTGGTTTCCCGATTCCCTCTTCAGCAATAATGTGAAGTTGTCCCTGTTTTTCCTATTTATTATTGCAGATGCCGCTTTGCTTGTCAAAGCTCACCGGAATGTGGTCGAGCCGATAGTGAAGCATATCTATCTCGATTTGCCGAAAGGAAGCAGTCCGCGGGACAGTTTGAAAATAGTTATGGTTTCGGATACGCACTTCGGCGAAGTCATTCATAAGCCGCAGGCAGAAAAGTTAGTGGCATTGAGTAATGCGCAACATCCCGATGCTGTGGTTTTTGTAGGGGATTTGTTGGATTATGAATCCCGTTTCGCAGAAAACGAACATATCGAGGAGGATTTGCAACAACTGAATGCCCCTTTAGGCGTATATTCGGTATATGGAAATCATGAATATCGGGCAAATCGTTTTGCCAAAGAGAAATGGATAAGGAAATTCTCTACGTTATTGAAAGATTCGGTAGCGAATCCGGATGGTACGTTCTATTTGATTGGCCGAGATGATATGGTAAATAAGCGGCGGACTCCGTTGCAAAAATTGATTGCCGGACTGGATACGACCAAACCGCTTATCGTATTAGACCATCAGCCGTGGAGTTTTGCCGAAATGCGGATGAATCATATCGATTTGGGACTGCACGGACATACGCACAACGGACAACTCTGGCCCTATCCTTGGGTGATGAAATTGATTTATGAATGTCCTTTCGGTTATTATAGCAAAGGCGGCGTGCAACATTACGTCTCTTGCGGATATGGCTGCGCCGGTCCGGCGTATCGGGTCGGGACGCGCTCGGAATTAGTCGTTCTTCATATCCGCTTTGTCTGAGTTTAGATATACCTAACATCATCATCCTGAGAAAAATAACCGTTCTTCCCGAAAAGATAACCGGCAAAAATAACAGACAAAGGGGAGGGGAAGCTGCTGCCTTAACATAGGGAAGTGGAGACTTTTCCCTAAAATCAGTGGCACTGATTTGTATAAAAGGTACTACCTTTTTGTGCAATCAGTAGTACTGATTCCTCCCCTTTGTGCTGATTTGGTGTACCCTGCCTGCTGACTTTTATCTATATTCGGATACCTCTGAGATGGCTAAACTAAACAGGAACGATTACTATTATTAGTTTTTCTTATGAAGTGTGCCTATTATTCTTTATTTTTGTCCCAAAAATTAAGAATATGATGGTTGATGAACATATATTGGACGAAATCGATTATCCGGAGGATTTACGAAAGCTGCCGGAGGAGAAACTGCCTGCGGTATGCGCGGAACTTCGTCAATATATAATAGATGTACTATCGGAGAATCCCGGCCATTTAGGGGCGAGTTTGGGTACGGTAGAACTGACTGTCGCGTTACATTATGTATTCAATACGCCTTTCGACCGGATAGTTTGGGACGTAGGTCACCAAGCTTACGGACATAAAATCCTGACCGGGCGGAGAAAGGTCTTCCATACTTTACGAAAGTTGCATGGGATAAGCGGTTTCCCGAATCCGGCAGAGAGCGAATATGATGCTTTTATTGCCGGACACGCCTCCAATTCCATTTCTGCTGCAATGGGGATGTCGGTTGCTTCGGCATTGAAAGAGGAGAACCGGCACGTTATCGCGGTTATCGGAGATGGCGCCATGACGGGCGGTTTGGCGTTCGAAGGGCTCAACAATGCTTCGGCGAATCCCAATAATTTGCTGATAATACTGAACGATAATAATATGGCGATAGACCATAGCGTTGGCGGACTGAGCCAATATTTGGTAGATATTACGACCAGTCAGGCCTATAATAAGATGCGTTATGATGTTTATCGGGGATTGCGGAAGATGAAGCTGATGGACGACAGCCGTCGCGAGAACATTCTCCGCTTCAATAATAGTCTGAAGGCTTTGCTGACCCAACAGCATAATTTATTCGAGGGGTTTAGTATCCGTTATTTCGGTCCGGTTGACGGCCATGACGTTGGTTATTTGGTAAAACTGCTGAATGACATTAAGGATATGCAAGGCCCTAAGTTGCTTCATATAAAGACAAAGAAGGGGAAAGGGTTCAAACCGGCGGAGGAATCGGCGACGGAGTGGCATGCTCCGGGACGTTTCAATAAAGAGACGGGCGAACGTATTCTGGTCCATCGCATCGATGAGCCGCAATTATACCAAGATGTCTTCGGACATACGTTAGTAGAACTGGCGGAAAAGGATAAACGTATCGTCGGAATCACTCCGGCGATGCCTACTGGCTGTTCGATGACCTATTTGATGAAGGCTTTTCCGGAGCGTGCATTCGATGTGGGAATTGCGGAAGGACATGCCGTGACTTTTTCTGCCGGATTAGCGAAAGAGGGGATGATTCCTTTCTGCAATATTTACTCCTCTTTCATGCAGCGGGCGTATGATATGGTGATTCATGACGTGGCGTTGCAGAAATTGCATGTCGTGATGTGTCTGGACCGTGCGGGATTGGTCGGAGAGGATGGCGCAACGCATCATGGCGTATTCGATTTGGCTTATCTGCGTCCTATTCCTAATCTGATTATATCTTCTCCGCTGGATGAATGGGACCTGCGGAATCTGATGTACACCGGTTATGCCGCGCAAGAGGGACCGTTTGTTATCCGTTATCCGCGTGGGAAGGGAGAAAAGGTGGACTGGCGCAATGAGATGAGGGCATTACCGATAGGAAAAGGCAGGAAATTGCGTGAAGGAACGGATATTGCCGTCCTTTCATTGGGTCCTATTGGCAATGAAGCGATGAAAGCCATCGATATGGTGGAGAAAGAGGGAATATCGGTAGCACATTATGATATGATATTCCTGAAACCGTTGGACGAAGAGCTGCTTCACGAAGTAGGGAAGGGCTTCCGGCGGATTATCACGATAGAAAATGGCGTGATTAAAGGAGGATTGGGCAGTGCAGTACTGGAATTCATGGCGGATAATGGTTATACTCCGAAAGTGAAGCGCATCGGTGTGCCGGACCGTTTTATCGAACATGGTTCTGTCCCGGAGCTTTATCAACTTTGCGGGATGGATGCGGAAAGCATTGCTGACGCCATCCGACATTTTGTGTGAAAAAGATAGATAATCACTAATTCTTAATATTAGATACTTCAATGAGAATTGTTATTGCGGGTGCTGGTGAAGTCGGCACTCATTTAGCGAAAATGTTGTCGCAGGAAAATCAGGACATCGTGCTGATGGACCCGATGGAAGAACGGTTGAGTACGATGAGCTCCACCCAAGAGGTCTTGCCGGTAATCGGGAATCCGACATCGTTGAAGGATTTGGAAGATGCCGGAATCCGGAAAGCAGACCTGTTCGTCAGTGTGACGCCGGAAGAAACGACAAACGTTACGGCATGTATTCTTGCGCATAGTTTGGGTGTCCATAAGACCTTTGCGCGAATCAATAATTACGAGTATCTGCAGCCGAAAAATAAAGAACTGTTCGAGAAGTTGGGCATCAACTCCATGATTTATCCGGAAATGCTGGCGGCTCACGAGATTGTAACCGCTATTGCGCGTCCGTGGGCAAGGCAATATTGGGAGTTGTTCGGCGGGGCGTTAATTCTTATCGGGGTAAAGGTAAGGGATAACGCCCGTATCGTGAACAAGCAACTCTCCGAATTGATGACGGAACACAAGTTCTACCATATCGTTGCCATCAAACGGCATACGGAAACCATTATCCCGCGAGGATACGACCGCATCGAAGTGGGCGACCTGCTTTTCTTCACGACGACGCGCAACTATATAGAAGATGTCCGCCTTTTGGCTGGGAAGAAGAATCCGGAGGTCAAGAAGGTCATCATCATGGGAGGTAGCCGCATCGCCTTGCGCGCTTGCCAATATCTTCCGAATAATATCCGGGTAAAGGTTATCGAGACCGACCGCGAGAAGAGTTTCCGCATCGCTGAGAAGGTTCCGGGCAATGTGTTGATTATCCACGGAGACGGACGCGATATGGACCTGCTGGCGCACGAAGGGATTCAGGATGCGCAGGCTTTTGTCGCGCTGACGGAGAATTCCAGCACGAATATCTTGGCTTGTATGGCGGCAAAACGTTTCGGTGTGTATAAAACGGTGGCGAAAGTAGAGAATATCGATTATATCCCGTTGGCGGAGAGCATGGACATCGGCGCGGTAATCAACAAGAAGCTGATAGCGGCAAGCCATATTTACCAGTTCCTGCTGAATGCGGATGTGTCGAATGTGAAATGTTTGACCTTTGCGAATGCGGATGTCGCGGAGCTGGTGGCGCGTCCGGATTCCAAAATCACGAAGAAGCCGGTGCGCGATTTGAATCTGCCGAAGGACATGACGTTGGGCGGACTGATTCGGAACGGAAAGCCGATGATGATTAACGGTGATATGCAGATTCAGGCGTACGACCATGTGGTGGTTTTCTGTCTGGATACGGCGATGCGCAAGCTGGAGGATTATTTTAATTAACGGTTTAAAGAGACGGTGTGATGCTGAATATACGTTTTATATTCAAGATGCTGGGATTGATGTTTATCATGGAGACGCTCTTCATGGTGATTTCCTTAGGTGTGGCATTCGCCTATCAGGGGGATGACGTTGCGGCGTTTGCTTGGTCCAGCGGGATTCTGTTTGTCGTGGGGATACTCTTTTATATGATTGGGGCGCGTGCCAACGAACGGTCGGCGGGCAGGCGCGAGGGGATGCTGGTCGTGGCGCTGACGTGGGCGTTGCTTTCCTTGTTCGGCATGTTGCCGTTTTACTTGGGCGGATATACCGACAGCGTGGCGGATGCCTATTTCGAGACCATGTCGGGCTTTACGACCACGGGCGCATCGGTTTTTCCGAATGTCGAGCTGTTGCCGGAGGGCATTCTGTTTTGGCGCAGCCTGTTGCAATGGCAGGGTGGCATGGGGATGATTGTCTTTACCGTGGCGTTGCTGCCGATTTTCGGCGAGGGCGCTTCGCAGATGTTCGATGCCGAATCGTCCGGCATTACCCACGAACGTTTCCGTCCGCGCATTACCCAAGTGGCAAAGCGGCTTTGGGGCGTGTATGTTTTTTTGACCCTGTTGGTGGTCGGTCTGCTTTGGGCGGGACCGATGAACCTCTTCGACGCGATAAATCACGGGATGACCTGTCTGGCGACGGGCGGATTCTCGACCAAAGCGGCGGGCGTTGCCTATTGGCAGTCGCCTTATGTGGAGTATGTCCTCTCCATCTTCATGTGCATCGGTGCGACGAACATGACGCTGGTCTATTTCTTTATGAGCGGACGGTTCAGCAAGCTGCTGAAGGATGAGGAGGTGCGTTGGTTTTATGCGATTATCGCGATTGCGGTGGCGGTTGTCACGGCGTGGCTCTATTTGAAAGGAATTTATACCGACTTGGAAGAGGCGTTCCGCAATGCCCTGTTCCAAGTGACGACGTTGATATCGACCACAGGGTATGCGGCGTCGGATTATATCCCGTGGGGTCCCTTCTTCTGGTTGATTGCGCTTATCCTGATGGTCATCTGCGGTTGCGCGGGTTCGACCTGCGGTGGTTTCAAAGTGGGGCGTTTCGTCATTCTCGCGAAAAACCTGTTGAATGTATTCAAGAAACAAACGCATCCGCATGCGGTGATTCCGGTCCGTTTCAACGGGCGTGTGGTATCGACCGATGTCGTTGACCGCGTGCTGGCATTTGCTTTTGCCTATATTGTGCTGATTGTGGCGGGCTGCTTGGTGTTGATGGCAGACGATGCCGGCTTCGAGGAATCGATTGGAGCGGTGGTGACCTGTTTGGGTAACGTGGGTCCCGGTTTGGGGACGTGCGGTCCCGTCGGCAACTTCGCCGGATTCTCCGACTTGAGCAAATGGGTATTGTCATTCATCATGATGACCGGGCGTCTGGAGATTTTCACCGTGCTTACGATTCTCTTGCCGGGGTTCTGGAAACAGTAAAGCCCTTCGGAAAAGGCACAGCAGGAGTTAAAGGTGTTGGAAGAGTTACAGCTTTGCTGAGGAGTTAAAGGAGTTAAAGCAGTTAGTCCGCATTCGCGGACAGGAGTTAGAGCCGAATGCTTTTTGTATGTATTACTTTAGATATACTCTTAAAAGGTATTGGCTCTAACTCCTTTAACTTCTATAACTGCTCTAACTTCTTATTGCTAATCAGCTGGGAACCTTACAACAGGAGTTAAAGGAGTTAGAGGAGTTAGCGCTTCGCGCAGGAGTTAGAGCCGAATGTCTTTTGTATGCAAGGTTTAGATGTATCTTCAAAAAGGTATTGGCTTTAACTCCTTTAACTCCTATAACTGCTCTAACTCCTGATTACCAAGTGGTCGGAAACCCTCCTGCGCTCCAACGAGAGACTTTCCAAGGGTTTGGAAATCCTCTCGCTCACCGACGAGAGCCTTTCCAAGGGTTTGGAAATCCTCTCGCTCACCAACGAGAGCCTTTCCGGGGGTTCGGAAACCTTCCCGCTCGCCAACGAGAGACTTTCCAAGGGTTCGGAAATCTTCTCGCTGACCAACGAGAGCCCTTCCGGGGGTCCGGAAACCTTCCCGCTGACCAACGAGAGCCTTTCCGGGGGTCCGGAAATCTTCTCGCTGACCAACGAGAGCCCTTCCGGGGGTTTGGAAAACTTGCAGAAGGAGTTAAAGGAGTTAGAGGAGTTAGCGCTTCGCGCAGGAGTTAGAGCCGAATGCTTTTTGTATGTAAGGTTTAGATGTATCTTCAAAAAGGTATTGG
>CASEMX010000045.1 GCA_949289155.1 uncultured Parabacteroides sp.
AAATCAAAAGGAATTCCTGAAGGATTTGAAATGCGTTTATCAGGCTGTAAATAAAGAATCGGCAGAAAATGAACTTCTTAAGCTGGAAGAGAAATGGGGTGAACAGTATCCTATCGTCATCAGGTCATGGCAGGATAATTGGGATAAGCTATCCGAATACTTCCAGTACACTCCGGCTATCCGTAAGCTTATATATACTACAAATACTGTTGAAGGGTATCACCGCCAAATCCGTAAGGTAACAAAGAACAAGGGGGTGTTCCCGTCGGATACAGCTCTTGAGAAACTGGTTTATCTTGCATACCGTAATATACGGAAAAAGTGGACTATGCCACTTGCCAATTGGGCTACAATCTCACAGCAACTGGCCATAAAGTTTGGAGAACGATTTAAATTATTGTAATTTTACGCTCGTCAGGACGGGTGGTCCCGCCCCTTGGCGCTGGCCGCTCCCCGACCGATGAGTTTTCTAATGGGAAATAATGCGTGACACAGTTTATTTTACATTACCGGAAGACACAGGGTCGCAAGTCGGCTCTGTGTCTTTTTGTTTTCGGGAATATCCCAAAAATCATTTTAGACCATTTCCTCAATCGTTTTATGTTAATAAAAATATTTTTAGACCATTTCTCTAAATGTTCTTTTATGCTAAAAATATTTTTATCGCATTCCTCCGACCGTTTTAGTATGCTAAAAATATTTTTATTGCATTTCCTCAACCGTTTTATAGTTCTAAAAATAGTTTTATCTTATTTCTCCATTGTTTTAATCCTCCTGAAATAGTTCAGAAGCATTTCCGAAGGTTCGGAAATGCAATTGTACAAGTGCGTATGTCGTCTGTTATTTTAATTTGTCCGGAGTGCTATTTTGATGGTACTGCTTCGGGAAGAGGGTGATTATCTGCGTACAGATGTTCGAGGAACCTAACACTCCTAAGCCATTATTCACGTTGCTATATTCCTCGATGGGGTCTGCAAGTCCTGTTTCGACCATTCCCTGAATCAGGAATCCCTGCGCAGCCCACGAAGCGATGTAGGAGTTATAATTATCTTGCGACATAGAGGTCAGATTGGTTTCGATGTATAGCGTATCCGGCAGTTTGTGCCGCTCTTCGTAACGGTCTCCCATACCGGCGTAATAGGAAAAGCGGGTTGAATAGGAATATTGCAATGTATAGGTCTCGCCCGATATCTCCGAATCGTCGAAGAAGTTCACGTAACGCTCCTCTTCCGATTGGAAAAGATAATCCAACGTATTCGGACGGAACTTCACGATAGGGTCTGCCTCTTCGATGGTATTCGTGCCGTAATATCCGTACCCATAACCGGTGTACATAGGCAGTCCCAATGAATCTTTCATGAAAGGAATAATATTGTAGGCATAATAGTCGGCAGTTTCCGGTCTGTCGCTAAACGTTAGACGGAAGTCCAGCTTGATATATCCAGTCGTCGTATCCGTCACGCAGGTATAATCCAGCTTTTCTATGGGCACGACAGCGGGGATTTGCGTCTCGGCGGAGATGGTTTCGTAGCCCTCGCAAGCGGCTTCAATCCGTATGCAGTCGCCCTCTTGGGGTTTGTAATCGGAAATGAAGTAATAGGGGCAGGGCGTGTATGTAGTGGCATCAATCGGCCAGTATTCGGCGGGCATGATTCCGTAATCCTGTCCGTTTACCCAGAGCCGCACTTGCGTGATTTGCCTCAGACTGTCCCAGTTTGTCCGGTAATCGTACTCTGCGGGCAGGATGCCAAGCCGTATGACAGAGTCGGCGCGGAGTTGATACGTAGCGACAGTCAGCATGTGCGGAGTCTCCTCCAAATCCACCCAGACATCTTTCCAGCAGGAGCTGAACAAGAGAAGCGATACGGCCAAAGGCAAAATCTTTTTCATTTGCATCAGAATTTATATGTGTAAGAAAACGAAGGAATAATCGGGAATATGCAAAGCTGTTTCAGTTTTATCTGTCCACTTTCCGAGTCATAATCATCCGGCCAGGCAATCACCGGATTCTGCCGGCAATAGGCATTATAGATGCTTATGTTCCAAATGCCGGTGTGTCCCTTCTTTGTGGTATGGAAAATATTCAATCCCAAGTCCAAGCGGTGGTAATCGGGCAGCTGGTAATTGTTCCGTTTCAGGTGCGACACGATGCTTTCTTCGTTATTGTTCAGGCTCATCCAGTTCCCTTTGGAATAAATCCACGACGCATTCAGTTCCACCTTCTTGCTGAACCGGTACGAGGCGACGATATTCAGTTTATGCCGATTGTCATATCTCGATGGGAAACGTTTCCCGTCGTTGATTTCCGGGAACAGGCGGTCTGCCCAAGCGAGCGTATAACCAATCCATCCGGTTAGTTTCCCCTGTTCTTTGCGCAGCATCCATTCCGCTCCGTAAGACCTCCCGGTTCCTTCGGTCAATTTATCATCCCAATCCATCGCATCCGGGAAGCGTCCGACCCAAGTTTTGAAATCTGCCAAGTGCTGCATGTGTTTATAGTAGCCCTCCATCGAGAAACTATAGGTGCGGTTCGGCGAATAATGTATTCCCGCAGAGAGTTGGTCGGAGATGGAAGGCTTTACTTTGCTTGTGCTGGGCAACCATATATCCGTCGGCAAATCCAGATAGGTCGCCGGAATCAGATGCATGGGCTGGCTCATCCGCGAGTAGGAGAGTTTCGCCGACCAGTTTTTATTCCATAAATAGCGGAATGACAATCGAGGAGACAGATTCACATAGAGTTTGTGCTTCAGATAGAAGGATGAGAGCGAGAGTCCGGCATCGATAGTCAGATGTTTGACAGGACGGATACGGTCGGACAGGAAGAGCACCGTTTCGTTCCCTATCATTCGGATGAGGTTCTGCTCGTGTTTCTGTGTGATAGCTATTTCGTCAGAGATAATATCCGCCTGAATGAACTCCATGTATTCCGGTCGGAAGGCTTGCAACCGGGTCGATATGCCTCCCTGAATCCGATGCCGGAACGAAGGCGCATAGGTGAGGGTCCAAGACAACCGTCCGTCGTCGATACTGGACACGGTCCCTGATTCCAAATAGTTCGGAGCATCTTCATCGTTCTGTCTTTCCCGGTTGTAAAAGAGCTTGCTTAGGTAGCGGGTATAGGATGCCGTGAATTTGCTATTGAGCTGTTCATTTATTTTATAGTTCCAATTGAGTGCTGCCGCAAAGTTTCCCCAGCGGACTTTGTAGTTCTCTTTCTGATAAGTATAGGCCGGCGGCTCGTCCCGGTCCGTCAAACTCATCCGGAAAAGGTCGTCGCCCGAATAAAGGCTCAGTGTCCAATAGCTGCGGTCGGAATGCAGGTAATCCACCCTTGCATTGATGTCGTGGAAAGAATAGCGGGCATTGAATGGCATATTCTTTGCCCGTCTCCGATTGATGATGGCAAAGGTCGGCGCCGTGATTAAATCAGCCCACGAACGGCGCATGGAGAAATGGAATGACAATTTGTTCTTAATCAAAGGCCCCTCTAAGAAGACATTCCCTTGGGTCAATCCGATGCCGATGCCGCCGTGAAATTTTGTCATGTCGCCCTGTTTGGTTTGAATGTCGGTAACCGACGAAAGCCGCCCATTGTATTTTGCCGGGAAGAATCCTTTATAGAAGCTGAGTTTATCGACCGCATCCGGATTGAATGCCGAGAAAAGTCCACCTACATGGCTTACCTGATAAACCGGCATTCCATCAATCAAAAACAGATTCTCGTCATTATTTCCGCCGCGCACATACATCCCGCTCATTCCTTCGGTTCCCATCGCCACGCCCGGCAACAATTGGATACCTTTAATCAAATCCGGCTGGCTCAAAATGGTCGGAATCTTTTGAATCTGGCTTCCGGAGAGGATTTCTTTCCCCGGTTCGTCGGTTAAAACCTCCGCATGGCGCAGGCTGTCAGCTTCGACAATAAATTCTTGCAGAGAAATCAGTTTAATGGAGTCTCTTTGAGCAAAAAATGTCGAATCTTTTCGTTTAAGGATAAGATAATTTTCGAAAATTATCCAATCAATTTCATAGTTGTGGAATAATTCATACAGACAGATGGAGAGCGTTTCTTGCTTCATCGATAATGTCACCGGCGGGATGTCTGTCAATAAAGAAGATTCGAACGATACGTGCAGTCCGATTTGCTTTTCTATTTGCAATAAAACCTGTTCGATGGGCGCATTGTGTACGGAAAATGTGACCAGCGGCTCTTCTGCTTTTATGGATTGTAACAGCAAGAAGAGCAAGACAATGCTTAGATATATACGCTTTCCCGGTATCATGGTTGCTCTGCCTTTAGTTTCGTATCTAATGTTTGATTGATAACAAATAAAACCTGTTCCAACGGCATTTGCTTGAACGTTGCCGTCAGCCGTAAAGAGTCTGTTGATGGCTTCGAATCGGTAATCCGGACATTATAACAGACCTCCAAGTCATGAATTACCTTTTGAAGAGGAGCTTCTTGGAATATTAACTCTTGATTGCTCCAAGACAACGCATTGGCATCCGCGCCTTCTGCTGTCAGAATCTTTTGCTCCGTGTCCGAATAGCGAGCTTTCATTCCGGCAGTCAGTATGACTTCTTGCGCCTGACCCGCTTCGAAACGGACGCGCCCCGTCAAGACTTGGACTTCTACGTCTTGTTCCCATTCGTGTACCAAGAAAGAGGTTCCTAATACGGTAACCTGCGCATTTCGTGCCGAGATACGGAACGGACAATCTTCATTCCGTTTCACCCGATAGAAGGCTTTTCCCTGCATCTCGACCTGCCGCTCTGTTTTTCCGAAAGATTTTGCATTGTAACGCAGTGTGGATTCTGCCGACAGGGTAACTTGGGAACTATCCGGCAGATAAACTTCAGTGACTTGGTCCGGTGCGGCAGCAATCAATACCCAATCCGGTTGCAGATGCCGGTAGATAAGGTAACTACCCAACGCGAGCAGCAAAAGCATTGCCGCTGCTACGTTCCGAATCCACAACGGCAAATAAAGAACGGGCCGGATATGTCGTTCGGCAGCGAATTTCTTCCACGCTTTCGTGGCATTCAAGCTGTTTTCGCGGTAATGTTTCGCCACAAATTCAACACGTTCTTCAAATGTATGCTTTTTGCTCATGATTTATAGTTGAATCTTATAATTGAAATTTATATCCGACGCTTAGCGTTACGGTGTGGAATACGTTCCTTCTGGCGATATTGGAATATTGAGCCCGACTTTCCACGCCGAGAGAGGCTTCGTATCCGGCTGAGACGACCCAATTCTTCACATTCAATTCGGTACGGAATAAAACTCCCCAATCGAAATAGGTCGGTTCCGGGAAAATGTAGTACACATCTTCTTTCTCCGGCAGATAATTGTGGAAGTTCCGCGTACTTCGGGCAAAGCAATATCCCGCATAAAAGCCCGTTGCAAGCGAAAGGTTTACTTCATCCGCCAAAGGAAAGGTGTATTTTGCCATAATCGGCACATAAAAACTCGTCGCCGCGTCCTTATATGACCTGATAGGTCTATTACTGAGATTGAACGAACCGTCCGGATTAGCAATAAAATCTCCGCTGACATTTTCCTGCTTTACGCGTTCTGTAAGAAATATCCCGCTACTGATTGCCCAGCGTGAATTGGGAAATTGATAATCCACACCCGCTCCCAATCGCCACGACGGAATCCAAGAATTTCCCTCCATCGTGTTCGGTGACATGACCGCAGTCATTCCCACTTCCGGTGTAACGCTCCACTGTGCGTGTGCCGAGTTTGCTCCCAGCAACCCCAGCACGCCTAACAATACAACTGTTTTTCTCATTTTCTCTCTCTTTATAAAGTTTCCATTTTCGTTATTCACACCTATATGACAAGAAAAAGCGAAAAACCCCTACTCCTTAAATTGAAAATTGAGAATTGAAAATGGAAAATTAACAATTCCCAACAAACCGATGACAAATCATTTTCGATTTTCAACTTTCCATTTTCAATTTACAAAGAGGAATGTATAGATACGGATAGCCGTTTCGCGCAGCGCTTTCAGGGCTTTTGAGATTTGATTCTCCACGGTCTTTATCGAGATATGCAGTTCGTCGGCGATTTCCTGATATTTCAGTCCGTCGCGTTTGGACAGGAGGAAAATCCGTCGGCGTTCGTCCGGGAGTTGGTCTATTGCCGTCCAGAGACGGGCGTCGCGCTCTGCCAATTGGATGCGTTCATCGTCCGTGATGTCTGCCTCTTCCGGGATATCTGCATCGAAAGATTCCGCCCGTTCTTGGGAAGCATACAGGATAGAGCGGTTCTTGACCGCCTGATACAGGTACGCTTTCAGGTTGAGGATGGACATTCCTTCACAAATCTTTTCCCATACATCGGCAAAAGTCTGCTGTACAATATCTTCGGCATCATCTAACTGATTGGTATATTGCAATGCGAAGAGACACAATGGGCGATAAAGACTCTTATACTCCCTCTCGAAATCCATAATGAATGAAGAATTAAGAATGAAGAATAAAGAATGAAAAATTTCTCACTTTACTCTTTTAATTCTTCATTCTTAATTCCTCATTCTTCATTTAATCAATAGGCTTTGAATCCGATAATCTGACGTACTTCGTTCAGCGTCTTCGAAGCGCTTTCGCGTGCTTTTTCCGCACCTTGCCGGGCTACCTTCGCAAGATAGTCCTCGTCCGAGCGGATGGCGAGGATGCGTTCACGGATAGGTGCGCAGAAGGCATTGATGTCTTCCGCCAGCTGCTTCTTCATGTCGCCGTAGCGAATCTCGCAGGTGTTGTATTTGTCGTTGAAATAATCGTACGTTTCTTTGCTGGATACGATTTCCATCATCGTGAAGAGGTTGGCAATCGGTTCGGGCTTGACACTGTTCGGTTCGGTGGGTCCCGCGTCGGTTACCGCCTTCATTACTTTTTTCTTAATCGTCTTTTCGTCATCGACGAGGTAGATGGCGTTGCCTTCGCTCTTGCCCATCTTTCCGGAGCCGTCCAATCCCGGAACCTTTACCGCCTTATGCGAATAATAGAACGAGGCAGGTTCGGGGAAGAAATCCACACCGTAGGTCTGGTTGAACCGGCGGGCAAAGCGGCGCGCCATCTCCATGTTTTGCTCTTGGTCTTTTCCGACCGGCACTTTTACGGCTTTATGGATGATAATATCGGCTGCCATGAGGGTCGGGTAGGTGAGGAGCCCGGCACTGACCGTATGTTTGTTCCCTTCGTTGAAGATTTCGTGCTCCACATCGCCTTCGGTCGTATGTACGCGGTCGATATGCAGCTGCTGGCGTGCTTTGTCTTTGAACGAAGTCGTACGCATCAATTCGCCGATGCCGGCGTTCATATTCAGATAGAGGTAAAGTTCTGCCGTTTCGGGCACATCGCTTTGGATATAAATCGGCGCAACTTCCGGGTCTATTCCGCATGCCAGATATTCCGAAAGGATGGTGTAGGCGCTGTTGCGGATATTCTCAGGACGTGGATGGGTCGTCAGCGAATGCCAGTCTGCAATGAAGAATAAGCAATTATACTCATGCTGCATTTGCAAAAAGCCCTTCACGGCGCCGAAGTAATTTCCCAAGTGGAGATTACCGGTCGGACGAATACCACTTACTACTGTTTCCATAATCTTTTCTTTTTTTATTTTCAACGCCCGCAAAGATAGTTCTTTTTTATAGAAGTGAGAAGTGGGAAGTTAGAATTTAGAAACAGGACAGCGTCGAGAAGGAATCCTAAAGTTGGGAAAGTCTCTCGACGCCGTCGAGAAAGAATCCCAAGCCGGGAAAGTCTCTCGACGCCGTCGGGAAGGAATCCCAAGCCGGGAAAGTCTCTCGACGCCGTCGGGAAGGAATCCCAAGCCGGGAAAGCCGGGAAAGTCTCTCGACGCCGTCGGGAAGGAATCCCAAGCCGGGAAAGTCTCTCGACACCGTCGAGAAAGAATCCCAAGTTGGGAAAGTCTCTCGACGCTGTCGAGAAGGTTTCGTAGTGGTACGATTTGCTCTCGACGCTGTCGAGAAGGTTTCGTAGTAGTACGATTTGCTCTCGACGCTGTCGAGAAGGTTTCGTAGTAGTACGATTTGCTCTCTACGTCGTAGAGAGGTTTTCGTAGTAGTACGATTTGTTCTCTACGCCGTCGAGAAGGTTTCGTAGTAGTACGATTTGCTCTCTACGTCGTAGAGAGGTTTTCGTAGCAACAAAAATTAATACCAACGGACCGGGAATTCGGCAATACGGAGCGTCGTGCAACCGTAGGGTATCAGTTCGATGGTCTCTTCGTCGCCCATGTCGTTTCCTTGCTGGGTAAAGTAGCCAATCGGACCAGCCGAACCGCGCACCAGCGTCCAGTTATTCAGCCGCCGCGCCTTTGTCTTGATGATAATCGGCGCATTTTCCACATTCCACGGATAATCCGCTATCTTTTCCGCTTTCTCTACGATGAAATTTTCTTGGATTTTATCCGGTTCGAACGAGCGCGAGGAGAGGGCATAGTTCCACGGGCTGTCGGAGGTGACTTCGTAGTACCATTCGCCATACTCGTTCACCTTTTCCGCCTCGATTTGCTTCTTTTCCCATTTCTCGTCCATCTTCAGGGCATACAATAGCGGTCCGCGCTCTACGACAGCCCCATTGTCATACCACCGACTGATTGCCACCTTCATCGGTAGCTCGACCGTCAAAACATCACCCTCTTTCCATTCGCGGTTGATGCGGGCGATTTCTCCCGGATAAGCATCCGCTTCGACCGGCGTACCGTTCACTTTCAGCACCGGTTGCTCGCACCATGCCGGGATGCGGACATGGAAGGGGAAGAATGCCTGCCGGGTTTTCTTATCGGCAAATGAAATGTGGAAATTGATGGTTTCGTCGAATGGATAACCGGTCTTTTCTTGGATATTGACTGCTATTCCGTTGGCTACTTTTGCCGTTACGGACGAAGGAGCATATACCAACGCCGCAATGCCGTTGTCAGCCGTGGCATACCAGAGGTTTTGCACCAGTTTGGGCCAGCCTTGATGCAGGTTGGAGGTACAACAGGGATAGCCGGTCAGCACGCCGAACACCACGTCCGTATCTTCGTGCGGCGTAGAAAACTCGCGCCAGTCGCGGGTCACGTTCACTTGGTTGAACTGCTGGAAATATTGGCGAGCGGAATAATCGTCGGTTACCTGCGTCGGAAGGGCATTATACGCCACGCGCTCCAGATAGTCCGCCCATTGCACATTACCCGTAATCTCTAAGATTTCTTCCAGCGAATACATCATCTCGACCGCCGTACAAAGCTCCGAGCCGGCAGTCGGACGCCCGAAACGCAGCAACTCGTCGCCGCCCCACAGTCCGGTGGGTAAACCTATCGTGTTTCTTATCTGGCGGACGGCACTCTCTACAGCCTGAATCTGTTTCGGGTCTTTGCTCTGCTGGTAATAGACGACAGGCTCTTTAAAACCCTGTCCCAGATTGACGCAATGCAGACTATGCTGCCGGCTCAGATGGTCCTGATGCAAGAACACATCGGTCCAGTCGAATGTCTGTTTATGGATTAATTCGCCCAAGTCCAACAGGAATTTGTCGCCGGTGATGTTATATAACCAATAGACCATCATCAGATTATCGCCTCCTCGCTGCTCTCCCCAGAACGTCCAATGCCCCAGCGGAGTTTTGGGCAGTTCCTTCAGCTGATATTGGAAGTATTTCGTGAAGAAATCGACGACCCGTGCATCTCCCGTTGCCGAGTAATATTGCTGCATGACCTTCAGCATCACCATTTTGGGCCACCAGTCGTGTGCATTGTCCCGTTGCAATCCCGCTTCCGGAGCGCGGTCGGTATCCGGTCCGAAATATCCGTCCGGTTTCTGCGATGCCAGCGTCCATTCCACCCACGGTTTGACCTTCTCGATGAGTTCCTCGTCATTCAAGATATAAGCCAACGGCAGCAAACCGTCAATCCAATACGGACCACGTTCCCACACATCGCCGTCGCCGCCCAGCCAACCGTTTCGCGGCCCCATCACATGTTCATAAACTTGGTCTAAATGTCCGGTCATACCCTTTTTCATCCGCACCAATTGTTCCTGCATCCAACCCTCGGCCCGGATAGTCCCCAAGGGCAATTCGATATAATCCTTCTGCAAAAGCGGCTGCCGGTTATTCAGGTAGTTCCCGGTTACCGCCTCGCCGGAATTCCCGGCTTGCGCTACAGTCATTGCAGCCAAAGAAGCCAATATAAATGTCGTTGCTCTGTTCATGGTTTGTTGTTTATTTTGAGTTTAAGTCGAGCAAATGTAATAAAAAATCCCTATTCCCGGAAAATATGCTTAGGGAATAGGGATTTATCGTATCAATAGACTATGTTTATTTATTGAGGTCGGGGAACTACTTTGCATTGTTTTTCCCAGTCCAAATAGCGACGGACCATTTCCTTGACGCGTTCCGGATATTGCTCTGCCAAGTTGTGCATCTCGCTCCGGTCTTCGTTCAGGTTATATAATTCCCATTTGTGGTCTTTACTATTTGCCGGTTGAACAATCTTCCAACCTTCTGCATCAATCAATGCTTTTTCGTTGAAATGCTCAAAGCAAAGGTCGCGGTCGCTATTCTGTTGTCCGGTTTCAAAAATCGGTAGTAAACTGATTCCCATATATGGCTGAATTTCGTATCCGTTGTATTCTTTTGGATAGGATGCTCCGGTGATATCCAAGCAGGTCGCCATGATATCGATTACGTGTCCATAAGAGGAATTGATGCTGCCTTTAGGTTGTTTGATACCTTTGGGCCAATGTGCAATCATCGGCGTGCAGATGCCTCCTTCGTATGATTTCGCTTTCCAAAAACGGAAAGGTGTGTTGGCTACATTTGCCCATTTGGGACCGACTGAGGCATAAGTCGTTTCCGGACCGGGCATTACCTCTTTCTTACGGGGATAAATAATCTTTCGCCCGTCACGAGTTTCGGCAGGCCGGTCGTTTTCTCCCTCAGGATAGAATGCACACTCCTCATTACTGCACCCGTTGTCGGACATAAACAGAATTAACGTGTTATCCAACTGACCGTTTTTTTCCAAAGCATTGATTAATTGTCCTATTCCTTGGTCCATTCGGTCAACCATAGCCGCATGCACTGCCATCGCGCGAGCATCCCATTCTTTATCCGGATTTTCTTCCCAAGAATCGGTGAATTGCCGAGGAGATAAGAAATTATCAACATCACCAAACAATTTCATCTCTTTTTGCCGGGCATATCGAGCTTCGCGGATAGCTTCCCATCCACATTTGTAAGTGTCTTTGTACTTTTCTATATCTTCTGGCAGTGCATGTAATGGCCAGTGCGGGCTATGATATGCCAAGTACATAAAGAATGGCTTGTCTGATTTAGCATATTTATTGACATAAGCTACCGCAGTATCCGACAGAGCAATCGTACTATAATAATCTTTGGGAACCGTATCAACCGGCTGATCTCCGGATATCAAACTGAATGGATCAAAATAATCCACAACTCCGTAAATAGTTCCGTAACAATCTTGAAAACCTCGGTTAATTGGATAATTATCTTTGGGAGCAAACTCCTCGTGGCGTACTTGATGTGCCAACCATTGCCGTTGGTCCGGACGCAAAGGTGTTTCTGCTACGTGCCATTTGCCAACCCAAGCCGTATTATATCCAGCCTCCTTTAGAACTTCTGCGATGGTTACACCGTTATGTGTCATCGTCCCGCGATATCCTGGAAGATGCTCATCGAAAGTCATGCGACCGATACCCGCCTGATGTTGATAAAGTCCAGTTAAAAGAGATGCACGAGTCGGACAGCTCCGGCTTGTGTTGTAAAAATGCGTAAACCGTACCCCCTCTTCCGCCAACCGATCCAAATTCGGTGTTTGAATTTCTCCGCCATAACATCCAATATCCGAAAAGCCTAAATCGTCAGCCAAAATCAAGATGATATTAGGACGAGTGGGGGAGGACTTTACTTCTGCATTTGCATTAACAGCTGAAGCTGCTAATACTATGGATAATGAACTGTTTACTAATATTCTATTCATATTAATTCCAACCTTCATTTTGTGTTAAATTCGTATTCAATTGTCTCTCATTGTATGGAATAGGCCAAAGATAATCTCTTTCTGTGAATTTTTTTTGATAATCTGTAGTAACAGTTATTAATTCACCAGTATCTATATCAATATATTGCATACCTTCTATTTGAGACATATTGCAAACATCTTCAGCGATTTTCCAACGGCGGATGTCAAAGAAGCGATGACCTTCTAATGCTAATTCAACCATTCTTTCATGCCTTACCGCTTTTCTTAAATCATTTTGCGTTGTCAATCCTGTTAGTATAGGCATCTGAACATCTTCTCTCTGTCTTATTTGATTAATATAGTTCAATGCAATGTCCAATTCGGTATTCAACTCTATACGGGTTTCTGCAGCTATAAGCAATATTTCAGCATAGCGCATAATAATTAGGTTAATTCCGCAATTGGTTCTGTTGCTTTGTCCTATATCTTCCGGATTTATATATTTGCGAGGTAATAATCCTGTTTTTGAAACTTGATAACTTGCTCCGATTACATCGGCTGAAGAACTCCAGCCGGGGCGTGAATCATATATTGTACCGTTTGGCAAAGTGTCTCCCGGTGTATATAATGTATATTTTAATCGCGGATCTCGATTTTCATACGGATTTTTTGGATCATACGATGGGTCTTTTTCTATGTCTATGCCATTAATTGTTTCATATTCATCCGCAAGGATGCGAGTAGGAGACATGTTTGACCCATTATTGCCTAAACTTACCGCTCCGAAATTGTTCATTACGGAATTTGAATATACATCTTTAATAAATTGCTTATCAAAAACAACTTCCGAATTGTTCTCATTTGCATAAGTAAATAGATTTTCATATTCAGGAAAAAGAGTATAAACGCCAGATGAAATTACAGCATCTGCAGCTTCTTTAGCTCTTTGAAAATACAATTCACTTCTATTATCTGTGCCAGTTACATTTCCAGCAGCAAAAAGCATAGTTCTAGCCAATATGCCATAGGCAGCCCCTTTTGTTACGCGCCCTTTTTCAGCAGTTGTTTCAGGTAAATCATTTACGACTTCCATTATTTCATTATAAATGAAATCATAAATTTCAGAAACAGGAGTGCGGGTTACAATCTTTGATTCTTCTATATCAATCGGAGTTGTTATTAACGGAACATCTCCGAAATAAGAAACCAGACGTGCATAAAAGTAACATCTTAAAGTACGTACTTCTGCTGTGCATCTATTTACTAATGCTGCATCTGTTGGTTCTATTTTCCCAACATTTGTCATATAATCATTACATCTACGAATACCTTTATATAAATCATTCCATCTGTTCTGAAATATATTGGTTTGTGAATCTGCTATACTCGCTTCTACTTTCGTTTCATCTGATGTTTCAAAAGTAGCTCTTGCTATATCTGACATTTCATCTAAGCCTAATAGTGCAGCAGGATCTTCTAAGAAACGATATACAGCATTTGCTGCATATTCCGCATCCTGATCCGTCGTCCAATAAATCTCTGAAGATACACGATCTGTTGGAATAGTATCTAAAACATCGCATCCTGCCAGAAAACATGGTAATGTTATATATATTAATATCTTTCTCATATTCTTTATTTTTTTAGAATGTTAAATTAACGCCTATTGTATAAACTGAAGTTTGTGGGTAATACAAAAATCTACCCGATACAAATTCAGGGTCAAGACCCCATTCTTTTAATGGAGAAAATGTCAGCAAATTACTACCAGCCAAATATATACGTGCTTTGTCCAAACGCAATCTTTCGCTGATATTCTTTGGTAAAGTATATCCTAATTGAATGTTCTTTAAACGAATATAGCCGGCATCTACAACCCAAAAATCAGACATCATAGAGTTATAATCTACACTTTTACGTGGTTTAGGAAAACGGGCGTCCAAATTTTCTGGAGTCCAATAATCTTTAAATATATCGAGTGTAAATCCTTCGAAATTACCGCCTTCGCAAAGTGCTCCAGAAACGCGAGTTTCTGCGTCAATGACGCCTTGAAACATAAAAGAAAAATCGAAATTCTTCCATGACATATTTGCAGATAATGCAAATGGATAACGGGGGAATTCATCTCCGATAACAGTCATATCTTCAGCATCAATTACATTATCATGATTCCGATCGACATATTTTATATCGCCTGGTCCCATTCGTGTATCATATACTGGATAGTTGTTATCCATATCAGCTTGTGTTAGCAAACCATCTGTTTCATATCCCCAATATGAGTTGATAGGGTATCTTTCCCTTACAGTTGTTATTACATCAGCTGTACCTCCTTCAACCGTAGGATTTGCTCCACCTAAGCTTACAACTTTATTCCAGTTATTTGAAATATTGAAGTTTATGCTATAAGAAAAATCATTGATATTATCTCTCCATCCCAATGATAATTCAAATCCTTGGTTATCTACTATTGCGGCATTTTGTACAGGGGCATCCAAGCCTATCATTCCCGATATGGGCAAATCTACAAGAATACCATCTGTACGTTTGTAGTAATAGTCTGCGGTTAAACTTAATCTATTATCAAGAAATACAGCATCCAAACCTATGTCTGTTTGAGTACTCGTTTCCCATTTTAAATCTTTATTGGCATAAGCATCTTGCATATAGCCTTGCACAAGAACACCATTCAAATTGTAAGAGGTCGATACATAGCTATCATAAAAAGCATATAAATCGGCTGTTTGGTTACCAGTTTTTCCCCAAGATGCTCTGATTTTCAAATCAGAAAAAATGTTTCTGAGTTCATCGCTCCAAAATGCTTCATTTGATATACGCCATCCTGCAGAAAAAGAAGGAAAAGTTCCGTATTGATTATCTCCTGTAAAACGAGATGTTCCATCATAACGCAAATTGGCTTCTAATAAATATCGATTATCATAATTGTAATTAATACGTCCAAAATACGATCTTAAAGCAAATTCGTTATTATAGCCATGATTTGTCCATGTACTTTCAGATCCCATGTTCATTGATGGAACCTCGTTATTATAGAAGTCTTGTCGATAAGCCTCACTTATCGAATATTTGTTCTCGATTTGAGAAAATCCAACTAATGCGTGTAAATTATGTTTCTTGAATTGTTTTTCATAATCTAATAATAAATTTAAAGTGTATTCGTTTGTGTCTTCTCTTTTATCATTTAAGCTATTACGAGATATATTTCTTGTTCGTGCTCTATTGGGATCTGGATTGTAAGGCTCATCTTTTGCTGTTGCTGTCCAATCCAAATAATTATTATCTGTAACAGTATATGCATTGGTGAATGTTGTGTTTTTATCAAATGCATAACGTTGTGCATATTGGGCTGTAAACTTTAAGCCATCAATAATATTGGCTTCAAGTTTGATATTTCCAACAAACAAATTTTTCCATTGTTTATCATCTCCGCCCATCTCGGCCAGCATTAAGGGATTCGCATTTTTATTACCTAATCCATAACTGCCATCTGGATATTGTGGAACAACAAATTGGGTCGCATGATACATTGAGTAAAATATTCCTCCACCGTTTACATCGTAATCATAAGCACCTACCGGCGCAACAGAATAGCGGGTTCTAAAATTGGCATCTGCTGCTATTTTTATTCTCTTTAAGGGCTTAAAATCTGTATTTACACGGATTTCTTTTATATCTGATTGGAAATTAGGGACGACGCCATCTTGCTTGTAATAACGCAAAGACATTAATCCTTTTGCCTTTTCATTACCTCCACTAACCGTTAAGCTATAATTTTGTTGTAAAGCTGTACGATAGACGGCATCTTGCCATTGATTGGCTGGACGATACGTTATTGGATCTTTTTTGTGATTATCAATCCATTCTTGAATGAACGTTTCAGAATAACGAGGAGCCTGGCCTGCATTTTGGAATGCATAGTTTTGCTGTCGCATATAGGTCGCAGTTTCCATATGCTCCGGTTTATTTGTTACGTTCTGAGCTCCCCAATAAGTATTTAAATTAACAGAAATATCCCCTTCTCTACCTCTTTTTGTTGTAACTAGTACTACACCATTTGCTGCACGAGAACCATAAATAGCCGTTGTAGATGCGTCTTTTAAAATAGAGATACTTTCAATGTCATCAGGATTAACGTCTTCTATTCTTTGTTCTACACCGTCAACTAACAATAAAGCGTCGCTATTATTGATTGTTGTGATACCACGGATGCGAAGAGTAGATTCAGAACGTCCCGGTGAACCTCCTTTATCCAAGATGGTTAATCCGGGAGAAACTCCTTGCATAGAAGCGGTTGTACTATTAGCCAATCGGTTAATATTTTCATTTTTAATATTACCTACTGCTCCTGTAACACTAACTTTCTTTTGTGTCCCATACCCCACAACAATCAATTCGTCTAGGTTTTGGGAGTCTTCTTTCAAGGATATATTATAAGTATTGGAGCCGGTTACTTTGATTTCCTGATCTAAATAGCCGATGTAGGAGATGACAATGATATCTCCGGCTTTTATGGAGGATAAAGCGAATTTTCCGTCCATATCGGAGATAGTTCCGTTAGTCGTTCCTTTCACTAAAATATTCGCTCCGATAATGGGGATTCCGGCATTATCCGTGATGACACCGGTTATGGTCCGGTTTTGTTGATTCTTTTCTGGGGTTACAGATGTAGCATTTGTAATAGTTGATGAGCTATTGCTTAAAACAATCTGTTCCCCGTTCATTTGGTAGGTTACATCGGTTCCTTTGAAGAGTGTGGTAAGTACGGACTCGATGTCTTTTCCGTTTACAGACAAAGATACTTTGCGGTCCACATTTATCAGTTTGTTGTTATACAAGAAATGATAATTGGACATTGCTTCTATCTCATTTAGCACATACTCGACGGTAACATCCTTCAGTTCTAAGGATATTTGTGAGGAGTCATGTAGCGTGGCGGCATATCCTTGTGATAGAAAGCCTGCTAAGAAAATGGAAATAATCTTTTTTCTCATGTTCTCAAATTTAAAGTTAGTAATCGTTTTTATGGTCTCTTTATTTAATAGACGTAAAGATAAGGGGACACCCTATGCAAAATGCTTGTTTTTTGAAAAAAAGTAGGACAATATAAATTTTTTCTCCTATAAAGAAGAGAAAATATACGGTAAGAAGGATGTAATGGTAGGTCTTTCAGAATATATTTCAGGCCTCTCCGGTTTGTACTTCGCCCGGTTTGCTTAAAATGAGGGTCGAAGGCATCTTCTGGAGGGCATCTTTGTCGGATTCCGAAACAATATTCCAAGTATGATAGCTAATTAACATAAAGTTAAACGAGGAAAGCAGGTTCTGTGAGAGTCTTTTCTCATTTAGCAAATGTCCTTTTTGACGTAATTCGGTAAACTCTGTAATGGAACGGAGCAGGTTGGTTCTATCTTCTGCATCTGTAGCAGAAAGGTTGAGGATGGCTAATTCGGTGTGGGTGGTTTGCTGCAGTGTCTCGGCATAGGTAAAGAGGAATAGGTCCGCTTCTGACCGGATAACGATAAGTGTATGTGTCGCCCGGACGAACTGGCGGTTTACAAAGACTCCTACCGGACAGTGGCTCTGTTCGATAAATGTTTTTGTCTTGTCTTTCAGTAATTCTCCGGGATAAAACCAAGACTCCGGTGCTTTGAAACGGCGTAAGAACTTATAGACAAAGAAGGCGCGGTAGCGCGTGGCTGCAATATCGGCGGGCAAATCGCTCATCGAAATGCCTGCTCCGACCAATAAGAAGTCAAATCCCTCTTGATTGGCGATATTACAAATATCTTGTCCTGCGTTGTTTGAGATTTCGTAGCGTGTATGCAAAGGAATATTCAGTTTCTGTGCTCCGTAAAGGATAGGCCCGAAACTAACCTCTTCGAAGTTATCGGCATGCATCGGATTTACGTCCGGGCCGATAGTCAGGTGTAGTGCTGTGATTTCCAATTTGTCTTTCTTGTGTGCGAACATCTGATGGGCTACGTCAAGCATAACTTGTCCGTTGCTGGCACGTCCGAAAGATAATAATACTTTGAATACTCCGGGCTTTACCGGTTCTTCCTGCTGTTGTTCTTTATGTGTCTTAAATGTCTTGTAGCAGAACTGGATTAAAGAAATAAGTGGCGTGGTCATAAAGGTTGTTACCAGCGTCATAAGCACTAACATGACAAAGATGGGCGGCGTAAGGATTTTCATGTCGTAACCGATGGTCAGAACTACCAGTTCCATTAGTCCGCGCGTATTCATCAGTGCACCGATATAAAGGCTGTCTTTCCAACTTTCGCCGACAAAACGAGCGGCAACTAATGTGCCTCCAAACTTTCCGATGATGGCTACAAGGATAAAGATACCGCACATTGTCCATAGTTCGGGGCTGTCCAACAATCCTAATTCAGTACGCAATCCGGTTGATACGAAGAAGAGCGGCAGGAAGAGGGCTAACGATACATCTTCTACCTTCTCGGTCATGATTTTGCGGAACTTCATATTATCCGGCATGACTACTCCGGCAATAAATGCGCCAAACAGGGCGTGCAAACCCAATATTTCTGTCAGGTAGGACGAAACAATCAGCAAAAGGAACATCAAAGCGACCAAGCCTTTGTCCACAACTTCTTTATTGTGATAGACATTTCCAATCATTTGTAAGAAAGGACGGATAGCAAAAGCCATGATAACAAGATATATCGCGGAGAAAGCAATGTTGTAAATGGCACTGAGCATCGTTCCTGCTTGGGCGATTGCTACGACAACGGCCAGTAAGCACCAAGCAGTGATGTCTCCGTTTGCGGCACTTGCCAGCGATAACGTCCCCAAATGGGTCTTTGTCAGTCCCTTTTCCTGAATGATACGCGCTAATACCGGAAATGCAGTAATACTTAGGGCTATGCTGACGAATAGGGCGAATGATAGGAATGGCGTGCTTTCGTAGGCATATTTATTATAAAGGAAATAGGCGGTCAACATCCCTAAAAAGAAGGGGAAGATGGTGCTTGTGTGGCTGATTAATATGGTCTCTTTGAGTTTTTTTCGTACTTCGGTAATATTGAGCTCCATACCGATGGCAAACATAAAGAGAATCAATCCGAACTGGCTGAGTATATTGATGTTTTGCAGCGATTCGATGGGAAACAGGAACTTTGAAATATCCGGAAAAAGGTTGCCCAGCACAGACGGCCCTAAGACAATTCCGGCTACAATCTCACCAATAACGGTAGGTTGTCCGATTTTCATGAATAACCAACCGAATAAACGGCATGTCAGCAATATGACAATGATTTGCAATAAAAGGATGCCTAATGGAGATTGTACGTGATGTATAACTAATTCTTGGAACACAGTGAAGCCCTCCGCCAAGTTATGCGGAGCATCTGTCGCTAACATAATGGCATCGTCCAGTTGCTGTGTCTCTCCTTCCTTGACGATAAGGTACATCAGCGCCCCCAAGACCAACACCATTATCAGATAAAACGCCAAACTTTTGCTTCCCTTGCTCATGCCGCCCTCTATATTCCTTATTTCGATAACAAAAATATAAAATAAAAGGAATAATCCAAAACTTTTGATAGGTTTTTTTCTTCAAAATGGGGATTTCTTCTGTTTTTGTTTCGCTAAGTCCGAATTTGTAGAGAATATATTCCCGCCTTTTATCCTATTTGAAGTAGGGAATATAGCAGGGCGGCGGGCTTTCGTAGGGCTGTGGTTTATGGGTAAGCATTAACTGGAATACAATGTTGTACTTCAGTTAATGCTTACCTTATGATGGTTTTTACTTCTGATTATAATCGGATTCTCCTTTTATTTTGAAAGTTCTTCCTTCCTCATTTTAATTACGTTTGCAATGGCCGGAGTTATATTAGTATAGAATGTAAAGAATGAAATGCTTTTACTCTCTTTTCCAAACATGTAAACCAAAGCATTTATTTTATTTTCTGATAAATCTCTCCGGTTTGTGTATTGACAATATAAACCTCTGAACAGTTGCCAAGTACAAAATCTTCTATTAAGAAACTTGTCTTTCTTTCAATTGCTTTATCGAGTTTGAAAATAAAGAGTAAAGCACAATTCTTAATGTTATTCTCTATTTCAAGTGCTTTTGTTTCGCTATTCACAGGTATATAAAGAGTGTTATTGTAAAAATAGCTGCTGCCTCCAAAACGTCTTTTAGGTTTTTCTTTTTTGATGGATGCGGGCAGGGAGAGGCACAATTGATTAAATTCTACATAATTTGCAATATTGCCAAAATGACTTTCATATATGGAATATTCCACTTTCATACTTTTTGATGCTAAATCGTAAGTAGAACTTCCTATCCAGAAAAGAAATGTGCAAACACTTTGCTTCACTCTATCGTATTCTTGCTTCATTTGAGCATATTTCTTTTGTCCTTCTTCAGACTCAACATATACTTTTTTCTTTAGTTCCGTATCGTAAGTATCCCAGAGCTTATAAAATCGAACAACATCTAAGTTTAATAAGTCTACAATCTCGAATAGTTTCCCTCGTTGTGGGAAAGAGAAAAAAGAAGGATTGTATGAGACTTCATTATCATAAAATGCACTGTTGGCAGAAAAATTCAATGTGTTTTCAATAAGAGAATAATAGGTCGGCTTACTCTCTTGCGCGTTTAATGATAATGAGCAGATAGAAAGTATAAATACCCACACATATTTTAAATTTCGTACCATAATGAATAAAATTTGATGATTAGATAATTAAATAACTTTGAACAATTCCAAAAATCTTTGTGGAACATAACCTAATAGGTTCCTTATTTCTTCTTTTTTAATAGTTCTATTCAAAGATGAGAAGTAAGATAAGGCTATTTCTTCCTTCCCTTTGTACTTGTTATAAGGGAATTGCGTCCCGAATTCAGTCAATGTCCGGAGGTTGTAACGCGCAACGTCCGGTGACTTGCCCACTGTTAATCCATAGCGCTTTGTATGAATAATTAAATGATTCAATCGAGGGTCGTTCTCCGAGCGGGTTAAACAAACCTGTTGTTCCAGTTCCATCACTCGCGTTTGAATGTCTGAAGTCCTACCGAGTATATAGCGTGCCACCTTATTAGGACTGTTACAAATCGTTGTTCCGTCATCCATTCTTATTCCTCGAATCAAAATGCTATAATAGATATTTTTGTTATCGGATAAGCAAATATCAACTCCTCCGCGACTGTACAAGAAACACCCTTTCCTGCTTTGAGACTTGCGGTGAAAGTAGAGTTTTCCGAAACGTCTTTGTTGCAACTCGTTCCGATGTACATAATTATCCAGAAAAGCCTCTTGGTCATAGAAATAAGCTTCAACTTCTATCGGATAAAAGCAGCGGTTTTCTATCCGAATCATGTACTGGGACAAGAGCAAGGCGTTTATCTCTTGCAACAGAAGGCAAGGGGATTTGTTTTTACAGGTTGCAAAAAGTTCATGCACCTTTTCTTCTAATTGTTCCATACAATACATTGTATTTCTGCTGCCAAGCCCCAAAACAGACATTTATAAATGCAAAAAAAGCGTGAGACTTGTCCTGCTGTTCACCAGTCACCGGGCATCGCCAAACGCCTTGAGGAAATGAACGAAGAAACAATATTCTCACGCCGATAAGTATAATGATACGGAATACGGCACATGCGTATTCGTAACCTATACAAATACAGAATGAGCGTTACATTGTCTCTATCCTTTCCTCTGAAATTGGCGATTTCGGTAACTCGGATAAAGCAAAAAACGCTTTCTTTAGAGCCGGCGATTTCTCCCGCCGCTCTTTGCAAAGGTAGCGTTTCTTTTTCAATGCAACGCTCGATGAGAATATTATTTCTTCAAAAATAGGCATTTTTCTGCGAGGGCAAGTAACTTTCGGACGAAAACATTGTTTGACTTTGTCTATTACGACAAAATCCCCGCCGATAGCAAATGCTACCCGGCAGGGATTCTTTTTTTAGCAATGCTCAGATAGTCATTGCTTACGGATTAGGAATGCCCGTTTCCTCATCATCCGATTCCGAGCCTCCCTCTTCGGCCTCCTTCGTGTCGTTTGTACTGTCGGTAACATCAAACTCAAATTCGATACCTTTCAGAAGCTCTTTCAATTCCATACAAGGCGTGAACCGGAGGCTCACTTTTCGGATAGAATCTACATCCGCCTCTTCCTCTATCGCGCTGCTTTTTGCGCTGATGGTAGGAATGAACGTCCCAAAACCATCGATTCGCACGGCATGTCCCTGCCGGATGAAGGTCTTCATCGAACTTACCAATCCATAGATTGCAGCCCGTACAACCCCTCTGTGAAGGCCCACAGTATCTGCGATTTGGTCGCATAAGTGCTCAAACGAAACTACAGTTGCCCTGTCGGGAATAATCAAATATTTCTCGGTTTTCTCTTCTTCAAAACCAAATACGCGCTTCACGCGCCTAACTTTAATTGCCATAAAAAAATAATTTGTAATAAAATAAATAGTGTAAGGACCCACTCGCACCTGTCTATCCCTAAGCCCCTACTTTTTGCTTTCGCCTTTCAGGATAAACTTACCTCCGCCAGATGGCAAATCGACATAACATCCCCTTGACATCACCTGCGCAAGGCAACAAATACTAAAATGGATTTTGATTGTAGGAGAAAAAATGTAAGTTTAAAATGAAAAAATAAGTAGTAAAATTGAAAAAATAATCGAATGTTAAATTGAAAATCTTAGATAAAAAATAAAATCGTTATAATGCTAAAGCTAAAAAATAAATTCTAAAAAGTAAAATGTTAAATCTTAAAAATAAAGCTGATAATAATAATTGATTGCTCTCCCACAACCGATGCAAAGGTACACATTATTTCCGAATCTCCAAATATTTCTTTGGGAATTTTTTTATTTTTTTTGCCGGACAAACAAAGAACCCGCTATCGAAGCCTTAAAAAAGAGCCCCTCGTACAGTCCGACCTTTCCATATCGTACGGTCCGGCAAGCCTATATCGTAGAGCCTGACAAGTCTATATCGTAGCGACTGTTGCCTCTACGATATAGCGAGGTCAGTCGCTACGATATAGAGACAAAGCTCGCTACGATATAGACTTGCCGGTCGCTACGATAGGCAACTGGGAAAGCGGATAGGGAAGAAACCGGATATTCTACGAATGGAAAGTCCGGAACGTTAGGGGAGGGATACAAAAAAAGCCGCACCCGAAACGGATGCGGCCTTGAAACTATTTAATCGAAATGATTAGCAGTTTACAGATGCCATGTGAGCAATCAAATCCAATACTTTGTTAGAGTAACCGATTTCGTTGTCATACCAAGAAACAACCTTAACGAAAGTATATGTGAGCAATCAAATCCAATACTTTGTTAGAGTAACCGATTTCGTTGTCATACCAAGAAACAACCTTAACGAAAGTATCAGTCAAGTAAACACCTGCATTAGCATCGAAGATAGATGTCAACGGGCAACCCAAGAAGTCAGAAGAAACAACTGCATCTTCAGTGTAACCCAGAACACCCTTCAATTCGCCTTCTGCAGCTTCCTTCATAGCAGCGCAGATGTCAGCTTTTGTAGCCGGCTTAGCCAAGTTAACTGTCAAGTCAACAACAGAAACGTCCAAAGTCGGAACACGCATTGAGATACCAGTCAATTTGCCGTTCAATTCCGGAATAACTTTACCTACTGCCTTAGCAGCACCTGTTGAAGACGGGATGATGTTGCCAGAAGCAGCACGGCCACCGCGCCAGTCTTTCATAGAAGGACCGTCAACAGTCTTCTGAGTTGCAGTTGTAGAGTGAACTGTAGTCATCAAACCGTTTACGATACCGAACTTGTCGTTCAATACTTTAGCGATAGGAGCCAAGCAGTTAGTAGTACAAGAAGCGTTAGAAACGAACTGAGTACCCTTAACGTAAGTCTTTTCGTTAACACCGCAAACGAACATTGGAGTGTCATCCTTAGAAGGAGCAGACATTACAACATATTTAGCACCAGCCTGGATGTGAGCCTGAGCTTTTTCTTTTGTCAAGAACAGACCTGTAGATTCAACTACATATTCTGCACCAACTTCATTCCATTTCAAATCAGCAGGATTCTTTTCAGCTGTTACGCGGATTTCATTACCGTTTACAATCAGCTTGCTGTTTTCTACATCAGCTTCGATAGTTCCGTTGAACTGGCCGTGCATTGTATCATACTTCAACATGTAAGCCAAGTAATCAACCGGGCACAAGTCATTAATACCTACGATCTGGATGTCGTTTCTGCTCTGAGCAGCACGGAATACGAAGCGGCCGATACGACCGAAACCATTAATACCTACTTTAATCATTGTAATAAAACTTTTATGGGTTTATTAAAAATATTATTTCTCTTACTTACGCAAGGCTTCTTGTTTATCCCCCTTGCTTTTTACGACTGCAAATTTAGTTATGTTTTTTGTTTTAGAATCAAAATCTGAAGAAAAAGTATGCTCGCTAACATTAATTAATCTTTCAGCTTTTCGGGTTGCTTTTTCTTTCCTGAGCGGAACAATCCCGCGACTTTCTTTTTCAGCGTGCGGATGCTCCAACTGATGATAATCGGTTGGATAACATCCCATGCGACGGGCAGCAGGGCTTTCCCCATTGATAGGATATCGGACATGCCGAGCGGAGTACTTTCCGTCGGTTTTGCCGGCGTTGCCGTTTTCGTTGCCTTGGCTGTTTTGTTGCCCGGTTTGGCAGGGAATAACAGCGAAGACATCCCCGACAGCAGCAGCGTGCCGGCATTTTCCTGTATGTAAGCGACAGATGCCCCGATTCTTTTCTCGTGTTCGGAGCACGATTGCCGGAGGCGTTGTTTGTCTGCCAGCAGTTTCTCAAAGGGTGTCTGTTGCTGAGGATTCATCTTTTGCGTTTTGTTGTTCGTCGTTTGTAACTAAGGTCGCGATAACTGCGTTCAGCACTTTCGTTTGGATTCGTTTTGCATTCTTTACGGCGATGCCGATAATCAGCAGGTATAAAATGGCAATGATACCGAATCCGATGGCAGCGTTATCGAACACATCTCCCAAGTAAAATCCCAAGGAAAGGAAAAGGAATAAAACCACAAAGACTATCAGGAAGAACAAAATTAAACCGTATGAGAGTAACCCGATGATTTTCCCGGTCTTCTCATACGTGTTTAATTTCAGTAATTCCAGCTTGAGGTTGATATAAGCTGAAATATCGTTTTTGAGATTTTGGAAGATTTTCTCCGAATCTTTCATTTATTCAGCGGTTGCTTCTTCTACTGATTTGACTACTTCAGCCTTTCCTTCTTTGTATTTTGCCAAAGCGGTGTTGAAGCCCTCTTTAACCTTGCCTACTACGTTGTTCAATTCGTTCAACAAATCTTCTCTTTTGTCTGTGGCAGCCAAGTAGCCTACTGCTGCACCCACTGCTGCGCCTACTACCAAGCCCAGCAATAATTTAGAATCTACGTTTTTCATAACTTTCTTTTTCTTTTTAATTGTGTTTTTACTTAATAACGCACAAATGTAGCCATTTGTTTGGAATTATCCGATAAATTGTGTTAAAAATCAGCTATTCTTTTTTACTTTTACCGCTGCCCAGTTCTCTTTCTCGCTGAACGACTCCAATTCGAGCCCGTTTTTCTCGCATTCCGCTTGGATGGCGGGGATATCTTCCGTATAGAATCCGCTCATGAAGAGGAGCGCGCCCGGCTTCATGCTTTGCGTGTAGTTCCGGATGTCGTTCAGGAGGATATTGCGGTTGATATTGGCAAACACCACGTCGAACTGCCCGAATTCCGGAATCCGCTCGGCGCCGCCCAATGCGACTTGGATATCCTCCGTATGATTTAGTCTGATATTTTCCAAGGCATTGTTGTACGCCCATTCGTCGATATCGATGGCTACGACGCGCGACGCGCCCCGCATCTTTGCCAAGATAGCCAGCACTGCGGTTCCGCATCCCATGTCGAGCAGCTCTTTCCCCGTGAGGTCGAGCTGGAGCATCGCCTGAATCATCAGGTAGGTCGTCGCGTGGTTGCCCGTTCCGAACGCCATTTTCGGGTCTATTATTATATTATAGGTATAACCCGGCTCCGCTTCGTGGAAGGATGCGCGGATGATGCACTCATTCCCGATGCGGATAGGCTTGAAATAGTTCTTTTCCCACTCCTCGTTCCAGTCTTTGCTCTCCACCAGTTGGCTCGTGTAGTGGAACGCAACGTTTTCCAGCGGGAACTCGCTCAGTTTCTCCTCTAAAGCGGTCTTGGAAAACAGATTCTCCGGGACATACGCCTGCAGCCCCTGCTCGTTTTCCGTAAAGCTCTCGAAGCCGATTTCGCCCAGCTCGGCGGCAAGGATGTCGCTGACGGCGGATGCCTCGATTGCGGTATCGTACGTGAATGTTACCTCGTAATAATTCATATTTTCCTCCTGTTTTATGTTACATGACCCTGCAAAGATAGTAAAAAATGGCTCTGCCGGACCCAAACACCGGTGTGGGACATCTCCCGAGGCCTCTGTTGAACTCTTCCACCGGTGTGGGACATCTCCCGAGGCCTCTGCCGGACTCTTCCACCGGTGTGGGACATCATCCGAGGCCTCTGCTGGCCTCTTCCACCGGTGTGGGACATCATCCGAGGCCTCTGCTGGCCTCTTCCACCGGTGT
>CASEMX010000046.1 GCA_949289155.1 uncultured Parabacteroides sp.
GAATACGACTTTACCGGCAGCCCGCAGGTCCGGGTCCGTGCAATACGACGCATACGACTTGGCGATAGAACGATTGAACAGCACCGAATCATCGCGGTTTGTATCCGTTTGCACCACATCCGGCGTGTCAATATACGCCGCATCAAACTTGAAACGAGCAATTTCAAGATTGGCGTGGGTGGCAAAATTCGCCCGAGGTTCAGCAAAGCCCAATTCCTCCGCCTTATCAGCCGGCACTTTCTCCAGTGTGTCGGTCAAAAACTGTACATGCAATGCGATTCGCGCCGCATGTCTGGAAAACGAAAAAGCAATTTCAATCATAAGCATTTTATTTATTAGTGAAACTTATCTTCCATCTACGGGAAGCCTTCCTGCAGTTTTGCAGCGGCTTTTCCCGATTCGGGAAACCTTCCTGCAATTTTGCAGCGACCCTTCCCGATTCGGGAAACCTTCCTGCAATTTTGCAGCGACCCTTCCCGTTTCGGGAAACCTTCCTGCAATTTTGCAGCGGCTCTTCCCGATTCGGGAAACTCTCCCGCAATTTTGCAGCGACCCTTCCCGATTCGGGAAATCCTCCCGCAATTTTGCGAGAAGCCTTCCCGATTCCCGTTTGCCCTCAAAGTTAGCGATTTAAACGAAACGACAAGGATTTTCAAGGGTATTTTTTTCATTCGGGAGGGAAAAAGGGCGGCGGAGCCGTCCAACGATGCGTAACCGTCTGCGCGAGGCGGAGCCGAGCCTGCGGTCATAGGCGCGGGACAAAGACATTCGACCTCTTCGAGGCCGTTGTGCTATGTGTTCCTTCCTGCAGGTTCGCGCTGCTCACCCGCAGTTACGCATCATTCGACGGCTTCGCCGCCGTGGACTTCATGCAGACTTTGGGGGCTTTGCGTTGAAAAGGGTTAGGAATTGGACTTGTCCTCATTCACCATCACGCCCCGATTGCCCTCTTCCATCGTAAAGTCGAACGAAGTATAGTCTTTTATCGTGCAATGATAGTTTTTACCGGCTTCCAGATTCTCCACAATGAATGTGAAATCCATCGGGCACACGCAATTCACAGACGGACCATTATGCGGCGTCAAGCTCAAGGCGATTTGGTCATCTTTTAATGAGACCTCATAATCCATCTTTTCAAATAAACAGTTCACCACGCAATTTATCATCTGGATTTCCAAAACGCCGCCTTTTACTTCATAGACAATAGAATCTTCCTGCAAGTAATGCTCAGGGTCGATAGCCCGCGTAGTATTCAAATCCGTTTTGCAACCCGCCGTAGCCGCCACCCGGATTTTCCCGTCGCCATCATCGCTGCACGCCACGAAGCCGAGCAAAGCGAAGAGGCAGAATAGTAGTTTGAAATGTTTCATGATAGTAATGTTTTAAAAGTTTACATGTAGATAACATTTATTATAAAGGAAAGGTTGCGGAGAATCCGCCATTCTTCGCTGGAAAAAGGGCGGCGGAGCCGTCGAACGATGCGTAACCGTTACGTCTCATTCGACAGCTCCGCCGCCCGGCATCGCTCCTGCGTTCATAATGTCATAGCCCCTTTCTTTTGCCCAACGGGCTCTTCAGATAAATCAGGATGCCCCAAACAATAGCGGCTAATACAATAAATATAAATAATCCTGCATTCATAACGTCATAGCCCCTTTCTCTTGCCCAACGGACTCTTCAGGTAAATTACAATGCCCCAAACAATAACGGCCAATACAATAAATATAAATAATCCTGCGTTCATAAGCTTTACTTTTTTAATAATTCATTACCTATTATAGCTAATCCATAAGCCAAGAAAGCTCCTGTAATCAGCATCATTACCAACATCAGAGTTATTCTTTCGCTTTGAAAGAAGAAGACCAACGCACCGAGAACCAGTGCGGCATACGTCAATTGCGAGAGGTTGAAGAAATAGCCGGCCAGCTTGCCGTACCGTTCGTTTTCCTGTTCCTCTTTCGCGCTCTTTAGAGCCTGTTGTTTTATCCAATTTCCCATACGCTAAAGTTTATTTAGTTATCGTTTGCAAATATAGGGATTGCCCTTTGCTTTGCCAAGCATTTGCGGAGATGTTTTTCATTCCTTGAATGCAGAATAAACAAAAAAGGTTGTCCATCGCACCCGACGAACAACCTTCTTTGCGGAAGCGGGGGGATTCGAACCCCCGGTACGGAAACCCGTACGTCAGTTTAGCAAACTGGTGGTTTCAGCCACTCACCCACACTTCCAAATGACTGCTATTATTTGAATTGCGCTGCAAAGGTATAGCTTATTTTCAAATAAACAAGGCTTCGAAGATTTATTTTTTCAGAAAAAGATATTATTTTTGCGGCTGATTCTGAAAATCAACCGTTTATTTTTTATATGAGCAAACGCATTTTCTTTCAACACTGGGCATGGCTTTGCGGCGTGGCACTCTTTTTAATCCTGTTCTCCTGCGGATTGTGGTGTTATCGCATCGTCTGGGCGCCCAACTTCTTCGCTGAGAAACCCGTTTACGTATATATTCATGAAAATAAGGACTGGGACGACCTGTGCCGCCAATTAGAAGATTCGGCGGCGTGCATGCATATCAACAGCTTCCGTCTGCTGGCGGATTGGATGAATTATACCGGCCACTTGCGTACCGGACGTTATCGCATCGAGCCGGAGGCGAGCAACTTGGAGGTAATCCGGATGCTGCGGAGCGGACATCAGGAGGCGGTGCGGCTGACGTTCCAATCCGCCCGCTCCTTCGAAGATATTGCGGAGCGTATCGATGACCAACTGATGCTCAACGCCGACGACCTGCTGCGCATGGTGCGCGACTCGGCATGGTGCAGCGCAATGGGATTTACCCCGCAAACCATCGCAGCGATGTTCATTCCCAACACATACGAAGTCTATTGGAACATCTCGCCCAAGGGATTTATGAACCGCATGCAAAAAGAGTACCGCGCCTATTGGAATGAAACGCGCATGGAAAAAGCCCGGCAAATCGGACTCACGCCGGTTGAAGTCGCCACGCTGGCCTCCATCGTGGAAGAGGAATCTGCCGCGACCGACGAATATCCCACCATCGCCGGGCTCTATCTGAACCGGCTCAAAGCCGGCATCCCCCTGCAAGCCGACCCTACGGTGAAATTCGCCCTCGGAGACCCCTCCCTGCAGCGCATCTTAACCAAGCATTTGGAGATAGATTCGCCCTACAATACCTATAAGCATCCGGGATTGCCCCCCGGTCCCATCCGCATACCTTCGCTACAAAGCCTGAATGCGGTGCTGAACTACCAGAAACACCATTATTTATATATGTGTGCGAAAGAAGATTTCTCAGGACGGCATAATTTCGCCGTATCGCTGGCAGAACACAACCGGAACGCCCAACGATACCGCGCCGCTCTGAACCGGAGAGGGATATATTAATATCTGGAGAATTTCTTTGGAAAAGGCAATGTATTTTCCCGCATTGTCTGGATTTTTTGTCTTCTTGTTTTATAAAGCCGGAACATGCCGCCCTTTGAAGTAACCATTTGGATGCCTTTGGCAATAACCAGAGGTCAAAGAAGACAACGAACTCGATTGCGCGCCACAATATTTGCATGTATATTTATCCTTCTCCGCACCTTCATACAATTTATGTCTTCCTTTAAAAGCTCCATCCGGATGACGCTGACAACGACCTGAGGTCAAGGAAGAAACACTGGAAAACTTCTGCCCGCAATACTCGCAATAGTAATGCGGCTTATCGGCAAAGGCACTACATAAGAGTGCGATAGCTAAAATAAATAACCATCTCTCGGCTTTCAGTCCTTTCATTTTGTCTTATAATTGAATAGAATACGTATTTATAAAACATCTCACTTGTTGTGCAATTTCTTCTATCAACTTGTCTGGAACCATTGAAAGTTGGTTCGTATGAATAAGAAGCTTGGGTAAAGCATTCTCTTTTTCTCTATGAATATGGACCCAGAAACGTTTTTGCGTTTTTCCATCCCATTTCACTTGAAACATTTTTTCCAAATCGATATTGTAATCTCTTGGATAATGTCCGCAAGCTGCAATTACTATCGGGAAACTTTGAAAAAAAGATGATGCAAATATCTGGTTTCGCTTTTCTATAGAACGTCTTGTCTCGTCTTTGTTCGTATCCTTACTATACAAAGCCGTCTCTACACTAAAGTCAGACGAAAAACAGTATTCATGGAAATCTATATTCCCATTCCCTTCTCTATTTAGGATAAGATTTACGAGCTTTTGATATTGAAACCAAGTACGGCTCGTACCTCCGGATTCGTGTCCTTTTATATCAACTTTATACTTTTGCCCTTTGTATGGGTAAAGCGGATTAATACATTCAGGATTACCACACCAGACAGGAATATCTTCTTGCAATACCTGTTGTTCGATGTTTTTCTTCCAGACTTCTACATTCTTGTCAATCTCATAAATGTGTTGGCTTGTGTTCTCGTTTGAGTCAATAGCCGCTTCTTTTCCCAAAATCAAGATCTTTGCATTCGGATTACCATAACCGATAAAAGAATATGCTTGATTCACCAATGCTTTAAACGCTTCTGAATAAATCATGATATTGATATTTTTATGTGATACATGCTGCAAAACTATATACTTTCATTTTCTCTTGAAAATCCAAATCCTACAAATTTCTTTTTTACAGAGAATCTTTATATATTTGCCAACCATAAAATTACACAGATAATCAAAATAACATGGGAAAACATTTGTTTTTAGGGGACGAAGCGATAGCCCAAGCGGCCATTGATGCCGGACTTTCGGGCGTATATGCCTATCCGGGCACTCCCTCAACGGAAATCACAGAATATATACAAGGCTCTCCGGTAGCGAAGGAGAGGAATATCCATTGCAAATGGAGCGCGAACGAGAAGACGGCGATGGAGGCGGCGTTGGGCATGAGCTATGCCGGCAAGCGTTCGCTTTGTTGCATGAAGCACGTGGGGATAAACGTGGCGGCGGATTGCTTCATGAACGCGGCGATGAGCGGTATTAACGGCGGTATGATTATCGTCACGGCTGACGACCCTTCGATGCACTCGTCGCAAAACGAGCAGGACAATCGTATGTTTGGCAACTTTGCCATGATTCCGATGTTGGAGCCCTCAAGCCAGCAGGAGGCATACGATATGGTGTATGAAGGTTTTGAATTGTCGGAGAAGTTAGGCTATCCGATTCTGCTTCGCGTGACGACCCGCATGGCGCATTCACGTGCCGGAGTGGAAACACGGGAGAGGAAGGATACGCTTCCGATGCATTGCCCGGAGGATGGACGGCAACGTTATATCCTTCTTCCGGCTTTGGCGCGTCAACGCTATCGGAAACTGATCGCGGCGCAGGAGGTATTCGAGCAGGCTTCGGAGGCATCGCCTTACAATAGGTATTATGATGCGCCGGATAAGTCATTAGGCACTATTGCTACCGGCATTGCTTTCAACTATCTTTCCGAAAATTATCCAGACGGATTTAAGCATCCAGTATTGAAGATTGCGCAATATCCGATGCCGACCGAGAAGCTCGCCCGTTTGGTGGATGAGTGCGAGGAAATTCTGGTATTGGAAGAGGGGTATCCGGTCGTAGAACAACAATTGAAAGGTTTGTTGAGCAAAGGTTTGAAAGTACACGGGCGGTTGGATGGTACGTTGCAACGCGACGGTGAACTTACGCCGGATGCCGTGGGCAAAGCGTTAGGTTTGACCATCACGCAATATTATGCGACGCCGGAAGTGGTAGAGCAGCGTCCGCCTGCATTGTGTCAGGGATGCGGACACCGCGATATGTATCAGGCGTTGAACGAGGTCCTGACGGAATACGAAGGCGCGAAGGTGTTCGGGGATATCGGATGTTATACACTTGGAGCCTTGCCTCCTTTCCGGGCGATTGATACGTGCATCGACATGGGCGCCTCCATTACGATGGCGAAGGGAGCTTCGGATGCGGGTGTCTTCCCGGCAGTATCGGTGATTGGAGACTCAACCTTTACCCATTCAGGCATGACGGGCTTGTTGGATTGCGTGAACGAGAATACGAACATTACCATTGTCATCTCGGACAACGAGACAACGGCCATGACCGGCGGACAGGACTCTGCCGGTACGGGGCGGTTGGAATCCATCTGCGCAGGTATCGGGGTCGATCCGGCACATATCCGTGTCATGATTCCGCTCAAGAAGAACTACGAAGAGATGAAACAAATCATCCGCGAGGAGATCGAATACCAAGGCGTGTCCGTCTTGATTCCTCGTCGTGAATGTATCCAGACATTAACCAGAAAGAAAAAAGCAAGCAAGAAATGAAAACAGATATCATACTATCAGGTGTAGGCGGACAGGAGCCAACGCGGAGGAGACGTGCAGTCGAACCTTCGCCTCTCGGACCAGCCCATCGCTTCCGATTTGATTCCCTTGGGCCACGCGGATCTCATCATCTCCCTCGAACCTATGGAGAGTCTCCGTTATCTACCTTATTTAAATAAGGAAGGATGGCTCGTAACCAATTCGCAACCCTTTATCAATATCCCCAATTACCCAGATATGGAGAAGGTGAATGCCGAATTGGTCAAGCTCCCGCACAAGGTCGTCTTGGACGTGGAGGCCATTGCTAAGGAGGCAGGTTCGGTCCGCGCGGCGAATATCGTCATGCTCGGCGCGGCTACTCCGTTCCTCGGCTTGGAATATGAGAAGATTGAAGAGGGTGTCCGCAGCATCTTTGCCCGCAAAGGCGAGGAGATTGTGGCGATGAACCTCAAAGCCCTGAAGGCGGGATATGAAATCGCACAGCATAATAGAAAATAAACAGGACACAGAGGCACAGGGACACGGAGTTTTTTAATGTGCTAATTATATGCTCGCATTGGCACATTGTTTATTAGCACATTAAAAATTCCGTGCCTTCGTGTCTCTGTGTTTAAACTTAATAATTTACAGCTTATGAAAAAGTATCTATTGACAACCCTCTGTCTGTTGGTGGCGTACCTATGCTGGGCGCAGACCGACGCAGACGATATTGTGAAGGTAGGCGATACGATGCCCTCCTTCGTGATTACGCACGACGACGGGACAAAGCTCGCCTCTACGCAGTGGAAGGGCAAGGTAATCCTCGTCAACCTCTTTGCAACATGGTGTCCGCCCTGTCAGAAGGAACTGGCCGCTGTAAAACAGACCTTATGGCCGAAGTATAAGGACAATAAAGACTTTATGATGTTGGTGGTTGGCCGTGAGCACACGGATGCCGACCTCAAGAAGTACAACGAGAAGAAGGGCTTCGAGTTTCCGCTCTATCCGGACAAGAACCGCGCCATCTTCAACTCGTTTGCCAAGAATCTCATTCCCCGCTTCTACTTAATTGACAAGACAGGAAAGGTGGTCTATGCCAGCAAAGGCTATGACGACGAGGAATTCAACCGGCTGATGCAGGCTATCGACAAGGCGATAAAGGAGTAACAGATGCGCTGTAAGAATGTACATATTATCTATTTCTCACCCACCCACTGCTCGGCGAAGATTGCCCATGCTATTGCAGAGGGACTGGGTGACGTCAGCTTTTTCGAGTCGGATATTACCTATGAGATGCCCGACCGGGAGGAGCTGATTGAAGAGGAGCTCTGCGTAGTGGCGGTCCCGGTATATGGTGGGCGTGTTCCAGAAGTGGCAGCTCAGCGGCTCGCCCGTTTCAAGGGAAATCATGCACCGGTTATACCGGTTGTGATCTATGGAAACCGCGACTATGAGGACGCACTCCGCGAATTGTGCGACCTGCTTAGCGGACAGGGATTCACGCCGTTTGCGGCAGGAGCGTTCATTGGAGAGCACTCGTTCAGCCGTCCGGACCTACCGATTGCCGAAGGACGTCCTGACAAGGCGGACCACAACTGTGCGGTAGCTTTCGGCCGAAAGGCGCTGGAGAAACTTCATCTGGCTGCCGATATCGAGGTGTTGACCCCGCCTCAGGTGAAAGGCAACTTCCCATATAAGCCGTTGATGCCAGCACAACCCCAAGCTCCCATCACGGCACTCGACCTCTGTACCCAGTGCGAGCATTGCATCGCCATCTGCCCGGTCAAGGCTATTTCGGTCGTCGATGGAGAAATCTACAGTGACCCGCAGTTGTGCATCAAGTGCTGCGCCTGCGTGAAAGAATGTCCCGAAGGGGCACGCTCCTTCGATACGCCTTTTGCAGCGATTTTGCATAAAAATTTCAATAAACGTCGCGAACCAGAGCTATTCTTTTAGGCGCTTGGAGAAGCGATGCATAATCAATTTCATTCATAATTCATGCAACCCCTCTTGAGCCTGTCTCGAGAGGGGTTTCTTGTCTCGTAAGACGCAAAAAAGAGGTTCCCGAGACGGACGCCCGCTGCCGGACAAGTCAACGTTGAAAGATTTCCGGGTAGCGCCGAATAAAGTAGATAGGCGTGCAGCTCCACGCATGGCAGTAACTGTTTATCGGCGCAAACCCATAAGGTGAAAGGAGGTCATCCTTCGGGTCGTATGCTTCCCAGAAGGTATCTGCCCCTTTGCGGACCATACTGCCCCAATAGTCAATTAGCAGCTGCCGCGCCTCTGCTTCCATGCCACATTGAATCATCGTTTCGACCAGATAATGATAAGCATAAGGCGTACCGGGATAGACCGCCTCGGGCATCGCCATCACCCGTCTCAGCGCCTTTTTCCCCTCATCTGCCGAGAGGACGCCGGACAGTACCATCCATACCTGCGACAAATAAGAGACCTGCCGATCGGCTCCGCTGACGAAGTAACCCGCCTTCTTGTCATATAGCCGCTCCCGAACCGCCTTCTTTATCCGCCGGGCAAGGGCAGGCCACTCCTTCACCTCCGCCTCTTTTCCCAAAAGCTTCGCCAACTCGTAACTCTTATTCAAGGCAAAGACCAGCAACCCTTGCATCGGAGTATAAGTATCCAGTCCGGCACGCCAGTCGAAAAAGAGCCAGAGCGGAGTATTTTTCTGTGGATTGTACAGCTGGGTATCATCGATATAAGTCATCGCCAATCTTATCTGGTTCACGACCACCGGCCAGAGGTCCAGAGCGGTCTCCCTATCACCAGTATCCTTCAAGTACTCCAGCAGCGCGACATTATACAGCAGACTGTAATCCTGGCAAACCGTGCCATATTGCGGATGCGGCGTAGGCTTCTCAAACACATTGGCATGCAATTGTCCGTCCTCGGCTGCCAAAGCTGCCAACAGATACAAGCAGCGCTTTGTCAAATCAAACTGCCTGAATGACTCCGCATTGGCAATCGATTCTAAGTATAGGTCTCCTATCCACAGCCGCTGGTCACGTTTAGGGCCATCCTCATAAACTGTCTGCATACATTCGCGCAACGTCTCCACCCCTACCCGATGGATAGCGCGGATTATCTCCGGAGTCGTCTCAGAAAGTTCCTCGACATAAGCCGGAGCTGACGATAATGCCCTGAAGGACATATCCGACATCGCGAAGCTGAATCCCGGCGAATCCCCCAGTACCTCGACTTTGACATATCGGCAAGACAAACGCCGCCCAATCGTCACCTCCTCACCGATATAAGGCAAGGTAATCACCTCATCCTGCAACCAAGCCCTGCCTAACCCTCCGGGATAAGGGTCGAAAGGAGTATTCAGTTCGATAGGCATTTCCGCAAAAGTAAATTTGATACGCACCGGAGCATCCTGCGCCCGGTCCAACAAGGAGAGCTTAAAAGAGTAGTAACCTGTCATGTGCCGTCCGAAGTCAAGGATATAGACATCTCCCCGCTTCAATGCGGTATGGTAGAAAACATCCAACCCGGGAATCGCCTCCATCCGCCATCCCTGATAAGCAACCGAATCCGCCACCGACCTTACCAACCTCACCGGTCTAAGCCGTGTCTCATGCAATTGAGGAATAGCCTCCTCCGCCTTCTGCAGCCATCTCTCCCGATAAGCCTGATAGACATCCGCCCACAATAAGTAATTCACGCACAAAAGTCCGGCAAGAATAAAACAATATCGTCTCATGAATATTAGAATGAAAAGGATAAATAAAAAGGAGCTGGTCTGCTGTCCCAATCATAGGACTACTAAAGACCAACTCCCCTGACTTTCTTATAATACCTGAATACCATCTTCACGGTTCTGGTCATCTGCCGATGGAGTAATCAGCTTATATCCTTTACCATGAATGTTGATAATCTCGATGCCCGGATCATCTTTCAGCAACTTACGCAACTTGGTAATATAGACATCCATACTTCGAGCATTGAAATAGTTGTCGTCCACCCAAATCGTCTTCAAGGCATAGTTACGCTCCAAGATTTCGTTGGCATGAGCGCACAACAGGCTCAACAGTTCGCATTCTTTTGTGGTCAGTTTCGTCACCTTCTCGCCGATAGTCAGCGTTTGCTTCTGCGTATCGAATAAGAAGTTTCCTAACTTATAGAAAGGAATATCTTTCATCTTCTTACCTTTCACACGGCGCAAGATAGCCTCGATACGGAGCAACAGCTCCTCCATACTGAACGGCTTGGTCAAATAATCGTCCGCACCAATCTTGAAGCCTTCCAAGATATCCTCCTTCATGGTCTTTGCAGTAAGGAAGATAATAGGGATATCCGGATTTATCGAACGGATTTCTTGAGCCAAAGTAAAGCCATCTTTCTTCGGCATCATAACATCTAACACACAAAGGTCATATTTCGTTTTTGTAAAGCCCTTATAACCGGCTTCTCCATCTGCGAACAAATCGGTAATATACCCTTTTGCCTGTAAGTATTCTCTTAACAGCATTCCTAAATTCTCATCGTCTTCACAAAAGAAGATTTTAATTTTTTCTTCCATAACTAACTTTTTATAAGAGGTAAAGTAATAATAAATTTGTTCTGCGCGGATTGAACCTTTGTGGTCCTCTATTATTTTACGCACATAGGCAAGTCCCAGACCAAAACCCTTTACGTCATGCTTATTTCCCGTCGGTACGCGGAAGAAACGGTCAAATACCTTTTTCAGATACTCTTTCTTTATGCCTATACCGTTATCTTCTACAGAAATCTGCAGTTTCCCATTTTCATTCCATGTACGCACCATAAGCGCCAACGGAGTATCCAGACGACGATACTTCACCGCATTATCCAATAGATTGAATAATACATTCGTGATATGCATTTCGTCCACATAAATCGTCGAATCCATTGCTTCCAAATCGATATCCAACGTTCCACCATACTTTTCGACTTTCAAAGCGAACGTATTCGCGACAGATATCACTAAATCGTTTGCATCCAATTCCTTCAGTTTCAACGTAGCTTTCTGACGTTCGAACAAAGACATCTGCAACACTTTTTCTACCAAAAAGCCCAAACGTTTGGTTTCATCGTTTATTACGCCGGATATGTGCTTAAACACATCCGGACTCTTGGTAATATCCGAATCTTTCAGCATCTGCGCCGCTAACGAAATAGTCGAAACCGGCGTTTTCAACTCATGCGTCATATTATTGATGAAATCGTTTTTCATTTCCGACAGACGCTTCTGACGGAATACGATATAAATCGTAAAGACAAACGTCACTAATAAGATAAACGAGAAGATGACCGACGGCGCAATAAAAGTAATCGAACTCGAAATGTAATTCCCTTTCGTCGGGAAATAGACTTTCAAATAATTCTGTTTCGAGGGGGGGTCATTCGGGAACAATACTTGTGTAATAATATTCGATGCTAAAGGCTCGCCCTCTATTTTACCGCTCCGATAAACCTCGTTTCCATCTTTATTAATGACAGAAAAAATAAACGGAAGGTTTAATCCGCTATTTACAAACTCATTTTTCAAATAACCTTTCAATTTCTTGAAATCGATTCTCTCTTGAATCGGCTTTAAATTGGCGGTATATAATATATTGTATATAACCTCATCAATCAGACCTCCCTGATATTGATAACGCTGCTTCAACGTTTTCTGCAAATCGCGGGACGTATTGACAATCGAATTGGTCTGCTTATTACTCAAAGCCGAACGTGGCTGGAATTTCTGACTACTAAAACTTTGCAGTTCGATTTGTTGCATTCCTCCGTTCGAATCTGTAATAATAACATTCTGATACAAGAAACTGTTCTGGTCGCGATTGATATCATTTTCCAGATATTGCCGCGTCTCGTCCAATTCCAATGTCTTTGATACCTGATGCAAACATTGTTTTACCGTTTCGTCGAACTGCTCGCTCCGGGTTTTCAGAATAATTCTTACATAACTTATCTGCAAATATAAGAGACCTGAGAAAGCAAAAGCCATAACCAAGGCGAGCAACCAAATAGTCGATTTCTTCATCTTCTTTATTCTCCCTATTACTAACGACAAATAACGCATGTTTCGCGTAAAAAAACGCACAAAAAATGTAAAAACAGTGCATTTAAATTGTTAATAATAATTTGCGGCTTCACAATTTGCTCATCTCATCCCCCCATTTTCGACAAAAATTTATTTTTTTATAATAACAATCTTACGCATCATTTAGTTTACGGCTTCTTCATATTTTTTTCTTCAGACAATTTTATCCATCCGATTATCCATTTATTACAAACTTCAAGTTTCTCTCTTCTGAATCTTCTCCCCTAAAAATCACAGGCGTTTTTCTTTCCAACAACAACGATTATTCTTCCCAAAATAGCCGATACTTTTCCGGAAAATAATCGATATTTTTCCCTGCAAATTCAACGGAAAAGCTATCGACCGACGCAAACAAAACAGATAATCCATCTTTTCCTTTTAAATCCTCTATTTCTCTTTGAGAAGTTTGGCAAAACATCTACTTTTGCATGGACTGAATTAGATAAATATGAAGCAATATAAAGTGATTATCAGTGGAGGCGGAACAGGCGGACATATTTTCCCGGCTATTTCTATCGCCAACACGTTAAAGAAACGGTTACCGGACGTAGAAATTCTATTTGTCGGCGCAGAAGACCGGATGGAGATGGAGAAAGTTCCTGCAGCTGGCTATCCGATTATCGGTTTGCCGGTCAAAGGTTTCGACCGAACGCATCTTTTTCATAATATAAAAGTGATACAATGCCTACTTAAAAGTTTAGGACTGGCAAAGAGAACCATTCAGGAATTCCGGCCAGATATTGCAGTCGGCGTGGGAGGATACGCCAGCGGTCCAACGCTTTGGATGGCCTCTTCGTTAGGAATACCGACACTTATACAAGAGCAAAACTCTTATGCCGGCGTTACCAATAAATTATTGGCAAAGAAGGCCGACCGCATTTGCGTGGCATACGAGGGAATGGAGAAATTTTTCCCAAAAGACAAAATCGTCATCACTGGGAATCCGGTACGTCAGGATTTGGAAGAAGCAATAGGAAAAAGGGAGGAAGCTTTACGTTTCTTCGGACTCGACCCGATGAAAAAAACATTATTGGTCGTAGGCGGAAGCTTGGGTGCACGTACCATCAATCATAGTATCCAAGGCGACTTGGACAAGTTATTTGCGTCTGACGTGCAGGTAATTTGGCAGACAGGACGTTATTACCAAGAAGAGGCACTTGCTCATTTGAAGGCTTATCGCGGGATGCCTATTTGGTGCTCCGATTTCATTACCCGAATGGACTATGCATATGCTGCAGCCGATTTGGTCATTTCCCGCGCCGGAGCCGGGTCCATCTCCGAATTATGCATTCTGAAGAAACCGGCAATATTAGTGCCTTCTCCAAATGTTGCAGAAGACCATCAGACAAAAAATGCCTTAGCGCTCGCCAATCAAGATGCCGCAGTAATGGTCCGCGATGCAGAGGCAAAAGCAATGCTGGTAGAAACAGCATTATCCTTGATTCAGGATGATGCTAAATTAGCATCTTTGTCTGAAAATATCCATAAAATGGCACATTTTCACAGTGCAGAACAAATCGTTGACGAAATTGTTCGCATTATAGAAAGAAAGTAGTAACTTTGAAAGCTTGTTATAAGAAAGTAAAATATGGATATACAAAAGATAACATCGGTTTACTTCGTGGGTGCAGGGGGGATCGGCATGAGTGCATTGATTCGCTATTTCTTAGCGAAGAAAAAAATCGTAGCCGGATACGATAAAACGCCATCGGAACTGACTGAAGAATTGATTCGAGAGGGTGCTTCTATCCACTACGAGGACGATGTTACGCAAATCCCGGAGACATGCAAACAGCCGGAGAATACGTTGGTCGTTTATACGCCGGCGATTCCTGACACGCATGCCGAATTAACCTATTTCCGGCATGCGGGATTCAATATAATGAAGCGCGCTCGCGTTTTAGGGGAAATTACGAACTATTCGCGTGGTTTATGCGTAGCAGGAACGCATGGAAAGACAACAACCTCCTCCATGGCTGCACATTTATTGAAGCAATCACACGTGGATTGCAATGCGTTCTTAGGAGGAATACTAAAGAATTATAATAGCAATTTGATGCTTTCCGACAAAAGTGATTTAACCGTAATAGAAGCGGACGAATTCGACCGTTCTTTCCATTGGCTAAATCCTTATATGGCTGTAATTACTGCTGTTGATCCTGACCATTTGGATATTTATGGGACTCCGGAAGCATATCGTGAGAGTTTTGAACATTTCACTTCGCTGATTCGTCCTGACGGATGCCTTATCCTAAAGAAAGGATTAAATCTGCAACCGCAATTAAAGCCCGGCGTTACACTTTATACCTATTCCGCCAATGAAGAAACAGATTTTTATGCTAAAAACATCCGAATTGGCAATGGCGAGATAGTTTTCGATTTTGTAACGCCAAATGAATGCATAGAAAATGTCCAATTAGGCGTTCCAGTAAAGGTGAATATCGAAAATGGCGTTGCAGCAATGGCATTGGCCTGGCTGAATGGCGTAACAACTGAAGAAATCAGACAAGGAATGAAAACGTTTGCCGGTCCGGTCCGCCGGTTCGATTTCCATTTAAAGAGAGAAAATATTGTCTTATTAGATGATTACGCTCATCATCCGGCAGAACTAAAGGCCAGCATTATCTCAATAAAAGAGTTATATAAAGGTAAAAAGATTACAGGAATCTTTCAACCGCATCTTTATACTCGGACAAGAGACTTTGCTGCCGATTTTGCGGCCAGCCTTTCCCTATTAGACGAACTTATCTTACTGGATATTTATCCTGCCAGAGAGGAACCGATTCCGGGCATTACATCCGAAATCATCTTCGACAAAGTAACTATCGCCAATAAACAGATGGTACGAAAAGAGGAATTGCTCAATTTAGTAAAAAAAGAAGCTTCCTCTTTTGAAGTTGTATTAATGTTAGGCGCCGGGAATATCGACCGGCTAATAGAACCGGTAAAACAAATATTAGAAAAACTGTGATTCGAGTATTATCCATCATTATCGCTACGCTGCTTACTTGTTATATTGCAGTAACTGCATTCTTCTTCCGGGATGTAAAAGAGAATAGATTGTGCGAAGGTTTGCAAATCGTTGTGCGCGATAGTTTAGATAAACACTTCGTGACCAATGAGGATTTAGTCTATCTGCTCAAGAAAAGCAAACTTTATCCGGTAAAGAAACCCATGGACAAAATCAACACGGAAAAGATAGAGACAGAGTTATTGAACAATGATATGATTTCGCATGTCGAAGTTTATAAAACTCCTTCCCGGCTGATAAAGTTGGAAATCGAACAAAAAATGCCTATCTTGCGCGTGAATAGTCCGTCGGGCAATTATTATATCGACAATATCGGTAGCATGATGCCGTTAAGCCGTCATTATGTTGCACATGTATTGGTTGCCAGCGGCTATGTAGAAAAAGAGTTTGCGAAGAACGAACTCTATAAATTTGCATTATATTTGCAGGACAATGAGTTTTGGAACGATCAAATCGAACAAATCTATGTTGACGCGGATAAAAACGTCGAATTAATTCCACGTGTAGGTAACCATCGGATTATATTAGGTTCGTTCGACAATTTCCCGGAGAAACTGGACAATCTGAAACTCTTTTATGAACAAGCTATCCCCAAAGTGGGTTGGGAAAAATATAGTGCGATTAATTTAAAATATAAGAATCAGATCGTTTGTACTAAAAGATAAATAAAGACAAAGATATGACATATACAGACTTCATAGCGGTAATAGACTTGGGCACTTCCCATATTGTCGGAATGGTCGGGAAAAAGAACGAAAACGGGGTCCTTTCCATCATTGCTTACGACAATACAGAGAAATCGGACGGATGCATTCGCCGGGGATGTGTATATAATGTAGAGGAAACGGCAAACAAAATCAATCGCGTTGTCCTGAAGTTGGAAAATAAAATGGACGGAGCGAAGATTGCTAAAATATACATCGGCGTAGGTGGCAAATCTATCCGGACGCTCGACCATACGGTTTCGAAAATATTAGGTGCGGAAGGAGAGGTTACCCCTGCCGTATTGCAAGAATTGGACAAAGAATGCCGCAATTATCATCCGGCGATGTTGGATATTTTGGATATTACTTCTCCGGTTTACCTATTAGACGGGAAAGAAGAGAACGAACCGTTAGGCATTTCTTGTTCGCGAATTGAAGCGCATTACAAATTAATCGTTGGACAGCCGGCTATCCGCAGAACTATCCTGACAAATATCGCCGAACGTATCAAACTGCAGGTCGCCGGAGTATTGGTTTCTCCGTTGGCTTTGGCAGAATTGGTATTGACGCCGACCGATAAACAAGGAGCTGTGTTAATTGATTTCGGAGCCGGGGTTACTTCTGTGACCATTTATAAGAACGGAAGGCTGAAAGCGTTGACGGTTGTTCCTTTAGGAGCAAATCTTATCACGAGAGATATTATCAAAGGTCTGAATGTCCCCGAATCAGAAGCGGAGCGGTTAAAACGCACCTTCGGTAGTGCGCTGCCTTTAGACCGCGAAAAAGGACAACAAAAGATTGATATCAATAAAACCGGAGATTACCGGATGCAAGAAATCACGCTGTCGGAATTAAACGAAATCGTCGAGGCCCGTTCTCGCGAAATCGTTGAAAATGCTTACGCGCGTTTGGAAGATGCCAACGTAGCGAAGGCTGCGGGATTCAAAGCGGTTATCGCAGGAAGCGGCGCAGCGCTGAATAATCTGCGGGAAGCCGTCAGCCAACGGTTCAATATGGAGGTGCATTATCCTTCCGTCAGAAAAGGAGCCGTTGACGGCAATGTGGAAATGATTGCCAATAATCCGGAAATCACAACGGCTGTCGCACTGTTATTGCAAGGGCATGAGAATTGCGCTTATAAGCCGGAGCCGAAACCGGAACCCAAAAAGCCGATTATTCCGGAAGAGCCGAAGATTATTCCGGAAGAACCTGTTCCCGGTCCTTACCAAGAGGTAGAACCTAACACTAAAAAGCAGGAAAACAAAGCGAAGGAAGAGCGACAAAAAACGGAAACGGCCGAGAAAGAGAACTGGTTTAAGAAATGGAAAAAGAAAATAGATACGACTGCGGGCGATTTGTTCAACGATAACAACCTTTAAATAAGCTCAACGAATTATGTGTGAAAAGATGGAAGACAAATTATTAAACCTAAATATTCCGACTAATCCGAATGCGATTATCAAAGTTATCGGTGTCGGCGGCGGTGGCGGCAATGCCGTGACCAATATGTACAAAGAGGGAATTCATGATGTTTCCTTTGTATTATGCAATACGGATATGCAGGCATTGAACGGCTCGGACGTGCCGGTCAAGCTCTTGTTGGGACGGACTACGACATGCGGTTTAGGTTCGGGAGACCAACCGGAGCGCGGACGTAAAGCCGCAGAAGAAAGTGAAGACGAAATCCGCCAGATGCTGAGCGATGGTACGCGAATGGCGTTCATTACTGCCGGTATGGGCGGTGGAACCGGAACCGGAGCCGCTCCGGTCGTTGCCCGAATCTCGAAGGAGATGGGAATCCTGACGGTCGGTATCGTGACTATCCCGTTCGAGTTCGAAGGACAGTTTAAGATTGTACAGGCATTGGAAGGCGTCGAAGAGATTTCCAAGAATGTCGATGCTTTATTGGTGATTAATAACGAACGGGTTCGCGAGATTTATTCGGATATCGGCATGAGTGCTTCCAAAGCGTACGCAAAAGCTGACGAAGTTTTGACCATCGCAGCTAAGAGCATTGCCGAGATTATCACGATTCGTGGCGTACAGAACTTGGACTTTGCTGATGTGAAAACCACAATGACCAACGGAGGCGTGGCATTGATGAGTAACGGTTATGGCGAAGGCGAAGGCCGTTTGCAACAAGCTATCGACCAAGCGTTGAGTTCGCCGTTGCTGAACAATAACGACGTATATAATGCGCAACGTATCCTGTTCAACATCTATTCCAGTCATGAAAACGAATTCCGCATCGACGAAATCAGCGAAGTGAACAAATGGATGGCGCGCTTCCATTCGGAATTCCGTGTCAAATGGGGATTCGCCTTCGACGATACGTTGGGCGATAAGATTAAAATTACGATTCTGGCAACCGGTTTCGGGGTGGATGATATTCCGGAAATCGCCGAACGCCACCGCACTGCCCAAGAATTGAACGCCGAAGAGGAGCAGCGAAAAGAGGAAGAGCTCCGGCTCCGCGAAGAAAGGGCGCGCATCTTGATGACGAAATACAACTATCCGCTGAAAAGCTCCCGCGCCGAAGTCGTTGTCTTGACGGCGGATGAATTGGATAATGACACGTTGATTGTCATGCTGGAGGATATGCCGACCTACAACCGCGATATCCGGAAGATTAACCAGTTCCGACAGGGCGGCGGCTTCGAGACGACGGGCCACAACGCCTTCAATTCGGCTCATGCCAACAATACGGCAAACAAGAAACCGGACAATAATAACGTACAGGTTATCAATTTCAGATAAGCAAACAAGATTTTATACATATATATTATGGATTTATTCGAGAAAGTCAGCGAAGACATTAAAAACGCAATGAAGGCAAAAGACAAGGTTGCCCTCGAAACTTTGAGAAACGTGAAGAAGGTTTTTCTGGAAGCGAAAACCGCTCCGGGTGCAAACGATACGTTGACGGATGCAGATGCATTGAAACTGCTCCAGAAACTGGTCAAGCAGGGAAAAGACTCGGCGGCTATCTATGTGCAGCAGGGACGGCAGGATTTGGCGGACGGCGAATTGGCGCAGGTGGCTGTTTTGGAAAAATACCTGCCTAAACAGATGTCGCCCGAAGAATTGGAAGCGGAATTGAAGAAGATTATCGCCGAAGTCGGAGCGACCTCCGCAAAAGAGATGGGAAAAGTGATGGGCGTTGCGTCCAAGGCATTGGCCGGGAAAGCGGAAGGCCGCGCCATCTCGGAAATGGTGAAAAAACTTTTATCATAATCATAAAAATAGCCATACATTTATGTGTTGAGGGCGTGTCAAATGAGAATTTGGCGCGCCTTTCTTTTTCCGAACCCCGGAAGGGATGCCCGCATAGCCCAGCATTCATTTTCAATTTATTTTTGGATGCCCGCGTACGTCAGCATCCAATTTCAGAGTTTTTTTGGATGCTCGCGTACGTCAGCATCTATTCCTGATTTTTTCTTGGATGCTCACGTTCGCCAGCATCCAATTTTGATTTATTTTTGGATGCTCAAGTTTGCCAGCATCCAATTTTGATTTATTTTTGGATGCTCAAGTTTGCCAGCATCCAATTTTGATTCATTTTTGGATGCTCGCGTACGCCAGCATCCGTTTTTAAAGGTAGAATAACGCCATTCCGGAAGCCGGCGGATAAGTTTTCGGTGCTTCCGCCCCCAATTTTCCCGAAAAAATGCAGTTACGATAAGTTGCACGAGCATTTTATAAGAAATTCTATTATTTTTGCATCAAATTCAAACATAACATATCATGAATGACAATAAAATCATAGGAACAAAGATTCAAAAGATACGAGAATCCAAACAATTGACCGTCGAAGATGTCGCAGAACGCTCCGGTCTGAGTGTCGAACAAATCCAGCGCATCGAAGGGAATATCGATTTCCCCTCCCTGTCGCCGCTGATAAAGATTGCCCGCGTACTGGGCGTGCGGCTCGGCACATTCCTCGACGACCAATCCGAACTGGGACCGGTGGTTTGCCGCAAAGGGGATTTGACGGGCGACGGCATCGGCTTTACGAACAATAACCTCGAAGGACGGAAGCACATGAGTTATTATGCCATGGCGGGCGACAAATCGGGCCGGCACATGGAGCCGTTCCTCATCGACGTGGCTCCCTCGGCCGAGGGCGAAGAGTTCACCTGCTCCTCTCACGAAGGCGAAGAATTCATTTACGTGTTGGAAGGAAAATTGGAAATCACCTACGGGAAAAACAGCTACCTGCTGGACGCGGGCGACAGCATCTACTATGATTCCATCGTAGCGCATCATGTGCATGCGGCTGCGGGAGGCGGACCGGCGCGGATTCTGGGAGTGATTTATACGCCATATTAATCGAGTTAATGAGTTATGAAAATGGAATTACAAAATAAGACCGTAGGCCAGTGGCTGGAATATTGGGCAGAGAAGCAGCCCGACAAAGAATACATCGTCTATTCTGACCGCGACCTGCGTTTCACATGGAAAGCCTTCAACCATCGGGTGGATTGCATGGCAAAGGGATTGATGGCAATCGGCGTGGAGCATGGCACGCACGTGGGCATCTGGGCGACAAACGTCCCGGACTGGTTGACCTTCTTGTATGCCTGCGCCAAAATCGGAGCGGTGGCGGTTACGGTCAATACCAATTATAAACAGAGCGAGTTGGAATATCTGGTGGAAAACGCGGATATCCACACGATGTGTATTACGGATGGCGTATTCGACGGCAGTTACATCGACATGATGTACACGATGTTGCCGGAGCTGCGCGAATCGCAGCGCGGTTATCTGAAGAGCCAACGCTTCCCGGTCCTGAAGAATGTGGTGTATATCGGACAGGAAAAATTCCGGGGCATGTATAATACGCCGGAGTTGCTGCTCTTAGGAGAGAACATCAGCGACGAAACGTTGGAAGCGGCAAAGGCGAAAGTCACGCCGGAGGATGTCGTGAACATGCAATACACTTCGGGGACGACGGGATTCCCGAAAGGCGTGATGCTGACCCACCATAATATTACCAACAACGGCTATTTCACCGGAGAGGGCATGGCTTATACGCCGGACGACAAACTTTGTTGCTGCGTCCCGCTGTTCCACTGCTTCGGCGTCGTATTGGCGACGATGGCTGTCCTGACGCACGGCTGTACGCAGGTCATGGTGGAGAAATTCGACCCATTGGTGGTGCTGGCGTCCGTACATCGCGAACGCTGCACGGCATTGTATGGCGTACCGACCATGTTTATTGCCGAACTGAACCATCCGATGTTCCCGATGTTCGATTTGACTTCGCTCCGCACCGGTATCATGGCGGGTTCTCTCTGCCCTATCGAACTGATGCGCGCTGTAACGGAGAAAATGCACATCACGCATATCACCAGCGTATATGGCCTGACGGAAAGTTCACCGGGCATGACGCACACCGTATTGGACGACCCATTCGAGGAACGCTGCACTACGGTCGGAAAAGAGTATCCTTTCACGGAAGTCAAAGTATTGAATCCGGAAACCGGCGAAGAATGTGCCGTAGGAGAACAAGGCGAAATGTGTTGCCGCGGCTATTTGGTCATGAAAGGCTACTATAAGAATCCGAAAGCCACCGAAGAGGTCATCGACAAAAACGGATTCCTGCATAGCGGCGACTTGGGCATCAAAGATGAAAAAGGCTATTATCGCATCACAGGCCGCATCAAAGACATGATTATTCGCGGCGGCGAGAATATTTATCCGCGCGAATTGGAGGAATTCCTCTATCACCTTCCTGGCGTAAAGGATGTTCAGGTTGCCGCCGTCCCATCGAAGAAATACGGAGAAGAGGTCGGTGCATTCATCATCCTGCAAGATGGCGTCACAATGACCGACGAAGAGGTGAAAGATTTCTGCCGCGGGAAAATCGCCCGGCATAAAATCCCAAAATATATCTTCTTTGTCGATACATTCCCCATGACCGGAAGCGGAAAGATACAAAAGTTCAAACTAAAAGACCTGAGTTTGCAATTACTGGCCGAACGAGGCATCACTCCGGTCTAACCAATCACAAAAAATATCGGTTGTCCCAAGCAGAACAACCGATATTTTTTTGCAACGATGGAGGATATTTTCTGTACTAACCCATATTTTTCTCCACAGTACGCTTTTAGTACGCTCCGAGAAAATAAGAAAGGCTGATAACCTGTCGATTATCAGCCTTTCTAAGTACCCAGACCCGGGGTCGAACCGGGATGGAAGTGAATCCACTGGTGTTTGAGACCAGCGCGTCTACCGATTCCGCCAATCGAAACTCTCCGACTCTTTTCAGAGTTGCTTTGTTTCTCAATTGCGATGCAAAGGTAGGGCTTTTTTTTGAACCGGCAAATATTTCGGCTACTTTTTTTCAAAAAAAATGAGGAGAGCATAAATTTGACGATTATTTCAGATTGTAAAGAGGAAATAATAGATTATTTCTTTAGTTTTGTGGTTGTGTATAACTTTAAAGTCTATTAGGTCATGACTAATAATTATTGTGTTATTTTAGCCGGCGGTATTGGTAGCAGATTTTGGCCGTTCAGTCGGGAAACATATCCGAAACAATTTCTTGATTTCTTTGGTACGGGGCGTTCCTTATTGCAAATAACTTACGACCGTTTTGCAAAAATTATTCCGACGGAGAACATATATATCGCCACGAATGAGTCATATGCAGATTTAGTCAAGCAACAATTGCCTCAATTAAGGGATAATCAGGTGCTCTTAGAGCCGACGCGCCGCAATACTGCCCCATGTATTGCATACGCGGCTTACCATATCCAAGCGATTAACCCGAATGCGAATATTGTCGTAGCCCCTTCTGATCATTTAATCTTAAAAGAGGACATTTTCTTGGAAGATGTACGGAAAGGGCTGGAATTTGTCAAAGAACATGACGCTTTGTTGACTATGGGGATTCGTCCGAGCCGCCCGGAAACCGGTTACGGATATATTCAAAGTTGCGATTTGACAACAGATGGAATCACGAAAGTAAAGACATTCACGGAGAAACCGAATCCGGAATTGGCTAAAATCTTCTATGAAAGTGGAGAATTCTTCTGGAATTCGGGAATTTTCATGTGGAATGTCAATGCCATTATCGATGCATTCCATAAATATCTGCCGGAAATCGCCGTACGTTTCGATTTAGGTGCGCCCATTTTCAACACGCCTGAGGAACATGCGTTCATCCATCAGAATTTTCCTTATTGCTTAAATATCTCCATCGATTACGGAATCATGGAAAAGGCCGAAAATGTCTATATGCTTTGCATCGATATTGGTTGGGCAGATTTAGGGACTTGGGGCTCTCTGTTCGATATGGCGGACAAAGATAAAAAAGGCAATGCCCCGCTGAAGAGCACTGCTTTGTTATATGAAAGCAGTGGGAATGTGATTGCGTTGAACGATTCAAACCGGCTGGCAGTCATACAAGGCTTGCATGATTATATAATCGCTGAATCGGGCAATGTGCTTTTAATCTGCAAACGCGAAGACGAACCGCGAATCAAAGAGTTCATGGCTGACGCGCAATTGAAGTTTGGAAAGGAATTCAGTTAACGCCGATTCCGAACTAAGGATATTTGCAAAAAAATAGCCGATATTTCTCAGAAAATATCGGTTATTTTTTTGGACGAAATACATTGACGGTTTTATTTAGTTCTTCAGCTATCTCTTTCAGATACACTTACTTTTTGCGCTTTAGGAGATTACTTAAAGAGCAACGGAGCGAACTCATAAAGGCAACGGCTCCAAGTATGCCACTCGTGATATGTATTCGGCGATTCATAAAATATCGTCTTTATTCCGATATCTTCCAATTTCTTCTTCGAATCGAGCGCCATATCATGGAATGCTTTCTCTCCGCTACCTGCACCAAACCAAAATACTTTGATTTTCTGATTAAACTCATCCGGATTAGCAAAAGCATTATTGAACGCTGTCCGCGGATTATCCATAACCCCACCAACAAGAGCCGCACTGAAAGCGCCGATATAGGAAAACATATCGATATTATTCAATCCCATAAATAAAGTCTGGAAACCTCCCATAGACAAACCGGCTATGGCGCGGTTTTCACGTCCGGACTTGATTCGATAAAAAGACTCCATCGTCGGAATAATATCTTGTTTATAGACGTCCATCAATATTTCGGCTCGCTTCTGCGCTGTCTTGGAAGTAAAACCGGGATTCCCTTTCTCATTTCGCGCCACGGCATAACCATTATCCATGACTACTACCATCGGCTGGGCTTTCTTTTCGGCTATCAAATTGTCCAAAATAAAATTCATTCTGCCCTGCAAAGACCATCCCCGTTCATTTTCTCCTGCCCCATGGAGCAGATATAAGATAGGATACCTTTCCGAAGTATTCGCATCGTATCCGGCGGGGGTATAAACATAGGCTCGCCGCCATTTCCCGGTTACTTGCGAAAAATACCAGTGTTCACGCACCATTCCATGAGGCACATCTTTACATTCCAAGAAATCTTCATTCGGAGTAGCCGCATATAATCCGCTTACCGGATGGCTATACCCAAAATACGCCGCACTGAATGGGTCATTTACCTGAATGCCATCCACCATGAACCAATAATAATGGAATCCCGGCGTCACATTCGACAACGTAGCTGTCCAATTTCCCTCCTCATCCTTTATCAAATCTACAGGTTCTTTAGAGAATCCTTCGCCTCCACAAACTTGTACTTTTTTAGCATCCGGAGCTTTCAATTGCACGCGGACTTGCCCATCCGAAGTAATCTGAGGATATTCACAACCGGGGAGATTAGACCAAGCCGGCTCAAATTGGTTTTGAGCCCTACCGACCATTCCTATACAAACAGCCGCACATAGGAGAAATAACTTTTTTGTTTTCATTTACATGATATTAAGATTGCTCTGCTAAAATACATATTTTAAGTACAACCCACAATATCTTTCACCATTTATTAACCTATCTTATTTATCAGCCACAGGGATATGAAATTTCCTGCTAAAAAATTCATCTTACCAACGGAAATATGAAATTTTTCGCCAAAAATTCATCCTGACGACGGAAATATGAAATTTCTCGCTAAAAAATTCATCCTGCTGACGGAAATATGAAATTTTGACCTTAAAAATTCATCTTTCAGACTGAAATATGAAATTTTTCGTGGAAAATTCATCTTCCAGACTGGAATGTGAAATTTTTCGTGAAAAATTCATCCTCCAGACTGGAATATGAAATTTCTCGTGAAAAATTCATATTTCAGACTGGAATATGAACAAATGACCTTATGAATTTATATTCCATTTGAGCGCATTCTTTTTGCGTGCAACAAAAACCCCAAAACAGTAATAGGATTGTTTCGCTTTAGAAATTTGCATGTAATACCACGAGCGTACTTTTGCCGCATAAATTTTAATTAAAAAAATATGGTATCTAAATTCAAAAGATTGATGGGCGGACAAGAGAAACGAGTGCTGGCCGGTGCTGCGTTTTTACTTGTGAATGCTTGGGCTTCTGCGCAGAGCAGCAAAATAATCGGAACAGTCAAAGATGCTAATGGAGAGCCTCTGATTGGGGTAAGTGTTATAGAAAAAGGCACGAACAATGGAACAGTAACAGATATTGACGGAAATTATGTCCTTGAGGTCAATCCTGATGCTAAACTTTTATTCTCGTATGTAGGATATACCGCACAAGAAGTTAACGCGGCTTCGGGGAAGGTAGTCGTTTTGCAAGAAGATAACAAAGTATTGAGCGAGGTGGTCGTTGTAGGTTACGGAACCATGCGGCGTAAAGATGTGACCAGTTCTATTACGACCATCAAATCAGAAGATTTGAATATAGGAGTTGTAACGACTCCGGGGCAGATGCTTCAAGGCAAAGTACCCGGTTTGGTGGTTTCAGCAAGCAGCGACCCGAATGCTACGCCCTCCATTACTTTGCGAGGCGCTTCCACACTCCGCACCGGTGAAGCAATGGAGCCCTATTATATTGTAGATGGTATTCCCGGTGTTGACCTTTCGTTGGTTTCTCCGGATGATATTGAGACAATCGATGTCTTACGCGATGCCACAGCAACGGCTATTTACGGTTCGAAGGCAGCCAATGGCGTTATTATCATTACTACGAAAAAAGGGAAAGAAGGCACAGCGCATATCAGCTATAACGGTTATGTAGCATTCGAAAAAGTAGCCAAGAACTTGGATTTGGCTACAGCTACCGATTTGCGCAACTATGCTGCCGCTAACAATTTTGAATTGACCAGCGACAAAGGCGCAGATACCGATTGGCAAAAAGAGGTTCAGCGTACCGGCGTCTCTCATAACCACAATATTTCAGTCAGTGGAGGAAATGCAAAATCGAACTACAATGTCAGTTTAAACTACATGAATCACGAGGGCGTTGTCCATGGGACGGATATGGAGCGTTTTACAGCCAGAGCATTTGGGCAATCGACTGTATTAAAAGACCATTTAACCCTTTCGCTGGGCGTGAATGCCAGCCAGACGACCAGCAATGAGATTCCGACAGGAGGCTCCGGCGCGAGTGTTACGGATGCGATGGTTTATTATTCCCCACTCCAACCTATCAAGAATGAAGATGGCACTTGGTTCCGTTCGAATAGCGTTTCCCAGTACTATAATCCGCTGTCTATGATTAATGAAGATATACAGAATACGGTATATAAGCGGATGCAGGTTACCGGTAAAGCAGACCTTAAGATTATAGACGGACTGACTTGGAGCGCAAACTTCTCTTATCAGACAGACCAAAGCACAGAAAGCATATATCATTCTACACAGTCTCAAATCGTCAACAGCAACGGCGAAGCAACACGCAACACCTTCTTTAACAATGAGACCGTATTCGAAACGTATGGTAATTATCAGAAAAATTTCAATGACAAACATCGTTTAGGCTTGATGGTCGGTTATTCTTGGGAAGAAAACAACACGAATGACGGCTTTGGCGTAACCGTCAAAAATTTCTATAACGACTATGTCAAATATTACAATTTGACTTACGCGAATACGATTGATGGAATGAACGGCGTAGAGAGCGGAGCTGAGTCCACCTTGCGTATGATTTCGTTCTACGGTCGTGCGAACTACTCGTTTGACAACAGATACAACATTCAAGCAACTATCCGTAGGGATGGCTCTTCTGCTTTCGGTGCGAATAACCGTTGGGCAACGTTTCCTTCTATTTCTGCAGCGTGGCGCTTGAGTGAAGAAAGCTTTATAAAGAACTTGCATGTTTTTGATGACTTGAAGTTCCGTATCGGTTATGGCGTGAGCGGTAACTCTTTAGGATTTGATGCTTACACTGCACTCCAGACTTATGGCGTTTCCGGATGGTTCCAATATACGGATGCCAACGGGGTAACGACCAATATGCACACATTGGGAGCCAATAGTAATTCCAATCCGGATTTGAAATGGGAACGTACCGGTATGTTCAATGCCGGTTTGGATTTCGGATTCTTCAAAAATCGTCTTTCCGGAACAATCGAATATTATGACAAACGGACTTCCGACTTGATTTACTATTATCCGGTTTCGACCAATCGATATCCGTTCGGAGAGATGACAGCTAATGTAGGAGATATCAGCAACAAAGGTATTGAACTCACAATTAATGCCATCCCTGTTCAAACAAATGATTTCTCGTGGAATACGACGTTGAATCTTTCCCACAACAAGAATGTGGTCGAGAAACTGTCTAACCAAACTTATTCAGTCAGCTACATTCCGCAAGCCGATTCAAACGTTGCCGGCAACAGTGGTGTATATGTACAACGCATCATGGAAGGATGCCCTATCGGACAGTTCTATACTTATGAATGGGCAGGATATAATGAAGACGGCATCTCGCAATTCTATGTACACGACCCGGAAACAGGCGAACGTACAGGAGAAACCACCACAACTCCGGTAGAAACAGACCAAACTAAAACCGGAAGTGCCCAGCCGAAATTAACGTATGGATGGAATAATACATTGACCTACAAGAAATGGTCCTTAAATCTGTTCTTTCAAGGTGTGTTAGGAAATAAGATTTTCAACGCATTGCGTGCACAATACAACTCTGTCAATCTGATTCCTCAAGGGAAGAATGTTTTGAAGGAAGCTTTGACTGATCAAAAGTATGGCGATGTCAATTCTCAGTATCCTTCTGACAGATACATTGAAAATGGCAGTTATCTGCGTTTAGGGACATTGACGCTCTCTTATAATTTCGGTAATATCTCGGATTGGGTAAGTAATTTGTCTGTTTACGCAACATGCAATAACGTATTCACGATTACCGGTTACAAAGGTTCTGATCCGGAAGTCGATTTAGGAGGTCTGACTCCGGGCGTTGAATGGCGTGATAATTACTATCCCCAAACACGTACATTTATGATTGGAATGAAGGTTAATTTCTAATAAACAAAAAAGATACGACAATGAATAATTACATAAAAACTTTGTTTGCCGCAACAGTTCTTTCCATGACGGCAAGTTGTACTGACTTGGATGTAGAAGTGAAATCCCAATATACGGAATACCCAACAGAATCAGAGGTCGCTCTTGAAGCTAAAATGGCGGATGTTTATTATGCTTTCCGAAACGCATTGGGGAATAATTATAATCGTTATCAGACCTTTTCTTCTGATGAAGCTACAGGTCTCAGTTTTGATGGCGACTATTATGACGGAGCAGAGAATGTAAATCCGACTCTGCACAATTTCAAGGCAGAAGATGGTCCGCTCAACTATTGGGCAGATTTATCAAGTGGCATCACCCGTTGTAATCGCACTATCAATGAGTTGGAAGCAGGTGAAGAAAATAGCATGATTGACACTTATATTGCATCGACCCGGGTAATGAGAGCGTTTTATCACTTCATCCTGATGGATAGCTATGGCGATGTACCTATTTTGAACCGGCTGTATGACGAAGATGAAGCTATCGAACGCAGCCCACGTAAAGAGGTCGCTGAATTTATCGAAAGCGAAATCTTGGAAGCTCTGCCGTATCTTTCAGCAGAAAACAATGCTGCCACTTACGGCAAGCCCAACAAATGGATGGCCGAAGCTTTATTGGTAAAACTTTACATCAACTGGGCAGTTTATACTTGTGGCGATGTGACCACATACGATGCAGCTTCTTCTCCTAACAGTAAGTTGAACGATTGTGTCAAATATTGTGATGACATCATCAATAGCGGACTTTTCAATCTGAATGATAGTTACCGCAGCAAATTTATGTATGACAATGGGGCTCACATTGCAGATTTCATCTATGCAATGCCTTACGATTGCATCAACCAGCAAGGATTGCTTTATGGTCGTTACCGTACCTTCCGGCGCATCGATGACGGTTCTCCTTTCGGCTATTATGGAGGAGAGATGGTCAACTCTTGTGCAGGTATTGTGGCCATGAATCCTGAATTTGCCGACCTTTTCACATTGGAAGGCGATGAAAGAAACGAAGCTGTTTTGGGAGGCAAAGTATTTGTGCATGACGCAATCACGGGCCAAGCCACCGATATCCCTTATATTTATAATGGTGAACAATTGGAATTTACCAAAACTATCACTTTAAAAGCCGGAGGTGAAGAACAGCTGAATGCCGGTGCTGATGCGAACGGATGGCGCCAAGGTTATCGTTCTATCAAGTTCTACCCGAATCCGAGTGAGTATTCGCAATACAGCCGCAACCAAAGCAATGATGTGCCTATTTTCCGGTATGCAGATATTCTGCTAACCAAAGCGGAGGCTCTCTTGCGGGGAGCTAATGCTACGGGACAGGATACTCCGCTGTCGTTGTTCAACCAAATCAGAAGTTATGTCAATGCGCCGTTGCTCGACCATACTCCTTCGTTGGAGGAACTGCTTGACGAACGCGGACGCGAATTCTTCGATGAGAGTTGGCGTCGGAATGATATGATTCGTTTTGGAACATTTGAGAACGAGTATGGTTTCCATCGGCATGATTTCCCAAACGCGAATTTTGACAAAACACGCCGGATTTTCCCGGTTCCGCAAGATGTGTTGAATGAAAATACCAATTGGAAACAAAATCCGGGATATTAATCTCCATAACTATCGCCTCTGCTTAGGATAAATTACCGCAAGCAGAGGCTTTTTTTATTTTCTTATATGATGAAAAAGATAGCTTTAATCATTTGCTGCATAACCACGATAGTTTTTTCGCTGTCGGCCGCGCAGCCACTAAAGTGCGATACCATCAGTTATGAACAGATGGGCGGAATCTATTATGCATACCATTACGATAGCGCGACCGTCTATACTCCTGCCCCGCAAGGATACACACCTTTTTATATCAGCCACTTCGGACGGCACGGTTCGCGTTGGTTGCCCTCTGATGAACGATATCTGTGGGTAATGGAGCAATTCGCGGATACGGCCAACCTTACGCAGTTAGGGCACGATGTCCGTCGGCGAATGCAAAAGATTTGGGAGGATGCAAAAGGCAGAGGCGGAGATTTGACTGCATTAGGCGCCATGCAACATGCTGAGATAGCCAACCGAATGTATCATTCTTGGCCGGAGATATTCAAAGATAGTGCCATGATTTCGGCACGCTCAAGCATTGTGGGACGTTGCGTATTGAGCATGACTTCATTTCTGCTCAAACTGCAATCGCTGAATCCCCGATTGCAGATAACGGCCGAATCCCACCGACGTTTCATGCCCTATATCGCTTACTCTTCCCCTCAAATGGATTCGTTGATTGCCCGTACGCCGCGTACCATCAAGGTTTCGCCAAATCGGTTGATGGCATCGCTATTTATCCATCCGGAGCGGATTGCGGAGCCGATGAACCTGCTGAGTGAACTGCATTGCATTGCCTCCGACATGCAAAATGTGAATATCGGCGTCTCGCTCTATGACCTGTTTACCCCTGAAGAAATGCGCGCCGTGTATGAGGCGAGCAATCTGAATATGTGGACATGCAACAGCCGCAATCCGGTGAGCGGCGACATTCCTATCCACTCTGCCCTTTCTCTTTGGGAAAATATCGTGGAATCTGCTGATAAGGCAATTGCCGAAGGGACTCCGCAGGCGACGTTACGCTTCGGACATGACACGAGCCTCTATCGGCTCCTGACGCTATTGGGATTGTTCCCTGACGAACAGCGCATGGACAGGATTATTCCTATGGCAGCCAACTTGATGATGGTGTTTTATCATAATAATGAAGGAAATATAGTGGTGAAGTTCCTCCACAACGAGAAAGAAATCCGGTTGCCTATGGAAAGCCGCATGTCGCCCTATTATGATTGGGAATGCATCAAACAGCAATACGCCTTTCCCGCATCTACGCTCAACGAATGATGGCAATCTGCATCGGAATGCGCCAAAATATCCATTGAGGGTCCTCAATCAGGGTCTCGCCGCGAAAAAATGCCATTTGAGGACCCTCAATTGGGGTTCCGCCACGAAAAGATGCCATTTGAGGACCCTCAATCGGGGTTCCGCCACGAAAAGATGCCATTTGAGGACCCTCAATCGGGGTTCCGCCGCGAAAAAATGCCATTTGAGGACCCTCAATCGGGGTTCCGCCGCGAAAAAATGCCATTTGAGGGGCCTCAATCGGGGTTCCGCCACGAAAAGATGCCATTTGAGGGGCCTCAATCGGGGTTCCGCCACGAAAAGATGCCATTTGAGGGGCCTCAATGGATATTTCTTCGAAAAAAGAATTAGGAAAGCTGCTATTTATTCAACCATTTTTTACCCAAGTAATGCACCGGATACCATGCAGCTAAAAATCCAATCGCCAGAACCGTGACGAAGACCGTTATTACGTCTAAAGGAAGGACATGAACCGGATAAGCGTCGATGATGAAGGCGCCTGCCTCCTCGCCTAACCGAATCAATCCGTATTCCTGCTGCAAAAGGCAAAGTATCAATCCGGCAATGATGCCGAAAAGCGCCCCGAATCCGGAAATCATCCATCCTTCGAACAGGAATATCTGCCGAATCTGCCGGTCGCTCGCGCCCATGTTCCGAAGCGTTTGCACGTCTGCCTGCTTCTCAATCATCAGCATCGAAAGGGAACCGACGATATTGAACAGGGCAATCGCTAAGATAAAACAGAGAATCAGGAAGGTGACCCATTTTTCTACCTCCATCATTTTAAAAGAGGCTTCCTGTTGTTCGAATCGGTTTTGGACACGATATTTCTCGCCGATTATTTCTTCTATTTGTTTTTCTACTTTGGTTAATGACGTGCCCTCTTTCAACTTCAGCTCCAGTGCAGAGATTTCTTTATCATAATGGAGCAACGAACGCGCCAGCGAAAGCGGGATAATCATATAATAATCATCATACACCTGCTGATTTATCCGGAACACCGCCGTAATGAAAGTATAACCCGGATTGAAAGATGCGGCAGGATTCGCCATATTCACCTTTTGGTCCCGCTTGGGGACATAAATTTCAATCGGGGAAACGAACCCGGCATTGATTCCAAGGTGGGATGCCAGCCCGATACCCAACGTCGCATAATTAGCGACTTCATCGGAAAGCCGAAACTCTCCGTCAATCAACACCGAGTCAATACTCACCAAACGAGAGAATTGGTCGTCCACGCCTTTTATTACCCCAATATCTTGACGGTCGCGGTACTTAATCAATGCGTTATCCTGCAAAACCTCACTGGCGACCTCTATCTCCGGAAGATTTCGGATTTTCCGTATTACCTCATCCTCCGGGTCAAATACCTTTCCATATCTCGCCGTAATTTTAAGTTCCGGGTCAAAATGGCTAAACAATGAAGAGACCAAATCGGTGAATCCATTGTAAACCGAAAGCGCACAAACCAACGCAATCGTAGCGATAACGACACCGCAAACCGATATCAGTGAAATGATATTGATGGCATTATGTGACTTCTTGGAGAAAAGATACCGGCGAGCTATGTAAAAAGGGAAATTCAACGCCTTACTTTTTCAACAGATTGTCAATGTGCTCGATATAATCCAATGAATCATCAATAAAAAATGACAATTCCGGGATTTTACGCAATTGCAAATGCACGCGTTGCCCCAAATCATAACGAATCGCTTTCGTATTTGCACGAATGGCCGCCAGCAATTCCTCTGCCCGATTGGAGGGGAAAATGCTCAGGTAGGCTTTTGCCACACTCAAATCCGAGCTGACGCGCACAACACTGACAGAAATCAGCACGCCATGCATTGCTTTCGTCTGTTTCAGGAATATATCGCTCAACTCTTTCTGGAGTAAGCGCCCTATTTTGTTTAATCTTGTACTTTCCATAAATTATATTTATTCTTTCTTCCAAATCATTGTCAGCCCGTCGCGCAGAGGAAGAATGACTTTCTCCACACGATTGTCGGCTTTTATCTTATCATTGAATGCTAAGATTCCTAATGTCTGTTTATCGGCGGCAGGAATATGTTCTTCCGTCACCTTCCCATCCCACAAAGTATTGTCTGCTAAGATTAAACCGCCCGGACGGACCATCGGAAATACCAAATCATAATAGGCGGAATACAATCGCTTGTTCGCATCAATAAATACCATATCAAAAGTCTCCGACAATTTTGGAATAATATCCATTGCATCGCCAAAATGAACTTTTATTTTATTTTTATGAGGCGATTGATTGAGATATTTCATGATGAAATCCTCCATTTCATCATTTATTTCGATGGTATGAATCAACGCATCTTCGTCCATTCCCTCTGCCATGCACAATGTAGCGTAAGCGGTGTAAGTTCCGATTTCAAGAACTCTGCGCGGCCGAAGCATACGACAGAACATTTTCAGGATACGTCCCTGCAAATGTCCGGAGAGCATACGCGGCCGAAGCAAATTTACATTCGCATCCCTATTCAATGCCGCCAGCAATGCGCCCTCCTCATCGGAATGAGCCAAGATATAATCGTTGATATCCGTCCGTTCCATTTTTTACCTATTTATTCTTCCTGAAAAGTCGGCAAAACGTAGTTCTTGCTGGAATCCAATACTTTTCCGACATTATTGATTTCCAAGAATGAAGTGCCTCCGCCTTCACCGAAGCTACCACTCAAGTAAGCCACCATATCGTCACGCGTAATTCTGCCGCTATTAATCAACTGTGTCAACGCATCGTAAAAATAGGCCCGACGGCTATCGTTCCAAGGTTGGAAAACTGCCCATACTCCATAAGATAATGAGAGCATTCGCATGACTCTTTCGTTATAACAAATAGCAAATACCGTTGAAGTTCCACGGAATGCAGCCAAATAACGCGCAGTTCTTCCCGTATAACTGTCCGTAATAATCGCTTTTACATGCAATTTAGAAGATGACTTCACAGCCTGCTTTGCCAAAAAGGAAGTTACATCCAAATCATTGCCTTCTATCGGCACACGAATATCATTGGCTGCCAATTTTGTCTTTTCGGCTTCACGAGCGACCTTGGTCATGGTCTGAACTGCTTCGACCGGATATTTGCCATAAGCTGTTTCTCCGCTCAACATCAGAGCATCTGTACGATAATAAATGGCATTTGCAATATCCGTTACCTCTGCACGTGTCGGACGCGGATTATTAATCATGGAATGCAGCATCTGCGTAGCTACAATTACCGGCTTTTTAACCTCCACGCACTTACGAATCAACACACGCTGGATTCCCGGAATCTTTTCTGCCGGCACTTCTATGCCCAAATCACCACGAGCAATCATAATACCATATGCAGCCTCCAAAATGTCATCAATATTATCTACACCCTCCTGATTTTCTATCTTAGCAATAATCTTAATCGGGCTGTTATATTCATCCAAAATACGCTGAATATCCAATACATCTTGCTTATTGCGGACAAAAGAATGCGCAATAAAGTCCAAATCATTTTGGATAGCCCACAAAATATTCTTACGGTCCCTTTCTGTCAACGACGGAAGGTTGATTCGCACTCCCGGAACGTTTACGCTCTTACGACAGCCCAACGTTGCTTCATTTTGTGCCTCACACAACAAATAATCATCAGCCTTTTCAATAACGCGAAGCTCTAAATCTCCGTCATCAATCAAAATATCGCTTCCGACCGAAAGGTCATGTACAAAACGCGAATAGGAGACAAAAATATGTTCGTGACTTGTTTCTTGTGTTGGATCGCCGGAAACCTTTACAATATCTCCGACTTTAAAAGAAATAGGTTCTTGGTTGACGGTAACCGTTGTACGCACTTCCGGACCTTTCGTATCCATCAGAATGCCGATACGATTGGAGACCGCACGTACATTATTTACAATGCGCGACAACCCTTCTTCGTTCAAATGTGCCGTATTCAAACGGACAACATTCATTCCTGCGTCATACAAAGCCTTGATAAAATCTACATCACAACGCTTGTCTGATACTGTAGCAACAATTTTGGTATGCTTTAACATATAATCGAATTTAATAGGTAGTGGACGATTAGAAATTTATAATTGACAATCATCCATTTATATTTAAACAATCTTTTTCTTACTCAATTGATTTATCTCACATCCGGAGTTTTATTCATTATCAGTCAAGAAAGACTCTAAAGCTAAACGATAAGAATCCAACCCAAAACCAATAATCACTCCTTTGCATGCCGCCGAAATCATAGAAACATGCCGGAATGATTCACGAGCATGCACATTTGAAATATGAACTTCGACGACCGGAGTCGTAACGGCCTTTATTGCATCATGCAAAGCAATGGAGGTATGCGTGTAAGCACCTGCATTCAGAATAATGCCATCGCATTCAAAACCTGTTTCATGAATTTTATTGATTAATTCACCCTCTATATTACTTTGGTAATAGGCTATATCGCACTGAATATATTTTTTGCGCAATTTTTCCAGGTAATCTTCAAACGAAGCATGGCCATATATCGTCGGCTCACGCTTTCCCAGCAGATTTAAATTGGGACCGTTAATAATTAATATCTTCTTCATTTTGCTTTGATATTTATTACCTTTGCAACAAAGAAGCAAAGAATTTTATCGGGCAAAGATAGTACATTTATTCTATGCAAACAAATAGAAAAAAAGATGGCACGACTTACTGAAGATATATTCACGCGATATAAGACTTATTTGAAATTAGAAAAATCTTTTTCGCCAAATACGATAGAAGCCTACCAAAGGGATTTGAAAAAATTAATTGCTTTTATAAAGGAACAAGGGTTAGACTTAAAACAGCTCACCTATGAGGACTTGCAACAATTTCTTGCCGAACTTCATGAGCAAAAGATACAGCCCCGTTCCGTTGCCCGCATTATTTCCGGAATAAAATCGTTCTATCGCTTTTTGCTTATCGATGGATATATTGAGAATGACCCAAGCGAATTGTTAGAAATGCCCCAAATTGGATTAAAACTGCCCGATGTCCTTTCTGTAAACGAAATTGACCGAATCTTGAATACAATAGATGTGTCAACTACGGAAGGACAACGCAATCGTGCCATGCTGGAAGTATTATATAGCTGCGGTTTACGAGTATCAGAACTGACTTCTCTCCGAATTTCAGACATCTATCCCACTGAAGGCTTCATCCGAGTGGAAGGAAAAGGTTCGAAACAGCGTTTGGTTCCGATTTCTGACATCGCGCTCCGCGAAATTAGCAATTATATTTACCTACGCGGCTTCATAACACCCCAAAAAGGGGCAGAAGATATTTTATTTCTAAACCGTCGCGGCGCACCATTAACGCGTGTAATGGTATTCTTAATTATCAAACAGCAAACCGAACTTGCCGGAATTCATAAAAAAGTCAGTCCGCACACTTTCCGACACTCTTTTGCGACCCATCTATTGGAAGGAGGGGCAAATTTGCGGGCAATTCAAGAAATGCTCGGGCATGCAAAAATAACAACGACAGAAATTTATACACACATTGACCGAGAATATTTACGAAAAGAAATATTAGAACATCATCCTCGCAATATACATTTGAAAGAAAAACAAAACAATAAAAACTAAATGTCCACTATTTTTCCTACATTTCCCAGTTCTTTTCTCCAAAACATCCTATCTTTAAAAATTAAAAGAGAAACAGGTAGTTACATCCAAAAACAAAGAGTCTCCCCAATAACTGCGAAAGAAAAATCATACAATTCACGAAAAAAGTGCCGAAAAAATTTGCAGGTTCAAAAAAAGTCCCTACCTTTGCACCCGTAATCGAAACACAAACGGTTACAACAATAGAAAATTGGTGCCATAGCTCAGTTGGTAGAGCAAAGGACTGAAAATCCTTGTGTCCCCGGTTCGATTCCTGGTGGCACCACTTTGAAGAAAAGCAAATAGCAGTAAACTCCTGATTTCCAAGTGAAGTCGGGAGTTTTTGTTTTCTTCTAAAACGTAAAAAAGTGCGGAATATGACCGCTTCCGGTGTTCCAAAAGGTGGAGCGGAAAAGGTGGAACTGAAATCTCCACCGAATGAGATTCTTTCTCACTGATTTGCAATATTTTGCGTATCAAGAAAACGCGGATGGTTTCCTACTTTTGTCCCACTAAAAACTGTAGGAAAAATGAAAAGAAACTCGTTCAATGTGCTTTTCTTCATC
>CASEMX010000047.1 GCA_949289155.1 uncultured Parabacteroides sp.
GGGGTTGGAAGAAAAGGACAAGACGCTGATAAGCTACTTCACCCAACACAATGAACAGTATGCCAAAAAGGTTGGCAAGACCGCCACGCAAAAGACCTATTCGCGTTACGAGCTGACCAAGCAGCGGATGATAGAGTTCCTGAAAAGCGAATATAACATTTCGGATATTCCCATCAAGGAAATCACGGTTACCCACATTGAGAACTTCTACCTTTATTTAAGGGAACAATGCGAGGTAAGCAACAATACGGCCATGAAGTTCGTGCAGCGTTTCCATACGATTCTGTTGTTCGCGCAGAAAAGCGGCCTGTCTTTTCTTGACCCGTTCAACAATTTCCGCTTCAACTTCGACAAGACCGACCGGGGCTATCTGACGCAGGAGGAAATCGACACGATTGCAGCCACAGTAAAGTTTACCTCCGGAAATGTTACGGGAGTAAACTTTGCGAGTAAACAATATAAAAGTAACATCAGACAGAAAAGATGAAGTTCTACAACAGGGAAAAAGAGCTTGCCGCATTGGAAAAAGTCCGCCGGACGGCCTTTTCCAATCATTCGCAAATGACCGTGCTGACCGGCAGGCGAACATCATAAAGGATGATTACCCCATCTTCTCCGGGTAAGCCGCAAGGTTAGGCAGGCTGCAACCATTGGTTGCAGTTTTTCTTTCCCCCGGAAAAATCAACCCGCAACCGTTTAATTTCAATGATTTATAAGCGAAAAACCCTTGGAAAGGCTCTCGTTGGTGCGCGGGAGGTCTTCCAAACCCTTGGAAAGGCTCTCGTTGGAATGATATAAATGTTTCTCTTATCGAAAAATCGATGCGATATTTGCATAATTCAAGAATATGTAGTAATATTGCACCCGATTTCGGAAATGAAATTGGTCCTATAGCTCAGTTGGTCAGAGCACCTGACTCATAATCAGGGAGTCCTTGGTTCAAGCCCAAGTGGGACCACGATATCACAAGGGCTTTACGGGAATCGTAAAGCTCTTTTTTTATTATTGCTACTAATTCTCAAATCTACAAAACATGAAAAATTTTTTATTATTCCTTTTCAGTGTATATTGCGGTTGCAATATAACGGCACAACAAATGTTTAAGAATCCGGTAATACACGGAGACGTAGCGGATCCTACCATTATCCGTATCAATCAAACCTATTATGCGGCAGGAACCTCTTCCGAGTGGGCGCCGTTCTATCCTTTATTCCAATCGTCAGATTTGGTGAATTGGAATCAAATCGGGCATTTGTTCCAACAACAACCGGAATGGACGCTCTCCTCTTTTTGGGCTCCGGAACTATTTTACCATAATAACAAGGTATATGTCTATTATACAGCCCGGAGGAAGTCGGACAATATTTCCTATATAGGCGTCGCTACGGCAGACTCTCCGAGTGGTCCTTATACGGACCATGGCGTCATCGTAGAATATGGGACCGAAGCTATCGATGCCTTTATATTAGAAGATAACGGTGAGTTATATATCAGCTGGAAAGCCTATGGTTTGGACGACCGGCCCATCGAATTGTTAGGATGTAAACTATCGGATGATGGTTTGCATTTGGACGGAGAAATATTTACTCTGTTAAAAGATGACGAACGCCGAGGAATGGAAGGGCAACATTGGCTGAAATTAGGGGATTATTACTATATCGTGTACTCGGTTAACGGTTGCTGCGGTCCGCAAAGCGATTATGCTGTTTCTGTTGCCCGTTCCCGGAATCTAAAAGGTCCGTATGAAAAATATGAAGGCAATCCTATTTTGCATGGAGATGGGAAAACTATCCAATCGTGCGGACACGGAACTATCACAACAACGCCGGACCAGCGCATGTTTTATCTTTGCCATGCCTATTTAACGGGCGACGATTTCTACATGGGCCGCCAACCTATTCTTCAGGAAATCGTTTTAGGTGACGATTTATGGCTTCATTTCAAAGAGGGAGAAGATGCAAAGTTACAGCATCCGACCCCTTTCCCGCTGACAGCCCAACAGCCAGTATTCGATTTCTTAGATGACTTTTCCGATAACGAATTAAAGGTGGAATGGTCTTGGAATTATCCCTATTCGACTCCGACTATAAAAACAGAAAAGGGACGATTATCTTTGAATGGAGAACTTAAACCCAATTGTATCGGAGGTACAGCTCTCTGCCTGCGACCGGCGGCTTCACAATATAGTTTGAAGACGGCTGTGACCAATTGGAATCGGGCATGGAAAGGAATTACGATGTATGGAGACGATAAAAACTTCATTACTTTAGCCATCCAAGACAAAACATTGCAGTTAAAAATGACCAAATCAGGGAAGAACATCGAATTAAGCGAACCGATTTCTCTTCCGGATGCCCAGACTGCCATATATTTAAAGATGGAAGTCAAAGGTGGACACCCGGAGGCGTTCTATTATAGTTTGGATGGAGAAAAATGGAACCAGATTCAGGAGAGCAAAGAACAACAAGGAAGTTTGGTGCAATGGGACCGTGTCGCCAGACCGGGATTATTCCAGCAAGGGGACAAAGCTGCAGAGTTTGAATATGCAACTATTCGATATAATTAATCCAATATTTGGCATGAAACATCCTATCTTTTCTAAAAAATCATGGATTCTTTTCCTATTCTGTGCGTTCGTTTTGAACCTGAATGCGCAGGAAAAGCCTTTCGTCATTCCGGAATTGAAGGAATGGAAAGGGGGAAAGGGCTATTTTATTCCGACAGGAGAGGCACGCATCGTATATACCGATTCGACTTTACGGGAGATTGCCGAACAATTTGCACAGGACTACCAAAAGATGTTTTCGGTCCGTTTAAACGTTTCCGACCGGAAAGCACAAAAAGGGGATTTTGTCCTTTCCTTGAAGAAGGACCGAGAATTAGGCAAAGAAGGTTATACCATCAATATTGATAAACAGGTCAACATATCGGCGCCTAAAGCAATAGGGGTTTATTGGGCTACGCGAACGCTACTTCAAATCGCAGAGCAATCGGACAACCGGCAACTTCCCCAAGGGACGATTCGGGATTATCCGGATTATGATATGCGCGGCTTCGTCATCGATTGCGGACGCAAATTCATCCCGATGGACTATCTGCGCGATATGGTCAAGATTTTGTCTTATTATAAGATGAATGTTTTCCATATCCATCTTAATGATAATGGATTCAAACAATACTTTAATCACGATTGGGACAAGACCTACGCCGCGTTTCGCTTGGAATGCGAAACCTTTCCGGGACTGACTGCGCGAGACGGATATTATACGAAGCAGGAGTTTATCCATTTCCAAGAGGAAGCCGAAAAGCAATTTGTTGAAATCATCCCGGAAATCGATGCCCCTGCCCATACGTTGGCTTTTAGCCAGTATAAACCGGAAATCGGAAGCAAAGAATATGGTATGGACCACTTAGACCTCTCGAATCCGGAAACGTATGCCTTTATGGATGCCCTCTTTGAAGAATATATCGGCGGGAATAATCCGGTATTCCGCGGGCCAAAGGTACATATCGGCACAGACGAGTATTCGAATAAAGACCCGAACGTCGTCGAACAATTCCGCGCTTTTACCGACCATTATATCAACTATGTAGAGAAGTTCGGAAAGCAGGCATTCGTTTGGGGAGCATTGACCCATGCCGATGGAAAGACTCCGGTCAAATCGGACAATGTCGGCATGTATGCTTGGTATAATGGCTATGCCGAGCCGAAAGAGATGGTGAAACAGGGATACAAATTGGTCAGCATTCCGGACGGGTTGGTTTATATCGTGCCTGCCGCCGGTTATTATTATGATTACTTGAACACGGAGTATTTATATAACCACTGGACGCCGGCACATGTCGGAGATGTTGTCTTCGAAGAAAAGGACCCTGCCATTTTAGGCGGCATGTTTGCCGTATGGAACGACCATGTCGGGAACGGCATCTCCGTGAAAGACATCCATCACCGGGTATTTCCCGCTTTGCAAACGGTTGCTGCCAAGACATGGAACAGTTCGGTCTCTGTCCCGTACGCGCTGTTCGAATCAAACCGGAAGAAACTGAGCGAAGCGCCCAATGTAAACCAATTAGCCCGCGTCGGCAAGGAGCCGGGATTGGTGTATGAAGCGAACGAAGTGCACTGCGGAATGCAACTTCCCTATCCGGAGATAGAATATAACTATACGATTACCTTCGATTTGGAAGCGGCTCAGGAGAAATACGGAGCCGAACTGTTCCGCTCTTCGAATGCCGTGTTTTATCTTTCCGACCCGGTCAGCGGACAGTTCGGATTCTCCCGCGACGGCTATCTGAATACCTTCCGCTTCCGCCCTTATCCCCAAGAGAAGGTCCATATTAAAATTGCAGGAGACTCGGTATCCACAGCATTATTCGTGAACAATCGGCTGGTAGAACGGCTGGATATCCAGAAACGCTATTTCAATGCCGGAAAAGATTCGATGAATTACGTCCGGACATTGGTATTCCCGCTCCATCAGGCCGGTGATTTCAAAAGCAGAATCACGAATTTGAAAGTTTATAACTATTAAACGGCAAGGAGAGTCAACTTCTCTGTAACCCGAACAGGAGCTGTTGGGATTTTCCATAGCTTTAGATTGAAAAATGCTTCCGCAAACGCTACGGAGGCATTTTTTATTTGTATAATACCTTCGCATTTGTGGGAACACATAAATTGAACTCAAAAAATACTTTCGCACTTGTGCGGAAACATAAATTGAGTTCAAAACATACTTTCGCACTTGTGCGGAAACATAAATTGAGCTCAAAAAATACTTTCGCACTTATGCGGAAACATAAATTGAGTTCAAAACATACTTTCGCACTTGTGCGGAAATATAAATTGAGCTCAAAAAATGGTTTCGGAGTTCTCCGAAAGTATAAATTGAGTTCAAAAAATGAATTCCCTTCTGTGGGGAAGGATATAAACGGATGATTTAGAGAAACAGAGGAATCTCTGAATCCGGCATCCGCTCCTCGCACTTATTTATTTCTTTTATTAATTTTTGATTCTCAATGCAAACCCGTATATTTGCAGCGCAAACAATTAATATAGGATAAAGATGAAGTATATATTCGGTTATCTATTGACATTCGCATTGTTACTGTTCACTTCTTGCCGGGATGACAAGAATTTTACGGTCGAAGGCGTCGTATCGGGCGCTGACGGACAGACAATGTATTTAGAGAATGTCGGAACCTCGTCCGTACAAGTGTTAGATTCCATAAAACTCAACCCGCAAGGCAAATTCGAATTCAAGCAACCTCGCCCGGAATACCCGGACTTCTACCGTTTACGCTTGAAGAACCAGCTGATTAACTTCGCCATCGATTCGACCGAAGTCATTACGATTGCCGCCGATGCCGGCACGTTCGCCACTTCATACAAAGTGGAAGGCTCGGAGAATTGCAAAGCGATTAAAGAAATTACGTTGGCGCAATTGGATGCCAACCAAGCCATCAATAAAATACGGCAAGAATATGAATCGAAGCATCTGGACGACACGACTTATGTAAATCAGGTAAAAGAGGCCGCCAATGCGTATAAAGAGGTCGCACTCAAATATATTTATGGTGCGCCGATGTCTACGGTCGCTTACTATGCGTTGTTCCAACAAGTGAATGGATTGCTGTTTTTCGACCTGTATGACAAAACCGATTCGCGAGCATACGGAGCTGTAGCTACCAGTTATAATCACTTATATCCGGAGAGTCCGCGCACGAAACAGCTCTATAATCTGGCGTTGCAGTCAATAAAGGTCATCCGTAGCCAACGGGTATTGGATTTATCGGAAATACATACAACCGAAGTCAGCTTCTTGGAAGTGGCATTACCGGATATTTATGGGAATATCGTCAAACTGTCCGAAATTGCCAAAGGTTGTCCGGTATTGGTCAACTTCACCGCCTATCAAGCAGAATGGTCGCCCGCGCTGAACATCGCATTGAACAAACTCTATATGAAATACGCCGAGAAAGGCCTGAAGATATACCAGATATCACTGGATAGCGACGAACATTTCTGGAAGAACGCGGCATCTAATCTGCCTTGGTTATGTGTCCGCGACCCGGAAACTGCCTATTCTCAAGCCGCTGCCCTGTATAATGTCAAGCAATTGCCGGCGATTTTCATCTTGGACAAGAAGGGCAATGTCGTGAAGCGTGAAGATAATCCGCGGGAACTGGAAAGCGCAATCAAAGCGCTCCTCTAACAGAAAGCGTGCCAATCCACCCTTTTGCGAATATGTTATAAAGCAGAAAAGAAAATATTGCAAATTAGAAAACTTCGCTTATATTTGCATCGTCTTTACGATATTCGGAAGAGTTCCTGTCAAAGCATTGACAGGGATTCTTTTTTTATTACACAAGAAAACTCGCCCGGCACAGATGAACAGGTGAGAAAACAATAGATAAATTACAAACAAATAAAAATAGGAGGATTTTGTATGGCTGTTAGCTATATGACGAAAGACGGCTATAATAAGATATTAGCCGAAATAGATTATTTGGAAACTGTAAAACGTCCGGAAATATCTGCGCAGATTGCAGAAGCCCGCGACAAAGGCGATTTGTCGGAAAACGCAGAATATGATGCGGCAAAAGAGGCACAAGGGATTATGGAAGCTAAATTGGCGCAATTAAAAGGACTGATTGCCAATGCCCGCCTTATCGATGAATCGCGTGTGCAAACAGATGAAGTGCAGATTCTGAATAAAGTCAAAATCAAAAACACGAAGAACAATGCGGTAATGACCTATACGCTGGTTTCGGATTCGGAAGCGAACCTGAAAGAGGGCAAAATAGCCATCAGTACCCCTATCGCCCAAGGGCTTTTAGGCAAGAAGGTGGGGGATATCGTAGAAATCAAAGTCCCTTCGGGCTTGATGAACTTCGAAATCATGGATATATCTATTTAATTGTATTAGATATGGCAACGATATTCAGTAAAATCGTGGCAGGTGAAATCCCTTGCCACAAGGTCGCAGAGAACGATGAATTCTTCGCATTCTTGGATATTAATCCGGTAGCCGTAGGACATACGTTAGTCATTCCGAAGCAGGAAATCGACTATTTATTCGATATTGAGGACCCGATGTTGGGCAGGATGATGGCATTTGCCAAACGGGTTGCCCGCGCACAAGAGAAGGCTATTTCTTGCAAACGGGTCGGGTTAGCCGTAATGGGCTTGGAAGTTCCTCATGCACACATCCATCTGATTCCTATCACCAAAGAATCGGATATGTATTTTGGGGGCAAGAAACTGGAAATGTCTCAAGAAGAATTAGCCGAGACAGCTGCCAAGATTCGCGCGGCATATACGGAATAAACACCGCGGGAATCTGATTGATAGGAAAACCTTGCCCGGGACAAAGTCTCCACTTGACGCCGTCAAAGTCTCCACTTGAGGCTGTCAAAGTCTCCACTTGTCCCGGGCAAGGTTTTTTATTGCATAAAAGGAAGGAAAGGCAGGAAATCGGCAGGGCTTTTCCTTTGAATTATTGATTTGCCCCATAGTTTGCTCCATAGAGAATACACTACCCACAATAAATTGCTCACCCGATATACATTCTTCCGGAAAAAATCGCTTACTTTGCAGGTTGATAAGGAAATGTATAATCGAAAGAATAAGCTATATGGCACAAGAAGATGTTTTTAAGAAGTTAGTTTCGCATTGCAAAGAGTACGGATTCGTATTCCCTTCCTCTGAAATTTATGACGGGTTGGGCGCCGTGTACGACTATGGACAGAACGGCGTGGAGCTGAAAAACAATATCAAGAAGTATTGGTGGGATAGCATGACGCTCCTGCACGAGAACGTGGTGGGGCTGGACTCGGCTATCTTCATGCACCCGACGATTTGGAAGGCTTCCGGGCACGTGGATGCGTTCAACGACCCGCTGATTGATAACAAAGATTCCAAAAAACGGTATCGCGCCGACGTTTTGATAGAAGACCATCTGGCGAAGATAGAGGAAAAAATCAACAAAGAGGTGGCCAAGGCCGCGAAGAAGTTTGGCGACGCCTTCGACGAGGCGAAGTTCCGCGAGACGAACCCGCGCGTCCTCGAGCACCAGGCGAAATGGAACGAAATCCACGAGCGCTACAAGAAGGACATGAACGATTCGAACTTTGAAGACCTGCGGCAGCTGATTTTGGACTGCGAAATCGTTTGCCCGATCTCTGGTACGCGCAACTGGACCGACGTGCGGCAGTTTAACCTCATGTTCTCGACCGAGATGGGCTCCACGGCCGATGGTTCGATGAAAGTGTATCTCCGCCCCGAAACGGCACAAGGTATCTTCGTGAATTTCCTGAATGTACAGAAGACCGGCCGCATGAAGATCCCGTTTGGAATCGCACAGATAGGAAAAGCATTCCGCAACGAGATTGTGGCACGCCAATTCATCTTCCGCATGCGCGAGTTCGAACAGATGGAGATGCAATTCTTTGTACGCCCGGGCGAGGAAATCGAGTGGTTCAAGAAGTGGAAGGAAACCCGCCTGAAGTGGCATAAGGCTTTAGGTTTGGGCGACGAGAAATACCGTTTCCACGACCACGAGAAGCTGGCACACTATGCCAACGCCGCGACCGACATCGAATTTGAAATGCCGTTCGGATTCAAAGAAGTGGAAGGTATCCATAGCCGCACGAACTTCGACCTTTCGCAGCACGAGAAGTTCTCGGGCAAAAAGATCCAATACTTCGACCCGGAATTGAACCAAAGCTATACGCCGTATGTCATCGAGACCTCGATTGGCGTAGACCGCATGTTCCTCAGTGTCATGGCCGGCGCTTATTGCGAGGAGACCTTGGAAAATGGCGAGAGCCGCGTCGTGTTAAAGCTCCCGGCTGCGTTAGCACCTGTGAAGTTGGCCGTATTGCCACTGGTAAAGAAAGACGGGCTGCCCGAAAAGGCGGAAGAGATTATGCAAATGCTGCGCCTCGACTTCCGTTGCCAGTACGACGAGAAAGATTCCATCGGCAAACGTTACCGCCGGCAGGATGCCATCGGTACGCCGTATTGCATCACGGTAGACCACGATACGCTGCAAGATAACTGCGTAACGATCCGCTTCCGCGACACGATGGAACAGGAACGCGTCTCGATTGATAAACTGCACGACATTATCGCCGAGAAAGTCAGCATGAAGAGTTTATTAAAGAAAATCATAGAATAAAAGACGATGAAACGATTCTGGCAGATTGCAGTGATGCTTTTGGGGATGCTGCTTGTACTCCCCGCATGTGGTGATGATGACGATGAGGATGATAACGACCTCAGTTGGATGCCGGTCGAGGTGGATGAGGCTTGGAGGGATGTAAACGTGGCTGCCTTTGCCGAAAAGGAGAAGGACGAGAGCATGGAATATATCTACTCCGAGAGCGGCAATGGCAGAATCCTCTATAAGGTGCTGAAGGAGGGCGATGGGACTGAACCGATTTACTATAACAGCATTGTCTCTTGCTATTATAAAGGGTGTTATGTGACCGACGAAGAGGGCAATCGTGTACAGGATTTGAATAACGTCCTGACCGAGGGCGAAGTCTTTGTTTCTTATTTGAAAGAAGATGGCGAAGAACCCCAATATTGTAGTGCCGCAAGTCAGACATATAACAGCACATCTATTAATTTTGTAGATGGTTTCGGTACGGCACTTCAACACATGCACGTCGGGGACGTGTGGGAAGTCTGGGTTCCTTATTCATTGGGATACGGCACGACCGGCGAAAGAGATTATTATGGTAATATACTGCATCTTCCTTATACTACCTTAGTCTTCCAAATAGAAGTCGTTGAGATTGTTGAACAATAAACTTATTAATTACGAGTTACGAGTTATGAATTACCCCTTGATTCATAACTCGTAATTCATAATGCGTAATTCGTAATCCTTCATGGTCGGTACTATCGTCAATACCCTCTGTATCGTTGCAGGCAGCTGCATCGGCAGTGTGGCTAAGCGGGCTATCCGTCCGCAATATCAAGGGGCATTATATAACGCTATGGGGCTTGCGGCACTGGTCTTAGGGATTAATGCCGTCGTCACGCACCTGCCCGACAGCCAGTACCCGGTGCTGTTTATCGTGAGCCTTGCCATAGGTGCATTGGCCGGTACGATATTGGATTTGGCAGGGAAGTTCAACCGTGTGATGAAACGCTTCTCGAAGTCGAACCTTGCCGAGGGGCTATCGACGGGCATCCTGCTCTATTGCGTCGGGACGCTCTCGATGGTGGGACCTATCATGAGTGCCCTTTATGGCGACAATACCTACCTTTATACGAACGCCACGTTAGACCTCGTTACCTCGATGGTGCTGGCCAGCACATACGGTATCGGGATGGCACTGGCGGCTCCGGTCCTGTTCCTTTCGCAGGGGAGCATCTATCTCTTAACAACGATGGCGGGGAATGTGATATCGGACGAGCTGATGTGTGAGGTGTCGATTGTCGGCGGTGTCCTTATTGCCAGTTCGGGGCTTGCCATTCTGCAGATAAAGGACTGCAAGACGTTGAATATGCTCCCTGCCCTGTTAGTCCCGCCTATTTTCTTTATAATCAAGTCGTTTATAGGATAATTAATCCATATAGGGATATAAAAAAACACCCATGTATGGGTGTCTGTTATACCCCACAGTGGGTGTTGGTTATACCCCACGAGTGGGTATTGATGATACCCCACGAGTGGGGTATGGAAGGGGGTCACGCGTGGGGTATTTTTGCCTCTATATTTACTTGATATTTCCTACCTTCAGGAGGTATTCGGCAATCTGTACGGCATTCAGCGCAGCACCCTTACGGATTTGGTCGCTGACAGTCCAGAAGGAGATGCCGTTCGGGTTGGTCAGGTCCTTGCGGATACGGCCGACATAGACCTCGTCATGGTCTGCCACGAAGAGCGGCATGGGGTATTCCTTGGCAGCCGGATTGTCCTGCAAGATGATGCCTTCGGTCGTAGCGAACGACTCGCGCACTTCGTCAAGCGACAGGGGGCGTTCGGTCTCTACCCAAGTAGCCTCACTGTGGGCACGCATCACCGGCACACGCACGCAGGTTGCGCTCACCTCAATATCCGAGTGCATGATTTTGCGCGTCTCGTTATACATCTTCATCTCCTCTTTCGTATAACCATTGTCGGTAAACACATCGACATGCGGAATCAGGTTATAAGCCAATTGGTAAGCGAACTTCTCGACCGTCGGCTGCTCGCCCTTCTGGAGCTGTTCGTATTGCTTAACCAACTCGTCCATAGCCGTAGCCCCTGCCCCACTGGCAGCCTGATAGGTAGCCACGTGTACGCGTTTGATATGCGACAGTTTCTCGATAGCTTTCAGGGCTACCACCATCTGTATGGTCGTACAGTTCGGATTGGCAATGATGCCGCGCGGACGTACCAACGCGTCCTCCGGATTGACCTCCGGCACAACCAACGGCACATCCTGTTCCATACGGAAGGCACTCGAGTTATCAATCATGACCGCTCCATGCTTCGTAATCGTCTCGGCAAACTCAACCGAAGTACTGCCACCAGCCGATACGAAAGCAACATCTATATCCTTAAAGTCATCGTTGTGCTTCAGCTCCTTGACCGTGTACTGCTTGCCACGGAATGTATATTCGCGTCCGGCACTCCGAGAAGAACCAAATAACACCAAGTTATCCATCGGGAAGTTTCTCTGTTCAAGCACACGCAGGAACTCTTGTCCTACGGCTCCGCTTGCACCCACAATTGCTACGTTCATTTTTGAGCCTGTTTTAGTTTGTATATTAATAAAAATGTATCTATCTTTGCCTCTGATAATACGCTTTCCCTAAAAAAGCGTGCAAATATAAACAATTTAAAAGACAAAACCGATGGCTATGAGACAATTTTTACTCTTCCTATCCGTTATTCTGCCGATTTGTATGTACGGGCAATCTTGGTCCGGTGATACAGACAAGTTCGAACTTGATGGCAAGTATTTAATGCTAAATGGCTCTGATGAGGAAACCGAGACGTTCTATCTGGAGCAACCCTACACACTCCCTGCCGATGTCCGAGACTGGCAGTGGGAGTTCTCACTGTACTTTAAGACTAAGCCTACCCAATCGAATTACATAGATATTCAGCTTGCGGAAGGCGCGGATATCCTTTTCCATGCAGGGAAGAGAGGTCATAATGGGCTATATACCTTCTCCGTCAATAAGGAAGAAGTTGCCTTCACCTTCGAGGAGTTTGACTATACTGATGCGGAGCTGCTCGTCAGCATCTCCTTAACCGAAGGGAAGCATTGGAGGGTTGCCCTTACTCTATCTGATGTGTTCGGCCAATCCGAGCAACAAACCCAGCAGATAGAGGCAGCCATCCCATTGCCCACAACGACCACCTTCCAAGTGGCAATAACCCATACGAAGACCTATCCGAATGACTTCGGTATATCCAATCGTATTACCCTGAATGAAGATGTACCATCTTTACCCGATCCGGAGGAACCCATAGAGCCCGAAGAGCCGGATAGTAGCGACGTGGAACTTATAGATATAGAGTCCATAGATGATTATGGTATTAAACTATACTTCTCCGCGCCTGTTAACATAGACAATGCCTCATTCTATATCGAAGGAGTAGGAATCGAAGGGAAAGAGAAGTTGACCAACGTAGCATTCAAGAGAGAAGACTACAGCGTGGAGCTGACATTCTCTCCTATGGTATTGGAAACAGGAGAATATCAGGTCACTTGGGAAGGTATCGTCGATGCAGATGGATTGCCCATGGCTGACTATGAAATAACCATTGAAATGACAGACGATGAGGATGAAGAGCCGGAACTCCCCACCAGCACCTTCAATTACCAAGATATCCGCATCAATGAGGTAATGGCGAATCCCAAAGGACTTGAACCGGAGATAGAATATATCGAACTATATAATACATTGGATAAACCCGTGCTATTGAATGGTTGGGTGTTTGATTATAGGAATGGATACGGGAAGTATGCTTTAGACGGCATTACGATTGCAGCAAAAGGCTACCTTGTATTATACAATTCTAAATATGAATGGACGCTCCCTGAAGGTACAGCTTGTCCGATAGACAAATTCAAGCAATTAGCCAATACAGGCAATGCGCTCGTCTTATATTATAATGGAGATACAATCGACCAATACACCTATCCCGAAGCAGAAAAGGGGAAATCGCGAGAATATGCCCCAGAGGGATGGCATATATGCTCCGATGAACGGGGTGGAACGCCGGGAGAGATGAATTCGGATGGCATACCTGAAGAGGAACCCGAAGAGCCGGAGGACCCTGAAGAGGAGGAACCGGAGGAAGAAGAACCGGAGCTCCCTGCCGAGTCTTTCGACTATCAGGCTATCCGCATCAATGAAGTGATGGCTGACCCTACGGACTTTATCCCGAACACAGAGTATATCGAACTATATAATACATTGGATAAGTCCGTGCAATTGAATGGTTGGACGTTGAAGTATGGAAGTACTGAGATTGACTTAAATGAAGTAACCATCCGAGCCCATAGCTATATTGTATTATTCCGTACCGGAGATGAAGAGTTTGATTTGCCCTCCTATCTGACCTGTGCGTTAGATAAGTTCCCGGCTCAATTGGCGAATACCGGCAAGGCTCTTACATTATTGTATAGGGATAAAACGATAGACCAATACACCTACTCCGAAGCAAAAGAGGGAAAGTCATGGGAATATGCTCCAGAAGGATGGCATATATGCTCCGATGAGCGGGGTGGAACGCCGGGAGAGATGAACTCTGATGGCATACCTGAAGAGGAACCCGAAGAACCGGAGGAACCGGAAGAAGAGGAGCCGGAGGAAGAAGAACCGGAGCTTCCCGCCGAGTCCTTCGACTATCAAGCTCTCCGAATTACGGAAATTATGGCTGACCCCAGAGGCTTTGAACCGGAAACCGAATACATCGAGTTATTCAATACGCTGAATAGAAGTATCCGATTGGACGGCTGGACTCTCGTATATAACCAATCAAGGGTAATGAAGCTGAGGGATATTTCAATATCGCCCGGCTCCTATATTGTATTGTATGATAAGGATAAAACAGCCCTATCGGAAGAGAATGCCTATCCGGTGGATAACCTATATCCGCTGGCTAATGATGGGGAGAAAGGGATTGAGCTTTATGATGCAAGCGGGAAAAAGATTGATGAGTACAACTATCCGGCGGCTAAATCCGGGAAATCGTGGGAATATGGCGTGGAAGGATGGCATATATCAGCGGCTGAAAGAGGAGGAACGCCGGGCAAAGCAAATTCAGACGGAACGCAAGAAGAGGAGCCGGATGAAGAAAATCCGGAACAGGACACACCCGCTGAGGCGGATTATCCTGCTCCAGAGGCGGGAGAAATCATCATTAACGAGTTGCTCCCCGAGCCATTTAGCGGAGGGAGCGAGTATATCGAGCTGTTCAATCGCTCGGACCATACGCTTTCTCTGGCAGATGTTTGCATCTCCACACGCAAAAAGGAGGGTTCGCTAAATACGCATTATCCGCTCGCTGAATATAACCTTCCACTCGAAGAAGGTGAGTATCTGCTTATTTCTAAATCCATTTCCGGGGTAGAGGCTTTCTATATGTTGCCGGCGAATGTCAATTGCTTAGAATGCAAACTTCCGGCATTGTCGAATACTGGCTCGACACTTGTCCTATTCCGTGAGTCGGATAAGGAAATCATCGATGAGGTAAATTATTCTCCCAAATGGCACGATGCCTCTGTCAAAAACCGCAAGGGGGTCGCCCTTGAGCGCATCAATCCTAACGGAGATTCGCAAGATGAAGGCAACTGGACTTCGGCAGCCGCTTCGCATGGGTCAGGAACACCCGGCGAGAAGAATTCACAATATCGGGATATTTCCGGAAAGGTAACAGGCAATGAGTCTATCTCTATTCCTATTTATCAGCCCTCAAGCGGCCTATATCAAATAACTTATCAATTGGAAGAGGCAGGCTATTCGGCACGAGGCTGGGTATTCGACATGAATGGCCGGCGCGTATCAACGTTGGCAGAAGGCGAAAGTTTAGGGACCAATGGAACATTAGAATGGGACGGACACGGAACCGACGGCAGCCGCCTATCTCCGGGTATATACATCATGTATATAGAACTATGGAACTTTTCCGGCTCAGTGTACCGCCAAAAGTCAGCCTTTCTGGTCCACTGACCCATTCCTCCGTCTCCCCCATCCCACCACTCAGAAAAACACACTGAAAACCTTGCCCGGCGCAAGTGGAGACTTTGACCGCCCCAAGTGGAGACTTTGCCCCGGGCAAGGTTTCCACCTCCTTCCCGAAGGCCATAAAAAAAGGGAACCGGTCGTCTTCC
>CASEMX010000048.1 GCA_949289155.1 uncultured Parabacteroides sp.
CCATTACTTACCCAGCTCGCGCCCCCAATCTCCCTCGATTGCGGGTGCAAAAGTACTGCTTTCTTACTTCCATACCAAATGTTTTACGAACTTTTTTGCAAATAATTTTAATCATATCTATAATTCAGCCAGTTACACATGATTATTTTTCTACTCTGCACGCTATTCTTTATACGAATAAAAGCGATAAGGATTATTCCAATGGTTGAAATGGGAGTTCAGTTTCTTTTCGATAACCGGTTCCATTGAAGGTTGCGATGAGTGCTCCGGTTTCATTCGTGATACGTACCTCACAATTCGAGAGTCTCTTTCTATTTAATACTTCACGTGCTTCGGCATAGAGAAAACCTCTGCTCTCCGCCTGAAAGAAATTAATATTGGAGGTAATGGACAGCGTCAATTTCGCATGACTATTAGACGCGGCAGCAAATGCCAAATCTGCCAACGTGAATATTGCCCCTCCTTGGCAGACTCCACCACCATTCAAATGTTCCGGTTTTATTTCCATTCGGGCTCTCGCATAGCCGTTACGTACCTCTAAGAGCTCCACACCGGCATTAACGGCGAACTTGTCGCCTTTTAAGAATTCGAATATATCCATATATTAATGTAGGATTATGAATAACGAATGAAGAATCAGGAATGGAGGACGTAACATCATCACCCCATTCTTAATTCTTAATTCTTCATTCCTCACTCTTTATTTAATTACAGTTTCCATTCCGCTCCGTCCTTCGTATCCTTGATAGTGAATCCAAGAGCGGTCAGTTCGTTGCGGATTTTATCAGATGTTGCCCAGTCCTTGTTGGCTTTTGCCTGCTGGCGGATAGCAAGGAGCAAGTCCATTGCCTTGCTGAAAGCTTCGATGCTGCCGCCTTCGGCTCCGCTTCGTGCTTCGTCTTTCAATCCGAGCAGGTCGAATACAAAGAACTGGAATACTGCCTTCAGTTCATTCAGGTCGGCTTCCGAGATGGAGTCTTTACCATCCTTTACCGAATTGATGGCACGGGTGGCATCGAACAAGTGCGAGATGACAATCGGCGTATTCAGGTCATCATTCATCGCCTCGTAGCACTTCTCCCGCAAATCCTTTATATCTACGGTAGAGGTGGCCGAAGGCTTCAGCTTCTCCAAGTTCGCACAGGCATCCAAGAGGCGGGTCAATCCCTTCTCACTGGCCTGCAGAGCTTCGTTACTAAAGTCCACCGTACTGCGGTAGTGCGCCTGAAGGATAAAGAAGCGGATGGTCATTGCCGAATAGGCCTGCGTCAACATCGGATGGTCTCCGGAGAAGAACTGCTCCAACGTAATGAAGTTGCCCAGCGACTTGCCCATCTTCTGCCCGTTAATCGTTATCATATTATTATGCATCCAATAATGCACCATGTCATGCCCTTGCGAAGCCACTGCCTGTGCTATCTCGCACTCATGATGCGGGAATATCAGGTCCATGCCTCCGCCGTGGATATCAAAGTTCTCGCCCAAGTATTTCCGTCCCATCGCTGTACATTCGCAATGCCAGCCCGGGAAGCCATCGCTCCACGGGGAGGGCCAACGCATGATATGCTCCGGCTGCGCACACTTCCACAGCGCGAAGTCTATCGGGTTATGCTTCTCCTCCTGTCCGTCCAAGGCACGGGTCGTATTCAGCATGTCATCGATGTTCCGCCCGGACAATATTCCGTAATGATGCGTCTTGTTATATTTCTCCACGTCGAAATAGACCGAGCCTTCGCTCACATAGGCATAGCCGTTGTCCAATATCTGCTTTACCAACTCGATTTGCTCGATAATGTGTCCGCTGGCATGTGGCTCGATGCTGGGCGGCAAGACATTCAGCGCGTCCATCGCCTTATGGTAGCGGTTCAGGTAATACTGCACCACCTCCATCGGTTCGAGCTGCTCGAGGCGTGCCTTCTTCGCGATTTTATCCTCGCCGCTATCGGCATCATGCTCCAGATGGCCTACGTCCGTAATGTTCCGCACATAACGTACCTTATAGCCCAGATGCTTCAGGTAACGGAACAGGATGTCGAATGTGATGGCCGGACGTGCATGCCCCAGATGGGCATCACCATATACCGTCGGTCCGCACACATACATACCCACAAAGGGTTCATGCAGCGGAACGAATTGCTCTTTCTTTCTCGTGAGTGTGTTGTAAATTTGTAAAGGATGTTCCATAACTTTCTATTTATTCTGACACAAAGGTAGTGTATTCCCGTGATAATTGCCTCCGTCCGCAGGACAATTTTGACTACAGACCCTACGTCTTATCGAACGTAGGGGTGCACGTCTTACTATAATGCCTCTTTGATGATTTCCCCGACTGTTGGATGCGGGAAGACGAACGACCGAACCTCGTCCGCCGTCATACCCTTTTCGATAGCCATACCCGCAATCACAATCAGTTCCGACGCCGGATTGCCCAACAGATGCGCCCCTATCAGCACACCCTCTTCCGAAAGGATAAGCTTGCACACGCCATTGCCCATCTCGTTCTCTGCCACGAAGCGACCAGAAAAGGCCATCGGTATCTTCTTCACCTGATAAGGCGTGCCGCTGGCTTGCAGCTCCTCTTCCGTCTTTCCTACGCCGGCAATTTCCGGGTTCGTATAGACCACACCCGGTATTGCCCGGTAGCTCATCGCCCGCTGCTTGCCCAAGATATGGTCAATGGCCACCTCTGCCTCACTGACCGCCGTATGTGCCAAGAGCGAGAAAGCGGTGATATCGCCACACGCATAGACATTTGGCACAGAGGTCTGCATATATTCATTCACCTTCACACCGTTCCGATAAGGCTCCGGCGAGAGATTCTCCAGCCCGAAGCCCTTCGTCACCGGACGACGACCCACGCTCAGCAAGACCTTCTCGCCCTGCAACGTGAACGGCTTGCCATCCTTCTCAACCGTCACCTCCGTTCCGTGTACGCCTGTCACCTTATGATCCAAGTAGAACTTCACACCCCGCTTGGCATACTCCGCCTGCAGCATATCCGAAAGCTCTCTGTCCATCGGACCCAATATCTTGTCCAACATCTCGACCACATGCACCTCTGTGCCCATACTATTAAAGAACGACGCGAACTCCATGCCAATGACGCCACCGCCGATAATCACAATCGACTTCGGCAGCTCTTTACTCTGCAACGCCTCGCGGCTGGTCCAGTAGTCCGTCTCCGCCAAACCCTCAATCGGAGGGATTACCGTCTCTGAACCAGTACATACCAACAGATGCGCTGCCTCATAAACCGTCTCTCCGCACGTAATAGTAATGGTTCCGTCAGCTGCTCTACCTTGGATGAAGGCCTCACCGGCGATAACTTCCACACCTGCCTCCTTCATCTTCATGCGGATACCGGCCGTCAGCTTCTTCACCACCTTATTCTTCCGGGCAATAATCTTGGCATAGTCGAATGTCGGATTCTCTGCACTCACCGCATACTTCGGTGCATGCTTAATCGTATCGAAAATCTTCGCCGAATAAAGGAGCGTCTTCGTCGGCACACAACCTTCGTTCAAACAAACTCCGCCTAATGCGTTCTTCTCAAACAAAAGGGTTGACAAACCACCCTTCGCTGCCTTTTCCGCAGCCGTATAACCGGCAGGACCTCCGCCGATAATTGCAACATCATATATCATCGCTGTATTTGTATATTGGGATTAATCTCTATCAGTTTCGAAATGAAAGCACGCTCATCTTTCGGATAAACGGATACGGTCCGAATCCTTCCCGCCTCTTTCCAGCCATAAAAGATACGAAAGCCACCTTTGGCAAAACACTCAATGCGAGAAATCAACCCTACATTCAATATGCCATTTCCCCCTTTAAGGTTATTCGTATCCGTAATTCGATAAGAAGAAAGCATATTCACAAAACTTGGAAACGGGCAGACAACAAGAACAATAAAGTTGCTCCAGTGCAAGTCCAACCACAGTCCATAAAGAAGCAACACCAGCCACATAATAAGAAACAACAATGGCCAGCGATACAACTTAGGATTATGCCAATCTTTCTTGAATTTCGCTTTCATATATATAATATGGTATCTATACCCAACCTGATTCCTTTATCCTAATCTCCGGATTCAACTTCTTCAGGTAACGAACGAACTCCTTTTTATCCTTCGGAGATATCAGCAACCATTGCACATTCCCTTTATAAACAATCAAGCGGTCCAGTGACAGCGCATAACTGGACACCGGCATCGCCGTTGCTTCCACAGCCGATATCTCTTCTACCTTGATTCGCTTCTCTGGGAAGAAACTGCAATGTACCACCAAATAACCATCCCCCGTAATGCGATACCACGTTGTCAACAACATATGAATCAATTCCATCGTCACCAACAACGAAACAATCATAATCATAGGCTCACCTCCGGAGATAAAAGAAATGATAGTAATCGCTGCCATAACGAAAATCACCGCATGATACCACACATCTACTTTCGATTTGAATTCTCTATCCATATTTATCTTTATATTTGGCGTGCAAGATACGAAAAGTATTTGGAGAAAAAAAAGAAACCCTTGTATTTACCTACTCACGCAGCCGAATACAAGGGATAAGTTTTGATTAAGCACTAATTATGTTTATGAGAAAAAAGAGTTTATTGCTAATTGATAACCCGTAATATAACAATCTTCTTTTTAAACTTTCTAATTACTCTTTTCTATTATCTTTTCTGTCTCTAAATCTTTCTGATGCAAAAGTAGAATGAATGCAACTCGTTTTTTTACTGAATAATAGAAATATAAGTATAAAATAGATTAATACAACTAATAAACAGCTATTTAACAAATACAATTAACTGAGAAAATATAAATAAAAACAAGGAATTATTCAACAAATAATTGCCAGTTCAGAAGAAATAATCTACCTTTACGGCGAAAAATAAAAGCATGAAGAACCGATATCTACTATACCTGCTCCTTTTCTTCCTCTCGTCCGTCCACGCATTCGCTGCTACCTACGAGACAGCAGAAAGTATGCTAAAACAATTAGATGCCATCATCAATAATCGAAAAGAGTATGATGCACAAAAAGAGAAGAAACTGGATAAGTTAAAAGAATCCATCCCTTTGGCAGGAAGCGATTCGGTACGTTACCTGATTTATGACAGTCTATTCAAAGAATATTTCAACTACCAGACCGATTCTGCCATGAACTATGTGAATCGGAAACGGGAACTCGCCGGACGCCTGACATGGAACTGCATGAATGATATCCGGATGGACCAAGCACAACTCTTTTCAACGATGGGAATGTACAAGGAATCCATCGAAGCGTTGGAATCGATTGAACGGCATACACTTGCATCCAATCAAGTCGAACGTTACCTGCAGCTCTACTATTCTATTTACTATTTGGTTGCCGGTTATTCACTCACAGCAGAAGAACAAAACAAATATTCAAAAGCAGCTGCCGCATACAGCGATACGCTATTGGCTATCTATCCGAAAGACAGCCCAGTCTATATGAAAGCATTAGCTGGACGATTAACTTCTCAACGAAAATACCACGAAGCTATCGAAGTATTAAAAAGTATTCCGGCGAACTATCTGACAGGACATTTAAAAGGATTGATTGCTTTCGACCTTGCTTCTGCTTACGAAGGATTAGGAAACCATGAACAAGAGGTACTCTATTTGGCAAAATCTGCCATTGTGGACCTTGAACTTTCCATTAAAGAGTACATCGCCCTGCATAAACTGGCATTTCTCCTTTACAATTTAGGTGATATTGAGCGAGCATACAAATATCTGAACTGTTCAATGAATGATGCAGTCTTTTGTAATGCCCGTTTCCGGACAATTAGCATCACGCAAACCTACCCGATTATCGATAAAGCCTACCGACTAAAGGCTCAAAACGAAGAGACATTACGCCAAGTACTGTTCTTTTCCATCACGATTCTACTCTTCTTCCTACTTGCTGCCATGGTTTACGTGTATCGGCAAATGCAGAAACTACGTACAGCGCGCCATGAGTTGGGAAGAATCAATGCCCGGCTTCAAGATTTGAATCAACAATTATCACGGGTGAATCAGGAGTTATCAATTGCCAATTCTATTAAACAAGAATATATCGTACATTACTTAGACCAATGTACCATGTATCTGGATAAGATGGAGAACTATCGCCGCTCCTTGGAAAACTTGGCGATAACCTCGAACATTAAAGGATTATTCAAAGCCATTAAGTCGGAAGCCTTTATCGGAGAGGAACGGGAAAAGTTTTATAAAAGCTTTGATAAGACATTTCTAAGCATGTTTCCACACTTTGTCGAATCATTCAATGCCTTGCTCCGACCCGAAGAACGTTTGGTTCCGAAGCAAGGCGAACTATTATCTACCGAATTGCGTATTTTCGCATTGATTCGATTAGGCATTACCGACAGCAATAAAATTGCCCGCTTCCTCCGCTATTCGCTGACTACGATTTACAATTATCGGAGCAAAGTTCGCAACCGCGCCATCGACAAAAACCGCTTTGAAGAGAACGTAATGCAGATTATTAACTAACAACAGCTGCCGAATCCTATATTTTTCAACAGTTCAATCTCATCTGGACGAGCATTTACCACTTGATATGCCTTCGGCTCCCGTGGATGGTCGTAATGATTCCGCAAATATTCAAAAGAAAAGGGGGCTTGACGCAATTTCCGATCTATTTGTTCCGGATTAAATGTCCGCAGGAAGGCTTGCTCGATGCGATGCTCCGCAAATTCTTCCAAATCAATCACGGATTGAAGCGGGGCTGGCGGAACAACTTCCGATAATCTGGAGAATCGGATTCCAAAGAATCGTTGAATTTCCTCAAGGCACATACGGGTTGCCGTAGCTTTCCCATCCGCTGAAAAACCGGCAATATGCGGAGTTGCAACCGATGTATTCTGCAAAAGCAAAGGATTGATATCCGGTTCATTTTCCCAACAATCCAAAATAAGTTCCGATAGGATTCCGGTTGTTTTTGCCTCCAAAAGCGCTCGCGTATCGTGTACTGCTCCACGGCAACTATTCGCAAACCACGCACCACGCCGTACTTTTCGGAAAAAGTCGGAATTGGCCAAATGATACGTCGGATAATTTCCCTCTCGGGTGAAAGGGACATGCAAAGTAATCACGTCCGATTCCACAGCTAACTGTTCCAACGAGACAAAGCCAGCATCTCCTTCGGCAGCAGCCCGCGGCGGGTCATTCCGAAGCACACGCATTCCGAATGCAATTGCCAATTTCTCAACCTCTTTTCCTACATGTCCGACACCGACAATACCCAAAGTTTTCCCTTTCAAAGATTCGCCACGACGCAAAGCAACGGTAATCAATGACGAAAAAAGGTACTGCGCAACAGAAGGTGCATTACATCCGGGAGCATTTCTCCAAGTAATTCCATGCGAATCGCAATAATGCGTATCGATATGGTCAAAACCTATCGTTGCGGTAGTTATTAATTTCACCCGGCTCATTGCTAAAAGTTCCGGAGTACACTTATCGATGCTGCGAACAATCAAAGCATCTGCATCCGCAATTGTTTCCGGTGTAAAACCCTTTGCCGGCAAGTAAACGACTGTTGCTTCCGGTTCTGCTATCCCCTTCAGAAAAGGGATTGTGTTATCTGCTACTATTTTCATCTCAACTTCTCCCGATTAAAATGCGGCCCTGCCTTCAGGATAAAGAATATCGTGGAGATTACCGTCAAGCAAGCGCCAAAAAGATAAGCATATTCGAAGCCGCCGAACGATTGGGCAAGACTTCCTCCGATTAATAGTCCGATACCTATACCGACATCCCAGCTTGTCAAATAGGTAGAGGTCGCTGTTCCGCGCTGATTATGGTGTGCCAAATTCACAAACAGGGTATTGAATGCCGGAAACATTGTACCGAATGCGATACCTTGCGCCAGCGCGATGCAGATATATAGATAAGAGGTGAATACCGGATTCCATGCCATCAACCAATGCAGGGAAGAGAGCACGAAAAAGCTGGCTGTTGCCAAGTACATGCCCAACGTAATCACCAACGTAACGCGCCCTTTATCCACCTGCTTCCCGGAAAAGAGACGGGAGACCGCCAATCCGATAGCCATAAAGGTAAAATAGAGTCCGGAGTTCACTTCGATGCCGATTTCTTTCGCATACATCGCCACATAAGTCGTCGTCATGCCATAAGGAATGGACAGCATCAGCAAAGCTATCCCTGCCCAGATTCCTTTCTTCAGGAAAAAGCGGTCTAAAGAGATAGGCATTCGCTGAACCGGGGCTTTATAAGGCGTCTTTACCAAATAAGCCATCAGGAATCCCAAGATGCCGGAGACCAACGAACAGGAGAAAATTACGGCATAAGAGCACGTATTGTGCATAAACAGACCAATCATCGGCCCAAAACTCATCGCTATGTTATTTGCCAGACCATAATAGCCGATTCCTTCGCCACGATGGGCAGAAGGTAGGATATCGATGACAATTGTATTTCCGGCAACCGTCACCATACCGAATGCCAATCCCTGAAGGATACGGAGCGCGATAAAAAAGGTCAGGCTTGTTGCCAAAATATAACCGCCAAAAATGGCGACAAATAGGATATATGCCAACAAATATAAGGGACGCCGCGCAAAAGTATCCAGTAAAAATCCGGAGAAAGGACGAATGCACAGACACGCTATCGTATAACAGGACAGCACAAACCCTATCATCGTCTTTCCCGTCGCAAATTCTTCCTGCAAATAGAACGCAAGTATCGGAAGAATCAGATAAAAGGCAAAATAAAGCAGAAAGTTCGCCGCCAAGATATAACAGAAGCTCGGCGTCATCAATTTCTTTAAAGACATAAGCGTATTTAATTTCGAATTATGAATTACGAATTACGAATTTCAAATAAGCAAATTGATAAAACTCTTCGTTGTAATTCATAATTCGTAATTCGTAATTACTTAAAGATTCCCAATTCATTCAAGAAAATCACCCCGATAGCAATCGGAGCCAAGTATTTGATGAAGAAGGCATAGGTATTGAAGAAGTAGAACGGGATGGTTCCTTTATTGGTAAGCTCCTCTTTCAACACCTTCTTCTCAATTCGGGTTCCGACAAAGATACAAATCATCATTCCGCCCAACGGCATCATAATCTTAGCAGTCAAGAAATCGATGGCATCGAAAATAATCAGCCCGCCAATCGTATATTCTTTCAGCACACCGAACGAAAGCGAACAAATCGCACCGACAATTCCCACGCCTATCGAGACAATCCACGCAGCTTTACCGCGGCTGATGTGATATTCTTCGTGGATATAGGCCGTAGAAACCTCATGCAAAGAAATGGTCGAAGTCAATGCTGCCAAAGCCAACAGGATAAAGAAGACAAACGACCATACGCTACCGAAAGGCAATTGCGCGAAAATATTCGGCAATGTAATAAAAACCAATTCCGGACCTGCCGTCGGTTCGATGCCGAAGCTGAATACCGCCGGGAAGACCATCACGCCTGCCAACAGAGCCACTAACGTATTCAGCACGGTGACCTGAACTGCGGTTGTCTGCAGGTTCGTATCTTTTCCGAAATAGGAGGCGTAGGTAATCAAGCAGCCCATCCCGATACTGAGCGAGAAAAAGGTCTGCCCCATCGCACTCAATACAACTGACGAGGTGATTTTATCGAAATCCGGCTTAAAGAAAAAGTTAAGCCCCTCCGATACGCCGGGCAACGTAACCGACCGCACACAGAGCAGGATAAGAATCAGAAACAACGCCGGCATCATAATCTTCGACGCGCGCTCGATTCCTTTATCCACACCGAAAGCGATAATTACATGGGTCAAGGCAATAAATACTGCCATCCAGAATATCGGCCGGAAGATACCGGTAGAGAACACACGGAAATCTTCAGTAAACTCTGCTGTCGTCTTTCCTTCCAACGAACCGCTCATGGCTTGCCAAATGTACTCCAATGTCCAACCGGAAACGACGGAATAAAAGCCCAATATCAGGAACGCCGCCAACACGCCATTATATCCGATAAGCTTCCATTGCGTACCCGGAGCCAGCACTTTGAAAGCGCCGGCGGCATTGCTTCGCGAATGGCGGCCAATAAAGAACTCCGTAATCATGATGGGCAGGCCAAGGACCACGGTACATATAATAAATACCAGCAAGAACGCCGCGCCGCCATTCTCGCCTACCATATACGGGAAGCGCCAAATGCTTCCTAAACCGACAGCACAGCCTACTGTCGCCAATATAACGCCTATCTTACTTCCAAAGGTTACTCTTTCTTTCGTTGCCATATCCCTTTCGCTTATTTAGATTACTTTTCCATCTTTAATATGAATCGTCCGGTCGGTATGCGTTGCCAATTGCTCGTCGTGCGTCACGATGACGAACGTCTGATTCATCTTATCCCGCAATTCGAAGAAGAGCGCGTGCAATTCCTCCTTATGCTGCGTATCCAGACTACCGGACGGCTCATCGGCCAAGATAACTGCCGGATGGTTTATCAACGCCCGTGCTACGGCGACCCGTTGTTTCTCTCCACCGGACAACTCCGCCGGTTTATGCGTCATTCGGTCGCTCAACCGGAGAAAGTCCAGCATCTCTTTTGCCCGCTCTTCGGCAACCGAACGCTTCTCCTGCGCTATCAATGCCGGAATCATCACATTCTCCAACGCCGTAAATTCCGGCAGCAGTTGATGGAATTGGAACACGAATCCGATATTCTGATTGCGGAATGCCGACAATTTGCTCTCCGAAAGCTGGCGGACATCGATGCCATTAATCGACAAGCTGCCGCTATCCGGCGCATCCAGCGTCCCCAGAATCTGAAGCAACGTCGTCTTCCCGGCACCGCTCGGACCGACTATCGAAACGACCTCGCCCCGGTTGATTTCCAAATCAATGCCCTTCAGTACCTGCAACGCACCGAAGCTCTTCGTTATTCCCTTTGCTGTTATCATAGATTTATCCTTTTTAAGGAGTTAGTACTTCGTACCGGAGTTAAGCAGTTAAAAGGAGTTAAAGCCAAATGTCTCAGCTGATGAATTGGCTTTAACTCCTCTAACTCCCTTTTACTCCTTTAACTCCTCCTTTCATATTATTCACCACATACGCCGCCAAATAACAACCGAACATCGCCGGCATGTACGATACCGTTCCGGTAGTTGTCCGCTTGCATTGCTCATTATCCACCTCCATCACCGCCTCCGGATTCGCCATCTCCTTGGAGAAAACGGCAGGGATGCCTTTGGTGATTCCCATTCCCCGCAAACGTTTGCGGACCACCTTAGCCAATGCGCAGTTCGTCGTCTTCGATATATCCGCCACGCTTATCTGCGAAGGGTCCAACTTGGCTCCCGCCCCCATCGACGAGACAATCGGAATCTGCCGTTGATAAGCATGGTACAGCAGAAAGACCTTCGGACTGACCGAATCGATGGCATCGACCACAAAGTCATATTTCGCTTGGTCCAATATCGCCTCCGTCCGCTCATCGCGCAAAAATTCATTCACGACGGTCAACTTCAGCTCCGGATTGATATCCCGCAACCGTGCCGCCATCACCTCCGCCTTGGGCTTGTCCAATGTCGAATGCAACGCCGGAAGCTGGCGGTTCAGATTACTCTCGTTCACCCTGTCCGCATCGACAATCGTCATCTGCCCGACACCGGCACGACAAATCAATTCCGCCGCATAAGCGCCTACTCCCCCCAGTCCGACCACCAGCACATGGCTTTCAGAAAGAAGCCGTACACGCTCTTCGCCTAACAATAATGCGGTCCTTGTATTCCAATCGTGACTCATTTGCTGAAATTTTGGGGCAAAAGTAATAAATCATTACTTAATCCACACATAATCGGGGTATATTTCTTCGCGGAAACGTGCTCCCAACGGGAGGAACAATCCGCTAACAGCGGAAACATGCTCCCGACAGGAGGAACAATCCGCTAACAGCGGAAACACGCTCCCAACGGGAGGAACAATCCGCTAACAGCGGAAACATGCTCCCGAGAGGAGGAGCATTCCGCTAACGCAATGGAAATTGCAGAGACTAAATTAGACATAAGACGAATGCCTTCTTTGAATTATCTGAATACTTTCCATAACTTTGTAAACAAAAAACCCAACAATGAAAGAAATGGAATATCAAGGCGAAATTATCCTCTATCAGCCTAATGAGGAGATACGATTAGAAGTCCGACTGGAAAACGAAACAGTATGGTTAACACAGGCTCAAATAGCCCATTTGTTCGGTACAGGCCGACAAGCTATTAGCAAACATTTAAAAAACATCTTCACTTGTGGCGAATTAGAAGAAGATTCAGTATGTTCCATTTTGGAACTAACTGCATCTGATGGCAAAACCTATAAGAACAAAGTTTATAATTTAGATGCGATTTTGTCTGTTGGCTATCGTGTAAATAGTTTGAATGCTACCCTATTTCGAAAGTGGGCAAACAAAGTCCTGAAAGAATATTTGTTAAAAGGTTATTCCATAAATAAACGTTTGACAGATATCGAGCAACGAATAGATAATAAACTTTTCCAGCATGAACAACGTATAGGAACTGTAGAACAGAAACTCGATTTCTTTGTCCGCACATCCTTGCCTCCAATTGAAGGGATTTTCTTTAACGGACAGATTTTTGATGCCTACAAATGGGTCTCAGATTTAATTCGCTCTGCCAAACAATCACTCATTTTAATAGACAATTACATTGATGAAAGTGTTTTGCTGCTTTTAAGCAAACGAGACACAACTGTTACAGCTACAATTTACACCCGCAAAATTAATAATCTATTACGCTTGGATTTAGAACGTCATAATACACAATACCCACCAATAGACGTGCAAATAAAACAAGACATCCATAATCGTTTTCTAATTATAGACTCCCATGACATCTATCATATCGGAGCCTCTATAAAAGATTTAGGGAAAAAACTATTTGCTTTTTCCAAATTGCAGCTGCCCGTTGATATGATTTTGCCAAAGGATTCATAGAAATTGGCAGCCAGGCGCTGATAATCGTTAAAATACTTATATTTTACTTATGCCCCAATCAGCTATCGCCCAACTGCCAATAAAAGAAGAAAGGCCGTCCGCCGTTAGACGAACGACCTTTTCGTAGTAAGTTTATGCTGAAAAATACCCCTATTAGAAGTTTCCTACGTCAGCTCTATCCCACCATACGCGAGTACCGCCTATATCACCGCTGAACTTAGAGCTTGAGTTTTCTTCGTTCAACAGGTTGATACCATTCTGCAACTCTGCGTTGTTGGTGTTGATTTCTGTATCCGAATAAAGCAAACGACGAACCTGTTCATCTGTATCGATAGTTCCGTTACTCATGTTTACACGGTTCGGGAACAACTTCGGATAGCCTGTACGACGGTATTCAGCCCAACCTTCGCAAGAAATCGGGAAGTTGGCAATCCATTTCTGAATCATGATACGCTGCAATTTCTGTTCGTTCGTAGCGCTTTCATCCCATTTAACGCACACATCGTTCTGAGCTTCGATATTGTTCTGGCTGTCAACCGGGTCAACGAAGTCTTCTTGCAAAGAAGTTCCGTTGATGTATGCATCGATTTCAGCGTCCGAAACAGATTTCACGCCTGCCAATACTTCTCCGCTTTTATAAACTACCTCATTCTTGATAGAGGTACGGATACCATCCTCATACCATTGCTGAGCCGTTCCACCACCCATGTTCCAACCGCGGAGGATACCCTCAGCACGGAGGAAGTAACCTTCAGCAGCCTTCATTACCGGGAATGCGGTAGTATAGCTGCAAACAATCTTCGAGAAGTTACCCCACTGGTTCGGTTTTGCCGGCAAGTTGCAACCGCCGCGAACACCTAAGTAACGAGTACCTGCCGGGATAGTCGTACCATCTTCACAAGCCACATCAGCTTGGTTCATGGTTACATACAGCGGCAAACGCGGGTCTTCGTAACCTTCCATGATAGTAATCAAGTTGGCATTCATACCGCTATCACCCCATTCGAACATACGAGTCTGTTCGTTGCTGTAACCTTCGTTGATTAAGATATCCTTGGTCAATACACCAGCCTGAGCAGCCTCTTCCGCTTTCTGTTTAGCCAAAGCCGGGTCAGCCTTTACGATACGCATTGCCATACGGAGTTTCAACTGATTAGCTACCTTAATCCATAAATCCAAATCACCCTTGCACCAAACATCGAAAGACTGTCTTGCTTCCAATGTAGAAGTCGGATTTTGGAAATTCTGAATAGCTTCATCCAGCAAAGCGAACAAATCATTATAGATATCCTGCTGCTTGTCATAGTAGAATGATGCACCGCCCGTCGGGTCTTCGATAGCAGCAGTATAAGCTACCGGACCATAAACGTCGGTCAACATCTGAACACCATACGCCTGAATCACACGCATCATACCGGCATAATCTGTCAATCCCTGCTCTTCGCAAGAGGTAATCAGACGACGGGTATTATTAAAGATATGCAGATAAACATTTTCATACATACCGCCGCAGAAACCACGGTTCAATGCGTAATCCACATTACCTGAGCCGTTGAAGTTGTGCGGTGTCATGAAATAACCGCTGAACAGGTCCACATTCAAGCTAAAGCAATACTGGAACAAGTTCTGCTGCGGAGCATATACATACGACATCGGTTCCTGGAACTGAGCAGAGAACGGAAGTGTATTCGGGTCCAATTCATACTGGTCCGTATTCAGCTCTTCAAAATTATCTGTACAGCCAACAGTCAATGCGCCTGTTGCCAAAGTCAATGCTGATACAGCTGCAAATTTCAAATATTTATTTAGTTTCATATGATAATTTCCTAAGATTAGAAGTTAAATTTCAAATTCAAACCAAAGCTACGAGATGTCGGCAATGCGAACATATCCACACCTTGCCAACCGTTACCAGTTGCAGCAGCTACATCCGGGTCCATCGGAGCATCCTTGTAGAAGAAGAACAAGTTACGACCAATCAAAGAAGCCGTCAAGTTCTTGCCTGCACCGAACAGGTTACGGAATGTATAACCTAATGACAATTCACGCAAACGAACGTTGGTTGCATCATATACATACTGACCGGTATAGATGTTTGAGTTATAGCTTGTACCACCGGTTGTTGAGTAATAAAGTTGCGGGTCGAATGATACGCCGTCAACTACTACCTGGCCGGCGTCACGAGCTTCACCGGAACGTTCAGATACGCCCCAACCGTCTAATGTAGCCTCTGTCATTGAGAATACATGTCCACCCACTTTCGCATCAATCAAGAATGACAAAGTGAAGTCTTTATAATGGAATGTGTTGGTCCAACCCATATTTACCTTAGCGTTCATATCGCCGAGCGCCATTTGCATCTTTTATCGGAGCACCATTTTCGTCACGTTGCAAGTCACGAACATACAAGTCGCCGAAGTGGCCGCCTTCTTTCAACAAAATCTTAGCACCAGTACAATAGCTCTGAAGTGTCCAATTAGGCAACTCATCAGACAACTCGATAATCTTATTGTTGTTGTAAGAGAAGTTGAAGTTTGTACTCCAGCTGAAGTCATCTGTAAACTGATTATACCAACCTAATGCAACTTCAAAACCTTGGTTCTGTACGTTACCGGCATTGATATAACGTTCTCTCAAACCGGTTTCCCAAGGAGCTGTAATTTTGAAATACTGGTTC
>CASEMX010000049.1 GCA_949289155.1 uncultured Parabacteroides sp.
GATACTCTCAAAATCAAATTCTTCTTTCATAAAAAAAACTGTGTTAGCAAAGTTAATATTTTATTCTTTGCTGACACAGTTTAATTTACATTCTCGTTTAAAAACAGACTAAACTGCTTTTAAATGCGAACCTTGAATACCTGTTCGCCCACGCGGACTACATAAATTCCGCGCTGCAAGCCTGTATATTGCTTCAAACCTACCTGCTGCTCGTTCTTCACAATAGCGCCGGTGATTGAGATAATCCGAACCTGCTCCTGCTGCGGAGTCTGCACGAAGAGGCTACCGTCCTTCGTATAAACCTTCGCACCGTCAATCGATTCGATGCCTGTCGGCACTGCGCCTTCAGCCCGAACATAAATATCGGTATAGATATTCTTGATGATATATTCTCCCGGATTCTCGGTCGGAGTCAACGTCAAATCCTTCCAGTATCCAAAAATACTTTCCTTGTATTCCAAAGTCAAGTTCGTTACATCGAACTCTTCATCCACCTTAACCGTCACAACAACCGACTGACCTTCACGAACGACATCGCGGCTGAACTCTAACGTCACACCCTCGCAAACCTCGTCCTCGTAGATGTTGTAGTAGTCGATTCTATCGATATTGCCATCGCCGCCGTCGTAATCGGGGTCGACGGTTACTTCGTCATCCGGCAATTCTACATCTTTATTGCCATCACCGTCTGTATCCGTTCCGTTGTTTACATTCGTGGTAATATCTCCCGTATTGCCTTGATAGCTGATGGTGTAGTTATTCATTAAGAATTCAGTAGTCGCATTATCTTTCAAAGAGAAGTTGCGCAACCAAGCTGTACCGTCAACTATTTCCAGATAACAATCCGATACGGTCGGTTCTTCATTGTCCACAATACCCGAATAAGTAATATCTGCCTTACTCCAATTGATATTCTCCGAATCAGTAATCACAGCCGGGAAGTTAAAGTTAACCGTCATTGGCTTTTCTGTAATCTTCAACTTAACCGTCTTAGAACCACTGGTAATATAAGTGCTTTCTTTGAAGGTAATCGTTACTTCATATTCACCGACATTCTTCGAGATGTCATCACCATAATTAACCGTAAAGCCTTTATTTTCGCCTTCTTCCAATGTAACTTCTGTATTATTCCCTAAGGTTACAACTAAAGAACCGATAGAGCCTTCACTTGGAACTTGCCCGTTATATTGACGGGTAAAGTTACCGTCTGTATCCAACGTCCATTCAGAATCTTCGCCGGGTTTTACAGTTGGGTCAGTTACTTCGCCTTTCACAATCAAGTCGCGAGTTACAGATGTACCTTCTGGCAATTCGTAGTTTGTATTGTTAACCGTAGCGTTGCTTCCAGCCGTAAATGTAACTGTGTATTTACCCGGCTGCGTTTTCCAAGCATTTGCTGCGCCATCTACAGTTGCCGTAATGCCGCTATTAATTGTAACTGCATCTTGCCCGATAGTATTTCCTGCTTTTACATAAGTGCTTGCATTTGCTGAGAAGTCAGGCTCAGTATCATTCGTCTTGTATGTAATAGGATTATTATCTGTTGCTACCAATGTTAAATCTCTTGCATCTACGGTTACAGATAAGTTGCTCTCATACGTGTCAGATTCCGGTGCGCTATTGATTGCAAACTTCACGCTTTCACGAATCGCTTTCAACTTAATATCGGAATAAGTTCCGGCCTCTTTAATCTCAAGTGATTCATCATTTTGGGCTGTCTCTGTGTTACCATCTTTCGTATAACCACTGATAATGTAGTGAACACCTTCACGTAATTTCTGCCCAGTTGCAGGAGTTTCTCCATTTACAGTAAAAGTAAGTGTCAAGAGGTGATAAGCATCGGATGCGCCTAAGTCTTTATTCCAACCATTATGGCTTTGCCCGTTATATTCATGGTCAATGTCTGTTACCGATACCCCCGTAATCCTAATCTCTCCATTATGGATGACCATCGGCGTTTCTACCGTATATGATTTACTGCTTTGGCTATTCTTAACTTTCACCGTAACCGTAACATCTGGCAGTTCTTTATAACCGTTATCTTCTGTTTCCAACTTCGGTGTACCAGTGAACTTATTGCCGGACATCTCCACATCGTTTAATCTATTGCCTGCATCTGTTCCGGCCACCAATGTGTAAGTCAATAAACCGATAGCTTCTGATGGTGCTGTATCAATATCCGGATTGTCCGTGCCACTGTCTGTCCATCCATGGTCGGCCTCAGCCATGATAGGCTGTTCTTTATCTACCCAAACCGGCTGAATCGTGAAGGCTTCTTGTTTATCGGTTGGAGCAGCTGTCGGCAAGGTAAAGGTTGCGATAGCACTTGTCCCTTCACCAGTTGTCTCTACAATGGATGGCAGAGTACCACTCTTATACCAGCCTACAAAGTGATGCAAAGTGCAAGATATATTGCTTGGCACTTCTACCGTTACACCGGCATTATAATACATATCTTTCACTGCATTTGAGGCAGCGTCCAGTCCAGTAATCGTATGCGTACCTTCTCCTTCTTCAATCTTAGTCTCGTTGTAAGTAATCTTGTAGGCTTTCAATGTACCCGAACCTGTTATATTGGGCGCATAGATGTGGTCTGTTCCTTCCGGAAGGCTAACTTCGCCTTCAATCGTAGTACTCCCATTACTTACAACCAAAGTATTCGTTAAGTCAGAAGGAACTGTAACAGAGGGGACGGTTCCATCCGGTTCTGCTGGAGCTACGATGACGGAGGGAGAGGTTGTGGCTGTGTAGTTATGACCATTTCCAATCTTATCACCTTTATTGTTTGTTGTTGTTGCGGTTATAGTTCCGCCAGTGATAGTGATATTCGTACACGTACCGTTATTACCGCCACCGATACCTGCACCATAATCTTCTCCAGATGTAGCTTTATCTATGGCTGCACTCGTAGCTTCAATGCTTCCTCCTTTTATAATAATTGTTCCAGAAGTCGAAGTTTTAGGAGTGTCATCGCTATATCCACCACCAATACCTGCTCCGTATGCCTTACCTCCAGAACCTTGTGCATAACTATAAGCTCTGATATCACCACTTTCTATAATAATTGTTCCGAAGCTGGCCCCTGTCTTATCTCCGCCAATACCTGCACCATAAGTAATTGCGCCATTACTTGCATTATTCCATGATCCAACTTCCAATTCGTAGGTATTGGAACCTTTCATGATGAGTGTAGCATCTTCTTTTACATTGATTCCTGCACGGTCGCCACCACTGGTTAGCTTGCATGCATTATTCCATGTTAATGTAACTGTAGCTCCTTCCCCTATTTCAAGGGCACAACGGTCTGCTTTAACCAGTTCCTCTGCTTCATCTGTATTAGTGTGTAAAACATTTCCCAAAGAAGCATCTGTTCTAAGGTTATCTAATTCAATCGTAACAGTTATTCCTTCAGCTACTGATATTTGGACATTACTGTTTGTCCCACTTTGGCTGGCATTACCTTTTATCTTATAACTGCCATCTTTCGTAATTTTCAGAGTATTTCCTTCTGTGTCATAGTTGCCATGCTTAGCTATATAGCCTAATGTCTCTGACCCTGAACTGAATGAAGTGTTACTTACGATATTAGAAATATCAATCGTAGTGGCACTCTGCCCCCATACCGCTCCTGACAACGTTGCCAAGAACGCAACTAAAAAAGTAAAAATTCTCTTTGTCATAATGCTATAAATTAATTTAGTTAGTAATAATAAATTCTGCCTATTCAGCATTTACGACCAACTGTACCGGCGCATTATGAACTGTATATATAAAGAAAGTGCGGGCAAGTTGTTTATTATTTATACTAAAGGCATCGCCAAACGCCCATCCTGCCAATAATAAAACAACAGCCCGCACTCTATGCTGTGGGATATACCTTCTCCTTTCAGGTAAATGTACAGCATGAGTGCAAGCATCACTGTTTATTATTCCGACAGGATAAAAAATTGGCGATTTTTTAGTATAGGAATAATATCGTAAACGCTTTAACTCAATATGTCCTCCCAACGGAATCCACTGATTCCTATTGGAATTGCGACAAAGGTAGGTATCTCTGAGGAAAATCCAAAAGAAAAGTAAAAGATATTTCAAGAAAGTCGGTAGCAGGGCAGCGAAGGCATATAGCAGGCACTCGAATAGTGCTATATATAATAAGTATAATTTGTCCGCATTGCCTCTTTTCCTTCCCTATCGTAGCGACCGGAAAGTCCCCCTCGTAGAGTCCGGCAAGTCTATATCGTAGGGTTCGACAAGTCTATATCGTAGCGACTGTTGCCTCTACCTCGTAGCGAGGTCGGTCGCTACGATATAGAGCCGGAGCTCGCTACGATATGCGCTTGTCGGTCGGTACGATAGGCAGTTTTTAAACTGTTCGGGAAGGAATGGGATAATTGATATAGGGATATGCCTTCCTCTCTGGGGAAGTTTGGTGGGGCAGTTTATTCAACTCCCATAGCCAATAGCCTTCTCTTAAACGCAACAGCAATATTCTTTCGGGCAAAGTCATTAAGTCCTCGAAATGTTGTACGCTTCTTTAGTTCATCCAGTGGCATAACCAAAAGCAACTTAGCCAAACATTCATCGGCAAAAGAGTTTGACACCACTTCTACTCCGCTGAAATCAAGTATGACCCGCTCTTCTCCTTGTATCATAGGCAAAAGCGTCAATCTTGCCTTTTCTCCTAACAGACGAGTCCCCAAATTCTTTCCGAATGTGACAAATTTGAATGTTATCATAATTATATTGTTTACCTTACCATAAATTATCCAAATCTTCTATGTCTAAGAATGCCTCATTAAATGAAGCCGCAGCATCTGTGCGATTTTCTAAAACAGCATTAGGGTCTATTTCTTTATTAGAATACAGTTCAAAATAGACAACTGTACCTTGCCAGAAATCCGTTTCCTTTATCTGTTCACTAACTCCATCGGAAATTAGAATATGATTTCCCGAATGCAAATTAAGTACAATACCAGCTTGGCGAATCAAACAAGCTGTTGAATAAAGTCCAAAGCCCATGCCTTTTCCATCGGTTACTCTATCTCGCATGCACTTTTCCAATGCTTCAGACTCAGATATATCACGATATATTTCGTTTTCTGCAAGCGATTGGCGTATGCCTATGCCGTCATCAACAACCAATATCTGAATTTTTGCCTTTTCAGGAGTATATTTTAAAACAACTGTTCCACATTGTTTCTTAGAATGCGTCAATACATTATCCAATATTTCATAGAAGCAATAACTAAGAGTTTGTAAAACACCTAATTCTATATCTGGCTGTTTCTTCAGTGTATTAACAATATCTTCATATACATTATATATACTTTCATTATCGAACATCTCAATAATGGGCAGTGATAGGCATTCCCTGAAATATTTATGTAAAAGTCCATCCAGATTCATAATTCTTCCTTTGAAGGCAAAGATAATGATTCCTTCGTTAATTCGATACGCCACTAAACAAAAAACCGCGAAGCCGGTGAAGACTCCGCGGTTGGTATTTGAATAACCTATGATTAATGCTTTGTAGCCTCAATCCATTTGCGGGCATTGACGAAGGCCTCAATCCAAGGCGTTACCTCGTCTGCCTTGCGGTCTGCGGGATAATAGCCGCATTGCCACGGGAACATCGCGCGCTCCAAGTGCGGCATCATCGCCAGATGGCGGCCATCGTGCGAGCAAACGCCGGCTACCGACCAAGGCGAACCGTTCGGGTTGGCAGGATAACCTTCGTAGTTATACTTCGCAATGATGTGGTATTCCTTTTCCGCATACGGGAAACCGAACTTGCCTTCGCCGTGAGCCACCCAAGCGCCAATCTTGCATCCGCTGAGCGAACCGAACATCACCGAGTGGTTCTTCGGAATCTCCAGCGTGACGAAGTTCGACTCGAACTTGTGCGAATCGTTGTGCAACATCTTGTGCTTCTGTTCGTGCTCCGGATAGATGACGCCCAGTTCCGCCATCAGCTGGCAACCGTTGCAGATACCCAAGCTTAACGTATCCTTGCGGGCATAGAAGTTGTCGATGGCCTTCTTCGCCTTTTCGTTGAAGAGGATACCGGCTGCCCAACCCTTAGCCGAGCCCAACACGTCGGAGTTCGAGAAGCCGCCGCAGAAGACAATCATGTTCACATCTTCCAACGTTTCGCGGCCCGAAGCCAAGTCCGTCATGTGGACATCCTTCACGTCGAAGCCGGCGAGATACAACGCATAAGAGGTTTCGCGTTCGCACTGGCAGCCCTTCTCACGAATCACAGCCGCTCGGATGCCACTCTTGCCCTTGCGGTCGAACGTCAAGCCCAAGTCCGCCAGCTTGCCACTGAAGTTCTTCGGATACTTGAACTCAAGCGGTTGCATCTTATAGTTTTCGAAACGATTGCCTGCGCAGGTATCGCCGCTCTGCTTGCAATCCAACTTATAAGAAGACTCGTACCACACATCGCGCATATAGTCGATGCCGAAGTGATACTGGATGCCGTCCTTCGAAACGAGGATATGCCGCTCGTCCGTCGGTTTCGCGATTTCGGCAAAGCCCACGCCTGCCTCTAACATCAGCTTCTCGAACGCCTTCTTGTCCTTCACCTGGACGATGATACCCGGATTCTCAGCAAAGAGAATCTTCACGATATCCGGCTCGCTGAGCTTGTCCAAGTTGACTTCCAAGCCGCCTTCCACGTTGGCGAAGCACATCTCCAACAGCGTCGTAATCATACCGCCTGCCGAGATATCATGTCCTGCCAGAATCAAGCCCTTTCCGATAGCCTCCTGCACGGCATTGAACGCATCGCAGAAGTATTCCGGGTCCTTGACGGTCGGCACTTCCGTTCCCAGTTTGTTCAATGTCTGAGCCAAAGCCGAACCGCCGAGCTTCAGGGTATCGAACGAGAAGTCTATATAATATATATGTGTATTCCGGTCGTGAGCCAAGACGGGCGAAACAATCTTCTTCACATCGCTCACCTCCGCACCAGCCGAGATAATCACCGTGCCCGGAGAGATGACCTTGTCGTCGCCATACTTCTGTGTCATCGAGAGCGAATCCTTACCAGTCGGGATGTTAATGCCCAACGCGATGGCAAAGTCCGAAGCCGCCTGTACTGCCTTATATAAGCGGGCATCTTCACCTTCGTTGCGGCACGGCCACATCCAGTTTGCACTGAGCGATACGCTTTCCAGTTTATCCTTCAGCGGGGCAAAGACGATGTTGGTCAATGCTTCGGCAATCGCCATGACCGAACCTGAAGCCGGGTCTACCATTGCCACTTGCGGCGCATGACCGATAGACGTCGCGATACCTGCCTTTCCCCGGTAATCCAATGCCACGGCTCCAAGGTCGCTGAGCGGCAATTGCAATTCGCCTTGGCATTGCTGGCGAGCTACCTTACCCGATACCGAACGGTCCACCTTGTTGGTCAACCAATCCTTGCAAGCCACGGCTTCCAACTGGAGCACATTCTCCAAGTAATGATGCAATTCCGATTCCTTATAGACTACCGGCTGGTAAGTTTCCTTTACGGTATGGTCGCGCATAATCGTGCGGGGCGGTTTCCCGAACATATATTCCAGTTTGATATCGATAGGCTTCACGCCATCTGCCTGTTCGAAGACGAACTTCATATCGTCGGTCGTTTCGCCTACGACATACATCGGCGAACGTTCGCGGTCGGCAATGCGGCGCACCCGCTCTACATCTTTCTCTTCCATCAAGAGGCCCATGCGCTCCTGGCTTTCGTTTCCGATAATCTCCTTTGCTGAAAGGGTCGGGTCGCCAATCGGGAGCTTGCTCATGTCGATGTGTCCGCCTGTAGCCTCTACCAATTCCGAAAGGCAATTCAAGTGCCCGCCGGCTCCGTGGTCGTGGATAGATACGATAGGATTATCATCCGATTCGGCAATCGTACGGATGACGTTCGCCACACGCTTCTGCATTTCCGGGTTGGCACGTTGCACGGCATTCAACTCGATACCGCTCGTATATTGACCGGTATTTACAGAAGATACCGCGCCTCCGCCCATACCGATACGATAGTTATCACCGCCTAAGACAATCACCTCTTCGCCCGGCTTCGGGTCGCCCTTCAACGCATCGCGCTTATTGGCATAACCCACGCCGCCTGCCAGCATGATGACCTTGTCGTACGCATATTTCTTCTGGTTCTCGGCATGTTCGAACGTCAGCAACGAACCGCAGATAAGCGGCTGGCCGAACTTGTTACCGAAGTCGGAGGCCCCGTTCGATGCCTTAATCAAGATTTGTTCCGGCGTCTGATACAACCAGGGGCGCGGGTCGAGAATCTTTTCCCATTCGCGGGCTCCTTCCGTCCGAGGATAAGAGGTCATATATACCGCCGTTCCTGCCAATGGGAGAGAAGCCTTACCACCACCCAAACGGTCGCGGATTTCACCGCCCGAACCTGTAGCTGCGCCATTAAACGGTTCGACCGTCGTCGGGAAGTTGTGCGTCTCCGCCTTAAGGGAGATGACCGTCTCAATCTCTTTCGTCTCGTAATAATCGGGCTTGTCTCCGCTTGCCGGAGCGAATTGCTCGATGTTCGGACCCGCATTGAAGGCCACATTATCCTTATAAGCCGAAACCAACTTGTTCGGGTTCTCGGCCGAAGTCTTCTTAATCAAGCCGAAGAGCGAGCTTTCCTTCTCTTCGCCATCAATAATGAATGTACCGCCGAATATCTTATGCCGGCAATGCTCCGAGTTCACTTGCGAGAAGCCGAACACCTCGCTATCCGTCAGTTTGCGGCCAATCTTCTCGCTCACCTCTTTCAGGTAGGCAATCTCTTCGGCGCTCAACGCCAATCCCTCTTGCTGGTTGTAGGCTTCCAAGTCCTCGATATAGACAATCGGGTCGGGTTGTTTGTCAATCGTAAAGATATCTTGGTCCAGACCGTTGTAGATGCGTTGCAACATCGGGTCGTGTTCCGCTTCGCCCGATGATACAGGGAAGTATTCTTCGATACGGCCGATGCCGTCCAATCCCATGTTCTGGGTAATTTCCACGGCGTTCGTACTCCACGGCGTAATCATTTCGCGGCGCGGACCGACGAACCAACCGCTCATTGTCTCTGCTTCTACCGGATTAGCCCCGCTAAAGAGCCATACGAGTTTTTGCGTATCTTCCGGTGTAAACGCGTGCTTTGCCTCTACCGCCAGCACCGTCTTAGTAGGAGATTGAAAGAATAGAATCATATATGATTTGTTTATTTGTTTGTATTCGAATCGAAATGACGACACAAAGATACTTCATTTTTCCTGAACCGCCGCCCTCTTCGGAGAAGAATTAGTGCGCTATTCCCCGGCTATCCTATCCAATACATACTCCAATTGCGTATCCTTATCCTGCATAAAGTCGCTTACCGTCTGATGTACTACATTATGCGGTTGGATATTCACGCCTTCCATCGGGAATCCTTTCGGAGAGTTTTGCGGTTCGCGGGTAGGAAGACGAAACCAAACATCATGCGCAGTCGAGAAGTTCACCGGATGATTGCCCGTATAGCCCGCCGTAGGTTCGCCTACTACCGTAACATTCCCGCTCTCTTTCATATCCAACGTGAAACTCTCAGCAGCCGAGAAGGTAATGGGACCGGTCAATAGGAATACCTTGCCTTGATACGCATCCTCCGTTGGCTCCATTGTCTTTTGAGAACCTACGCAATGGGGTTGCGGCTGGCGGATGAAGTGCCGGCAAATGCCAAAACCAAAGCGCCCAGCACGATGCCTACGCCCCATACTATCCGCTTCCATAGCGGACGTTTCTTCCTCTCTGCTTTCATTTTCTTCTTCCTATATAATACATTCTCTCTTTGTTGCCCGCAAAGATAAGATTTTTTATGAGGAAGAACCCAAGCTTTCCCCCTCGAAGAAAAGTCCGGTGCGTGCCTACAACAAGTTTCTTTGATAGGGAAGAAAACTTTGCGCCGCCCTAAGAAAAACTTAAAACGCCACAGCCGTTTTTATAAACGCCACTGTGGTTTTTACAAACGCCACTGTGGTTTTTATAAACTCCTGTGGCGTTTTAAGAATTGCATAGGAAGAAACAAACTTTTCCCTTCGTGCAGGCAAACTTTATACAGGCACGCGGAAAAGTTTTTCTTCGGGGAGGAAAGGTTGACTTCCCTCGTAGGCTATGGCGGAAGAGCATACGGGGAACTCTGCAACTTCCTACGGGGCAAACGGAGGATGGGAGTAGGAGGAATTCAGAAAGGGGTGTGTGGGGGTTGAGGAGCTTTATTACAAAAGATGTATATACAAAAAATGTAATTACAAAAGATGTAACATCCGCTTCTCTATTTCCACTCGTTCCGGACGAACTCTTAAAAAGTCAAAAAAGTGAATTCTTAACCGATTGTCGCTCTGCAAGAGTTACCTCCGGGTAACCAGATAACCTGTCCGTAACCTCTTGTATAGTAATAAATAAGGGTATATTTTTGCATCGACAGAATAAGAAAACAGGTCAACTAACATACTTAAAAACGAAAAGAGTCATGAAACAGGTAGAAAGAATTGCTGAGGCTGCGAACTTCAGCGCAATCAATGTCGGTAAGTTAAACGAACTGAGCGATTATGTATTGGAATTGGGTCCGGATGTAAAGATTCCGGGCAAGGTATTCGGTGGCGCAGCGCTTCAGGCTACGGGCGGCGACTTCTCTTTCCAGATGTTCCAGCCCGGTACGGAGACCGGCTTCTTGCATACGCACAAGAACCATGAGGAGCTTTACTTCTTCTTGAGCGGGAAGGGCGAATTCCAGGTCGATGGGAAGGTATTCCCTGTCAGTGAAGGCTCGGTCGTGCGGGTGGCTCCTGCCGGCGAGCGTTCGGTACGCAACAATGGCGATGCGCCGCTTATCATGCTTTGCGTACAATATCGGGGCAATACATTTACGCCGGAAGATGCCGCCGATGGCAATATCCTGAATAAGCCGGTCGTTTGGTAAACAGGCAGGTTGCCGGGAATCCTTATCCGCACACAGACGATGCCGATGGGTGTCTTCTGTGTGCCTTTTTCTTTTCGAACTACTCGCTTTGCCGTTTCGCACTCTTTGCCATTTCGCAAAAACTTCCTACTTTTATCGCCAAATAGAAAAACACGACGAAATGAAAACTACTCTTGTATTGACAATCGGAATGGCGGCGCTGCTTCCTGCAGCAGCACAGTCCGCGCAACCGGAAAAGCCGAATGTGATATTTATTTATGCAGATGATTTAGGCTATGGCGATTTGGAATGCTATGGCGCTAAACTGGTACAGACGCCGAACGTGAACCGGTTGGCGAACGCAGGCATCCGCTTTACGAATGCCCATGCGACGGCATCCACCAGTACGCCTTCACGCTATGCCATGCTGACCGGCGAGTATGCTTGGCGGCGTCCGGATACAGATATAGCGGCAGGGAATGCGCAGATGATTATCCGTCCGGGACAGTTCACGATGGCGGACATGTTCAAAAGCGCAGGATATGCTACGGCGGCTATCGGGAAATGGCATTTAGGCTTGGGCGACAAGACCGGCGAACAGGATTGGAATGCGCCGCTGCCCCAGTCGTTGGGCGATTTGGGGTTCGATTACCATTATATTATGGCGGCAACGGCAGACCGTGTCCCCTGCGTCTTTATCGAGAACGGGATGGTAGCCAATTATGACCCTTCCGCCCCTATCGAAGTCAGTTATGAGAAGAACTTCGAGGGCGAACCGACCGGACGCGACAATCCGGAACTGCTGTATAATCTGAAGCCGAGCTTCGGGCATGATATGTCTATCGTGAATGGAATCAGCCGCATCGGTTATATGAAGGGCGGCGGGAAGGCTCTATGGAAAGATGAGAACATTGCCGACTCGATTGTCGTCCATGCGCAGCACTTTATCCGCGAGCACCGGGACAAACCCTTCTTTATGTACTTTGCGACGAACGATGTCCATGTACCCCGTTTCCCGCACGACCGTTTCAGAGGGAAGAACCCGATGGGATTGCGGGGCGATGCGATTGCCCAATTCGATTGGAGCGTAGGGCAGTTGCTGGCTACCTTGGATGAATTGGGATTGACCGAGAATACGTTGATTATCGTCTCCAGCGATAATGGCGCAGTAGTCGATGACGGGTACGCGGATGAGGCTTTTGAGAAATTGGGCGACCATAAGCCGGTCGGACCGCTGCGGGGGAATAAATACAGTGCCTTTGAAGGCGGGACACGCATCCCGGCGATTGTCCATTGGCCGAAGCAGATTCAACAAGGGATGGTATCCGAAGCGTTGGTATCGCAAATCGACTGGTTCCGTTCGTTGGCAGCCTTGGTTGGCGCCCGTATTCCGAAGGGAGCCGCACCGGATAGCGAGGAGCATTTAATGACTTGGTTGGGAGAGAATCAGGAGGACCGGGAATATGTCATCGAACAGGCATTGAACCACGGTTTGTCTGTCCGCACGAAAGAATGGAAATATATCGAGCCGAGCTACGGAGGCGCATTCATGCCGAACGAACGAATCGAGACAGGCTATACGCTCGAACCGCAATTGTACCATATCTCTGAAGACTACGAGCAAAAGAACTTGGCGAAAGAACATCCCGAAATCGTCTATCGGTTGCAGGGAATTTTGAAAGCCGTCAAAGACAAACAGCCATGAAACGGCGTGCATTCCTGAAATCATCCATCGGCACAGGATTGGCGTGGAGCGGTACGGCCCTTGCCCAATCCTCCGGTGCGGCTGCGGCATTTGTCCCTCGCCAAGAGGAAGCTGCTGTCCAACCGAACCGGAATCTGTCGGGCAAACCGCATATTATCCTAATCATGACCGACCAGCAGCGCGGAGATGCATTGGGCTGCATGGGAAACCGGGCGGTTATCTCCCCGAATCTGGACCGCTTGGCATCGGAGGGCACGCTTTTCGTTTGCGGCTATTCCAGTACGCCCAGCAGCACGCCGGCACGCTCCGGATTGCTGACGGGGCTTTCTCCGTGGCATCACGGGATGTTGGGCTACGGCGCATTGGCAGAGAAATATACCTACGAGATGCCGCAAATGCTGCGCGATTTGGGCTATTATACCTTCGGCATCGGGAAAATGCACTGGAATCCGCAGAACGCATTGCATGGCTTCCACGAGACATTGGTTGACGAGAGCGGGCGGGTCGAGTCGGCAAACTTTATCAGCGATTACCGGAAATGGTTCCAGTTGAACGCACCGGCTCAGAATCCGGACCAAACCGGCATCGGATGGAACGACCATGCCGCCGGGGTTTACCGGTTGGACGAGCGGTTGCATCCCACGGCTTGGACGGGACAGACCGCGTGCCAATTGATTCGCAACTATAATGCCGAACAGCCGCTGTTCCTGAAGGTCTCGTTTGCCCGTCCGCATAGTCCGTATGACCCGCCGAAACGCTATCTGGATATGTACGAAGGACGGGATATCCCGAAGACGGCAAAGGGTGAATGGGCGGTGCGTTACGCGGAACGGAAACGTCCGGAGGAGCTTCCGTCGGATGCGGCGTTTGCGAACTTCGGCGACGAATATGCGCAGAACTCGCGGAGGCATTATTATGCGAACATCACCTTTATCGACGACCAGATTGGGGAGATTATCCGCTGCCTGAAGGAGAAGGGCATGTATGATAACGCCTTAATCTGTTTCACGGCTGACCACGGCGATATGCTGGGCGACCATTACCACTGGCGGAAGACCTATCCCTACGAGGGCTCCACGCATATCCCTTATATCGTGAAATGGCCCAAGGGCATGAAACGGAGCGTCCCTGACGGTGCGCGATTGGACCAGCCGGTCGAACTGCGCGATTTCCTCCCGACGTTTCTGGAAATTGCGGGAGGGACAATCCCGGAGGATATGGACGGGCGTTCGCTCTGTCCGTTGGTGCAACAGGCAAATCCCGTCTGGCGGAAATACATCGATTTGGAACACGCGACCTGCTATTCGGCGGATAATTACTGGTGCGGACTGACTGACGGGAAGTGGAAATACATCTGGAACCTGCATAACGGCAGCGAACAGCTCTTCGATTTGGTGAACGACCCGCAGGAATTGCACGACTGCTCGGCGGATTCCCGTTGCCAAGCGCAACTGGAGGAGATGCGCCGTGCATTGGTTGCCCATCTGCAGGAGCGCGGCGAGGCATTCGTGAAGGAGGGAAAACTCCAAACGCTTCCGCAGACGCTGCTGTACAGCCCGAATTTCCCGAAAAAGAACATATAGAACATAAGAATAACCATTAATAGCAATTACAGGATGAAAACATTGAAAGTACCCTACCTGCCGCAGTTAGACGCGCAGGAGATGTCGTCGGTTGGCTGCCTGATGGAAAGCCAGGCGCAACGCGATTATATTGACACGATTAATTGGCCGGACTATCCGTATAAACCGATTGTGGCATTCGACACGGCCTATTCCGACCGTTATTTTTATATCCGTTACTTCGTGAAAGGCTTCTCGCTGAAAGCGGTTTATGACAAAGACGACTCGAATGTCCACAAGGACAGCTGCGTGGAGTTCTTCATGCAACGGGTCGGCGAGCAGGAGTATATCAACTTCGAATTCAACTGCATCGGGACGTGCGACTCCGGCCGCCGCGTATCGCGCGATGCCAAGACTTCGCTGTCGGCGGAGGAATATGCCTCGATAAAACGCTACTCTTCGTTGGAGGAGGTGGCTTTTCCGGAGAAGAAAGGCGTGTATGAATGGGAATTGCTCGTGGCGATTCCGCTCTCGGTCATGGGGTTGGACCCGAAACAGATGCCGGAGAAAATCAAAGGCAACTTCTATAAGTGTGCCGACGAGACGGAATACCCGCACTTCGTCAGCTGGAGCCCCATCGACCTTCCGTCGCCCAATTTCCACTGTCCGCAGTTCTTCGGGGATATTTACTTTATGAAATAGGACGCGGCGATGAAGAATCTGCTTTCATGGCTCTGCCTTTGGGCGTTATGGATGTGCGCTGCCTGTACATCGAAGCCCTCCGGCGGAGCATTTATCGATAAATTGCAGCCTGCCCCGCTGAATGGCGGCTTCGCGATGACAGACCATTGGATTTGGGGCTCGTCGGTCATCAAGGGCGAGGATGGGAAGTACCACATCTTTTCCGATATGTGGGAAAAGTCGCTGGGCTTCGGCGCATGGGTGACGAATACGGAAATCGTGCATGGCGTGTCGGACTCGCCTACGGGTCCCTATTATTATTCGGACATGGCATTGACACGCCGCGACCCGAAGTATTTCGACGGCTGCTCGGTGTTCAATCCGCGTGTCATCGAGTGGGACGGGATTTATTATCTCTTCTACGTCGGCACGACCTATGACTTTCCGGTTCCTGAGCCGGGCGTCAAGTGGGAAGAGGATTGGTTCGAGCGGGCATGGATGAACAAGCGTATCGGCGTGGCGAAGTCGAAGTCGCTCTACGGACCGTGGGAACGGATGGACCATCCGGTGCTTGAGCCTCGCCCCGGCCATTGGGACGCTTCGATTACCAGCAATCCTTCGCCGGTGGTGAATCCGGAGACCGGCAAAATCCTCCTGATGTATAAATCTTCGCCTAAAAATTCACAGCCGCCGTTGCTCTTGGGCGTGGCGGAGGCAGACCATCCGTTGGGCGAATACCACCGCCTGTCGGACGAACCGATTTTCCGTTTCGATACAGAGGAAAATCTGTCGAACGACGTGGAAGACCCCTTCGTTTGGTGGGCTGACGGGCATTACGAGTTGATTATGAAGGACCGCTTCGGGCATATCTGCGGAGAGGATGGCGGCGGAATCCATGCCACGTCGCCCGACGGCATACACTGGACGCTGTCGGACCCCGTGAAGGCCTATTCGCGCACTATCCTGTGGGAAGATGGGACGACCACCCTTCAAGCGAACTTCGAACGTCCCTTCATCCTCTTCGAAAATGGCAAGCCTGCCTATCTTTTTGCCGCAACCGGACGAGGTCCCGCCCCTTGGAACTTCGAAAGCACATGGACAATGGTCATCCCGTTACGGTAATCTGAAATGAGCGTAGCGGAAACGCGCTCCCGTCGGGAGGAGCAATCCGCTAACAGCGGAAACGTGCTCCCGTCGGGAGGAACAATCCGCTAACAGCGGAAACGCGCTCCCGTCAGGAGGAACAATCCGCTGACAGCGGAAACGCGCTCCTGTCGGGAGGAACAATCCGCGCGTTCTTTTTGGGCTATTTTCTTGGAATTAACCAAAATTAATAGCAAAAATAGTCCTGTGACAGGGATAATGCCTACTTTTAGCTCCTGAATCAAAAAAACATTCATTGCTAATCAAAAGACATCATGAAACGTGAGATTTTTAAAGGAGCCTTCGTGCTTCTGTTTTGCCTGTTGGCAAATTTAGTGGAGGCGCAGACGGGCGCCTATTCGGTAAAGGGAGTGGTGGTGGATTCGTTGAGCCGTGAAGGTGAACCCTATGCTACGATTCGTATCTATCTGAAAAATGAGCCGAAAGAGCCGGTGAAATTGGCGGCGGCTGACTTGGACGGGAAGTTCGAGGCCGACCTTCCTTCGGCTTCCGAATATATCCTTTATATTACATCCATCGGGAAGAAGACGATTTCGCGCGCGTTTGCTACGACGCCGGCGCAGAAGCGGGTCGATTTGGGCACGCTCTATACGTCGGAAGACAGCGAGGTGCTGCAGGGCGTGGAGGTCGTGGCGCAGAAGCCGTTGGTAAAAGCGGAAATCGACAAAATATCGTATAGTATCGAGGACGACCCCGACTCGAAGACCAACACGACGCTGGAGATGCTCCGCAAAGTGCCGCTCGTGACGGTCGATGCCGAGGATAACATCCAAGTGAACGGCTCGTCGAACTTCAAAGTGCATGTGAACGGCAAGCCCAATACGCTGATGAGCAACAACCCGAAGGAGGTGCTCCGCAGCCTGCCCGCCAGCTCCATCAAATCAATTGAGGTCATCACCGAACCGGGCGCGAAGTATGACGCGGAGGGCATCGGCGGCATCCTGAATATCGTGACGACCGAAGCGAAGATGGAGGGCTACAATGTAACTCTCGGCGCAAACGGCGGCAACCAGAATGCCGGCGCTTACGCCTACGGGACGGTGCAGGTAGGGAAGTTTACCGCTACGGGCAACTATTCGTACAACCGGCAGTACATGCCGCGCGGTTACGGCAAGTCGGGCCGCGAGGATTATACCTCCGAGGAGTATAAGTACCTGAGCGGCGAGAATACTTACAAGAGCGACGGCGGGTTCCAGTTCGGGAACATCGAGGCGAGCTACGAAATCGATACGCTGAACCTCTTGACCTTCTCGGCGAATGTATTCGGCGGCTCGTTCGACACAGACAATGATTATTCCGCCGAGATGCGCAATGCGCAGCGCGACTTGGTATATAAGTACTCAACCCGCAGCGCGAACACCAGCAGCTTCGGGAACGTGGGCGTGAACCTCGATTACCAGCACTCGATGAAGCGGAAGGGCGAATACCTGACGGCTTCCTACAAATTCAATAATTCGCCGAATAACTCGGATAACGATATGACCTATCTGGAGCGGGAGAATGTTCCCTTCGAACTCATCGACCAGCGCTACGACAACGATGCGCACACGGCAGAGCATACGCTGCAGCTGGACTATGTGAATCCGCTCAACGAAATGCACTATGTCGATGCCGGCGCGAAGTATATCTTCCGCAACAACTCCAGCGACAGCAAGTATTTCCTCGAACAGCCGGACGGCTCGTTTGCCCAGAGCAATGACATGAGCAGCAAGTTCAAACAGGGACAGAATATCCTCGCTGCCTATATAGATTACCAGCTGAAATGGAAGAAATTCGGATTGAAGGCGGGCGTACGCTATGAGCATACCTTCATGAACGTGGATTATGAATTGCAACCCGAACGGAACTTCAATGCCGGATTCGACGATGTGGTTCCGGCGGTCAATCTCTCCTACATGTTAGGCACGACGACGAGCCTGCGTGCCAACTATAACATGCGTATCAATCGTCCGGGCATCTGGTATTTGAATCCGTTCCGCGATGAGAGCGACCCGACGTCGGTGAGCTATGGTAATCCGAATCTGGACACGGAGAAGTCGCACAACTTAGGCATGACCTTCAGTAGCTTCTCGGCGAAGTTCAGCCTGAATGCGACGCTCAGCTATATGTTTATCAATAATGGCATCGAACGCTACTCGTTCATGAACAACGGCGTGATGGAAAGTACTTACGGCAATGTCAGCAAGACGAAGCAGACGCGCCTGTCGCTCTGGGCGAATTGGAATCCGGGCAACAAAACGCGCATCTCCATCAATGCCTCCGGCTCGTATGCCGACTATAAGAGCGACGCCCTCGCCAGCCACAACTACGGATGGCAAGGCAACCTGTTCGGGAATATCCAGCAGACCCTGCCGTGGAAACTGCGCCTCAGTCTCTATGGCGGAGGCAGCACACCGGGTGTCTCGTTGCAGGGCGAAGGCTCGTCCTACCATTTCTATGGCATCGGGCTGAGCCGCGCGTTCTTGAAAGAAGATAGACTGAATATCTCCATCAACACCAGCAATATCTTCCAGAAATACCAGACATACAGCAGCGAAACGCTGACTGATACCTTCCGCTCGTGGAGCGAAAGCAAAAACCCCACCCGCTACTTCGGCATCAGCATCAGTTGGCGGTTCGGAGAGCTCAAGGCGCAGGTGAAGAAAACGGCCCGAAGCATCAATAACGATGATGTCAAAGCCGGCGGAAACAGTACCGGCAGCAATACCGGCTCCGGACAAAGCATGTAACAAAAAAGAACCGCAAGGCGTCTCGCGATGTCTTGCGGTTTAAACTAAATGATAAAATAAAAGTTATGTGGGAAGGTTCAAAAAATCTTTTATTCGAATAGATGCGCGAAATGCAGATATTGCTGCATTCTTATAGAGTGAAAAGAAGTTAACTCCCCGTTACTTTTGGCTTGCACCAGATTGTATCTGTTCTTTTGCCTTGATGCAAAAGAACCAAAAAATCAAGGCTGCGCCTGCTTCGCTACTCTCTCCCTACATTCCGCTGGAATCTCGGAAACTCGCGCTTCGCGCTCAAACAGCCGAGCTTCCGGACGCTCCATTCCGGTCGCTCGCTTAACGCTCACCAGCCGAGGCCAATCACTTGCTCCCTCCCTTCCTCTCTCTCGCCTCCCTTTTCTCGCCTTCGGCATCGGGTCCTAACTACCAACTACTAACTACTAACTTCTATACCATATATAATATAGGAAGGATTGGCCTAACGTAAGAGGCGTTAAGCAAATTCCGAGCGGAGCGTAAAGAAATTTCGGCTGTTTGAGCGAAGCGGAAGCGAGTTTCCGAAATTTTAGCGGAGCGATGCGAATTTGTAGCCTCTGGAGTGTAAGCCTTGATTTTTTGGTTCTTTTGCATCAAGGCAAAAGAACGAAGGAATATAGGTTGGGAATTACTTCCTAAGCAACCGGAAAACTACTTACTAAGTAGTACCCCCCTCAACTTAGTAAGTTGACGAACGACAGCTTACCGACGTGACAAGCGACTACTTAGTAAGCAGTTTTCAGACCGCATACTAAGCATACAAAAACGCTGTATCGGAGAGCCTGAAAACTCCCTATCGTAGCGACCGACAAGTCCCCCTCGTAGCGACCGACCTCGCTACGAGGTAGAGGCAACAGTCGCTACGATATAGACTTGCCAGCCTCCACGATATAGACTTGTCGGGGTCTACGAGGGAGACTTGGAAAAGTCTCCGTAGGCAATTCCGTCCCTCCCTTCGAAGAAGTATTGTTATATATATACTATGGTATAGTAGTTAGTAGTTAGTAGTTGGTAGTTAGGAACCCGATGCCGAAGGCGAGAGAAAGATTACCCCTCAGCCCTCCGGGCAGCTCCCCTAAGAGGCAGGGGAGCTATTAGATTGGCCTCGGCCGTTTTCCAATTAAAAATTAAAAGGTAAAAATTAAAAACGCCCTAAGACATTATGAGCAAATAGGATTGGCCTAACGTAAGAGGCGTAAAGCAAATTCCGAGCGGAGCGTGAAGAAATTTCGGCTGTTTGAGCCGAAGGCGAGTTTCCGAAATTTTAGCGGAGCGATGTGAATTTGTAGCCTCTGGAGTGTAAGCCTTGATTTTTTGGTTCTTTTGCATCAAGGCAAAAGAACAGATACAATCTGGGTCAAGCCAGAAAGTAGTGCAAACCTACCCTTTCGTATAGAAAACCCTAAGATTTGGAAAAAATTATGGGTTTTCTCTTGCATATTCATTTTTACTCCTTACCTTTGCATCGATTCCGCAGCGGATAGTGTTCTGCCGAGGGAATTAAAATATATTTTAGTAAGCATTTTACGAAGATTATTCCAAGTTGAAAATCTGCAAAATTTTTAAAGCTTAGTGGAATAATGGACAGTGAATGCTTGCGCTTGATACGTATTTGAGATTTTCCCTTTATATAAAAAGGGGGAAGTATATCATATCGTATAAGCGCGGGCTGTTGTTCTGTTATTACTAAGCAGGCTTTGCAGAGCCATCAACTTAATAATAGATAACAAGCCCGCGCTTTTTTTATGCTTGTTCATAAAGCCGGAGAATGTTGTTTAGGTCTTCGTAGAATTAGATTGTTGGATTCTTTTAATCATTTATTTATTAACAATTTAAATTCTAAGTTTTATGAACAAAAAAGTACTTACCGTATGTGCGGCTTTGTTGCTTAGTAGTTCGTCGTTTGTTTCTGTATATGCAGATATAAACTTTAAGAACGAGAACACGGTGACAAGCACGTGGCAAACAGGACTTTCAAGCTTAAGTGAGAATGAAGCTGTTTCAATAGAGGACGGCGTCATGACTTTGAAGGGAGACTTGACATTAGAAGATGGTCACTATCTATTGATTGACCAAGACAATTATGTATTGAATGGTACAGATGCTAATGGGAAAAGACACAAATTGAAAGGTAATATCGTGATTACCGGTGAAAATGTAACCATCAAGAATCTGGACATTGAATTCACTAATGACATGGCTGGCAGTGGTGATGGTACAGTTATTGAAACTAAAAGTGCAATCGCTGTATTTGCTTCAAAAGTAGCCATTGAGAATAATACGATTACTTGTAGCGTAGGCTCATCTACTCAAAATACAGTTACTGGTATTTCTATTTACCCATTGTCAGCAGCTCCTGAGTTTAAGATTACCAATAATACGATTACAGGTGCAAGCGCCATCGTTGCTGGTAATGAACAATGGCCTGCTGCTCCATCATTCGGTATCCAAATCTTAGGTGGCGTTTCGAACAATGGAAATAGCGGTTTCACTTATTTCAAGAGCACAGATAGTGAAGGCTATACAGCTCCTGAAAAGTCTGCATTAATTACCGACTTCTCAAAGTCATCATTTGAAGGGACTACAATAACCAAATCTGCAACAGACTTTGGCTATATCGAAGTGAGTGCTGATGTTAATGCATCAGAGGGTGTGACAAATGTTGAAGATTACAAGATTGTTACAGTTACTCCAGACGTAGATGAAACCACTGGCAAAATCACGAATGCCGCAGCCATTGAGAAAGCAGTAACGAATGCAGCAGAAGGCGCAGAGGTTACATTCAATGGCTCGTCTGAGCAATTGCGTGAAGCATTAGAAGACGCAGAGATTGACAGCGATGTAAATGCTGCGGTTGTTTGTGAAGATGCCAATGTATTGTTTGGCGATGTTGAAAATCCGGATAACGGACAAGAGGCAGTTGCCAATACTGGAGTTCCTGTATCGAAAGTAGTATATGGCTACAAACTGCAAGAGACTGCAGACCAGTCTAACTACTATATGTTGATTTTGCATAGTGCTGCTAATGGTAACGATTATGCCATCGTAGCAGACGCAGACGGTACAGCTTCTGCAGTTGAATTGACTTCACAAGAGGTAGCTGACCGCTATGCAAAAGATAAGAACGCATTGTGGAAGATGACTGAAACGAAGTTGGCTAATGGTCAGTATAGCTATTCATTCGTTAACCAGAATGAAGTTCAGTTGAAATCAAATGCAGGAGACGACACAGAGAATCCGGCAGGAACAGGTCTTGATGGCGTATGGTATCCGGTAAGCAATGTTCCTTATAGCGTTAATGGTGTAGCTTTTGATGTGGATGGTTTGGAGTTGAGCATCGGTGGCATCAACTACTTCGGTCTTTACAAAGCAGGTCAGACTGCATTGAATGCCGGTCAGTTGAACTATTACGAAAAAGATGGCTTCTCTTTGACTATCACTTACGACAAGGAAGGTGATAACAAGTTTGATGATAAAGACATCGCAGGCAACTACTTCACAGGCCATTTGACTCCGATGACATGGAATGGCAGCAAGTTCGTTCAGGCTTTGCCAACAGAAGATCACTTCTATTTGATGAATGCAAATGGAGACTTCGTTGTTGTAACTAAGAATGCAACTGAAGGTGAATGGGATTGGCAAGATGCTTATGAATTTACAACTGTTTCAGCTTGGCAGTTAGCGCATGATATCGAAAGAAATATGAGCTATGCAATGAAAGCTGATTACTATGGCAAGTTCTCTTTCTATGTATCGGCAAGCATTACTGATTTCACTAAGTTGAGCACAATCGAAGCTATGCAGGTTTCTTCTCACGATGGAAGTGTAACTGCTAATGTTGGACGTCTTGATATCAAAGCTCAAGGTGCTACTTCTGCAGTGCCGACATTGGTTGCTTCTCAAGGTCTTGATTTGAAAGCTATCAAGATTGCATTAGGCAGCGACCAGATTGTCAAGATTGCAGACTTGATTAAGAACGGCAAGTTCTATACAGTAACTCGTGTAGATGCACCGAAGGGTGTTAAAGAAGGCATATTGGCTGCAACAGGCGTATATAACTATGACTTCGTTTCTTCTGTAGGCAACGAACTGGAAGCTCAGTGGGCATTGACAGTTGAAGGTGCAAACTATGTATTCACTAACCGTGAGAATACAAATGTTCAATTCTCTGACATTGCAACAGCTGCTTTGTATAAGACAGACAAAGCTGACACCTATCGTCATGGCAGCAGCGTTTATGAAATCAAGACAGTTGCTGAACATCACGACAACGATGGTTACCGCAGACTGACTGACCTAAAGAATACGAAGTTTAACTTAGGCTTTGTTTCTAACGTATTCAATGGCAATGCTTGGTTCGTAGAAAACCATGAAGGTACGGAGAACCATACTATCGGTTTGGATAGCGAACAGGAAAATGCATTGACATTCACTGCTACAGAATATGCTGCAGCTCGTGCGAAGAAGCATAACGTAGCTAACCACATGTACACTTATGTGCCGACTGATTCTATCTATGTAATCAGCAAATTAGGTAAGATTGAGAACGGTGCATATGCAGGTGAAACATTGGATACATTGAAAGTGGTTTCTTACTCGTTCGTTAACCAGTACAACGAGCCGTTAATCTACAACTCGGCAGCAGAAAAATATCAATCACTGGTTTACAAGAACCCGCTTAAGAAAGAACGCTTCGAAAGTGTAGAAGAGGCTGAAGCTTACGCTCAGAAGTTCGCTTTGCGTTATGATGGCGATGCATTGAACTTGCGTCCGGTTAAGAATGACCAAGCATCTGTGGCAGAAACAGCTTACAATTCAAAGACAGCTACATTGTATCAGGTATTCGATGCAGACGAATACAACAAAGTTTATGCCGGTGATTCCGGCAACGGTATCTTGGATAACGTTGACTTGTATGACCGTACAGAAAACGACTGGTTCGTTGTTGAGGAAACTGACAAACCGATGTATCGCCGCGTAGTTTCTCCGTCAGATACAATCTCTATCTTCCGCGATAACAACAATATGTCTGTATTGTTCGAAGATGGTCAGTTCTTAGGTATGGAGAACTTGGCTCAGTTCCCGAACATGGCTCCGGGTATGGTAGCTGATACAGCTTACATTGGTAACGGTGATACAGAATACTATCGTCCGCAGTATATGCTGTTGGTTGACCCGACTATCCATCCGGCTGGAATGTGGTGTGAAGAACATCAGTCTTCTACTTGCGAACATGCAGTTCCGACTAAGGGCTGGACTGAAGGCCGCTATTTGGTTAACTTGAAGGATACAGCTATTGCTTGGGATATTGCTAACAAGCACAAAGATGGCAATCCGTATATCAACTCTGAAAAGTACTACAGATTAGGATTCGTTGAAGGTATCCATCGCAATGACTCTTTAATTGTTGCAAGCGATAACAAGAAGATCTTTGTAGGTGATGAAAACTTCAATGTGGCTAAGTTCGCATTCCGCTATGTAGATGAAGAGGCTGGTTCATTCGTAATCGAAACAGCTGACTACAGAAAGTTGGACGAAGCGTTCACCGGCACATACAAGGGTGAAGGTTACTTGAAGTGGATGAACAATGTAGTCGTAGTAGTTGATGATATCAACAATGCTGATGTTTACAATATGAACGAAGCATTCGAAGGCAACCCGACAGCTAACGAATCTATCGAAGCTAACGGTGCAGTAAGCGTAGTGGCTGCTGACGGCGGTGTAATCGTTCGTGGTGCTGAAGGCAAGAATGTAGTAGTAAGCACAATCTTAGGTAAGGTAGTGGCTAACGAAACATTGACTTCAGACAATGAAACTATCGCAGCTCCGGCTGGTATCGTAGTGGTATCGGTTGATGGCGAAAGCTTCAAGGTAGTAGTTAAGTAAATTAGGAGTTAGAGGGAGTTAATGGAGTTAGAGGAGTTAAAGCCGATAGTCTCTCAGTTGATACAAACAAAAGCATTTGGCTTAACTCCTATAACTCCTGCGCGAAGCGCTAACTCCTTTAACTACTCAATAAAGAATTAGTTCATAATTAATCATTTAATTGTTTTGTTGTCCCGATAAGTAACTCGTGAGAGGGAAAGCGGACGAATTTAGTTAGTATTAATAAATAGAGTAACAAAAAGTTCAACTTGCCGGTAGCTCTGCGAAGAGCGAGGGCAGGAATCCAAAAGTAAAGGCTTGCAGTCGTTTTGCGGTTGCAAGCCTTTTTATTTGCGGAGGTTTGATATATGTAAGCGTTAAATAGTATTGCAAAAAAGTCTATTTGTTTACATATTTTGTTCGAAGACTTCTCCCTTATAAGGAGAAACCTTTTTCTCTTATAAGGACGGAGATGCTTCTCTTATAAGAGAGAATACTTCTCTCTTATAAGGGAGAGTATTTACAATCTCTCAATCTCGTCAGCGGTCAGACCGGTAGATTCTTGGATAGTGGCGATAGGTAAGCCTAAGGCTTTCAGCTTGGTGGCGATTTCTATGCGTTCTTCTTCCCGGCCTTCCTTCAGCCCCTCTTCTCGACCTTCCTTTCTTGCCTCCTTACTTGCCTCATATTTCGCATATTCAATGGAGTTGTAATAATCCCGGTAGTGTTTTAGCGAGATTTCGTAGGCTTCGCGT
>CASEMX010000050.1 GCA_949289155.1 uncultured Parabacteroides sp.
ATATGGCAGAAATTAATTCTAAAATACCTCAAGGCCCGTTGGCTGAGAAGTGGACAAATTATAAAGCTCACCAGAAATTGGTGAACCCTGCTAACAAGCGTCGCTTGGACATTATCGTCGTTGGTACTGGTTTGGCTGGTGCTTCTGCGGCTGCTTCTTTGGCAGAAATGGGATTCAACGTATTGAACTTCTGTATTCAGGACTCTCCGCGCCGTGCTCACTCTATCGCGGCTCAGGGTGGTATCAATGCGGCTAAGAACTATCAGAACGATGGCGACTCGGTGTATCGTTTGTTCTATGATACCATCAAAGGTGGTGACTACCGTGCGCGTGAAGCGAACGTATATCGTTTGGCTGAAGTTTCCAATAACATTATCGATCAGTGCGTAGCGCAGGGTGTTCCTTTCGCGCGTGAATATGGTGGTTTGCTGGATAACCGTTCATTCGGTGGTGCACAGGTATCCCGTACGTTCTATGCCCGTGGCCAGACCGGTCAGCAGTTGCTTTTGGGTGCTTACTCTGCATTGAGCCGTCAAATTGGCAAAGGCAAAGTAAAGATGTACACGCGCCACGAAATGTTGGATGTCGTTATCATCGACGGTCGTGCCCGTGGTATCATCACCCGCAACTTGATTACCGGTAAGATTGAACGTTATGCCGCTCACGCCGTAGTCGTAGCAACCGGTGGTTATGTAAATACCTTCTTCTTGTCTACGAACGCAATGGCATCAAACGGTTCTGCTGCTTGGCAATGCTACAAGAAGGGCGCTTACTTCGCAAATCCTTGTATGGTGCAGATTCACCCGACTTGTATTCCGGTGAAGGGCGACTTCCAGTCTAAGTTGACCTTGATGTCCGAATCTTTGCGTAACGATGGCCGTATCTGGGTTCCGAAGAAATTGGAAGATGCGAAGGCATTGCAGGCAGGTACAAAGAAAGGTAAAGACATTCCGGAAGAAGACCGCGACTATTACTTGGAGCGCCGCTATCCGGCATTCGGTAACTTGGTTCCGCGTGACGTGGCTTCACGTGCCGCTAAGGAACGTTGCGATGCAGGCTTCGGTGTAAACAACACAGGTCGTGCCGTATTCCTCGACTTCTCGGAAGCTATCGGTCGTCTGGGCAAGGAAGTGGTGAAGCAGAAATATGGTAACTTGTTCGATATGTACGAAGAGATTACCGATGATAATCCATACGAAACGCCGATGATGATTTACCCGGCATTGCACTACTCAATGGGTGGTTTGTGGGTTGACTATGAATTGATGACTTCTATTCCGGGCTTGTTTGCGATTGGTGAGGCGAACTTCTCCGACCACGGAGCGAACCGTCTGGGTGCTTCTGCGTTGATGCAAGGTTTAGCCGATGGTTACTTCGTATTGCCTTATACCATCCAGAACTACTTGTCAGACCAGATTCAGGTTCCGCGCTTCAGCACAGACCTGCCGGAATTCGAAGCTGCTGAAAAGGCAATCAAGGAACGTATCAACAAGCTGATGAGCATCAAGGGTAAAGAAACCGTTGACTCTATCCACAAACGTCTGGGACACATCATGTGGGAACACATCGGTATGGCTCGCGACGAACAGGGCTTGAAGGAAGCTATCACGATGTTGAAGGACTTGAAGAAAGAATTCTGGAGCAATGTCTTCATTCCGGGTTCGGGCGATGACCAGAACACTGAGCTTGAAAAGGCTCTGCGTGTGGCCGACTTCCTCGAAATCGGTGAGTTGATGGCTCGCGATGCCTTGAACCGTGCTGAATCTTGCGGTGGTCACTTCCGCACAGAGCACCAGACGGAAGAGGGCGAAGCACTCCGTCACGACGACAAGTTCATGTACGTAGCTTGCTGGGAATATCAAGGCGAGGACAAAGATCCGGTTATGTTGAAGGAAGATTTGAACTATCAGTTCGTAACTCCGCAAACACGTAACTATAAGAAGTAATAACATCAATTTCAAAACGTAGAAAAATATGGATAAAGATATAAAAGTCACCCTAAAGGTTTGGCGTCAGAAAGGTCCGAAGGCAAAAGGACAATTCGAGACTTACCCGATGGAAATCCACCAGAGCGTTTCTTTCTTGGAAATGTTGGACATCCTGAACGAACGCTTGGTGAAAGAAGGCAAAGAGCCTATCGTATTTGACCACGATTGCCGCGAAGGTATCTGCGGTATGTGCTCGTTGTATGTGAATGGACATCCGCACGGACCGGCCACTGGTGCTACTACTTGCCAGCTCTATATGCGCCGTTTCCATGATGGCGAAACGATTACAATCGAACCGTGGCGTTCGGCCGGCTTCCCGGTTATCCGCGACTTGATGGTAGACCGTTCGGCTTACGACAAGATTATGCAGGCCGGTGGTTTCGTATCTGTCAATACAGGTGGTGTGCCTGATGCCAATGCCATTCCTATTCCGAAGAAGAATGCGGACTTGGCAATGGACGCAGCGGCTTGTATCGGTTGCGGAGCCTGTGCAGCGGCTTGTAAGAACGGTTCGGCTATGTTGTTCGTTTCCGCTAAGGTTAGCCAGTTGGCATTGCTTCCGCAAGGCCGCGTAGAGGCTGCCCGCCGTGCAAAAGCCATGGTAGCAAAGATGGACGAACTCGGTTTTGGTAACTGTACGAATACTCGTGCATGCGAAATGGAGTGCCCGAAGAACATTTCGGTCAGCAACATTGCGCGCTTGAACCGCGAGTTCTTGAAAGCTAAGCTGAAAGACTAATCACATAAGATTATCAATAGTAACGAGTCTTGCCTGTATCATGGGCAAGGCTTGTTTTGTTTTATAGGAAGATTTAGTGATAAAAACGCCTGTTTATCATTTGTCTATTAAGAGAAAACTGTAACTTTGCCATAAATTAAAACTTTAGCATATGGGAAATTTTACGAAATTGCAGGAAGAGCAGCGGGATGCTAAGGAGAAAGCCAAGCTAAACCGCGAGACGTTGGGCAAATTCTTCTATGATTTAGCAAAGATTGTCTTTACGGGATTGGTCATCGGAGGCGTTATCTCGATAGCGTCCGGACAGTATGTTTTGAATAACATAATTCAGTTAGGGATAGGTACTCTTGTTACTTATGTATTTGTACATATAGGTTATAACATTATTAAATCGTGATGCGCTATGGATATGTTAAGTATGCTTTATCTCATTTGTTTAATATTCGGTGTCTGCTTTTTGCTTTGGATGCGCACAAAAGCCGGGAAGAAGTGGTTGAAGGATTTATAAAGTTTACAGCGCCTTGCCTGTCATGGGCGAGGCTTGTTTGTTTCATAAAAAGTGAGAGTTGTCCGCAGGTGTTAAAACGCCCTGAAATAGTCGTTATTTCGTCGGATTTTCTAACTTCGAAGGCAACGAAGGGGGGTTCAGGAGATTGGCAGAAATTTTAGGAGGTGTGCCGAAGGGGGTCAGGAGTTCTTCAGAAATTTTGGGAGATGTGCCGAAGGCATTCGGGAGATTGTCAGAAATTTTGGAAAGTGTGCCGAAGGGCTTCAGGAGCTCTTCTAAAATTTTGGGAGACGTGCCGAAGGGGTTCGGGAGATCGCTCAAAATTTACGGAGACGTAAAAAAGGAGGTCAGGCATTTGGTTCCCCTGATTTCAGAGTAAAAAAATAGCAGAAAATTATTCGATATAATATTATAAAATCGTGATGCGTATGGATATGCTGAAAAGAATTATGAAGAAGTTTTTGTTTTTGAGTATTTTAATGCTTTTGTTGATGGGATGTTCCGACGAGAATGAAGGTTCTTATGCCGTATGCGTTATCCATAAGGTACTGCCGATTTATTGGGAAAGTGCCGACACAAACACGCTTGTCTCGTATGATGAGAACACATACTCCAATATCGTTTTGAACTCTATGGCTGAAGTTGAAACTGCGCTTGAACCGGCATTTCTTGAGGCTTATCCTGAATATTTGAATGTAGATTATCAGCAATACTCTCTTATTGTGCATACGACTTCGTTGGATTCTTACTTCGTTTTTAAGGATGTTCAGTTTCTCTACCAAGAAGAGGCGGACTTGTTCTATTTTCACCTTATAACCGATACAGATGAAAAGCTTAGAGGCCAGAGCAATAATATCATTCGAATAGCGATATGCGTTGACAAGATACCGTCAGACACCTATATAGAAGATATCAATACTACAACGCTACATGCTACATCTTAATTGGAATATCTCGGCAATGCCCGTCTGGATACGTACCAACGCCGGGAAGAAGTGGTTGAAGAATTTATAAGGAAGGCTACTCCCCTGCTTCCCGCCGGCTTATCAGCTCCGGATTCTGGCACTCTTCGCGCAGGAAGGTTTCGATATGGCGCTTCTTCTTCTCTTCGAGGATTTCGTTTATCTTGATGAGGATGCCGGTCTCTTCCACTTCTCCGAATTCATGGTTGACCGCAGTCCCGAACACGCGCATTTTCGGCGACAGGCTCATATACGCATTCACTAAAGGCGGCACATTGATGCCGAACTTACGCACCTCTTGATTCAGCACTTTGTAATTGTCTTTGAAGTTATCATGGCAGAAGAGCGCCTTCATCTTGGCTTCGTCCGTATCGGTCTGCAACGGATAAATCGGTGTCACCAGATGCTCTTCGTCCGGGAAATGCAGATGCAGGAAATAGAGTATCATATTGCGGGCCTCGGTGTTGTAGGTATTATACATCGTGACCTTCCCGAAATAGTATTGCAGGCGCGGGTCGATGACTGAGAGGGCCCCTAATCCGTCCCACAGGTTATCCAATACGAACAGTCCGCGTGCGCTGCCGGTCCGCGTTGCCTGATATTCCAACGCGACGAACGAACGCCCCAGCTCTACAGTATAAGGCAGGTAATCGCGCACGAACCGGTCGGAGAAATGGAACATGTGCGAGGTCGCGAGGATGGGTTTCCCTGCATTGTCGAAGCGAACATCCGAGCCGCAGAGGAAGCGATAGCCCCCCAAGATACACTCTTCAGCCGGGTCCCATACGATGAGTTGCCGATAAGCGTCCTGCATCGTGTCATATTCGTCGATATCCACCGGGCATCCCGTTCCTCCGCCGTAATAGCGGAAGGCGATTTCGCGCAAGCGTCCGATTTCTTGCATCACGTGCGGCGCATCATGGGCGGTCACGATATAGATTTCGTTGTTCGACTTATTGGTGCGGCGGAGCATTTTGCTCTTGGTCAGTTCCGCTTTCAATAGCTTACGGTCAATCGGCTGAATAATCTCCTGCATAGTGTCGTTCATTTTAGCTGATAAACAATCTGCTTAACCCAATCTGCCCACTCCGTCGGTTTGCGGCGGTTGTCGAACGTCTCCCAAGGGATGGGCTTTCCGAAATGGATGGCGAAGGTCTGCCGCCGGGCACGGAACATCTCGTCCGGCAAGAGAATCATCTCGTAATTCATCTTTATGCCCAATGCCTTGCGCAGATTGGCCACCCGATAGAAACGCGCGGAATTTTGCCCGTCGAAATAGACCGGGACAATGTCGCGCCGGTACTGCACTGCTTTCTGGATAAACGATTTCTTCCACTCGAGGTCAACGACCTTCCCTCCTATCTTGCGCGAGCAAAGCCCTGCCGGGAAGGTGATGATTTGGTTGTCGGAAGCATACGCCTCTTCGATTTTGAGGGCGTTTTCCTTAGCCTGTGCGCCATGCTTGTTAATTGGGACGAAAATGGACTGCAGATTGCGGAGGTAGAGCAACAAATCGTTCACGAGATAGCGGATTTTGCCGTCGTAACACCTGCCTATCAGCGCCGAGAGGCAGATGCCATCCAGTCCGCCGAGCGGATGGTTGGAGGCGAAAATATAGCTGCCGCGCTCCGGAATCTCTCCGTGTATTTGCAAGGTCAAACCGAACTCGCCGACCAGCGCCTCCATAAAATCGACGCCTTCACGGTCATGATAGCGCAAGATGATGCTGTTCAGTTCCTCTTGATGGATGGTACGGATAAGGTAATCGACCACAAAGCCCGGAATCCGTTTGGATGCCGAAGGGGCTTTTTGGCGCAACACCTGCCGAATATCAATCAATTTGACCTCTTTACTGTCCATTTTCTCGCTTTTAATGCTGCAAAGATACACGATAATGACAAACATTGGACGAATTGGGACAACTTTTTGCCTGAGACATCCCGCAAGCCTCCGAAGCGGAGCGATTCCCTTCGGCGGCGCGATGTACCGGTGTAATTTCACGCCGTAGTAGTACGATATGAATTTCAAACGTGCATCAGCTCGGCGTATTAATACGACGTGGAATACAAACGTGCATCGGCTCGGCGAAGGGCTATTCCATCTCCAAATAGCACCACATGGGGTAATGGTCGGAGTATTTTACCTTATCGACCGTGCAATTGTAGGCTTTCATGTTCGGAGAATGCAGGATATGGTCGATGCGGAACCAGAAATAGTTCTCGTTGTAGGAAACACCCATGCCGCGCCCCGACTCAGCGAAGGCATCGACCAGATTGTGCTGCAGGGTATGATGGGCATACGAAATCGGCGTATCATTGAAGTCGCCGCAAATGACGGTATAATCTGTCTTGAGCGAGTCGGCTGTTTCAGCCACTACCCGTGCTTGGGCGGCGCGAATCTTGAAGGCGGTCCCCAATTTCTGCTGCAACGAACTGCGCAGGTCGCCGAGCTTCTCCGAATCCATGCCGGAAAGGAACGCCGAGTAACGCGAGCGGTCTTCGGTGGTGAGTTTGAAAGATTCCAGATGGTTATTAATCAGCGTCAGGGTTTTGCCGTTGATTTGAATTTGATGCAACGCCGAGCCGTTCGATTCGCTCTCATAATCGATGCGCTGGCTCTTGCGGATAGGATATTTCGAGAAAACGGCAATGCCGTTGCGGAGGCGACCCGTGCGCGTCAGGTAAACCACCGAGCGGTAGGGGTACATCTTCAGTATCTTATAGATTTGCGGCTTCGTGAGGTATTCGCGACGGACATCTTCGGCATACTCTTGCAGGCAGACGATGTCGGCGCCGGATTCGGCGATATACTGGATGACCGGATTCGGATTCTTGGCGGTATGACCCTTATAGCCGAACGACATGATGTTGTAGGTCAACAGTTTGATGGTATTCTCCTTCGGGACATTATCGCTGGGCGAATGCAATGGGAAATAGAGCTGCACCTGCTTCCAGCCTAACGTAAAGGCGAGCAAACCAATCCAGATGAAGCGCCACTCCTGCGTGAAGAGCCAATAAAGGGTGAAAAGGAAGTTGAGCACGCAAAAGACCGGGAAGCCCAAGCCGAGATAGGCAAAGAACGTGGAGGTCTCGGGCGAAATCTTATCGGATAAAGCAGCCAACAGAAACAGAATGACCACAAGGACGTGCGCGGTCAATAGAAATGAATGGAGCAATATCCGTAAGAGCTTCATGGTCGCATTTATTTTTTACTGGCATCGAACAACTGTCGCTTCTCGTCGGACGAGAGGCTCTGATAGCCGGAGCGTTTCAATTTGTCGAGGATAGCGTCGATTTGCAGCTCCTCGTCGCGTTTGCGGGACTTATACTCGTAGTCGGTCTCCGTCCGCTTATACGTCACCCGCATCTTCGGCTTCCGGCGGAACAGATTGCTTATCTTGTCGATTATGCGGTTCAGCGAATAGGTCAAATCCCTCCCGGCACGCATCCGTGCCGCAAACCAAATCCCGAACAATGCCCCGCCGATATGCGCCAGATGTCCGCCGGCATTTCCCGAAGTAACGGACAATAAATCGAGCAGTAGCGTTAACAGCGCCAGATAAAATATCTTGATGCGCCCGAACAGGAACAGCATCACCTCCGCATCGCGGGCATAGAATGATACGCCGAATACGACCGCCATCACCGACGCCGACGCACCCAGCAGATAGCTGCACGACGCGAGATTCGTGTAATAAGGGAACAAATTATACGCCAACATGAACAGAAACGCCCCGAAAATCCCGCCCAACAGATAGACGCCAAAGAGTTTCCGCGCATCGAAATAGTTCAGGAATAGCCGCCCGAACCAATACAACCAGAGCATATTGAACAAGATATGCAGTACGTCGTAATGCGTGAACATATAGGTCAGCACACTCCACGGTTGCCATAGAAATTCCAGCGGAGCGGATGGAAATTCCAAATAGCGCAAGAGCGGCGTCAGCGAATAGTTGAACAGCATCAGCAAGACATCCGCCAAGCGGATTACGAGAAACAGCGCAACGTTGATGTAGATGAGACGCAACAGCAGGTCGCCTGAGAGGAACCGCTCCTTCAAATTAGCAATAAAACGAGCCATAATTATTTCCTCTCCTACGCCAGATGACTACCAATATATATCCGAACAACATTCCGCCTAAATGGGCAAAATGCGCCACGCTATCGCCACTGAAATCTGCCACACCTAAGAAAAGTTCTGCCAATCCATAGAAAATGACGAAGTATTTCGCCTTAATGGGGACAGGAATGAACATCAGATAAAGCGGCACATTCGGAAACAGCATCCCGAAGGCCAACAGAATGCCGAACACCGCACCCGACGCACCGACCGTGACAAACAGATTATAAAACTCCGGCTTGCTCAGGATTTGACCGCCGCCGATATTGACCAGCTCCTGCGGAGCCGCAATGACATCCCGTAGGTCGAATGCCCACGTCAGCTCTTGGATAAGTCCGGCTCCTATGCCCGTCACCATATAGAAAATCAGGAAACGCTTCGGTCCCCAAACCTGCTCCAAGACGCGCCCGAACATATACACCGCAAACATATTGAAAAAGACATGCGCAAACGAGTGCGTGTCGTGCATAAACATATAGGAAACGATTTGAAACAGATAAAAATCCTCCGCAGCGAAAAAGTGCAGCCCCAACAAATCCACCAAATCGATACCTACCTTCGGGAGCGCTAAACTGGCCACCCAAAACAGCACGTTGATAATAACAAGATTCTTCGTAACTACTGGAATCCGTTCCAGATATCCTCCATTCTGATCCATCATAAAGTCATTTTTTGCAGGGCAAAGTTAGCTATATTTTGGATTTTTCCTCGAAAACAGGATTAAAACATAGTAAATCAAGAAAAAAACAGCCTTTTTCTTTGTCGCATATTAAAAATAGAATTACTTTTGGGCACGTTATCCTATCGCTGGATGAAGAGATACTAAAACATTGTTTAATAAATAATTTGGAGTCATTATGAACAAGACAGAATTAATCAGCGCTGTGGCTGAAAAATCAGGATTGAGCAAGGCCGACGCAAAGAAAGCGGTGGACGCATTCGTTGATGCCGTTACAGAAGAACTCAAAGCCGGCGGGAAAGTTGCTTTGTTAGGTTTCGGTACATTCTCTGTAAGCGAAAAGGCTGCTCGTACAGGTATCAATCCGCGTACGAAAGAGACTATCGAAATCGCAGCTCGCAAAGTGGCTAAATTCAAACCGGGAGCCGAATTATCAGAAGCCATCATGTAATCGGCCTTACCCTTAGAAAAGAGTAAAAAACGCAGAAGCACACGGTACAAACCGGCTTCTGCGTTTTTTTGTTTTGACCAATTGCAGGCTGCAGCGTAAAAAAACCGGCATTTCGCTTCCTTTTTCATGCAGAATAATTACCTTTGCCCAAGAGTAATCAAACAGAAGCGTTTATGAAAAGACTTGGTTTATGGATAATCATGACGATTATGGCGACGGTTTCGGCGTTTGCCCAAGTGGAGTTCGGCGCACGGGTAGGCGGAGCATACTCCTCATTAATCCAGCATGTGGACGGTCAAGTAGAATCTGGCGGACATTTCGGCTACGGAGTCTTCGGATTGATGGAAACTCCCATTTATAAAGGTCTCTCCTTCCGTCCGGAGGTCGGATTTGTCAATCAGGGCGGCTCTTATTACTCGCAACATCTTCCGGAAGGCATGGGAGCGCATAATTCCTACTCCTATTATTCCATACAAGTCCCGCTGAATCTGGTATATACATTCTATCTTTCGGATGTCCGGCTGGCTATCTTTCTGGGTCCTGCCTTTGATTTCTCGCTATTCGGCAAAATGAAAACACGCGGAACGGACGTAAGCACCGATATCGACTTCGGGCGGGAAGAGGAACCGCACCTGCGTACCTTCGACTTCGGCATCAATTTAGGAATGAACGTCGAATACAACCGGTTTGTCTTTGCCATCAGCAACTTGGCCGGATTATTGGACCGACGCACCGTAAAACGCGAAGGAGAATCGACGTTATTCCAGAACAACGTAACCTTTTCGTTGGGATATATATTCCGCAAATAACCTCAAAACTGCACAATTCTGCAATATCTGTGTAATATTTTAGGATTTATTCGCATTGCTGGCGGAAAAAAGCTACTTTTGCGGCAGAATTACAAAAGATTTCATTATGGTTTACTATCACTTTGCTGAATTAATTCAACGGCAGGCAGAAAAATTGGGAAACCGCACGGCGCTGAAACATCGGGACAATGCAACCGGCAAATGGCTGAAAGTATCGTGGGCTGAATTTTCCGAATGGGTGACACTCACTGCCGAAGCTATGGCGGACAGCGGGATGCAACCGCACGAGAACATCGGTATCTATTCGCAGAATATGCCGCAGTTCCTTTATACCTGTTTCGGTGCGTGGGCGAACCGAATCGTCGAAATCCCCATGTATGCCACCAGTTCGCCGGCACAGGTCGCTTTTATGGTGAAAGATGCACAGATTCATACGCTATTCGTAGGCGAACAGTTACAATATAATAACGCCCGTATCGTACAGAAGCAGATGCCCAACATCTTGCAACGGCTGGTTGTCTATGATTCGTCCGTCCGCCTGAATCCGGAGGACAAGACGTCGGTCTATTTCGACGACTTCGTCCGGTTGGGAAACAATGCTCATGCCGAAAGCGCCGTGAAAATCAGAAGCAGTCAGGCGCTGCCAAGTGATATTGCCACGATTATTTATACCTCCGGAACGACCGGACAGTCGAAAGGGGTCGTCCTCACCCACGCCAACTTCCTCGAAGCCATGCGAACGCACGACCTCCGCATCCCGCAAGTGAACGATAAGGATGTCTGCATGTGTTTCCTTCCGTTGACGCATATTTTCGGTATGGGATGGACCTGCGTCTGTTTAGTGAAAGGCGGATGCGTTGCCATCAATCAGGACCCGAAAAAGATTCAGCAAACGCTGCCGGAAGTCAAACCGACCAACATGGCTAACGTTCCGCGCTTTTGGGAGAAGGTCTATATCGGCGTACACGAGAAAATCAACAGCTCCTCTCCTACCATGCAGAAGGTATTCCGCGATGCGATTGCGACCGGCCACGAATATATCCTCAATTACCGCCGCAAGGGGTTGAAGGCTCCGCTGAAACTAAAGACCAAGTTCGAGTTCTACGACAAGACCGTTTTCTCGTTATTGAAGCGCGTGTTAGGATTGCAGAACGGCAAATTCTTCCCGGTGGCAGGCGCACCGCTTTCCGACAAGGTGCTGGAGTTTCTTCTTTCGGTCAATATTCCTTTATATTATGGCTACGGGCTGAGCGAGACGACCGCTACGGTCTGCTTCTTCCCGGACAAAGATTACATCATCGGTTCGATTGGCGTCATCCAGCCGGACCTTCAGGTGAAAATCGACCCCGAAAACAACGAAATCCTCGTCAAAGGCAAGACGGTCATGAGCGGATATTACAACCGCCCGGACGAAAATGCCAAGGCGTTTACCGAGGATGGCTATTTCCGTACCGGCGATGCCGGACGGCTGGAGGGCAATACGCTCTATTTCCAAGAGCGCATCAAGGACCTCTACAAAACTTCCAACGGAAAGTATATCGCTCCGCAAGCTATTGAGCTGAGTATCACAAACGACCCGTATATCGAACAGATAGCCGTCATCGGCGACGAGCGTAAATTCGTCAGTGCGCTGGTCGTTCCGAACTACACTCTCTTGGAGCAATATGCCAAAACGCAGGGGATTGAATATACATCGCATGAGGATTTGGCTAAAAACGAACAAATCCACCGATTCATCCAATCCCATATCGAGGAGCGGCAATGCGAACTGGCTGCATACGAGAAAATCAAGCGCTTCACGCTGCTGCCCCACCCCTTCTCAATGGAGAGCGGCGAACTGACCGACACGCTCAAACTCCGCCGCCGCGTCGTGGCTGAGCATTACGCCGCCGAGATTGAAGCAATGTACGCCGAGTAACGTTTTGGGATTTCCTCTCGACAGCGTCGAGAGGTTTTCGTACCCCTACGATTTGCTCTCGACAGCGTCGAGAAGGTTTCGTACCCCTACGATTTGCTCTCGACGGCGTCGAGAAGCTTTCGTACCCCTACAATTTGCTCTCGACGGCGTCGAGAAGGTTTCGTAGCTCTTTTCTTAGCAGATTTATTCGTACCTTTGCGGGCAAATTAGTATTAATCGATAAAAATTAGGAATATATGATTACATCAGACCAACTACACGACGTAGTGGAGCGCGAGCAGGCGCTGAGGGGGTATCTTTGACATCGATGGCAAAACCATCCAATTAGAGGAAGAGGAACTCCGCACGCAGGACCCCGGATTCTGGGAAGATGCCAAGCGGGCAGAAGCTCAGATGAAGAAGGTAAAAGACCTGAAGAAATGGATTGAACTGTATAACGAGGTGAAAGCGGCTGCCGATGAGCTGCAACTGGCTTATGAATATGTAAAAGAGGGCATCGTCTCGGAGGAAGAGGTGGACGCCGCGTATGCCAAGGCGTTGGAACTGATTGAGAACTTGGAGTTCCGCAATATGCTGCGCGACGAAGCGGACCAGATGAGCTGCGTACTGAAAATCAACTCCGGCGCGGGCGGAACCGAAAGTCAGGACTGGGCGTCGATGCTCTACCGTATGTATATGCGCTGGGCAGAGGCGAATGGCTATAAAGTATCCGTCGCAAACTATCAGGACGGCGACGAAGCCGGAATCAAGACAGCGACGCTCAACATCGAAGGGGATTATGCCTATGGCTATCTGAAAAGCGAAAACGGAGTGCATCGCTTGGTGCGGGTTTCTCCCTATAATGCACAAGGAAAGCGCATGACCTCGTTCGCATCTGTCTTCGTCACACCGCTGGTGGACGATACGATAGAGGTGAAAATCGACCAGGCAGCTATCTCGTGGGATACATTCCGCTCAGGAGGAGCCGGAGGACAGAACGTCAACAAAGTAGAATCGGGTGTCCGCCTGCGTTACCAGTTCAAGGACCCTTACACGGGCGAGGAAGAGGAAATCCTCATCGAGAATACCGAAACGCGCGACCAACCGAAGAACCGCGAGAACGCCATGCGCCAACTCCGCTCTATCTTGTATGACAAGGAATTGAAGCACCGGATGGCAGAGCAGGAAAAGGTAGAGGCGGGCAAGAAGAAAATCGAATGGGGTTCACAAATCCGCAGCTACGTGTTCGACGACCGCCGCGTGAAAGACCATCGCACCAACTACCAGACTTCGGACGTAACCGGCGTGATGGACGGGAAAATAGACGGCTTCATCAAAGCCTACCTCATGGAATTTGCAGGAACGGAAAAGTGATTAATTACGAATTATGAATTACGAGTTACGAATTATATAATAGAATTTCACCACTCGTAATTCGTAATTCATCACTCGTAATTCGTAATTCATCTCACCTTTATATGGTCGAAGCCTTCGCCATAGACTCCTTTTACGTTACTTTGCGTCACGAACGCATTCGGGTCGATATCCTTGATTAAGCGGAAGATATAATTCGACTCGCGCTTCTTAGCCAGCACGAACATCATTTTCACTTCGTTTCCGGTATAGAATCCCGTACCGTTCAGGATGGTAACGCCGCGGTGCATGTCTTTGGTGATATGCCGGGCAATCTCTTCGTAATGCTTCGAGATAATAAAGAACTGCACCGACTGATGGTTCCCGTTGACAATCTGGTCGAGCACGAAACTGCTCACGTAGAGCGTTACGTAGCCATAGATTACCTTCTCCCAATCCTGCAGAACAAAGTAACTGGAGGTAATGATAATCATATCGCACATCCGGACCACCGCTCCCAGCGATACGTCCCGGTATTTATTGATGATGGCGGCGATGATATCCGTTCCGCCCGTGCTGCCATTATAGGAAAGAGCCAGTCCGATGGCGCTGCCACAGAACGTAGCACCCAGCAAACAAGCCATAAAGGGCTGGTCCTGCAACAACGGCTCTTCCGGCGCTAACTTCTGAATCACCGCAAGGAAAGCCGTAAGCGTAAACACCGCAAAAATCGTCTTAATCGTGAACTTGAAGCCTAAAATCTTCAATGCCAACAGCAGCAGCAGGGCATTGATGGCGAAATAGGAGTATTGAACCGGCAGCCCTGTCCCGAAATAGATGACAGAGGCAATACCCGGAACGCCTCCGGTCGTAATGTCGTTCGGCAACAAAAACAGCGTCCACCCCACTCCATAGAGTATCATTGCCAAAGCAATCATGACATAATCCTTTACTTCGCGAAGGATTACTTGTTTGTTTGTGATTTTAGATAAACTCGAATCCATTTTCCGTTTTTATTAGACGGCGCAAAATTACGAAATATCGCTGGAATAATCGAACAAAATCAGCAGATTAACGCAATAGAAATTGAGATTTAAGCAGTTAGGAGAAAATCACGTAAGTTGGGCAGA
>CASEMX010000051.1 GCA_949289155.1 uncultured Parabacteroides sp.
CTTTCTGCTAAGTTATTGGCAGCTAAGGGTATAGACTCTATGGGGGGGGGGTAATTTACTGATTATCAGCGATAAAGAAGTAAGCGGAAATTATAGTAGCCCGCGTGCAGTGTCAACGACCGACACCGCACGCGGGCTTTTTGCGTTTTGTCCCTTTCCGAAGTCTCCGGAGGGAATGCCGCTGGAAATGCTTTGCTCCCGCACGTTTCGGAAGGAATGTCGCCGGAAAAACTGGGTTTCCGAACACTTCGAAAGGAGTCGTTTTGGAAAATCTCCGTTTCCGAAGGCTTCGGGAGACTTGAAAATCGGAAAAATCAGGCTTCCGAACATTTCGGAAGGAGTGTCGCTGGAAAAATTGTGCTTCCGAACACTTCGGGAGGAGTCATTTTGGAGAAACTCTTTTTCCGAAGCTTTCGGAAGGCAAAAAATCGGCAAAAACAGGGCTTCCGAAGTGTTCGGAACGACGGTTTTTTGAAAATGACTCGTTCCGAAGCCTTCGGAAAGGGGTGCTTTTTAAAAATGAGGCTTTCCGAAGTGTTCGGAAGGCAAAAAATGGGCAAAAACAGAGCTTCCGAAGTGTTCGGAACGACAGGTTTTTGAAAATGACTCATTTCGAAGTGTTCGGAAGGTTGGTCGGACAGAAGACAAAGCTTCCGAAGCTTTCGGAAAAAATGGAAATACAATTTTAAAAGAAAAGTTATATGGCAGTTTTCATGAATTATGAGGGCAGTTATTGCGGAAAGTACAATAATGCCCTGCACGCCGCTTATCACGTGGCGCAGTATGAGGTGTTGGATGAGCGGGCGACGCTGAACGAGCGCGTCCACATTTCGGATGAGAAAAAAGAGGAGTATCACGAGCTGATTGAGGAGCTGCGTGAACGGAACAAAGTGGCGCAGGCGAGTGCGGATACGCAGGAGACGACGGCGCAGGATTCGGAACGCGACCGGTTGTTGTCGTTGCTGTTTGTCTTGACCGCCAGTGGGTTGATAGCTCTGGATGATGCAGTCAAGGCGGCGGCTCAGTTGCTGGATATCGCGTTGACACCCTACAAAGGCATCCAAAGCGAACAGGATGATGCGGAGACGGAATCGATTCGCGGATTGCTGGAGGACCTCAAGAAAGAGGAGCTGCAGGAGGCTATCGAGCTGTTGAAACTTACGGATATATTAACCCAGCTGGAGGCGGCGAACAATGCGTTTGCTGCGGCGAAGACGCGCAGAATCCGTGCGCGCCACACGCGCTATCTGCAACTCTCGACGGAAGAGGTTCGCCGTGAAACCGATAATAAATTGACCGAATTGCAGGACCTTATCCGCGCCAGCGGCATCATCGCTTCGGTGACGCCCGACCAGCAGGATACCGTCACCTTCGTTACTCAACTGATGAACGACATGAACTCGGTGGCGCGTAACTACAAGACGGCGTACAACCAGAGCATGGCGCAGAAAAAGGCGCACGAGGAGGGTGGTGACGAGCCGGCCCCTGCCCCCACAACTCCCCCAGAGGAGGAGACTCCGGGAGAGGGGACAGAAACTCAACCTGTTGAATAAAATAACTAACTCCGAACTCCCTCCCCCCTTCGGGGTACTCCCTCTATAAACAGAGGGAGAGTTCCGAGTTGAGAGCTCCTCCTCTGTTCATAGAGGAGGTGGAAAGAAACAATTTTTAAAAAGAAATAAATGATTTATTAACTCGAAGCCCTGAAAAGAGGAGAAGGGAAGCGTTCTTTGACAAGGTGGGAAAGGGGGAAGAGAATTACGAATTATGAATTTCGACCTGAAGGCTATCTGAAAAGCTCCCCTGTTTTAGGGGAGCTCCCCGAAGGGGTGAGGGGTTAGTCCTATCCAAGTGAGTATAAACCCCTCAGTCTCAGCTTCGCTTCGCCAGCTCCCCTAAAACAGGGGAGCTTTTCAGATAGCCTTCAGGTCGAAATTCATAATTCGTAATTCTCTTCCCCTTCCCCCCCTTATCAAAGAATCTTCCTTATCCTTGATAAGCCTCCCCTTGGAGGAGGTTTGGAGGGGCTTCTATCAAACTTAGAAACACATGAGGAAGATTTTTACTTTGTTACTCTCCCTGATACTTTTCCCTTATATGACAATGGCACAGAATGACACTGGAGACTTTGAAATAACTGGAGAGAGCAGCGGTTATTCCTACTCCAACGGCGTCCTCACGGTCAATGACGGCGCGAATATCACCATCTCCATGGCCAGCGGGGTGACGGAACCGACCTCTGACCGCATTGTGGTAAATGGAAATGCGGAGATTACCTTGAATGGGGTGAATATCACTGGTGCTACGTATGATAGTACCAATGGCACGGATGCTCGGAGTGCAATCGATGTATCAGAAAGCGCAACTCTTATACTGAATTTATCTGAATCCTCACAGAATACGTTAACTGGTGGGAGCGGCGGGAGCAGTGTTGGGGCACCCGGTATCAGCGTACCATCTTCTGCTTCACTCGTTATCCAAGGAAGTGGTGGATTATCTGTTACAGGCGGTAATTCCACCAATACGTATGGTGGCAACGGGATAGGAGGTATATCCTTTGGAGGACAACCCGGAGAAGCCTGTGGAACAGTTATCATCCTTGCCACAGGAAATGTAACAGTTACTGGAGGAGATGGCCAGGGTACAACCTCTGACGGATTAGATATTGGTGGCGGTTTAGGAACAACTGACGGCGATAACGGCCAGGGCATCAAACCCACCGGCGACGACACCTACACTATCTACGGCGAGCTGGAACTCCCCTGTGGTATCACCATCCCGGAGGGGACGACGGTAATAATCCCTGAAAGTGCGAGCCTCGATATAGGCAGTTATACCTTGACGAATAATGGGACGATTAGGGTAGAAGGTACGTTAGACGGAGAGGTAAGTGGAACAGTGCAAAAGAAATTGACTGCAGAAATGGTTATGGTAGCGGAAGGTACTTACACCTACACGGGGCAGGAGATAAAACCCGATGTGACGGTAACAGATTGCACAGCCGAAACAGATTACACACTCTCTTATAGCGATAATACGAATGCTGGGACGGCGACAATTACTGTTGCACCGACCAAAACAGGAAAGCTGTTTGGAGATGAGGTGACGGAGACGTTCATCATAGATAAAGCAACGCCAAGTTATACCGTGCCACAAGGCCTCACTGCTACCCATGGTCAAACGCTGGCAGATGTGACTTTGCCGGACGGCTGGATGTGGGAGACCCCGACACAATCGGTAGGCGAAGTGGGGGAGCACAGCTTCAAAGCTATTTTCACTCCGACCGATACTGATAATTACGAGGCAGTGACGGTATCATTGACTGTTACCGTAGTGCAACCTGAAGAACCGGAACCGGAGGAACCCGACACCCCAGTCATCCCTGACATGCCGGACTACTATAATATAATGGTAGAGGAATGCGAGGGCGTAACGGTAGAAACCAGCAGCACGGTAGTCAGAGAAGGGCAGAGCATGACCTTCACGATAGATATCGCCGAAGGATATACCGATGAGAACATGACCGTAAAAGTAAAGCGTAGCCTGTTCGGAACAACCGACATTATCGAACCCAACGACGAGGGCATCTACGAAGTCAAGAACATCTACACTGATATCTACATCATCATCGACGGAGTAGAAGAGGAAGAAGAGACCCCGACCGGCATGGAGGAAATGCAAACTGCTAAGGTCTATACAAAAGACGGCAGCATCTATGTGCAGACTCCGCAACGGGCGACGGTGAGCATCGTATCCATGACAGGCGCAGTTGTAGAGCAATCCGAACAAATCGGCCAGAAACGTTACGACCTGCCACGCGGTATATATATAATATGTATAGATGAGCAGCGGTATAAAGTAAGGAATTAGTAGGTACTCAAACACAGAGACTCAGAGACACAGAGCTCTATTTAAAAATGTAAAAGGGCGCAAAGGCAACCATGGCCTCTGCGCCCTTCGTGTATAATATAGGCAAAAGAGTAATCAACAACCCAACACATGGCGGAAGCGGGCGATGAACTCGGCAGCTTCATCCATCGTGAGGCAAAGTGGCGGAAGCAAACGGATGGTATTGGTTCCTGCCACGCCCGTAAAGACCTTCTCGTCAAACAACAGGCGGGAGCGGATTTCCTTGATAGGCTCCTCGAACTCGATACCGATCATCAAGCCGCGGCCGCGCAATTCCTTGATTCCCGGAAGCTGGCGGAGCTGTTCTATCAGGTAAGCGCCCACCTTCTCGGCATTCGCCACAAGGTTTTCCTCCTTCATGATGTCCAAGACTGCAATAGCCGCAGCACAAGCCAGGTGGTTTCCGCCGAAGGTCGTCCCCAACATGCCATACACGGGCTTGAACATCGGGCTAATCAGCACCGCGCCCATCGGGAAACCGTTGGCAATACCCTTGGCCACTGTGATGATGTCCGGACGGATGCCAGCGTATTGGTGTGCAAAGAACTTGCCGCTCCGCCCGTAGCCGGACTGGATTTCGTCGAGAATCAGCACCGCTCCATACTTCGTGCAAAGCTCGCGGAGGTTGCGCATAAACTCGTCCGTAGGCAATTGGATGCCGCCCACGCCTTGGATGCCTTCGATAATCACTGAGGATACATCCCCTTTCTTCAGTTCCACTTCTACGGCGTACGGGTCGTTCAGCGGAAGGTAAGTGACATCCAGCCCTTCGTTGACGGGAGCGATAATCTTCGGATTATCTGTCACGCGAACGGCAGCCGAAGTCCGTCCATGAAACGCATGCTTGAAAGCAAGTACCCGCTTCTTGCCGTTGTGGAACGAGGCCAGCTTCAAGGCATTCTCGTTCGCCTCTGCACCGGAGTTGATGAGGAACAGCGAATAATCATTGTAGCCGCACATCGCGCCGAGCTTGTCTGCCAACGTCTGTTGCAGGCTATTGATGACCGAATTAGAATAGAAGCCCAGCTTGCTCACCTGCTCGCTGATGGCTTTTACATACGTCGGATGGCTATGTCCTACGGAAATCACCGCATGGCCGCCATACAAGTCGAGGTATTCATTTCCCTCTTTATCGTACACGTGGCATCCTTTGCCCTGCACGATTTCTATATTGAATAAAGGATATACGTCAAATAGTTTCATCTCTGATTCTTCATTCTTAATTCTTCATTCTTCATTAAAACGCGCTTGGTTTCAAATGCAATCCCACCGTTTCTTCCAATCCGAACATTAGATTCATATTATGGACGGCCTGCCCGCTGGCGCCTTTCAGCAGATTATCAATCATGGAGACAATCAACAGTTTGTCTTCATACTTCTGCAAGTAGATTAAGCACTTGTTGGTGTTGACCACTTGCTTCAAATCCGGATTCTTGTCTACGAAGAACGTGAACGAATGGTCGCTATAATACTCTTCGTAAATGCGCTGGATTTCGCTCAACTCAATCTTGCAATCCAAATAAGTGGTTGCAAAAATGCCGCGCGAAAAGTTGCCCCGCACCGGAATGAAGTTGATCTGGCTCGCGAAGCTGTTCTGCAACTGCACCAAGCTCTGGTTGATTTCCGCCAAATGTTGGTGCGTGAACGGCTTGTAGATCGAGATATTATCGTTCCGCCAACTGAAGTGGGAAGTGGACGACGGTTTCACGCCGGCGCCGGTCGAGCCTGTAATGGCATTCACGTGCAAGTCTGAATTCAGCATCAAATGCTTAGCCAAAGGAAGTACGCCCAATTGAATACATGTCGCGAAGCAACCCGGATTGGCAATGTGCTTTGCCGAACAAATCGCCCGGCGGTTCAATTCCGGCAAACCATAGACGAAATCGTGCTCCTCGCTCTTGAGGCGGTAATCCATCGAGAGGTCGATAATCTTGACCTCTTCGGGGACAACGTGCGATTCCATAAACTTCCGCGTGTCGCCATGCGCCGTACAGAAGAAGAGGCAATCGATTTCATCCAACGGGAGCTCGGCCGTAAAGCGCATGTCCGTCTCGCCATACAAGCCTTCGTGAACGTCCGTAATCCGGTTGCCCGCGTTGCTGGAACTGTTTATAAAGGCGATTTCCACGTCCGGATGGTTGATTAGCAGGCGAATCAACTCGCCTGCCGTATAACCTGCTCCGCCTATAATTCCTACTTTAATCATATTTGCTCGTCCTTATGGTTCGTATAATAGACGCGGAGCGGCGTAGAGAGCACTTTGATGAAGCCTTTGGCGTCTTCGGCCGTCCAGCCCTTCTGCATTTCGCCATATTCGCCAAACTTCGTCTTCACCAAATCGTCTTCGGATTCGACGCCGACGGTCGAGAACGAGAGCGGACGGAGTTCGAGAATGGCCGTTCCGTTCACGTTGCGTTGCGACTCTTGAAGCATGGCTTCGATATCGCGCATCACTGGTTCCAAGTACTGGCTTTCGTGGAGGAACATGCCGTACCAGTTTGCCACTTGGTCTTTCCAGTATTGTTGCCATTTGCTCAACGTATATTTCTCCAGGAATCGGTGCGCGCCGATAATGAGCATAGGCGCTGCCGCCTCGAAGCCGACACGTCCTTTGATGCCGATAATCGTATCGCCCACGTGCATATCGCGGCCGATGCCGTAAGCCGCGCCAATCTCTTCTACTTTCTGGATGGCTTTGATCGGGTCGTCGAAGCGCTCATCGTTGACGGCTTTCAGCTCGCCCTTCTCGAAGGTCAGGCGAAGTTGCTCGCTCCCTGTCTTCTTTACTTGCTTTAAATAAGCTGATTCAGGCAAGCCTTGCGCCGAATCGAGGATTTCGCCTCCGCAGATCGACGTGCCCCACAAGCCCACATTATAAGAATATTTCAGCTTGGTGAAGTCGGCCACGAAGCCATGTTCCTTCAGGTAATTGATTTCGTAATCGCGGCTCAGCGTGATGATTTCCACGTTCGGAGCCAGCACCAAGAAGGTCATGTCGAAGCGCACTTGGTCGTTTCCAGCGCCCGTCGAACCGTGGGCAATCGCGTCCGCGCCAATCTCGTTCGCATAGCGGGCAATCGCCAATGCCTGGAAAATACGCTCCGAGCTGACCGAGATAGGATAAGTCCCGTTGCGGAGCACATTCCCGAAGATCATGAACTTCAGGCTCTTCTCGTAATATTCGTGCGTCACGTCCAAGGTTACATACTTTGTTGCGCCCAACTTGTAAGCATTCTCTTCGTTTTGCTTCAATTGTTCGGCGCTGAATCCGCCCGTATTGGCACAAGCGGCATACACTTCATAACCTTTTTCCTTCGCCAGATACATGACCGTGAATGATGTATCCAGCCCGCCGCTGAATGCGACAACTACTTTCTTCTTTTTTTGTTCCATATCTGTTTTAATTCTTAATTTTTAATTTCTTGTTGTTTATGTGTTTCCGGGTCATAAAGCATTCCGGTACAGATGCAATACTTTCGGTTGGTACGTTCGAGGATATCGTGGTTGATACATCCTAAACATCCGCGCCAAAAAGATTCGTCGTCTGTCAAATCGGCAAAGGTTACCGGCACATAGCCTAATTCGGTGTTCATCTTCATCACCGCCGCTCCCGATGTCAAACTGAATATCTTGGCATGAGGCCAACGCATCCGTGCCAACTGAAAGGTCATTTCCTTGATACGTTTGGCAATGCCTTTCCCTTGATAGTTCGGATGCACAATTAATCCGGAAGTCGTGACATATTGTTTGTTCCCCCACGATTCGATATAGCTAAAACCGACGAAGGTATCGCCATCTAAGGCAATTACAGCCTTTCCCTCTTTCATTTTCTGGGCAACATATTCGTGCGTGCGTTCGGCAATCCCCGTTCCTCTCTTTTTCGCGGCTTCCCGAATGGTTTCGAGGATTGTATCTACATATATTTCGTGACTTGCCTCCGCAACCATGACATCTATTTGTCCTTGTTGTTCCATTTTTATTCTTATCTTCCTTTTTCTTATTCCTTATTTTATGTTATATATAGTGCGCCAACGCTTCCATGATACTTTTTCGGTTGAAACCTTCGCGCGGGATGACCAGAATCGTGTCGTCTCCGGCGATGGTTCCCAATATTTCTTTGGGAGCGTGCGTATCAATGTCTGAAGCGATGCCCATTGCATAACCGGGGCGTGTCTTGATTACAGCCAAGTTCCCCGAAAATTCAATGTTCGGATGCGGATTCGAGACTGCTTTTGTCTTTATTGGTTCGGGCAAACGATAAACATAAGTCCCGTTTGTGTCGTGTACTTTTGCCACTTTCAATTGACGTATGTCGCGGGAAAGTGTCGCTTGTGTGACGGCAAACCCCATTTCGTCCAATCGCCTCATCAGTTCCTCCTGATTATGGATAGGCTCTGCGCCGATAATCCGGCAAATCGCTTCCAAACGCTCTTTCTTTGTACTCATTTCTGTATAAATATTCAATAGAGGCTGCAAATGTATGAATTTTTATTCATTGTTCATGCAAAAAATCGGAAGAAATAGGAATTCTTTTATTTCTTAAGCAAGTGTCGGAATGCGACTAAGGGGTGATAAAATAACATACGAGGTCCGCTGAAACGCATGACTTCCCGCATACGTTTCCGCATATCCGGTTTATAGCAATGGATAGGGCAATGCTGGCAAGCGGTTTTTTCTTCGCCGAACTTGCATCGTTCCAGACGTTCGTGGGCATAAGCTAACAAGGAGCGGCACGTGGTGCACAGCTCCTTGTTCTTTTCTTTTTTCCGGCAATAGATTTGTATCATCAGTGCGACGATACGTTTCTCTTCTTCAATCCGGCTGCTTGTCCGATGCCTTTTCATGCTGATTCAGATGCGGTCTAAAACCTTTTCGATGAGTCCGCGCACAGAATCTTTGTATTCCGTGTTCATATTCTCGGACAGACGTCCAGCAATAATGCAACATACGGTCATGGCACGGTGGCCCATGAGGGCAGATAATCCGGCTAACGAAGAGCTCTCCATCTCGAAATTGGTAATCCGATAACCTTTCCACTCGAAAGCCTCAACTTTATGGTTCAGTTCCGGGTCAGCCAACGGAAGCCGTAACTCTCGCCCTTGCGGACCATAGAATCCGTTCGCCGCAATAGTCACCCCGTGTACGATATCCTCTTGGACAATTTGACGGACTAACGATTCGTCTGCCGTAACTACGTAGGGGCGGACCTGAGGGATACACCACTCCAGTTGTTTGAGCAGTTCTGTTTCGAAAGAAATGTCGCGTACGGCTTCATTCCCTCCGTAGAAATAAAGGACACCGTCGAATCCTATTGATTTTACTGCGGCTACGTAGCTGCCGACCGGCGTAAATGGTTGCAGGCCTCCGCTTGTCCCGACGCGCACAAGGGTTAATTGGCGGAAATAGGGCTTTATTTCGCGTGTTTTGAAGTCGATGTTAGCCAGTGCATCCAATTCCGTAATCACGATGTCGATATTATCTGTCCCGATACCATGCGAAACCACAGAGATACGCTTTCCTTTGTAGGTTCCGGTAACGGTATGGAATTCCCGATTGGATACTTCACATTCTTTCGTGTCGAAAAAGGAAGCTACCATCGTCACGCGCGACGGATCTCCGACCAATAGCACTCGTTCAGCCAATTGTTCCGGCTTCAGATGCAGGTGGAATACACTGCCGTCGGCATTAATAATCAGTTCAGATGCAGGAATGATTTTCATTTGTCTATTCTTTTAGCGGCTTATTGGGCGAAGAGGTAGCCGAAGGTTTGGCAATGGCTTCGCGCATCGTCGTATCTGCTTCGATATTCTTCATTCGATAATAATCCATAACGCCTAAATTGCCGGAACGGAAGGCATCCGCCATCGCTTTCGGCACTTCGGCTTCCGCTTCGATTACTTTCGCACGGGCCTCTTGTGCCTTTGCTTTCATCTCTTGTTCTAATGCAACCGCCATCGCACGGCGCTCTTCCGCCTTCGCTTGGGCGATATTTTTATCCGCCTGCGCTTGGTCCATCAACAGATACGCACCGATGTTCTTGCCTATATCGATATCGGCAATATCGATGGAGAGAATCTCAAACGCAGTCCCGGCATCCAAGCCTTTCCGTAAAACCAATTTGGAGATAGAATCCGGATTCTCCAACACCGACTTGTGCGATTCAGACGAACCGATCGAAGAGACGATACCTTCACCGACACGCGCCAGTACAGTTTCCTCGCCTGCTCCACCGACTAATTGTTTAATGTTTGCACGCACGGTAACGCGGGCCTTGGCAATTAACTGGATTCCGTCTTTCGCAACGGCAGTAACCGGCGGGGTATTGATTACTTTCGGATTTACGGACATCTGTACAGCCTCAAATACATCACGTCCTGCCAAGTCGATGGCGGTGGCCATTTGGAAAGTCAGTTCGATGTTCGCTTTCGAAGCCGAAACCAGCGCATGGACTACCTTTTCGACATGTCCGCCCGCTAAGTAATGAGCCTCCAATTCGTCGCGCGTCAACGTTTTCAGCCCGGCTTTGTGGGCTTCAATCATTGCCTGCGTGATAATATAAGGCGGAACCTTACGGATACGCATTAAAAATAGCTGGAGCAGCGATATGTTGACTCCCGAAACCTTTGCCGATATCCAAAGCAGGAACGGCACATAATAAAAGAAGATAATAAGCAGCAGAACTACCGCGCCTGCCACAATGAATGGAAATGTTGAAAAAGCAGTGTCCATCATAGCATACAAATTGTTTTATAAATGAATAATGAATAATCTGATAGTTTCTCTTAGGATTTTTTCCGGACGATTACGTTATATCCCTCCACGCGGACTACCACAATCGGGGTATTCTCGTCGATAAATCCGGTTTCTGATTTGGCTTCTACGGTGATATCCCCTATATTGGCTTTGCCTATCGGTGCTAATCTCGACATCGATATTCCTTCGTCTCCGGCTTTTATGCCTAACTCCTTGCTGGATTGCAAGCGGAAATCCACATCCGTGTGCAAAGCGATTTTATTTAGGGAGCGCGAGCGCATAAACCAGATGAAACCGGCTACGAACGCGGCAATCGACAGCAGCAATGTCCAGTTCCCTATCGCTGTGCTGAGGTTATATGCGTAGTATAATCCGCCTCCGGCAAATAAAATTCCGCTCAGTCCCGCCAAGGTGATTCCCGGGAAGAAAAAGATTTCAGCCAGTCCCAAGAGAATGGCGGCAATCATGAGGAGCACGAGGATAATAAGTTGGGATATCATAAGCTTATCATTTATTTAAATAGATTATCTCGGCATTGCGAGCCTGTTTTTCTAACTCAACAACTTGCGGCAAGAGATTGTTCAACTTTTCTTCGGAATTTAGGATATTCTCGCCGATTTGTTCTTTCCGCCCGGTGCTTGCCGCTGCCGTATAATCCATCCGCAGGGCATCCAATTTCTTTTCCAACACGGCGATTTCTTTCTTTAGTGCAACCGCTTTTTGGTAAATCGATTTTGCCTCCGGCGATTTTATCTCATCCCACGTATAATACACTTTGTCGTCTTGTATCACAAACTCGAAATCCTTTTCGATTTTCGGCTTTCCATAAGGGATGGCTTCGTGTGCCAACTGAATTTGCCCGGAATAATCGGCATCAGCCACCCAGCTCTCTTGGATGGAACAGATGGCGGCACGTGCGCGCTTCACTTCTATATCCTCCGTCTCCACGCGGCTATGCGTTTCGTTCGGGATAAACAGGTAAACGCAGGCTTTTCCCTCCGGTTGGAAGCGGTCGGAGACGAACCAGCCCAATCCCTTTACCTCGTCATAGACCATCATATAATCGTTATAGGGCGAATTGAACGGCATCCCCAGCTGTTCGGGAGCGAGGTAGGTATCCGAATTCATGTTATAACGTGTGACGAACAGGTCATATCCGCCCAGCGAGTTGTCGCCTTCGGAAGCGAAATAGAGGGTGACGCCGTCCGGCATGACAAACGGATAGTTATGGTTGCTTCCGCTGTCGCTGTTCATGGTCAGCGCCTTTTCGTCCGCCCATTGGTCCAACAGATTCGATTTGGTGAAGAGCGCATATCTCCCTTCGTCGGTAGGACGGGCATAATAGATTTTGTCTCCTTTCTGGTTCATGAATACATCCGATTGGATAGCTTCGCCGGTTTGGAAGAAATCGGCATACGTGGCGAGCGTCCCCATCTCTTCGCTGAGGGTATATGCCGAGAGGAAGTCCGCTTTATCCACGACCATACTGTCGATAATCTGGACATTCTCCACCCGCTCCATCATGCGCTGCGCATCGTTGAGCTGGTCCAGCCGCAGTTCGGCAGCTTCGGTATCGCGTTTCTTCTGGTTGAGGAATTTGATATACTGCTCGTACATCTCGATAGCCTTTTCGAACTGGTAATGCAGGAACTGGTACTCGCCCATATAGCGGAACGCTTCGATTTGCCGGCGCTTCACGGCGAAGGTGAGGTACTTCTCCGACTTTTCTATCTCGCCGGTTTCAAAACAGCATACGCCGTACCACAAATTGTAGGACGAATTGCTGGGCGATTGCTTGACCAACTTCTCGAACGTCGGTTTCGCTTCGGCATATTGTCCTTCGTTATATAATTTCTTGGCTTCGTTCAGGGTTTGTGCCTGCAAGGAACCGCATAGCAGGGCGATTCCCACCGAATAAAGCACCTTTGTCGCTAACTTTTTCATATTTCTTTATCTTGTGATACTAAAATTGTGCTTCAAAGATACGGATAAATCGAAAACCGGCATCATGTTTTTCGTATCTTTGCACCGCTTTATTTGAAAGGTATGGGAAAACAGACAGAAGAGGAGCGGTTATGGCGTAAAGTGGACGACAAGGTCCGCCGGGCTATCCGGGAGTATGGCTTGATTGACGATGGCGATAAAATCCTTATCGGGCTGTCCGGCGGAAAGGATTCGCTGGCGTTGATGGAGCTGTTGGGACGCCGGTCGCGCATCTTCCGTCCGAAGTTCGAATTGCTGGCGGTGCATGTCGTGATGCGCAATATCCCTTACGCTTCCGATGTGGACTACCTCAGGCAGCTGGCAGAAGGGCAGGGGATTCCCTTGGTCCTGCATGAGACCTCGTTCGACGCCTCGACCGATACGCGCAAGTCGCCCTGCTTCCTCTGTTCGTGGACCCGCCGGAAGGCGCTCTTCGAAATTGCCAAGGCGAACGGCTGCAACAAGATTGCGCTGGGGCATCATCAGGACGATATCTTGGAGACGCTCTTGATGAACCTGACCCATCAGGGCGCGTTCGGGACGATGCCGCCGAAACTGACCATGAACAAATTCGCGATGGAAATCATCCGCCCGCTCTGTTTAGTCAGCGAAAAGGACTTGACGGCGCTCGCCGCACAGCGCGGATATAAGCGGCAGCTCAAAAACTGCCCCTACGAATCCGGTTCCAGCCGGAAAGAGATGAAAGAGATACTGGCCCGCCTCGAGGCCATCAATCCCGACGCGCGCCACAGCCTCTGGAGCAGCATGACCCATATCCAACCCGATTATTTACCCAAAAAGAAATAGATATGCAAGGAGTTTATACGATTTTGATGTTGATTGTCTCCAACATCTTTATGACGTGCGCGTGGTACGGCCATTTGAAAATGCGGCAACAATTCAGCTGGTTCGAGCATCTGCCGCTGATAGGCGTGATTCTGTTCAGCTGGTTGCTCGCCTTTTTCGAGTATTGCTTCCAAGTGCCCGCCAACCGCATCGGCTTCCGCGACAACGGCGGACCGTTCAGCCTTATCCAGCTGAAAGTAATACAAGAGGTCATCACGCTGGTGGTCTTCGTCGTCTTCAGCACACTGGCGTTCAAGGGCGAGTCGCTCAAATGGAACCACGCGCTGGCATTTGTCTTTCTGGTCGCCGCCGTTTATTTGGTATTCAAGAAATAGGTAGGATAAGACGTATGTAACCGGTCATATAATAACATTTTTTATTTAATTCACGCGCTATGCACCGGTGCAACGCCGGCGAAGTAGTTCGCCAAGCCCATGCACCGGTGCAAGACGTCGGCGAAGTAGTACGCGGAGCCCATGCACCGGTGCAAGACGTCGGCGAAGTAGTACGCGGAGCCCATGCACCGGTCCCATGCACCGGTGCAAGACGTCGGCGAAGTAGTACGCGGAGCCCATGCACCGGTGCAACACGTCGGCGAAGTAGTTCGCCAAGCCTATGCACCGGTGCAAGACGTCGGCGAAGTAGTTCGCCAAGCCCATGCACCGGTGCAACGCCTCTGCGTACTACTACGCGCGCCATGCGACCGGTCACATGACCCTTTTATTTAATAAATCCCGGAGCGGGGAAGTGCATTCCCGCCATCGTCAGCCCGTTGTCCGCCGCATACTTCAGGATACGCTTGCGCGATTCGATGGCCTTTGCCTTGTCCATGTCGTAGGTCGGACAAATGTCGGGATTCGCCAGTTGGAGCGCGACGCCATGCAGGATATCGCCCACGATAAGCAACTTGCCGGCTTGATAAACCGTATGTCCCGGCGTATGCCCGACGGCATTGATGGCCACGACATTTCCCGGCAACGTATCCCCGAAGGCAATCAGATGCAACTGCTCTTTATACGCCGTCAGCGTTTTCACCGCCTGCGCGTTTTTCTCTGCCGGCATCTTCATCCACCCGTCATATTCCTCTTGCGCGAGATAGACGGCGGCATTCGGAAACACCTTTTCCTCGCCGCGCATCATGCCTCCGATGTGGTCGCCATGCAAATGCGTCAGGTAAAGATATTTGATGTCCGTCGGCTTAATGCCCATGGAGTCGAGTTGCGCAAGCACTGCGCTGTTCTCCTTGCCCAAGCCGGTGTCGAAAAGGATTTGCGTGCCATTCGATTCGACCAAGAACGTACCGATGGAAGAGGGGATGCCCTCCTGCAATCCCAAGCTGTCGATTAAGTTCGGGTCGGCATCCGGGAAGGTCTTCGTCGATTGTTTGTTCACGACATCCGGGAGCCAAGTGACGTTTACATCTCCCAACCGGACAGTTTTCGTCTCATTGGAAGCCGCTTCCGTGGCAGACGGTTTCTGCGCCTGCTCCTGTTTCTGCGTTGTCTGTCCGCATCCCGCCAACAGTAACGCCGCTGCTGCAATTAAAAAGGATTGTTTCATCATATATCAGTTTTTTTAATGAGTTTGATTCGCTTATATACATAGAAAAAGGCAGGGATAAGGAACAAATCCGCAAAGAGCCAAGCGGTGGAATCACCGAAGCAGACCGCCAGATACCCCCAAATCGGCACGGCAATCACGCTGACCAGAATCCGGGCAATCATCTCTGCCACTCCGGAGAACATCGCCAAGTTGGTGAATCCCGCTCCCTGAATGGAATAGCGCAAAATGCAAAGAATCCCGACTAACGGGAAAAAGACCGCCGTAATGTGCAAGAAGAGTGTGGCGTCTTTCAGGATTTCCAATTCATTGGGGTCGACAAACAGATAAAGCATTTGCCGGGAGAAGCCTATCAGCACGATAAAGGTGAACACCGCATAAATCGCCATCATCAACGAACTCGATTTAATCCCCTGCCAAACGCGCTCCGGTTTCCCGGCCCCATAGTTCTGGCCGACGTAGGTAGCCATCGCAATACCTAAACTTTCGAACGGTGTCAGGAAAAACATCTTGATGCGCATCGCCGCGGTAAATGCCGCCACGCACGCCGTGCCGAGCGCATTGTTCGCGCTTTGCAGCATGATACTGCCGATGGCGGTGATGGAGAATTGCAATCCCATCGGCACACCGATAGCGATAAGCGTGCGCGCCAAAGCGGAGTCGAACCGTTTCTCTTCCTTGGAGGTCTGCATTATCGGGAAATGTTTGTACATATAGAAGTAACATAATACCGCCGATACGCCCTGCGAAAATACCGTGGCGATGGCCGCGCCCATGACTCCCCAGCCTAACAGCAAAATGAAGAACAGGTCCAAGACGATATTCAGTATCGTAGAGAATAACAGGAAATAGAACGGCGTCTTACTGTCTCCTAATGCGCGTATTATGCTTGCCAACAGATTATAAAAGAAGGTGCAGGGGACGCCGATGAAGGTAATCAGCAAGAACAGGTAAGCGTCGCGGAAGATATTCTCCGGAGTTTGCATGAGCCGCAAGATGTCAAAGCAGAAAAGGCTGGTCACGATGGCAATAACCACCGACATGACCGCCGCCAAATGCAATCCGACAGAAACATACCGGCGCATTGTCTGGTAATCCCGCGCCCCGAATTTCTGTGCGACCGGAATGCCGAATCCGCAGCAGCAACCATTACAGAAACCTAAAATCAAAAAGACCACCGATGTGCTTGCCCCGACAGAAGCGAGTGCGTTTATCCCTAAAAATTTGCCGACAATAGCCGCGTCGATGAGAAAGTAGGTTTGTTGAAGCAAATTGCCTAACAGAAGCGGCAACGTGAAGTTAAAAATAAGCGGCAAGGATGCGCCCGCCGTCATTTCTTTTGAAGATGCCATATAATTATATATGTTTTTGTCGTGCAAAGATAAAGAGAAAAATTAAATTGTTTCTCAATAGAAAGTATTACCTTTGCCTGACTATCGAAGAAATATATATATTTTCAGCGACAAATTATGGATTTTAAATTAGATAACAAAGGCTGCGGCATGAGTGCGAAGGGTTGCAGCAAAGTACAAAATAATAAATTGAATACTTACGATTGGTTATGCGGAGTCCCGGATGCGGAGAATGCGACCGACTTTGTGGAGGTTCAATTTAAGAATACACGCAAAGGATATTATCTGAATAATACACATATCCCATTGGAAAAAGGAGATATGGTAGCGGTTGAGGCGAATCCCGGTCATGATATCGGAATGGTTACGTTGACGGGGAAATTGGTTTTGCTGCAGATGCGGAAGAATAATGTCCGGATGGACCAAGAGCCGAAGAAGATTTACCGGAAAGCTCGGCAAACGGATTTGGATAAGTATGAAGAGGCAAAAGCCAAAGAGCATGAGACGATGATTCGTTCGCGGCAAATTGCAGCGAGCTTGGGTTTGGATATGAAGATTGGTGACGTGGAGTACCAAGGCGACGGCAATAAGGCGATATTCTATTATATAGCGGATGAACGGGTGGATTTCCGTCAATTGATTAAGGTCTTGGCGGAAGCTTTTCGGGTGCGAATCGAGATGAAACAAATCGGTGCGCGGCAAGAAGCCGGACGTATCGGGGGAATAGGTCCTTGCGGGCGCGAGTTATGTTGTTCGAGTTGGATGACCAGTTTCGTTTCCGTAGCGACGGGTGCGGCACGTTATCAGGATATTTCCATGAATCCGCAGAAATTGGCAGGACAATGCGCCAAACTGAAGTGTTGTATCAATTATGAAGTGGATGTATATGTGGAAGCCCAGAAGCGTTTGCCTTCGCGCGAGATAGTTCTGGAGACAAAAGATAATACTTATTACCATTTTAAAACGGATATCTTTAAGCGGGAGATTACTTATTCGACAGATAAATCGATTGCAGCAAACTTGGTGACGATTTCTGCACAGCGGGCGTTTGATATTATCAACATGAATAAGAAGGGAATAAAGCCTGAAACCTTGGGAACCGAAGAAAAATCGCAGCCCAAACGTGATGCGCAGGATATCTTAGGACAAGATAGCGTAACCCGTTTTGATAATACCGCTTCGAAGAAAAAGAAGAAGAAACGTTCCGGAAATAATGCGAATGCCAATAATGAAAAAACGGAAAAGGCGGTAAGCAATAGCAATCAGCAGGCGCAACCGAAACCAGCGCAGAATCAACCGAAACAGCAAAATCAATCGGGAGAGAAGAAATCGCAGGAAACGAAAAAAACGAGTAATGCGAATGCCAATAATGCGCCGAAAAATAACAACCGGAATAATAATCGTCCAAAGCAGAAACCGCAACCGCAGGCGAATAGTGGTAAACCGAACAAACAACAGCAGAATCCAAACAAGCCGAAAGATGCGAAATCGCAAGAAAATTAGTTGCCTGTTACTGTTTGTTTGCAGTTTGCTCTTTTCCTGTTCCGAAAATGCCCTGTATTTCCAATATCAGGTGATTCAAGATACGGCATGGGAGAAGAGCAAAGTATATTATTTCACGTTTTTCGTAGAAGATACAACGACTGCTTATACGGTTTTGTTGGATATTCGGAATAATAATCGGTATCCGTACCAAAATTTGTGGTTATTCAGTAACGAAGAACCGCCCATTGGACCATTAGTCCGCGATACGATTGAATGTCTTTTGGCAGATGAGTTCGGAAAATGGTATGGGCACGGCATTTCTCTTTATGAATCGACTTTTCCCATCCGAGAAAACTATCGCTTTCCTTGTCCCGGACAATATACGTTCAGTTTCCGGCAAGGAATGCGCGATAGCCTTATTGTCGGCATTCAGGAAATAGGCTTGCGCATCCTGCCTTTTAAAGAAATTCCTAAAACGGAAAAATGATTTTGTCCTATCGACGCAAAACTTCAATCGCTTTTGCGAGGTCTTCCGGCGTGTCTATTCCGATTGTTTCGATGTCCGTAATGCCGACTTTTATCTTATAACCATTTTCCAACCAGCGTAGCTGTTCCAAACTTTCGGCAAGTTCTAATGGCGATTGCGGTAAACTCGTAATTTGGGCCAATACGTCTGCCCGATAAGCGTACATTCCGATATGTTTATAATAGGTATGATTTGGAAGCCATTCAGAGAAATGTTTCCCGCGAATGTAAGGAATGACCGAGCGACTGAAATACATGGCTTCTTGATTGCGATTAATGACCACTTTCGGCGAATTAGGATTGAACAACACTTTCTCAAAATCATCCTCCGGACGGAAAGGTTTGACCAATGTGGCTATTTGTACGCTGTTATCTGTGAAGCAATTTTTTATTGTTTCAATTTGTTTCGGTTGAATAAAGGGTTCGTCACCTTGAATATTAATTACGACGTCAAAATCTTCGCCTACTTTTTGGTAAGCTTCATAACATCTGTCTGTTCCGCTCTTGTGTTTATCCGAAGTCATGACCACATTTCCACCGAAATTCTTGACCGCTTGTTCGATGCGTTGGTCGTCGGTTGCCACATAAACAGCATCGACCGTATCTTTTACCTGTTCATATACCCGTTGAATCATGGATTTTCCATCCATATCTGCCAGCGGTTTACCCGGAAAACGAGTAGATGCGTAGCGGGCGGGAATAATTCCTATAAATCTCATTTGAATATATCTGTTTTAATTAATTTGTTTGTTTTTCTTTTGGGAGCCGTTTCGTTTTACAAACGGGCGATTGTTTTATAAATCATAATTGGCAATTTTTCGTTTTTCTCCGACAACCCAGACCAAATCTCCTTCAGCAAAAATAGTGGACGGTAACGGATTTTTCAAAGAGGTTGTCCCCCGTTCGATGCCAATCACTAAACATTTTGCGTTCTCCCGGAGGCCAGAGTCTTGAATGGTACATCCTATAAGTTTCGAGCCTTTCTGAATTTGAAATTGTTCGATGCTTACTTCTTGCGTATCGGTCGGAGCCGGTTTATGTACGTGCAGTTTTTCTTCTACATAGGAACGAAAATGTTCTAAGTCTTCGTCCGAGCCTGCAACGATTATTTTGTCGAACGGATAAAGTCGTTCGTTTCCTCCTGGGATATTGATACGTTCTTCCCCGCGTAGGATTGTTACGACATTCACATTGCATAATTTACGGAAATTAAGCTCTTTCAGACTTTTTCCAACGCTTAAAGAGTTTTGCTTTACCTCGAAATCGGCCAAATGAAGGTCACGTTCCAACATATGGTTCGCAAAATTAGGATTAATGGTTGCATGTTTTTCCTCTTCTATTTCCCTCGCAGATAAATTCGTAAAGAACCGGCGTTCCATTAGTATGGAGCGTTTTTTTAGTTTCTTGGAGAAAATAACATAACCAATCATTAATGCGGCGATAAGCCACAGGTAACCGACGGCGGCATTCAATAATCGGGTGATGGGAATCATTACCAGTGCGATACAGAGGAGGATACGCACCAAAATCAACGATACCAACGAACCGCGATTGAACATATTGTCATTCCAAAGTCGTTGAAATTCCGGAGAATGGTTTTTCTTCATGATAATAGCTCGGAGTAATGGGGAAATGAGGACTAAGATTAGTCCTAATGATAGCAGATTTCCCTGCCATCCCGGAATCCGTAGAACAATCTGCGGTGAAACATATTGCAGCCAAACGAAGATTAATACGACTGAGACGGAGGCATAGGTTGCAACAATCCGTAATAATGATTTTATTAGTTTGTCCCAATCGCTCTTTTGATGGATAGTTGAGGATCCGGATGAGTATCGCTCTAATGCGTGAAGCCAACGTTCAGGAATACAGTCCTCTATCCGTTTGTACGCCGGCTCGGCAAAACGAATCATATAAGGGGTAAAAAAGGTGGTAACAACCGATACGGCAACGACGATAGGGTAGAGGAAATGGTCAGTGACTTTTAAGGACAATCCTAATGATGCCAAGATAAAGGCGAACTCTCCGATTTGTGCTAATGAGAATCCTGATTGGACAGCTATTTTCAAAGGTTGTCCTGACAAGAGAACACCGAATGTTCCGAAACATATTTGCCCTACCATGACAATTAGTGTAAGAATCAAAATCGGAATTTTATATTCCCATAATAACTGTGGGTCAATTAACATGCCAACTGAGACAAAAAATATTGCGCCAAAGAGGTCTTTGACCGGTTTAATGAGTCGTTCGATATGTTCTGCTTCGACAGTTTCCGCTAAAATAGAACCCATGATAAAAGCACCCAAGGCAGAAGAGAATCCTGCTTTTGTCGCAATCAGGACCATACAGAGGCAAAGTCCAACACTAACGATTAATAGTGTCTCATCATTCAGATATTTCCGAAAAGATTTCAATACGGAGGGAATTAAGTAGATTCCAATTACAAAACAAAACAGCAGAAAGACGCCTAACTTGACTACGCTGTTCAATAGCTCCATTCCTTCTACCTGTTTGCTGACGGCCAATGTAGATAATAATACCATCATCAGGACAGCGAATAGGTCTTCGACAACCAAAATCCCTAAAACAACTCCGGCAAATCGTTGTTCGCGCAATCCCATATCATCAAATGCCTTAAAAATAATCGTAGTTGAGGACATTGATAGCATGCCTCCTAAAAACAAAGCGTTCATATGACCCCAACCCAAAGCCAATCCTGTTGCATATCCGACAAACATCATCCCTGCAACGATTGTAATGGCTCCGGTAATAGCAGTCCCTCCTACTTTCATCAACTTTTTGAAGCTAAAATCCAGACCTAATGTAAAAAGGAGAAAGATAACCCCAATATCCGCCCATATTCGGATACTTTCAGGATCCGTTACTGTCGGCGTTATTTGGCAAGCCGGTCCGGTAATTATTCCGGCAACGATATAACCGAGTACGACAGGTTGTTTTAACCATTTAAAGAGAACTGTCACTAATCCAGCACAAATCAAAATGACGGCAAGATCAGAAATCAATGAAGAACCTTCAGACATAGCTTCTTTCCTTTTTTGTTGGCAAAGTTATGTATTTATTTTATTTTTGTATCGCGAAAAAGGAAACAAAATGATAAAGAAGCATCCATTACAATTACTTATTGAGCAAGGAGAGCACCAACAACTTGACTTTAAGTTTGAAGTTAGCGACAGCCGAAAGATTGCCCGGACACTTAGTGCCTTTGCAAATACAGACGGAGGGCGTCTTCTGATCGGAGTAAAGGATAATGGGAATATTTCGGGCGTGCGGAGTGAAGAGGAATACTATATGATAGAGGCAGCATCGAATATTTATACTCGTCCTCAGGTTGATTTTACGGCAACTAAGTGGGATGTAAACGGAAAAACGGTATTGGAAATTTATATCGCGCCGGGGAATGAGCGCCCTTATTTGGCTCCGGATAAGGAGGGACACTATAAAGCCTATATCCGAGTGGCTGATGAGAATATTTTAGCGAATGAAGTGTTGGTTTTGGCTTGGAAAAAGGCGCGTTCATCGCAAGGAACACTTTTGAAATTCACCAAACCGGTGAAGAATTTATTGTCCTATTTGGAAGAGCATCCTTATATCAGCCTAAGCCGGTTTTGTAAAATTGCCCATATTTCCCCTTTTGCCGCAAAACAAATCTTGAGCGATTTAATAAGTATCGGTGCATTCGAGTATGTCGTCTCTGATAAACATATATTATATAAGATGAAAGTAGGCTATAACTTCGGAGAATGAGGCCTACATGCTACTTTCCTGTCTTGGCATTGTTCTTTTTCCCATTAAATATCTGCTATTTTGAATTAAAAACCTGAAATAAATAGCGATTCCCTTTTTTTATCCGTATATTTGTAAACTCGCTTCCTGCAAGGATGCGACGAATGTATTAATGCAATGTCTAACTTAATTTGAATATCAAACATGAACGCGTTGCAATTCAAGAAAAATTTATTAAGCATTCAGGAGAATATGATGAATTTCGCCTTAATGCTTACCGCCAATCGGGACGATGCTCAGGACCTGATGCAGGACACGACGTTAAAAGTGTTGGATAATCAGGAAAAGTTCATTGACAATGTTAACTTCAAGGGTTGGGTGTTAACAATTATGCGAAACATTTTCATCAATAACTATCACAAGATAGTGCGGACTCAGACAATGGTCGATCAAAGCGTAGATTTGTACAATTTGGATATGGCAAATGATTCGGGAATTGATTCGCCTGACAGTTCTTTCCAGATTCAGGAAATATCTAAAGCGATAGAACATCTGAGCAAAGAGATGAAAATTCCCTTTTCAATGTATCTTAGTGGATATAAATACAATGAAATCGCAGAAAAATTGGATTTGCCTTTGGGGACGGTAAAGAGTCGAATCTTTTTTGCTCGACAGGAGTTGCAAAAGACTTTGAAAGATTATCGCTAAGAATAGATAAATTTTTCAGAACCAGCTAAGAAGCCCGCAGGGAAAAGGTTTATCGGACCTTTCTCGGCGGGCTTTTTTGTAAACATAGAAATGTCTTTGAAAAAAGGATAGAGTAAAAGCAAAAAGAGGGTATATCTGTATTTCGATGTACCCTCATATTCTCTCAATCGAAACAGTCTGTGCCAGGCGTATATCTACGCATCAATCCCTCCTTCCTGCTGTTCAGGAAAACACAATAAAAAGGTCGTCTGGGACAAGTGGAGACTTTGCCGGCCCCAAGTGGAGACTTTGTCCAGAGCAAGGTTTGTTCATGCGGAAAATCATCAGAAACCCCCTTTTGTTGAAGATAGATTATTTGAATACCTTAATCTTGGGCTTATACATGTTTTCCGGCTTCAAATCGCACTCCTTTTTCATCTGCAAACTGTAACTTAAATCGCTTACATCGGGTGTTACGTTATTCGAACCGAAAGTAAATTTCACGCCTGCCTCTTTAGCCTTCATAATAATCCGTTTTCCAGGAATACGATAGAGTTCGTTAATCTCCAACGCCTTTCCATGTTTCACCAAAGCATCTACAAACTTCTGGATACGGGCATCGGTCCAGAATTCATCGTACCGGTCGTTCATTTGTTCGGGCAAGAAGGTCGGATTGACAAAGATATCGATTGGTTCGGCGATTACTCCGCAGCTTTTATCCACAATCATATCCATATATTGCTGTTCGTTGTCAATCCAAACCTCGTCGTTAATCCAAAGACGGGTGCGTCGGTTTTTATTGTCGTGGAATGTCAGTGCATCGCTAAATACATAATCGAACTGGTTCCGAGCCTTTTCCGAGAAGGTGGTCAGCCATTCGCGTCCTTCGGCTTGCATAGCCAAGATAAAGGGTTGCGTGTGCATCGAATCGATAAAATTATAGATATCTTCGTCTTTTGTCACCGGGAAACCGATTCCACAATTCGGAGCAATGGCATAATTGATGCCGGTTTGCCGCGATTGTTGCGCAGCTCGTTCTTTAGTCAATCCGCCTTTCAAATGTACGTGGTAATCTAATACAGGAAAATCTTCTTGGTGCAAGCGGATGATGGGGTCTGTCTGTTCGTCCAGCGCAACTACCGGGAAGGATTCGTTGCCAGCCTCTTCCGGTAATGCTGTTGCCTGAATGTTCCGGAATTCTATCGGTTGATTGCCGGTATTGACGAAGGCTAATATTCCTTCTGACAGACGTGTCTGCTCATTTGGCGCAATGCGATAGGGCTGTGTCGGTTCAACATATTCGACGACCGGTTCATTATTTATATATACTGCGATATGTTGTCCTGCAACCCGGATGCGCATATCGAACCATGTATTATTCGGGATAAAGACCTTCGTCAAATTGCGCACTGAAAGCAGACTTCCAGTCATTTTCCACCAGATAGGGTCATTAATATCGTTATTTATGGCAACTTTATATCCTTTTACCAGCTCTTTGTCGGTATGGAAGGCGATATAACCCTTTGCTTCGGGCTGCGTACGGAGTTGCATAGCCAATTCGAAGTTTTTGAATTTTCCTTTTGTCTGAACATATTGTTCGCCGCCGGGAATTGTCAGTGTGTTTCCTGCTGCAAACCAATCAGGAGATAGGGTTTGACCGTTCAATGTCAAAGCTCCTTCGGGAGCCGAGCTGCATGCCGCAAATAGAACTGCGACGAGGAGAAAAGCAAGCTGCTTTACAACTATACGAGTGTTCTTCATATTTTTATTTTTTATTGTTATAAGAATCGATTTATTGCACTTACCAAAAGGCTTCGCAAGTTAAGCATTATTTTTGATAAAATCTTTTTCAATTAAAAAAAGGTTTCTTCTCTGGCAATATTCATTCTTGCCTCACGTTTTTATGATAAAATGCATAAATAGAATGATTATGAGAAAGAAAAGTTTGTGGGGAATTGTTTGTTTGTCTTGCGTTTCGTTCGCGATGTCAGCTCAAACATTGAAAGTAGAGGGTGGTATTGGTTTTTCCTCGTTAAGAGGGTGGACGATACCGATAGAAACGATGAATGCGCCGGACCGTTTCACGGAGAAAATCTATCCATTCCAATTTTCTATCGGAGCAGAGTATTTGGATAAGGGATGGTTTCATCTGTCCAGCAATATCGGTATCCAACGAAAGGGAGGAAAAGATAAATTTCTGGATATGGATGGTAACGGAGCTGCAATCAATGAAGATTATTTGACGTTCGCCGGAACATTCCTTTCTTTGAATACGCTATTTGATGTGAAGAAAACATCGCACGATGGCTATACGTTTTATGCAGGGGTGGGTCCTGAATTGAATATCAGCATAGGGGAAACGGCAGAACTCGGCGTTCCGGAATTGGATGAACAATCTTCCGACCTGTTTTGCCCGGTAAATTTAGGATTGCGTTGTGAATTAGGAGTGAAGAAACAGTTCCAACGTACGGCAATCGGATTGGTTGCCGCTTATCGTCCGACGCTGACGCATTTAATTAAGAATATGGATGTGAGAGACCGGACCTTTACGTTAGGAATTACCTTTGATTTCAATTTGAGCCGAGGAAATTCAATCAGTACGACAACAAGAGCGTGGTAAAACCGGATTAAAATAAAAAAGGAACGCTTTTCGGCGTTCCTTTTATCGTTTTCCGAATCGGAATGGAATTATAACTTATCGTTAGAACCCAATACATTCAGGATTTTGTGCTTGTAAAGTTTTTCCATTTCGTCGCGAGCCGGACCTAAATACTTACGCGGGTCGAATTCTGCCGGTTTCTCAGCGAATACTTTGCGGATAGCTGCAGTCATTGCCAAGCGAGAATCTGAGTCGATGTTGATTTTGCAAACAGCCGACTTAGCTGCTTTACGCAATTCGTCTTCCGGAATACCGATAGCTGCTTCCAAGTTTCCACCGTATTTGTTAATCATGTCAACATATTCCTGAGGAACAGAAGAAGAACCGTGAAGTACGATAGGGAAGCCCGGCAATTTCTCCATTACTGCATCCAATACGTCGAATGCCAAAGGAGGAGGAACCAAACGGCCTGTAGCCGGGTCAACATGGCACTGTTCCGGTTTGAACTTGTAAGCTCCGTGAGAAGTACCGATTGAGATAGCCAACGAATCGCAGCCTGTACGAGTTGCAAAGTCGATTACCTCTTCCGGATTCGTGTATGTATGGTGCTCAGCGCAAACTTCGTCTTCTACGCCAGCCAATACACCCAGCTCGCCTTCTACGGTTACGTCGAACTGATGAGCATATTCAACAACTTTCTTCGTTAAAGCGACATTTTCTTCGTATGGGAGGTGAGAACCGTCAATCATAACAGAAGAGAAGCCCATATCTACGCAGCTTTTGCACAGTTCGAATGAATCACCGTGGTCCAAGTGCAAAACGATTTGCGGTTTTTCGCAGCCTAATTCCTTAGCATATTCTACAGCGCCTTCTGCCATGTAACGCAGCAAAGTCTGGTTTGCATAGTTACGTGCGCCTTTTGATACTTGCAGAATAACCGGAGATTTCGTTTCAACTGCAGCTTTGATGATTGCCTGCAATTGTTCCATGTTATTAAAGTTGAAAGCCGGAATAGCATATCCGCCTTTGATTGCTTTAGCAAACATTTCTTTCGTGTTTACCAAGCCTAAATCTTTGTAACTTACCATAGTTGTATATGTATTACGTTAATGATTAAAAATCTGAGACAAAGATATAATATTTCCGTTGGAATTGATGCTATGAAAGTATAAAATAACCGAAAAAACATCTTTCCGATAAAAAACTGGGGGAAATGCTTTTTTTATTCGCCGGTTCTTCTTACTTTTGCAACCCAAAATACCGGTTACCATATTATTAATTGTATTGAATAAGAAAACAAATAAGAAATAAAGCAATGAAGAAAGGTATTCATCCAGAAAACTATCGTCCTGTAGTATTTAAGGACATGTCGAACGATGATATGTTTATTACTCGTTCTACAATTAATGCAAAAGAAACAATCGAAATCGACGGAGTTACTTATCCGTTGGTAAAGGTGGAAATTTCTAACACATCTCACCCGTTCTATACTGGTAAGGCTAAGTTGGTCGATACTGCCGGACGTGTTGATAAGTTCATGAGCCGTTACGGTAATCGTAATAAGAAATAAGAAATTTTCGACTCTTTCATAAAGAAAAGCCTTCTGTGTCTATGGATGCAGAGGGTTTTTTATTGCCCTTTCCTCCGTTCCCATTGAAACTTAATCGTAGTCGTACGAATCGCTCTCGACGCTGTCGAGAAGGTTTTCGTAGCAGTACGATTTGCTCTCTACGCCGTAGAGAGGTTTTCGTAGCAGTACGATTTGTTCTCTACGCCGTAGAGAGGTTTTCGTAGCAGTACGATTTGTTCTCTACGCCGTAGAGAGGGTTTCGTAGTGGTACGCTTTGCTCTCTACGTCGTAGAGAAGGTTTCGTAGTGGTACGCTTTGCTCTCTACGTCGTAGAGAAGGTTTCGTAGTAGTACGCTTTGCTCTCTACGTCGTAGAGAAGGTTTCGTAGTGGTACGCTTTGCTCTCTACGTCGTCGAGAAGGTTTCGTAGGGATACGAATCGCTCTCGACGGTGTTGAGAAGACTGTTCTTATAAAAGATGCTTTATATTAGGTTATTTTTGAACTAATGTATAAACGTTATCTTTGCACAAACATATCAGTATATAATATATGGAAAAGGATACTTGTCGGTTGACTACCGAACGGCTTATCTTGCGCGCCTGGCAAGAGTCGGACGCAGCGTCTTTATATAAATATGCCAAAGACCCGGCTATAGGTCCGATAGCCGGATGGCCTCCGCATACCTCTGTGGAGAATAGTTTAGAAATTATCCGCACGGTATTTGCCGCTCCCGAAACGTATGCCGTAGTCTTGAAAGAAACCAACGAGCCAGTAGGCAGTGTGGGAATCATGTTCGGAGACGGTTTGCATAGTGCTGAAATGCAATCGGGCGAGGCGGAAATAGGCTATTGGATAGGCGTGCCTTATTGGGGACAAGGACTGATACCCGAAGCCGTGCGTTGCCTGCTGCGAAGGTGTTTTGAGGATTTGGAAATGACTGCCGTCTGGTGCGGGTATTATGACGGCAACGTGAAATCCCGGCGTGTGATGGAGAAGTGCGGTTTCCGTTTCCACCATACGGAAGAAGGCAAGACGTCTCCGCTTGGCGATGTCCGCACGGAGCATTTCATGCGGATGACGAAGGAGGAATGGATAAATAATAAAAGAACATGAACATTCTAAAATCTTTTCTCGTCTGGCTTTGCTTTATCCCCGTAGCCATCCTCAATGGCGGGCTGCGGGAATATCTATTGGTGGAAGCTATCGGAGAGGAATGGGCATTGCTTGTTAGCGGGATTACATTAAGCGTATGTATTTTTCTGATAACTTGGCTACTGCTTCCGCGAATGATAAAAGCCTTTACCTCCAAAGATGGTTGGTTGATTGGGATAGGCTGGGCATTGTTGACGATTGTTTTTGAATTTGCCGCAGGACTGGCGGGA
>CASEMX010000052.1 GCA_949289155.1 uncultured Parabacteroides sp.
GCTCATCTTCATAGCGGCAGGAGTGTTCTGCTTGCTGATATCCTTCCTGACCGTCTTTTATCAGAGCTGGCATGCGGCGAATGCCAACCCGATAGATAGCTTCAGGAACAGGAATATGTAACGAAGGCTGCTCTTTTATCTTACCGGAAGCTGGAACGTTTTCCCGACATGGTTGTAAAACGTAGCTTCCGGGAATAAGCTCGCAAAGCGGGCATATTGGTCCACTCCGGTGCAATGGCATACGCCGACGCATTGGGGTGGATTCTGTTTTAATGTATCGGCGATTGCCTCGAACTTTGCTTCGCCTGCCGTATGGATATGGAAACCTCCCACCATGGCATTCAGTTGCTGACCGGGAAAGAGTCGCCGACCCTCTGCAATCACATTCGTTATTCCTCGGTGCGAACAGGCGCTAATCACCGAGAAGGTATCGGCAGTGGTCAGGAAGAGGGCGCATTCGTCATCGAACCGGTCCGGCACACGTTCTCCCTCCACCTCCGTATAGAATTGGTCGAAGTGAGTATCAACCGGATTGGAGATAGGCAGGGAGGTAGCAATCACGATGTGCTTGCTCAGTTCCGTTGTCTTATCGATGAAGCAGAAACGGGAGAGGTCCAGACGGTCGATATCGGTCAATCCATTCTCCCGTGCCTTCTTGAACTTCCGGTTCAGGACTTCCCGCTTGCATAGCACCTTGGCTTTACGATTATATTCCAGAAAAGCATGCAAGCCTCCGGTATGGTCACTATGTCCATGCGAGAGAATCAGGTAATCCACCGCTTGCAAATCGATATGCAACAGCTCGGCATTCCGCAATAGCAGGTCGCTTTGTCCTGTATCGAATAGCAACCGGTACTCCGGCGTACGGATATAGAGCGATAAGCCATGTTCGGCTTGCAGCTTCCTGTTATATACACAATTCTCGACGAGGGTCGTTATAGTAAAGGTACACATAAGCGTAAGAATTAATATAAAAGAATATGATGGGATAAGGTTATTTCATCTCAAGCAGCACCTTACGGGTTAAAGGAATAGCCAGCAGGGCAGAACATACATCTGCAATAGCCGGCGTAATCTCTACCCCCTTCAGTCCGAAGAAAGCCGGTAATATCCAAATCAACGGGATGAAGAACATCCCCTGCCGGGATGCTGCAAGGATAGTTGCCGGTATAGGCTTGCGGATGGTCTGGAGCATCATGTTGCATAAGACAATCCATGCGCATAACGGAAGCGACACCAGTTGCCAGCGCAAGGCATTCGTGCCAATCCGTATCACCTCCGGGTCTCCTTTCCGGAATGCTTCGATAATCTCCGGGGCTGCAATAAAGCCGACAACCGCGCAAACCAATAGGAAGAGCGACCCTACTCGTACGCAGAACCAGAATCCCTCCTTGACACGTGAGTAAATCTTTGCGCCATAATTGAATCCGCATACCGGTTGGAAGCCCTGACCGAATCCAATCACGAACGAATTGATGAAAGCACATATCCGCGTAACAATAGACATACCGGCAATGGCGGCGTCTCCATAGAATCCCGCCGAATGGTTCAGGCAGATGGTCGCCACACTGCTTAATCCCTGCCGGAACAATGAGGGGGTCCCTCCCTGTACAATCTCTTGCAGCATCGAAAGAGTAGGCGTAAAGTTGCGCCAACAGATTCGGATATTATTCCCTCTGCGTTCCATAGCTAAGAGAAGCAGGAAGCTGCATACTTGGCTGGCAACGGTTGCAATAGCCGCTCCGCTGATTCCTAATCCGAAGGTGAATATCAGCAACGGGTCCAATCCGATATTGATTACGGCTCCAACGGTAATCCCCACCATCGCATAGACGGCGTTTCCTTGGAAGCGCATTTGATTGTTCAGGACCAATGATGCCGCCATAAAAGGAGCACCCAACAAGACAATCCCCAGATATTTTTCGGTATAAGGCAATATAGTCGGCGTCGAACCTAAGGCTTTTGAAAGCGGAGAGAGGAATAATAGACCAAATAACGTGACCAATGCTCCGACAATCAATGCGCAGAAGAATCCGGTCGAAGCCATCTTTTCAGCACTGGCTGTATCTTTGGCTCCTAACTTACGGGAGATATAATTGCCTGAGCCATGCCCGAAAAAGAATCCCAATGCTTGGATAATCGCCATCACCGAAAAAGCAATGCCTACTGCCGCCGTTGCTTGTGTATTGATTTTCCCTACGAAATAGGTATCGGCAATGTTATAAAATGCCGTAATCAGCATGCTGATAATCGTAGGCACAGCCAGAGAGGTAATCAAACCCGGTATCGGGTCTGTCGTCATCTGTGTAAATTTGTCTTTCATATTGCTTGCAAATGTAGGTCTTTATGCTAAAATATCCGGCATAAGATATAAAAAAACCTGTTAATTTGCCGAAATTGATATATCGCAAGCCGCATTAATTCTTTTCCTTTTATCTTTGCCGCCGTTTTAGGGAATGAAAGTGAGCACTTTAGTGAAAGTCCGTTCGTTCCCTTTCCTGAGAATCAGGAGCCGACCAAGCCCCTTTAGGGATAAAGGACTTGCGCGGAAGAGGCGGGACCTCTCCCTGTCGGTTATGTTTAATATAAATTATCCATGTATGAAGCTAAAAGCTTATTTTCTCGTAGCTTCAGTGGCGTTCTTAGGAATAGCCGCCGAAACTAAAAACGCAAAGCCGACAGAGGGTGTGAATCCGGGCGACTTTGCTCCGAGAATCCAAGTAGAAGGGAATGAATCGAACATTCATTTCCAGAATCCAGACGGACGTTATACGCTGATTAACTTTTGGGCGGCTTATGATGCGGAATCCAGAGCACGTAACGTCAAGTTATGGAACGAAGTGAACAAATTGAATGCCTCGACTTGCAAGGTCGCGATGTATTCCATCTCATTCGACGAAAAGACTTCTGTCTTTGAGGGAACCATTAAAGCGGATAAACTCGATGGAACAGCGCAGTTGCATGAAGGGCAGGGCAGCCGTTCGGACGTTTTTAAGAAGTACAGATTGGAAAGGGGGTTGAAAAACTTCTTGGTAAACGATGAGGGCATCATTATTGCATCGAATGTCTCTCCCGAAAAGCTGACAGAACTCTGCAAGCAGATTTAAACGAAAGAAAGCACTACTTTTCTATTTTAAGACAGCCTTGGTAATTTCCGGAAAGGATTATCAAGGCTGTTTTTATTCTCTTCTTCTTGAAGATTTTATTGTTTATACATGGGGAATTAATAGGTTTCTTTCATCTCCCTAAACATGTCTTCTATTTGAATACATTTTATTATATATTTCATAGTCTCAGATAAAAAAGGGTGAATTTATAATTTTATGAAAGGTGTCGCCCTTCAAGCCTGTCAATCGATAGGCATCCATATGAAGTAACATATTTCTGTTTAATGCATTATTTACGTGAATCAAAAAGGAGCGGCTGCTTTTTTTAATGGCAGAGGGGTAGAAATTACCTCCTTGACGCTCGTTCGTTTTTATTGGCGGTTCATTATTCCAACGATTATATAACCAGAAGAAACGTTCACGGTTGATAAATCCTAAATCCATAGCTCTACGCGCCAATACAAATCGGCTTACCTTGAACCGTTTGGACAAAACATCATATCTCTCTCCAACAGTAGCCCATGCTTCCCTGAACAATAAGTCTGGAACTAAAAAATAGGCTGCAACCTTATCACAGAATTGCTCTAAGTCGGAAGCATGCTCCATATTCATTTCGCCTAATCCTGCACTATATCCCGTTAAAACATGTGCGAACTCATGAATCAAAGTAAACATCTGGGCGACTTTGGCATCTTTACTATTTATAAAGATAAAAGGCGCATAGTTATCTACCAATGTGAATCCGCGACAATCGGTAACAGGAATAGGACGGGAATTATTAAAGCCTACGACGCCATTGTAACTAACAATAATGCCTTTGTCTTCCATTTTTCTCGTTATGTACTTCAAAGCGTCATCTACATTCCTATAATCAAATGCCCAATTATGAGGAACCTGTAGAATATCTCTTATTTTATTACATGCTTCTTGTATATCGTTTTTTATCGAGAAAGTGCCTACAAAATCAATCTCCTCGAAATTCATTTTACGGAGATAGGCAGAAAGCCAAGATTGGCGTTCTTGCATCTCAATGATGGTATCATAGACATTGATATTATGATATCTATCTACATGATTACGGAAAAAGGGTATCGGAAAGACTTCTTGGGGAGGATTTGCAAGAAACATATAGCCTAACGGAACATGAAATTTCTGCGCAAATTGCTCTATATTTTTAAAAGTAGGGAGTTTTGTCCCTTCTAACCATTGTTGAAATTTGGGGTTCTCCAGAGCATATTCATCTGCCGTTTTTCCTATTCGTTCAACTGCCCAAATAAGTATGTCTCGATTAATATGTATTCTGGTTATACTCATACTGCGATTGTTATTTATGCAAAGGTAAGTATTTTTTCTCTGCTTTGGTAAAAAAATAGAAGCCTCATTTTTTGCTAATGACTCATTCCTTCTGTGCCATAGCAACCTTTTTTATCAGTAAGCTCCCAATAGAAAAGTTCCTCTTATGCCTGTATAAAGTTTAATTGTATAGGGAAGAAAAGTTGTATTGCTACAGAATGAAAAGTTAAAACGCCACTGTCGTTTCTATAAACGCCTGTGGCGTTTTTACAATTGCCTGTGTCGTTTTTATAAACGCCACAGGCGTTTTAAGATTTCCTCCCTAAAGAAGAGAACTTTTCATACTGTATCAATTAAACTTTTTCATAGGAGGAAACAAAACTTTTCTTTGGGGAATAAATAGTTCTCTTTACGTTCAAATCTGAGGGTCGAGCCGAACAAATATATCAAGGCGAACGTCAATTAAAATTTTAACACATCAAAAATAAAAAAGTCGATATTTTGCTCAGTATATTTTCCGGCTCAAACGTTATATATATAGATGGGTGTTTGTAAAGGATGCTTATCGCTGATTTAATTAAAAGGAAATAATAATTCTTAAATCGAAATAGTATGAAGAATTTTGAGTTTTTTAAAAGTTGTCTATTGGGCATAGCGTGTTTCTTTTTGTGTATAGAATCTCAAGCCCAACACCGTGTTACCGGAGATATCCAAGGAGAGAAGAAAGAACCATTACCGAATGTATCCATTTTTTTCTTTACTCAAGATACATTGACCGCAGGTACAATCAGTGATACGAAAGGACATTTTGAGATAGAGGGTTTGCCGACGGCATCTTATCGTATTCAATATTCGTTGTTAGGATATAAAACGTACATAGATTCGTTGTTAGTGGATGGGAATAAGCGTTTCTCCATTCAACTGAAAGAAGATCCTATTGCGTTGAAAGAGCTTTCGGTGAAAGGGGATAGAAGTGATATTGTCAAAATGGAGGCGGGGAGTACAACCTTTTATCTTTCAGAAGAGATAAAAGCAAAAGCGATTAATATTTATGAAGCTTTGCAAGAGATTCCGGCTTTGATGGTAGATCTGCCTAATAGACAAATTAGAATGATAGATGGTTCATCTCCCATTATTTTGATTAATGGAATTAGTCGGGGAAAAGTTTTTCAAATGATAGATCCGAAGAATATAGAAGCGGTAGAAGTTGTGGATAATCCTTCTGCTAAATATAGAGGGGGAGAAGGAAATATTACCGTTTTGAATTTGCGGGTGAAGAGGAATACAGATTTGTCGCAATATGCCGATTTTTTTTCTAAGCAGATGCTGAGTTTAAAATTTGGTGTTTATTCGGCTTCTTACGGTTTGGAAAAGGATAAATTCTCATTGTTTTTATCTGTACAAGATTGGTTTTTCCATGAGGGTAAAGCGGATATAGAGCAGTGGACGAAAAACGGCGGTATGGAGCGTACCTATTCCGGTAAAAATCAAAACGGGATGAATAGTTTTTGGATAGGTGGAAATGGCGATTGGGTAATTTCCGACAAGGATTATTTATCGTATGGCGCATCATTCTATACGGCTCCCAGCTCTACAAAAACAAATGAGGCGGGTCTTGTTTCTGAAAATGGAAATGAACAGCAACCGTTACAAATTAACGTAGAAACAAAATCGACAAGTATTAATGGAAATTATAATGTGTTTTATCGGCACACTTTTAGTGAGTCACGGCATTTGGATATTTCGGTAGCTTATGGGCATAGCAATCAAGGACCTTCAGGTTGGAGAAGGGAAGAAAGCCCGGTTTATGCGTATTACAATGAAATTGATATGAATGCCTACAAGCATTATGTCATAGGCAAAGCGGATTATGATTTTATCATTCCGGATAAAATGGCGTTTAACATAGGTTCAAATACCTATTATCAGAATATTTCGATTGAAGATACTGAGGGCAAATTTCCATACCAAGAGACACGGGAGTACATTTATGGAGATATGAAAAATATAACTCAAGGAAAGTTCTCTTATATGTTTTCTTTGGGATTGGATATGGTATTTCGTAATTCAAATCATGTGCATAAAAATTATGTAACCGTATTGCCCTCTTTGTCGTTGGCATATCGCTTTCGGGAAAAAGATGCATTGCGTTTGAATTTCAATCGGACACGGGTCTCTCCGAGTTTGGACCAGATGAATCCCCGTATTGCTACAACGGATAGTTTGAACGTATCGGTGGGTAACCCTTATTTGGATCCGATTATCAGTAATTCCGGACGTTTGTCTTATACGTTGAATGCAAAAAGTGTTTATTTAGAGCCCTATGTGCGATATACCTATAATCAAAATAATGTAATATCTGTGGGAGAATTGGACGGAAATATTTACAGAAGCAGCTATGTCAATGGCGAACATTCTCATTTTGTAGAAACAGGAATTACAGCCAGTTTGCCAATTGGTAAGTTAGGACGTATCATGGTAACTCCTTATTTTCAGAAAACAGCGATTGAGAATATGTCATACAATGGGAAGTCTTGGGGGATTAGTACCAATATGAATTTAAGTTATAAAAAGGTATCTTTCAGCCTTATGATGTTTTATACGCATTATAGGTATGGACGGACAACGCGTTCGACATCCGACCCGATGCTGGAATCTCTTTTGACTTGGAGCTTGCCTAAGGGATGGGCTTTGAACTTTGGACTCCGGCATAATGCTCCCCATGCCAAAGTTTGGGAAATGGACGGCTTGTACCAAAGCTTTACGCATACCTATGCGAAGTATAATTCTTGGACTCCGATGATAGGGGTTTCTTATACTTTTAGAAAGATAAAGAAAAATCGTTACAAGAATTACCGTAGTGGTTCTGATATAGAGTCATTTGGTATTGGTGTTCAATAAAGTATGAAGAAATTTCCATTTATCAAACAGCCGGATTCGATGGAGTGCGGAGCGACTTGTCTCCGCATGATTTGTCAATATTACGGCAAGAAATACTCGGCAGAGACCGCCCAACAGGTTTGTGTGGTAACCCGTAAGGGCGTGTCTTTGCTGAGTATGTGTGATGCTGCCGAATATTGGGGATTCCGAACAGTTTGCGGAAGGATTGCTTTGGATAAAATGGTTTCCCAGCGTCCTTTCCCCTGTATATTACATTGGAATCAAGATCATTTTGTGGTACTTTATGAGGTAAAGAAGAAAAGAAACGGGAAATATGTTTTTTATGTAGCAGACCCGGCTAAAGATTTATTGAAATTAGATGAGGAAACATTTAAAGAAGGGTGGTTGAGTACCCAAAGCCAGGGAGAAGAAAAAGGCATATTGATGGCACTGCAACCGACTGCCGCCTTTTTTGAAAAAGAGGATGAAAGAACAGATAAAAAACAGGTCGTTTCATTTTTGTGGAAATATGTCAAACCCTATAAGCGATTTTGGCTTCAATTGATTTGGGGACTTTTTGTGGGAAGCCTTTTGCAGATGATATTCCCTTTTCTTACCCAGGCGATTGTAGATAAAGGTATAGCAGGGAAAGATATAGGTCTTATTTATTTGATATTATTGGGGCAATTGATGTTGGTCATTAGCCGTTCGTCTGTTGATTTTATCCGCAGGTGGATATTGCTTCATATTAGTACACGGATTAACGTGGCTTTGTTGTCAGACTTTCTGATAAAGTTGATGCGTTTGCCCATGCGCTTTTTTGATACCAAGAAAACCGGCGATTTGATACAACGGATAGAAGACCATAGCCGTGTGGAAAGATTCTTGACCGCACAAACCTTGAATATTTTGTTTTCGACATTCGGCTTTGTGGTGTTCGGCATTATTTTGTGTTATTATAATATCATTATATTCTGCTTGTTTTTAGTAGGGAGCTTGTTGTATATGCTTTGGTCTTTGTTCTTTTTGAAGAAAAGGCGTGTCTTGGATTATGAGATGTTTGAACAGAGGGCGAAAAATCAGAGCAAGGTCATGCAGCTGCTGAACGGTATGCAGGAAATCAAACTTCAGAATTGCGAACGTCGTCGTCGTTGGGAGTGGGAGGATATACAGGCAGACTTATTTCAGTATAGCATTGCTTCCATGAAGTTACAACAAAGCCAGGAAGCGGGCAGTATTCTTATCAACGAGGTGAAGAACATCGTTATTACAGTGGTCGCGGCCGCGGCGGTAATACAGGGGGATTTATCATTAGGCATGATGCTTTCCATTCAATATATTATCGGGCAGCTGAATGCCCCGATAGAGCAGTTGGCCCAGTTTTTATACGGATGGCAGGATGTGCAGATCAGCTTGGAACGGATGAAAGAAATCCGGGACCGTGAAGAGGAAGAATCGGCGAGCCGTTCAATAGCTCAAATTCCCTCTACATCCCGGGATATGGATATACAGTTAGACCATTTGACATTCCAGTATGAGGGCATTCATTCGCCTAAGGTGCTGGATGATGTTTGCCTGACGATACCTCATGGAAAAGTTACGGCGATAGTAGGTACGAGTGGCAGTGGGAAAACCACCTTAATTAAATTGTTGTTAGGGTATTATGAGCCGGTTGGTGGGGATATTCGGATTGGGGGTACAAGCCTGTTGGAGTTTAGTCTGAAATGGTGGCGAAATCAGTGTGGAGTCGTGATGCAAGATGGATATATCTTTTCAGAAACCATTGCCCGCAACATAGCTGTAGATGATGGAGATATCGATAAAGAACGTCTTCAACAGGCTGTTCGTATAGCAAATATAGAGGAGTTTATAGAGAGCCTTCCTTTGAAATACAACACGATAATAGGTCAGGAAGGGCAAGGATTAAGTCAAGGTCAGAAACAACGGGTATTGATAGCCCGTGCGGTGTATAAAAGACCTGATTTTATTTTTTTAGATGAAGCAACAAATTCTTTGGATGCGAACAATGAGCGTGTGATTGTCGGCAGCTTATCTTCTTTCTATAAGGGAAAAACGGTAGTGGTTGTAGCGCATCGTTTGAGTACAGTCCGAAACGCGGATCAAATAGTAGTTCTTGAGCAAGGTCGGGTTGTGGAAATAGGCAATCATCAAACGCTGATAGAAAGAAAAGGGGCTTATTATAATTTGGTGAAAAATCAACTGGAACTGGGATATTAAAAGAAAATGATATGAATGATAAAGAGCGTGACATCGAATTACGAAGTGAGAAAATTCGTAACATCATGGGACAGATGCCTCCCTTTTTGATACGTTTGAATAGCATTGTGTTAATTATTATCACAATAAGTCTTGCCATCGTTTTTTATAAACTTTATGGTTGAATTATTGAGGACTATTAAAATTTTAACACATCAAAAACAAAAAAAGTCGCGATTTAGCTCAGTATATTTTCCGGCTCAAACGTTATATATATAGATAGGGTAATGAAATATGGAATTTGAGTATAGTTTTTTGGCGAAGTATCTGGCGGGAAATGTTGCTGCGGAAGAGTTATCTGCGATTCGAGTATGGGCAAATGAATCGGAGCGCAATGCGGCTATCTGGAAAGAGGTAATTGCTCTGCGGATGAAAGAGAACTTTGACCGATTTAATACTCCCGAAGAAATCGACAAAGCATTGTCGGCTATCCAAGAAAGAGTTGAGCGGAAGAAATTCCGCCTCTCTTTCCGACATGCTCTGCGATATGCGGCTGCTTTTTTGTTGGTATTGGGGAGTGCTGTGGGATATGCGTGGTATTCTCAGCACCAAGATAAGGATTATTTAAGTATCATAGTAGAGCCGAATACAGACGTTAAGAAGATAGCGTTGCAGGATGGTTCGGAGGTTTGGCTACGCGGGGGAACAGTTTTGCGCATTCCGGATAATTTTTCTCCGGAGAATCGTTCGGTTTCCGTAAATGGGGAAGCCTTTTTCTCTGTGAAGAAGGATTCATTATCTCCGTTTGTGGTGAAAGCAAATGATATTTATGTAAAGGTATTGGGTACATCGTTTAATTTGAAGACAGATGACAACAGCGGAAATGTAGAAACGACATTGGTCTCCGGTCATGTAGTATTGATGGAAGATGACGAAAAGAATATATTGGATATGCAACCCGGTGAGAAAGTCCTGTTCAATGCAGATGACAAAACATTGCAGATTGAACGTGTGGATGTCAATCTGCAAGGGCTTTGGCGTTTGAACCAATATGTATTGGAAGATATGACGTTAGAAGAAATTACGGAACGGATAGCAGACGCTTATCAAGTCCGGTTTAATTTCTCGAAAAAACCGTCAGATAAGAAAAAATATCGGTTCGTCTTTCATAAGGAAGAGTCGATTGAAGAAGTTTGTTCGAATTTGGAATATATTGCTCCTATCCGTTGCAGACAGGATGGAGAAGAAATATTTGTAACCTATCAAAAATAGAGAAAAAAGAGATATTATCATTCATTAATAACTTAAGTCGTGTGATTATTTATCATGAAAAAGAAACCTTTATTTGCAAGTTTGGCATTTATGCTAATTGCTGCGTCTCCAACGGCGTTGGCTGCACCGAGGGCATTGTCCCAGTATGTAAATGTGGAATTGATGGTAAACCGTACAACAGTAGGTATGGTTATCCAAAGTATCAGTCAGCAGACTGGCTATGAATTCTCTTATGACGATGCGATTTTGAATAAAGAGATTTCGAACGTGTCTGTGAATGTAAAGAATGAACATATCGAAACCGTATTGGATAGGGTGTTCAAAGGCACGGGGATTTCTTATAAGATTATTGATAATCGTATCTTTTTAAAAGAAAAAGGAAAAGGATATACCTCTGATTATTACCGAATTAAGTCGACGGGGGGGGGGGTAAATGACCCCGTGAAAAAGATTACGGGAACAGTAGTTGACGCTGCGGGTGTCCCTATCATCGGTGCAAACGTTATTGTCGAAGGAACAACCAATGGAAGCATAACCGACATGGACGGTCGGTTTATAATTGAGAATGTAGAAACAGGTGCGAAATTGAGAATCTCCTACATTGGCTACGTTGACCAAGTAGTTACTATTTCTTCAAAAGAAGACTATGCGATAACCCTGAAAGAGGATTCACAGAACTTGGATGAATTGGTGGTCGTAGGTTATGGCGTGCAAAAGAAAGCCAGCATGACCGGTTCTATCTCGAATGTGAAAGCCGATGAATTGACCGCTATTCCGAATACGAACCTTTCCAACTCGTTGGCAGGACGTGCTCCGGGAGCAACTATTACCGGTAATTCAGGTTTGATGGGAGCCTCCTCAGAGATTCGTATGCGTGGCGGTTTTGGTGACCCATTGTTTGTTATTGATGGAATTATCCGCGATAAAGAGGCATTCGATGCATTGGAACCCTATGAAATCGACCAGATGAGTTTCTTGAAAGATGCCGCAACTGCCTCTATTTATGGTTCAGCAGCAGGTAATGGTGTCGTATTGGTTACGACAAAAGGCGGTGTGAAGAATCAGAAGCCTACTTTTAATTATCAGGGTTCTTATGCGTTTAGCATACCGACTCAAGAACTGTTTGCCGATAGATGGACGGCAATAGATGATTTGAATTATCAGAATGCAGTAGCTCGTTTTCAAGGATTGCAAGAACCGAATGGCGAAGCCGAATATGCCTATTTCCGGGATAACAATATCAATTATAATGTAAATGATTACATTTGGCAGAACCCGTGGAATACGAAGCATTCATTAAGTGTTACGGGCGGTACGGAGAAAATCCAATACTATGTGATGGGGTCTTTCTTGGCAGAAGAGGGCTCTTATGTCTCTTTGGAGAATAAAAAGTTCTCTTTGCGTTCCAACTTGACGGTCGAACTGAACAAATATATCAAGATGAACGTCAACTTGGATGCGAACCAATCCAATGACAAGCGTTTTTATTGGCCCTTCTCGGATGATGATGACCAAGCCGTTTATGACTTATATCGTTGTACATTCAATGCCATGAAGACAACGCCGTTCTATTCCTATTTGGACGGTACGCCGGCAGATGAAATAACCGATTATCCTATTTATCAGGATTACGGTTCTTGGCAGGGTTGGAACCCAGTGGACCAAGTTGTCGGAAACCGTTATCTGAAGACGCGTCGCCGTAACTTGACCGGTATTGTCTCTTTCGACTTCAATTTGGACTTTATTACGAAAGGTTTGAGTACGAAGATTGTCGGCAACTATGTCGGGAAGGATTATAACCGTAAACGTTTCATGACCTTCCAGAAGAACTATAAGTTCCAGCAGGCTGACCCGAGCGGAAACCGTTTCTTGCCGGGGCCGTTGAACTTGAATGAGTATAATACGTTTAATTTCTCTCAGAATTATGAGAATCTGGAATATCGGACCAAGCAGTTATGGAGTACGCAATTCAACTGGTTTGTCAATTATGCCAATACGTTTAATGAGAAACATGATGTATCGGCCATGGTGGTATTTGAATCTGCCCAGAATGGCGGAGAGTATGTAGAAGCCAAAGCGGAAGAGCCGATGAGTAATATTGACCAGATGTTCAACTATTCGTCGGATACGGAACGCCGCTGGGGTGATGCCGAAGAATATACGGGCGGACGCCTTTCTTGGATTGGACGTTTCAATTACACGTATGACCAGAAGTACATTGCCGAGTTCTCTTTCCGTTATGATGGCAATACGCTGTTCCCGGATGGGCATCGCTGGGGATTCTTCCCGTCGGTATCTGCTGCATGGCGCATCAGTGAAGAGCCGTTTATGGAAAGAACGAAAGATTGGTTGAGCAATTTGAAGATTCGTGCTTCTTATGGTACGACAGGTAATGATTTGGATGTAGATGACGAAGAAATTGCTGCATTCTCTTATTTGCAGAAGTATAGCAGACCTATAGATATAGATGCAGATAATCCTAATTATTATATATTCGGTAGCAATTTGGCGAATGGCATTATGGCCGGCGATACCCCGAATCCGACATTGACTTGGGCTACCTCTTCGACTTATAACGGAGGTTTTGATTTCGGTTTCTTCAACAATCGTTTAAGCGGTACGTTTGATGCCTTCTATCGGAAGGAAACCGATATTTTAGGTACACGAACCGTAACGCTTCCGAGTACTTACGGACAGAGTTTGGCTCCGGAGAACTATGCAGAGCGTTCTTGGCGCGGTGGCGAGTTGGCTTTGACTTGGCGAGACCAAGTGGCTAAGGGTGAGATTGACTATTCACTTTATGTCAATTTAGGATTTGCCCGCGACCGTTGGGACGTATTGGATGTTGAGGCTACCTATTTGGAAGGCGGAGCTTTGTATGACTTGTCGCCGGTAGGAAAATCGGATGGTATCTTGACCGGTTTGATTGCCGACCATTTGTTGACAGACCAAGCTGAAGTAGACGCTTTGATTGCCAAAGGATTCAAGCAATATGGACGAGACCCTTATTTGGGTGGTATT
>CASEMX010000053.1 GCA_949289155.1 uncultured Parabacteroides sp.
GTACAAACCGACTTTACTACCTATACTTTCCCCGATTTGTACGACATAATCTATTTCGATGCCTTCGCTCCCGAAAAACAACCTGAGATGTGGAGTCCGAAACTCTTTACCCGTCTTTTTACCCATTTGAATCCTGGAGGTATCCTCACTACCTATTGTGCTAAAGGTATCGTACGTCGTACCCTACAAGCTGCAGGCTTTACCGTAGAACGCTTGCCCGGTCCTCCAGAAGGCAAACGTGAGATATTACGGGCAAGTAAACGCTTTTAAGAGACAATATTATTTCTGTCAACCATGTGTTGTAGAGACGATGTGCACATTATCCCTATCCTGTGGCATATACAATATACACATTTTAATGTTGCTTAAAGTATAGATGCCAATACTTTTTGCATCGGTTTCAGCAGCAAGACTATTGGCCTTTAATTCCTGAACGAAGCGATAACTCTAGTGAAACATAACTACGTTTGACTTCTGATTCGCATTAATAACACTCTGCAAACTATAGCAAAGATGCTTTCCCATTACTGTTTCAAAATCAACTCAGACAAAAATCATCAACATTTATTTTATAGGGTGTCCAGTTTTATGTTCTTATTTTTATTGCAATTTTAACATTTCATTTATCTATAAAAATCTGACATAAAGGCAGAAACAAATGCTTAGCCAGAATTTTCTTTACTGTTTTATTTGTCATATAAATAAAATTTATATCTTTGCACACATCTTTTTGTATAGAAAAGATTCATTGATAGAATTACTGATATAGTAATAAACAGATAGAAATATTAAAGGAACAACAAATCTGTTCTTGGATCAAGAGCAATGTTGTAAATGCTATATGTACATATAGATACCTTTCTTTTAGACCTTTATATCCAATGAATACAGGATGTAGAGGAATGGAAGATTTATCTTGAAATAAATAAAAATGGGAAAAAATCTTTCCGAAACATCAATCCATTGGTATGCTTTAAAAGTTTTTTTCAATCGGGTATTTTGGGTTGAAGATTATCTAAAAAAACGACAAATCAATAGTTACATTCCTTGTGAAACTACTTTTGTTGTCTTAAAAAATGGCGTGAAAAAGAAAATTCGCAAACCAGTTATTTCTTCGTTATTATTCTTTCAGTCCACAGAACATCAGGCATTGGAAGTACAAGAACTTTTAAATAACCGCGTAATGCTATACGTCAAACAAAACAGCTTAAGCAAAAAACCCATAGCTATCCCCGAAAAAGAAATGAATATGTTTATGCTTGTATCCTCTTCTGGAGAAAAAGGTCTAGAATATTTTGGGGATTTTTCTGTCCCGTATCATAAAGGAGAACATGTCCGGGTAATAGACGGACCATTAAAGGGGGCAGAAGGATATATCCGGCGCATAAAAGGAAATCATCGGCTTATTGTTGCTATACAAGGAGTGTGTGCAGTGGCTACTTCGTATATACCACAGTGCTTTTTACAAAAAATATAAATTAAATTAAAGCCATATTGAATGAAACAGTTCTTATTTTTATTCCTCACTACATTGATATTGGCAGGATGTACTAGCTATAAGAATGTACCTTATTTACAAAATCCTCAAATAGTCAATGATTTTCCAGAAGATTTACCATTATATGATGCGAAAATCATGCCTAAAGATTTGTTGACCATCACAGTAAATGCGACCGATCCTTTGACGGCTGCACCTTTTAATCTGACGGTTCAAACCTCGCTTAACACTTCTATTTCTACGGTATCCCAGCCGACTTTACAGCAGTATTTGGTTGATAATGAGGGGATGATAGATTTCCCTGTCCTTGGCAGGCTCCATGTAGGAGGTTGTACAAAACGGGAAGCTGAGCAGATGATTCAAGAGAGATTGAAAGCGTATATTGTTAATGAACAGCCTATTGTCACAGTGCGGATGGCGAACTATAAAATATCAGTTTTGGGTGAAGTAAATCGTCCGGGCAGTTTTACGGTGAGTAATGAGAAAGTGAATGTGTTGGAGGCGTTGGCAATGGCCGGAGACATGACGATCTATGGCGTTCGTGACGATGTGAAACTTATCCGCGAAGATGCAGATGGAGAGCGGGAGATTATCAACTTGAATCTGACGAATGCGGGGATTGTCACTTCTCCTTACTATTATTTGAAACAAAACGACATCCTTTATGTACGGCCTAATAAAGTGAAAGCAAAAAACTCGGATATAGGTAATACTACCTCGCTTTGGCTGAACATGACATCGATACTTGTATCTGTTGCCAGTCTGTTGGCTACTGTTTTTGTAAAATAATGAATATGCGTACTACCGATAAAAGTAAATTAGAAAAGAAGAAAGGCAGTGAAAGCCTTTATGCCACATTTTTCAAATACCTTTCCTATTGGCCTTGGTTTGTGGCAAGTGTATGTTTCTTTTGTGCGGCGATGTTTTTATTTATATGTTATGTCGCACCGGTTTATAAAATCAGTTCAGCCGTATTGATTAAAGTGGCCGACCAAAATCAGTATCAAGGCATGGGCGAGAATATGGCTATCGGACAAGATTTCGGCTTGTTTTCTATGACCAGCAATTTTGAAAATGAACTGGAGGTCTTACAATCGCGTACCCTGATTCAGAAAGTGGTGTGCGATTTGGGGCTGTATATAGACATTCGTGAAAAAGGCCTGTTGGGCGATAAGCCTCTTTACAAGGATACACCGATTAACATCTACCTTACGCCGCAAGAAGCAGACAACCTAGAGTCGGAACTGGAGCTGGATGTAGAGTATCAGCAAGACGGGAAATTGCATGTAAAAGTCGAGTATGAGTATACTGATAAGTATGGCGATGAACAGGAATTAGAAGAGGAAAGGACATTCGATTCGCTTCCGGCAATCTATCCGGCACGGTTTGGTACGATTAGTTTTACCCGTAACGATTCCGTAGAAATATTAAGCGAGGACGGCAGCGTGCATTTGGTGGCTTATATCAATACGCCTTTTGATGTAGCGAATAGTTATAAAAAGGATTATCTTGAGATAAAACCGGCATCGAAGACCACTACCATCGCTAAACTCTCTTTCAAAAATACAGTAAAAGCAAGAGGCATTGATTTCGTCAATCGTTTGATACAGAACTATAATGAAGACGCAAATGACGAAAAGAATGAAGTAGCACAAAAAAGTGCCGAGTTTATTGAAGAAAGGTTGGTGATTATTGACCAAGAGTTGAGTCAGACCGAAACGCAGCTGGTAGATTTCAAACAACAATCCGGTTTGACCGATCTGACTAATGACACCCAACTGGCTTTACAAGAAAGCTCTAAATATGAGCAACAGCGCCTTGCCAATGCTACACAAATCCGATTAGTCAACTACCTGAAAGAATACATCACCAATCCCAAAAACCAAAATGAGGTGATTCCTATCAATATCGGACTGGAAGATGCCGACCTTAATACGGTTATCGGCAGGTATAATGATTTGTTGATGGAACGGAAACGCTTGTTGCGGACTTCTTCCGAAAACAACCCGGCCATCATCAATATTAATGCAAGCATTGAAACCATGAAAAACAATGTTCAAATATCGGTTAACAATGTGCTTCATGGGTTGCAGATAACTCAAGACGACCTTGACCGTCAAGCGCGTAAGTTTGAGAGCCGTATCAGCCGAGTTCCGCAAAACGAAAAAGACTTCTTGAATATTTCCCGCCAGCAGGAAATCAAGGCTTCACTCTATACCATGTTGTTGCAAAAGCGCGAAGAAAATGCCATCACTTTGGCTTCTACAGCTACTAACGGACGTATAATAGAAAATGCAGCGGCTGGGAAAAAGCCTGTTTTCCCCTTAAAACTAATCTTTATGGCTGCCGCTTTTCTCTTCGGTTTAGGGGTGCCTGCCGGAATCATCTACCTACGCGACTTATTAAAATATAAAATAGAGGATAGTGAAGACGTGGAGAATCAGATAAAGGTTCCTCTTTATGAAATCCCGTTCGAGAAACAAAAACAATTCGGAGGGATTGCCATCCGCAAAGACCGCAACGACATCATTGAAGAAGCATTTCGTATCCTGCGGACCAATTTGTTGATGACTTTAGGCGATACAGGAAAAATTGTAATTGTCACATCCACCATGCCCAATGAAGGAAAATCATTTATTGCCGGAAACCTTGCTGTTTCATTGTCTTTCTTGAAGAAGAAAGTCATCGTTGTAGGAATGGATTTGCGCAAGCCCGGTTTAAACAAGTTGTTTGACCTGCCTCGCCAAACCAAAGGACTGACCGATTATCTGGAGGACATGGAACATAAAAGCCTGTCGGATCTGATTCAGAAATCCGACAAAATAGAAGGACTGGACATCTTGACAGCCGGTTCCATCCCTCCTTCTCCCACCGAACTACTTGAAAAAAGAACATTCGAAAGTGCATTGGCACAACTGAAAGAAAAATACGATTACGTGATTTTAGACACCGCCCCCATCGGCATGGTTGCCGACACTACCATCATCGCACGTTATGCCGATTGCGGAATTTATGTGTGCCGCATGGACTATACGCCTAAGAACAGCCTCGACAACATTCATATTTTAGAAAACCAATGTGGGTTATCTAAGTTGCTTTGTGTGGTCAATGCCATCAATTTAAGCGACCGCAAGCACGGGTACGCTTATAAGTATGGCAGCCGTTACGGTTACCATTACGGCTATGGGAAATACAAATGAGATTAGTAAATAGAAATAAGATGGCTTATGAAGAAATCGATTTTTATCGGAATGTTTTTGGGGCTGTTGCCTTTTGTGGCTATTGCCCAAGAAGTGAAGACAGACACAATCCGTACCGGATTGCAGGCTGAATTTATTGAAGCGATAGGAGATTCTACCGATTTGGTTGTAGCCGGAGACGGCACATCAAACTGGTTTCTTAGTTTTTCCGGTGGCGTCAACTCGTTGGCAGCCGAAGCCAATCGGGTTTACGATAATTTTATGGCGCGCAGCCGTTTCGTAGGGCGCATCAGTGTGGGCAAATGGTTTACTCCCGTATGGGGATTCAAGGTGCAGATGGGAGCAGGTCGTTTGTCAGGTCACTCCCGTTTGTCCGCTTTCCAATTCTCTGACATTTATGGCGAAGGTGCCGACCGCACAGAGATTCCAGCCGATTTGAAATACAATATATCCGAAAAATATGGCGAATATTGGTTGCACCGTAAATTTGCGTATATGGATTGGTCGGTCAGTGTCATCACCGATGCGGTCCGTTGGTTTACCAATGACATGAAGCCGGTACGGTTGATTCTTTCCGCAGGTCCGGGATTTGCCCATGCGTTTGGTGCGCAAGGCATGGGTGCCAATAATTCGTTTGCTTTCAAGGCTGGAATCCAGTTGAATGTGAATTTGAACAAGCATTGGGATGTTTTCGGCGAGTTTCAAGGAACGATTGTCGATGAAACTTTTGATGGTCAAATCGGAGGTATTACTCACAAGCGGAACCGTTCGGTAGAAGGTTATGGAGGTTTGTCGGTAGGGTTGAGCTATAAGTTCGGCGGGCGTAAGTTCAAACGCTATGCCAAGGTTAATCCGGTCACTTACGAACAGATTCGTTACCGGACGGCTCCTAAGCAAGAAACTCGTCCGGTAGTGAAGGATACTACAGTCACCGCTTTTGCGGTTCGTTTCTTTATTGACCAGTCGAACATCGAAGAAGACCAGAAACTGAACATCGAGCGTGTGGCACGTTACCTGTTGCGCTATCCCGAAGCACGACTGGAACTGACAGGTTTTGCCGATAAGGAGACTGCTTATCCGGAATATAATATGAAGTTGAGCGAGCGGAGGGTAAAAGCTGTTTACGATTATTTGGTAGACAAATGCGGCATCGCTCCTTCCCGCCTCACCATCAATGCAAAAGGAGATACCGAGCGGGTATACAATGAAGACTACCGTTGGAACCGCGTGGTAATTATGAGAATTGTCAACGACAAAAACGAAAAATAAAGACTGAAGATATGAAAAAGATATTGGCACTGGCAGTTTTGGCTTTGGGGTGCACAACGGTTAAGCTGCACGCCCAACAGCAGGAAATAGAGCGGACCGTACGGATGGACACGCTCAAGGTTGATTATAAGACACGTTATACGGCACCTTTCTGGAGCAACTTTTATATCGAAGCCGACTTTGCCGGACGGATGCTGATGGGTGAAGATGATTCACAGCTTTCATTTGGCAAGCGGTTGAAACCGGGTTTCAGCCTTACCGTGGGCAAATGGTTTCATCCCGATTTCGGTGTTCGCATTAATTTTGGCGGAATGCGGTTGAAAGGCTGGAATAGTGGTTCTACAGGCATTTACGCCTACGACCACGGATGGACCGATGAAGGCGACCCGGTAGAACAATACTGGAAAGGGCAAGGAGTGGATACGAAGAACGGTTACCGTCAGGATATCAAATACTTTGAGTTGAATGCCGATTTCCTGTTCGACCTCTATAATGCTTTTACATCCAATAACCGGTTGAACCGCCGCTGGACGGCGCAAGGCTATGTAGGCGTAGGTTTGCTTCGTCCCATGGAATACCATGGTATGGAAAAAAACGCCAAAGTCGGTTTCCGGTTGGGTTTGACAGGCAACTATAACATCACTTCCCGTTTGGGCATACACGCCAGCATAGGCGGTACGATTACCAATTCCAGTTTCGACGGAGAGTTGGGCAAAGGCGATAAGTTCGCCGGCATCTTGAACGGGAATATCGGTTTGAGTTACCGCATTGGCAGGCAAGGTTTCCGGGTCGTACGATTGGTGCCGCAGGAGCAGGTTGCGGCACTCAACAATGTCATAACTACCATTCGGAGCGAAGAAGTGTTGCCCAAGGAAGAAATTGTCCAGACCGTTCAGCAGGAAGGCACAATCACCAATACTTTGCTGATTCCTTCGGTCGTATTCGAAAAAGACAAGACTTCTTTCAACGAAGAGTTGCAGGAAGTCAATATCTTCCGTGTGGCACGCTATATGGAACGAGATAGAAATATGAAAGTGACTATTGTAGGCAATACAGGAGGCGTTCCCGAACGTCTTGCCCGTCGTCGTGCCGAACGCATCCGCGACATCTTGGTCAACCGTTACGGCATCGCGTCCAACCGTTTCGATATCCGCACGTATGATGTCAACGCAAAGTATGGCGTGACGGGATACGAGCAGAGCGTTAACTTTGCAGTAATGAAATGATGGGTTACAACATCTCGTTATCATAGCTTTTAATATAAAGAGGATATGCTTGAGCCTGTTTCGGGTGTATCCTCTTGACGATTCCAATTGTTTTTGCATTCATTCCTTTGGATGGAATTCTTAGGTTCTTATATACTTTATTTCACGATTCTGGTTTTATCGGTAATCTGTGCTTATCGGATAGAGCAGAGTGAAACAGAGGGAGAAGAACGCGGTTTTCGCATATTGCTGTTTTTAGTGCTGACCGTACCGGCAGTCTTACGTTATGATATAGGGACGGATTATCCGCATTATGTCTTGATCTATGATTTTATAGCAGATGTCAATGTAGAACGGGTAGAGTGGGGATATCGGTTTCTTTGTTCCTTGCTGAATAGGATAGGGGCAGATAGTTTTTGGATGTTCTTTGTGATGTCCATATTGACGTATGCACCTTTTTGCTTTGGCACTCCCCGTTCTGTGATGACGGGTTGTACCTTTATGTTTGTATGCGCTTTTTATCTGAATTCCTATTCCCTGATCCGTCAGGCTGTGGCGGTTTCATTTTTGCTGTATGCGTCTTTCCGGTTATTGGAAGGGCGGGGCAAGCGGTTCTTGGTTTATGTGGTGATAGCTTCGCTGTTCCATCGTTCCGCTTTGCTAGTATTGCCTTTCTATTTCATTAGGAAGCAGATGGAAAAACCTTGGGCGATAGCTTGCTGTTGCTGCGCGGCTTTTGGGGTTGTGCTGGGAGCCAATGTGATTGAAGTGTTATTTAGTAACCAGCTTTTTTTGGAATCGTCTTATGGACGGTATGTAGACGGTGACTTTGCTCAAGAAACGGAAATTGGTACAGGGCTGGGTGTTTTGTCGCGGATGGCGCTGCCTGTTCTGACTCTTTTATTTGTAAGGCAATTAAGGGAAGAGGATGCGGAAGAAGAGACTGAGAGAGAAACGGATTGTATAAATGAAGATAGAGTCGGATTGTCTGAGCGTGATGAGGACACAGGCGTTGAGAGTGAGGATAAAGAGGATAAATTAGAAAATACGGGTTATATTTTCCTGGTATGCATCGCTTATGTTGTGGCGATGTATTTGGCTTCCAAGGTCTATATTTTCAATCGGTTGAATGACTTGTTTCGGTTTGTCCCGATTCTGTGTATGGGGTTGTTCTTTTCTAAAATCTACTTTCGCTTGAAGAAAACGGTTTTGGCAGGCTTCATTCTTCTGTATGTGCTTTTGTTTGCTTTAGATTTGGTAGGGAGTGCTAAAATGGTCGGTTTTGTAGGCGGGTTGGGAGTAATGCCTTACCAAACGATATTCGATGAACTATTTTAATTTATATAGCGTGCGATGGGGACTAAAGTTTCTGTTATTGTAGCTGTTTATAAAGCTGAACGATATTTGCATCGTTGTTTGAATAGTTTGGTGGAACAGACTTTTGAAGATTACGAAGTCTTACTGATAGACGATGGTAGTCCGGATAACAGTGGAGAAATTTGCAACCGTTTTGCTCATAAATATCCTTTTATTCGTGTCGTTCACAAAGCAAATGGAGGCGTAGCAAGTGCTCGCCAATGTGGGATAGATTGCGCTCATGGTGAATATACCATCCATGTGGATGCCGATGATTGGGTAGAGCCTACGATGTTGGCTGAACTTTATCAGAAAGCGGTACAGAGTAATGCGGATATGGTGATTTGTGATTATTTTGAGATAAGGAGGAAAGAGGTATATGTCAAACAGATGCCGACCGCATTAAAAGCGGATGCTGTATTGAGGGATATGTTGAATGGGCATTTGCATGGAAGCTGTTGGAATAAACTGATTAGACGGAGTTGTTATAAAGATTATCATATCTGTTTTCCTCAAGGGCTGATTTTAGAGGATTTGTTTGTGAATTGTAATTTATGCCTGAATAACATACGGATTGCTTATGTAAATAAGGCTTTTTACCATTATGACTGTTTTACGAATAGAACAAGTTTGACCCAAACACCTGACCGGATGAATATGCACTCGCGTATTGCGTTTGTTTCGTATATAGAGCAACGTTTGGATGCGGAAGCGTATAGGGAAGAACTGAACAGCTTAAAATGTTTGACAAAAAAAGTCGCTTGGACTTCGCAACTCTATAATAAAAAGGAGTTTTTAGACTTGTATAAGGAAATTAATCCCGTGTATACACGCTATCAAGAAAAACATTCACCTACTGCTATCAGTTTACGGCTTTGCTTGTCCGGACACTATGTTTTGGCGACTATAGCTTTTCGTTTGTGGCGGTTTGTAAAAACACACATTAAATAGCGTTTTATGAAAAGTAAAAATGTTAGCATAGATTTTGTATTACCTTGGGTCGATGGTAATGACCCGATATGGAATCAATCTTTTCGGTCACATTTACCTGAAAGTAAAAAATCGGATGACGCAAGAGCGGTCCGATATAGGGATTGGGGATTATTACCTTATTGGTTTCGTGGGGTGGAATTGTTTGCGCCTTGGGTAAACAAAATCCATTTTATTACGTGCGGGCATTATCCGGAGTGGTTACGTTTGGATCATCCAAAGCTGAATTTTGTACGCCATGAAGATTATATTCCAACTGAATTTTTGCCCACTTTCAGTGCAAATCCTATTGAATTGAATCTGCATCGGATTAAAAGTTTGTCAGAACATTTTGTGCTGTTCAACGATGATATGTTTTTGACAGGGAAGATTGCACCGGAATATTTTTTCCGAGGTGGGAAACCATGCGATTTGGCGGCATTGGATGTGATAGCAAGCCGTTCTACCACTAACCAATTTTGTCATATCGTACTGAATGACGTAACCGCCATCAATCAGAAATTCAACAAATGGAAAGTACTGCGCAATAATTGGCATAAATGGATTCGCTTGGATTACGGCACTTGCTTACTTCGTACACTCGCATTGCTCCCTTGGCCCTATTTTATCGGGTTCAGAGATCCACACTTACCGTACCCTTATCTCAAATCCACAATGGAAGAAGTGTGGAATGAATATAGCGAGCAATTGACAGAAACAAGTGCCCACCGTTTCCGCACGTTAGCAGATTATAGTGACTGGCTGTTTCGTTATTGGCAATTGGTTTCCGGCAATTTTTATCCAATTAACGTTTACCGTAGCTCCGTTTACTATGACATAAAGGAAGAGACATTGCCAACAATAGAAAAAACCCTGTTAAAGCAAAAGAAGAAAATCCTTGTGCTTAACGATGTGGAGCACGATAAGCCCATTCCCTTTGAATATTGCCAAAAGCGCATTGCGTCAGCTTTCCGGCGGTTATTTCCTGAAAAGTCTTCGTTTGAAAAGTAAGCGGATTCACCTCAGATTGTTGTTTTATCATGCGGATTGCATTTGTTATTCCAGACGTTACCCGAGGGTATGGAACGGAGCGGACAACGGTTTTGTTGGCCAACACGTTTGTGGCTCTAGGGCATGAAGTATCTATCCTTTCCATTTTTAAAGAAGAGCCTCAGGTCAGGTTCCCTGTAGATGAGCGGGTAAAGATTTGTTACCTGATACAGGAGCGTTATACCCATAAGAACTCCTTGTTGTCGATAGCCAGGCAATATGTAAGGGCTGTCATGGCTCTTCGCGGTTATTTCCGTAAACATGCGCAGGATGTGATTATCGGGCAGACTTTTCTATCCAATTTCTTTTTGTGGATAAGCGGGAAATCAACATGCACTTTTGCGTGCGAACATTACGAATACGGGGCATATCCTTTTTTGATACGGGCTTTCCGCAACTGGATGTACCGTAAGTTCCGTCTGCTTGTCGTTTTGACGGAGAAGGATGCCCGTAAGTTTATCAGCCGTCACGTGCGATGTGCGGTTATACCAAATATGATTTCATTTCCGATAGCGGAAGAATCCGCCTGTGGCAAGAAACGGATGATTTCGGTCGGCCGATTGCATGCGCAGAAGGGATACGATTTGTTGCTGTACGCTTTAAAGCCTGTGTTCGAGAAATATTCCGACTGGGCTATGGACATTTACGGTGAAGGTGGGGACAGGCCGATGCTTGAAGGGCTGCGGGATGAACTGGGTTTAGCTGGGAATGTGAACTTTCGGGGATTTTCTACAAACATACAATATGAATATGCGCACGCTTCTTTTTATGTGATGTCATCGCGTTTTGAAGGTTTCCCGATGGTTTTGCTGGAAGCGATGGCTTGTGGGCTTCCTATCGTTTCTTTTGATTGTCCGAACGGACCTGCAGATTTGTTGGCTGGCGATGCCGGATTGTTAGTTGAAGCAGGAAACATTAAGGCATTGTCTGAGGCTATTATTCGAATGATAGAAAATCCGGATAAGCGTGAAATGTATGCTAAAAACGGATTGTGTAAAATCCGGCAATATACAGCCGGTGAAATCTATAAAAGATGGGAGGCACTGTTCCATTAATGGTAACGAACATTTATAAAAATATGCGTATGGAAAAAGGTTTAGTATCTATCATTACCCCTGTCTATAATGGCGAACGTTTTATCCGTGAAACGCTGGATTCCGTATTGCATCAGACTTATCCAGACTGGGAGATGATCGTTGTGGATGACGGATCGAAAGACCGGAGTGCTGCCATCGTGGAGGAATATGCGGCTAAAGACAACCGGATACGTTTGTTGCGGCAAGCCAATGCGGGGTCGGCAGCAGCCCGTAACAAAGGCATACATTGTGCCAACGGGCAATACATCGCTTTGCTCGATGCAGATGACTTGTGGGAACCGTCGTTCTTGGAAAGCCAGTTGAAACTGATGAAAGCTAAAGATGCGATTGTGGTGTATGCTTCTTATCTGTGCATTAACGAGAAGTCAGAAGTATGCCTCCGTCCCCGCAAGGCGAAGCCGGTAGTAACTTGCCGGCAAATGCGGCGGCGTAATTACATAGCCTGTCTTACCGGATTATACGATATATCCCGTTATGGCAAAGTTTATTTGCACGAAGAGTTGAAAAGCTTGCGCGACGATTATGCTTATTGGCTTGATGTCGTGAAATTGGCAGGTGTAGCTTATGGTAACCCCAATATGTTGGCACGTTATCGGGTGATGCGCTCTTCTACTACAGGGAAGAAATTCCGGTTGGTCAAGCCTCAGTTTTTGTTTTATTACCGTTATCAAAAGTTGGGGTTGCTACGAAGTTGTTTGTATACGGTTGATTGGGCGGTTGCCGGATACTTGAAGTTTTTGCGTTGAGTGTAGGCGGAAGGAAGTTAGCATATTACACTTTGATCGGTATGGATTTGTGTATTAAATAGGAATTTAGGTTGTAGAGGCGTGTCGCATCTCTACAATGAATCCGATAAATTATCATTGGAAAATGTACAAATTCATCCCGTGTGCAGTATCGAATAATAGATGTTAGGGTATGAAACAGTTGGCGGTTAAGAAGCCTCGTAAAGCTTGGGTCGATTTCGGGAAAGGGGTAAGTATGTTTCTCGTTGTGTTATACCATAGCGAATCATATTATCCGATGAGTGATGCGGGATATAGTAATTTGTTTGCATTTTTTAGGATGCCTTTTTTCTTCTTCTTGTCCGGGTATCTGTTTACATCGGATTATCTTCATTTCTCTTTCAGAAAGAAAATGCTTCAGATATTCAGAGGGATTGTCTGGACTTATCTTATTTTCACTACGGTGATTTGGATTCCTAAAAACTTAGCGAACGGGACATCGGTGTTGTTGGGCGTAAAGGAGATTCTTTTGGGGTGGGCGTCTTGGTTTGTTGTCGCTTTAGGTGGTGCGCAGCTGTTGTTTGCCATCGTATTAAGGAAAACAAAGAACCTGTATCTGATAGCGGCGTTTATGCTCGTAGCATTGGTCTTAGGTTATCATACCGGTCAATTGGGAAGGCTTCCTTTTCAGTTGGATAAAACGCTTTTGGTGGTTTTCTTTTTCGGCTTAGGCTTTTTTTACCGCTTGTATGAATCCCGGTTGAGGTGGTTGGAGGGGGACTGGAGAAACACGTTGCTGTTGGCCGTTCTTTATTTTACGCTGTATTCCGTAGACACGGCACGCTTTCATACAGTGAAGAATGTATTCGGTACTTCTGTCTATACGAATTTCCCGTTATACATATTGTATGCTTTGCTGGGAATCGCGATGATGGTTTGTTTGTGTAAACGGATGCCGGCGGATAAAATGAAGGGAGTTTGTTTCATTGGTGTAAACAGCTTGGTGTTTTATTATCTGAATGGCGGGGTAATCAAGGTATTAAGCTTTGTATTTAATAAATTAGGGTTGCATTTGCCTGCCGGTTTCGGGTATATGGAGATTCTATTGATGGCGGTAACGGTTTCATTCGTAATAGCCCTAATCGTCCGGTTCATAAAGAGCTATATGCCGATTGCCATAGGGGATAAGAATGCGTTTAATTCATTGGCTAAGAAATTGAATTTGAAAGTCCAGTTTTAAATGTACGTTTTACCGGGCAGATAGAGTTTGAGTAATCAATAAATGTTATAGGTTATGATGAACACATTCGAACGCGGCGTGAAGTTCATATTCGACCGCACTATCGCTTTTCTTTTGCTGCTATTGTTTTCGCCGGTTCTCTTGATTTGCTACATAGCTATCAAGCGGGAAGACGGAGGACCTGCCATTTTCAGGCAAGAACGGATAGGACTGCACGGATGTCCGTTTTATATTTATAAGTTCCGCAGCATGCGGACAGATGCCGAAAAGGCTGGAGCCATGCTTTGCAGCGGAGAACAGGACAAACGGTTAACTAAAGTTGGGAAATTCCTGCGGATGCATCATTTGGACGAATTGCCTCAGCTTTGGAATGTTTTAATCGGAGATATGTCGTTTGTCGGTCCACGTCCCGAACGAAAAGTTTATATCGACCAGATTATGCAGGTGGACTCACGCTACCGGCTATTGTATCAAGTGCGACCGGGAGTCACCTCGTATGCTACTTTGCATAACGGCTATACCGATACATTGGAAAAGATGCTCCGGCGTTTGCGGTATGACTTGTTTTATTTCAAGATTATGGCAAATACATTCTTGAGTGTTTTCGGTGGGAAGCTTATCTGATTTTTATTGTGCAACTAACTGCGATATCTGATGCCTATAGCTGCTTTGCTTGTAAGATTATTAATTAGAGTGTCCAGTTTAATGTTCCAGTTTTTGCATTAAAAAACGAGTTGTTTGTTTTCTAATGCATTGATAACCACATAA
>CASEMX010000054.1 GCA_949289155.1 uncultured Parabacteroides sp.
CCCACTTATGGTTACGGTGTTCCTCCTTGTTCCGGTGTAATTTTGCATCAGATAAAAACAAGAATAGAATGGAACAGAAAACAGAATTACCTGAAGAATTGTGCGCGGACGAGGCAGTGTGCTTCATCGCAGACCGCCATCACGTGACACCGCAACAACTCTTGCGCTATTTCCTTTACGGGGAGGCATCCATACCCTTGGAGGATAACGAAGTCGAAATACTGAAAGGACTATCTGAATTGGTCGAGGATGATAATATTACGAACATAAAAACGAGATAACAATGAAGAAGAACATCGGAAATGTATTGGCATTGTACCCCACGCCCGCAGTTGTCGTGGGTACGGAAGTGGACGGAAAGGTAAACTGGCTGCTGGTCGCCCACGTGGGTATCATCGGGCATGACCAAATCATGTTGAGCCTATTCAAGAAGCATTACACCAACGAGGGAGTCAAGCAGACGGGAAAGGTGTCCGTTAATATGGTGAACGAGGCGATGCTTGTGCGAGCTGACTATGTAGGCTGCGTGGGCGGAGCAAAGGCAGACAAGTCGGATGTATTTATCTATCACAAGGGTGAAGCCGGAACGCCCGTCATCGACGAAAGTCCGCTGGTGATGGAGTGCGAGGTGGTGGACAACTACGAGACGGAGACCTTCGACAACTTCATCTGCAAGATAAAGAACACTTACGTGGACGAGGATTGCCTAAACGAAAAAGGCAAGCCCGATTACGATAAATTGAAGCCCGTACTCTTCGAGATGCCGAACTACACCTATCTGCGTACAGGAGAGACTATCGGCAAATGCACCAGCTTCGGGAAGGCATATAATAAAGAATAATCGCCCTTGCACTGGCAGTAAGCCTGTCCGCGACGGCACAAACAACAGACAATATGGATAGAATCGAAGTATGCAAACAGAACTACCGCACCCTGTTCGGCGGTGAAGCCCTGACCGGACAAGGTACGGACCCGGAAATGATGGACATCCTTCAGAAGTTCATCTTTGGTGAAATCAAGGCATTGCGTATCATCAAGGAGGAATATACATTATAAAGTAACAGATTTATGAACAAGATTATATTGACATTGGCGGCGGTAATGACCATGAGCTTTGCCGCTTGCGCCCAAAACAAAGGAGAAAAGAATATGCAAACCGAAAACAAACCATTAGTCGTGTATTTTTCCGCCACAGGCACGACCGCCAAAGCAGCCCGGACGATTGCGGAGGTCACAGGCGGTACTCTGTGCGAGATTATTCCGCAACAAGCCTACACTTCCGATGACTTGGATTGGAACGACAGACGGTCGCGCAGCTCGGTGGAAATGAACAATCCGCAGGCACGTCCGGCATTAAAAGACACGAAGCTGGATATAGCTGCCTACAATGTCATTTTTATCGGCTATCCCATCTGGTGGGACCAGGCTCCGCGAATCATCAATACATTCATTGAGAGCCATGACCTGAAAGGCAAGACGCTCGTGCCGTTTGCTACCTCCGGCGGAAGCGGGATAAACAATAGTGTAAGAGAATTGAGGAAAGCATACCCCGATTTGGAATGGCAGGACGGCAAGCTGCTGAACGGAGCAAATCGGAATGCCGTCCAAAACTGGGTTAACGATGTGACATCACTGCACTTGACCGCGAAGAAAAACATGATTGGTATTAATGACTAAGAAGATAAACTATGCAAACCATCCAATTACACAACGGCGTGGAAATGCCGATGGAAGGTTTCGGTGTATTTAAAACAGAAAATTATGAACCGAAGGAATTTTCTAAAACAAGCGTCCGGCTACGCTTTGGCGGCTGCCGGAACAATGACGGGTATCGGGCAGATCTTTGCCGAAACGATGCCTGCAAGGGACAACAAGGCAAATGAGTTTTACGATGCCCAAAAACAAAACAAGGATATGGAACACCGCAACCTCGGCGGGATGGAAGTGTCTGCCATCGGTTTAGGTTGCCTGCCAATGGTGGGCTATTATGGCGGCAAATACGAGAAGAAAGATATGATAGCCCTTATCCGCCGGGCATACGACCAAGGGGTGACACTGTTCGACACGGCGGAGGTGTACGGACCATATACCAGCGAGGAATGGGTAGGCGAAGCTGTCGCTCCGTTCCGTGACAAGGTGAAGATAGAAACGAAGTTCGGTTTCGGTGTGGAAGAAGGACAGCCGACCGCCCTGAACAGCCGTCCCGACCATATCCGCCGGGCAGTGGAAGGTTCGTTGCGCCGTCTGCGTACCGACCATATAGACTTGCTCTACCAACACCGTGTAGACCCGAATGTGCCGATGGAAGAGGTGGCGGGTGTGGTAAAAGACTTGATACAGGATGGCAAGGTGCTGCATTGGGGATTGTCCGAAGCAAGTGCCCGTTCCATCCGCCGGGCACACGCCGTCTGTTCGCTTTCTGCCGTACAGAGCGAGTATGCCATCTGGTGGCGTGAGCCGGAGACCAAGATATTCCCCACGCTGCAAGAATTGGGCATCGGCTTTGTGCCTTATTGTCCGCTGGGCCGTGCGTTCCTTACAGGTGTCATCAACGAGAACAGCCGTTTCCAAAAGGGAGACCGCCGCTGGAATCTGCCGCAGTTCCAGCCCGAAGCGTTAAAGCACAATATGCCGCTGGTACATCTCGTGCAGGAATGGGCAAAGCGCAAAGGCGTGACCCCGGCACAGTTCGCCCTGATATGGATGCTCTCGCGCAAGCCATGGATAGCCCCCATTCCCGGCACAACCAACCCCGACCATTTGGATGATTTTCTCGGCGCGGCTTCCGTGCGGCTCACTCCTTACGAAATGGAGGAGTTTGATGCCGCCTATGCCAAGATAGACCTGATGGGACACCGTGCCGACCCGTTTACGGAAAGCCAGATAGACAAATGAGAATGCAATAACATTTGCTCCGCTTCTTGCTTTTTGCTATCTTCGCAAGGCTAAAAACAGAAAATCACTTATGAAAGATAAAACTTATCTGCTATTCGATTTGGACGGCACACTGACCGACCCTTTCATCGGGATTACCCGCTCTGTGCAGCACGCCCTGAAATATTACGGCATTATCGAGAATGACCTCAGCCGATTGGCTCCTCTTATCGGCCCTCCGCTAATCGATTCTTTTCGGGAAACGTACCATTTCTCTGAGGAACAGGCGGAGGAAGCCGTCAGCTATTACCGTGAATACTTCGCGGAAAGAGGTTGGCGTGAAAACAAGGTTTATCCGGGGATTCCCGAACTCCTCAAGCATTTGCAGGAAGCAGGACACAAATTATATGTCGCGACATCGAAGCCGACCCCGTTTGCCGAGAAGATATTGGACCATTTCAACCTTTCCCGGTATTTTGAGCGGATTGAAGGTGCTTCGCTTGACCATACAAGGATGCGGAAAACAGAAGTGATGCGATACCTTCTCACTCAGGCTGGCATTTCCGAAAAAGGGCAAACCGTAATGATAGGTGACCGGAAGTTTGATGTTGCCGGAGCGCACGAAATCGGTGTGGAATGCATTGGCGTGCTTTATGGTTACGGCTCACGGGAAGAACTGGTTTCCGCCGGAGCAGACTATATCGTTCCAACTGTAGATGCATTATCCGCACTCTTCCGTTAAGACAGACTCTTGAATCGACACTTCCCATCCGTCCGGACTTGTGCTACCGACTCAATTGGCAGCCTCAATCACGAGTGGGTGTCAAACGAGGCTATTCCGATAGGGAATACAGAAGAAAAAGAAAGGCTGCTCCAACACTTGTGGGGCAGCCTTTACTATAACAGAAAGGAGTTCTATTTCAACTCTTTGATTCGTATATTCCGGAACTTCACCGGCGAGCCATGACCAAGGAAACCGATGTGTCCCTTCTTATTGAACAGACCCGGATGTTCCTGCTTGTCCGGCGTACCGTTCTTGGTCGCTTCGCGGATATTGCCCTCGACAATGACCACGCCATTGAGTGTCACCTTGATATTATCGCCATCGCAAACAATCTCCTCGTAGTTCCATTCACCTACCGGCTTCATTGCCGTCTTATGGTTTTCATTCGCCTTCAAGATGCCATAGATGGAACCGTGATGCTGGTAAGGCGTGATATCCTTATAGATGGGATGCTCGCAGTCCAATATCTGGCTCTCCATGCCGACGTATGCCGCATCACCCTCCAGCGGAGCCCGCAAGCCCACGCCATTGTTCGCACCCGGAGTCAACTGGAACTCGAAGCGATAGACGAAGTTAGCATATTCATTCTTGGTATAGAGGTTACCGCCGAAGCTACGGCTCGGAACCATCGAGATGCATCCATCCTCCAAGATATAATCGCCCGTATTGCCCATCCATTCGTACATATTCGTACCGTCGAACAATACCTTAAAGCCCTCCTTCTTCTCCTCGGCAGAGAGCTGGAAAGGCTCGGCACGCTTCAGCTCCTTGATATACAGGTTACGGAACGAACAGCGGCTGCCATGTGCCTGCAGTTCAATCTGCTCTATCGGGAAGATAGGCTGCTTGCGGTCCCAGTAGTTCTCCAAGATGACGTTATCTACCACACGCTCGCCATTCAAGTCCACCGTCACGCGGTCGCCCACCATCTTAATATAGAACGTATTCCATTCGCCCAGTTTATTATCCGCCACCTTCGTCGGCTTGCTCGGATTCTGCTGGTTATTATACAAACCACCCGAACCTACCTGCGCACCGACATCCACACGTGCCGTATCCCAAATCTGCACCTGCGGCGTTCCACGCAGATAAATACCCGCATCCGCTTCAGGACCTGCCGGGTCAAGCATCCACTCGACATACATCTCGAAGTCGCCATACTGCTTTTCGGTACAGAGGTTATCGAAGCCGGAGCCCTCAAATACCAAGCAGCCATCCTCAACCTTCCAGTCCTTACGCATCTGCTCGTCTGCCTTCGCTTGCGCCTTAGCCAACTGAGCCGGTGTCATCTTAGCACGGGCAATAGGATTCTCGACCAATCCCTTCCAACCCGTGAGGTCTTTCCCATTGAACATCGATACGAAACCCACCTCGTCCGGCATCTCCGCCAAATGCTTCTTGATACCTTCCCGTTGGTAGTTCGCATCCGGGTTATCCAATACCTCAGATACCTTTTCCAATAGCGCACGGATATTCTGCCCGGTATATTCCGGATGAGCCAAAGCGATATTCATCACGGCTTGAGCTGCCGATTGCTGAACCGGCTTATCCTCCAAATACTCTCCGGCATAAAGCAGAGCCAAGTATGTACCCGTTCCCTGTACCTGCTGAAGGATAAGGTTACGCACGCCGTCATCCTTGGCAATATCCATCGCCTTACGCAAGCGGAGCAGTTTATTCTCACCGGTCATATCCGAAGCAGCTACTAATTCCACATACTTCGAGAGAGCCGCCGAAGCCACCTGCCCTTCCGACTGAGCTACCTTATAGAGGAAATCGGCAGCACGCATATCCTGCCAACTGAGCAATGCCACGATAGCCGCGCCACGCACTTCGCCAGAACCCTTCTCGACACCTTCCACTATCAAATCCAATGCCTCCTGCTGTCCTGTAGCAGCTAATACCGGATAGTAAAGGCTCTTCTTCGATTCACCGGCTTGATACATCCGGCGAACAATAGTCTGCACCTGCTCCGACTGAGGCATATAATGTACCGCAGCTATCACCGCCTCCTGCGACTGAAGTACTTCGTTTTCATCGGTAGCCGACTCTAAGATACCGCACATCTCTACGAAATCGCGTGCCGTCACTACATCCTTCAATGCCTTATATACAGCCGCCCGCACCGCAGGAGAACTATTCTCACGCTGAGCCAATACCGTGTTCACTTTCGAGTCAGCCATACGCTGAGCCAACAATTCAATGCCGGCAATCTTTCCTGCCTCCTGTGCTTTGCCGATTGCATTCGCTACCGCATCATCAATATCTCCGGGGAATGCCAGCAGGGCATCCTGAGCCAATAGCACTACCTGCTTATCCGAATCAGTCAACAGATTTGCCAGCGTAGGGATAAATGCCTCATCGCCTATCTTCACCATCGTCCACACGACAGCCTGTTGCACCATCAGGTTATCCGTATTCAACTCATCACGCAATACCTGTGCAAAAGGCAAATCGAAGCGAATCATCAACTTTTTCAGTATCGGATTCTTTGCTTTTACCCTCGCCTCACGACCAAACCAGTTCAGCACATCAATCTTTACCTCCGGTTTCGCCTTCATCATTGTTTTAGCTATCTCAATATAGGCAGCTTCATCGACAAATGACGAAGCATAATCCAATGCTGCATTGCGATAGCCTTTATCCTTATCCTTCAATGCCGATTGCAAAAGTTTGAGTGCATCCTTCGGCTCTGCCAATGACATTTGAATCTCCAATGCCGCCTCACGTGTTTGCTGTTTGCCGGCTTTCGCCGCCTTCTTCAATAAGTTCTTGGCAGCCTTCTCAGCGGCCTCCTTTTCCCCATTCGCTGCCAGACGCTTAATCAGAGTGATATATGCCTCGTTTGCACACGTAGGCTCCATTGTATAGTTCACTGCCTCTGCTGCATCTGCCAAATCCTCCAGAGATGCGGCTGTCCCTACTCGACTTAACGCATATAACGCTACTTTGCGTACTTTAATATCCTGATTCGACAAGAAAGGACGAATCACTGCCTCTGCACCTGCGGCTTGCATCTCGGCAATGGCATTCATTGCGTCGCATTGCGTCTTTGCAGTTCCCATACGCAGCTTCAACGAATTAACCAATGCTTTTCCGGCATTCGGTGTTCCGATACTGGATAATGCACGTGCAGCCGATCCGCTCAGCTTCTCATCATTCAGATAATTGGCTAATGTCTCGACAGATTCATCTCCCCCGACGATTTGCAGTTGCCGGATAATGAAAGCCTGTGTCTCACGCTCTGTGGCTGATGCCAATGCTTTGCAATAGGCTTGAGCTACCGTCAAACGGGCACTTTCCTCGCCTTTTGCCATCACATAATGCGATAATCCGCTCAGTGCATAGTCCACCTTTGCATTGCTGCCTTTGCCCGGAGCATTCATCATGCCAATCAGGGTCTGGACCGCTCCATCACCCGCTTGACTCAATTGTCCTATCAATTCGTTATACGCCTTCTGCTCCTGCGCCGGCATCTGTGCCAACACATCCGCCGCTACCGTTTTTGAAGTACGGTTCGCCGGAGTTTGAGCCATTACCATACTTGCACACAGCAAGAGGGCACTTATTGTCATATATGCTTTTCTCATATCTTCTTCTTAATGTATTAAATATTCCACGGCGCACGAATAGGTTGGTCTAACAGACGATTCGCCGCTTCGTCATCAATAAACTCTAATTTCACCGGGTCGAAATGCAAGGTGCGGTTCAAGCGCAATGCCACACCGCCCATATTCACAATCGTTGCCGAACGGAATCCGTTACGTTCATTCAGCGCAAAAGGCTGGCGTGTCTTGATACATTCGATAAAGTCTGTCACCTGAGGCTCCGGTTCCGGGAAGTCAGACAGCTTCTTTTCCCAATCCGGTATATCGCAGACGAAATTCTTATACACATTTCCTTTCGGACCGGCTATATAGGGCGTATTCGGGTCGCCATAGTCGCCGCCCCACAATACAATCTGGCATCCATCCTCATAAGTATAGGTAATCGACCGCCATGTCCCGACTGCATCCGGGTGCTGCTGCGGAGCATCTACCTCTACCTTTATCGGGCTCGTATCATCCTTACCTAATATATATTGCACCGGGTCGATGTAATGCTGTCCCATATCGCCCAGACCACCGGCATCGTAATCCCAATATCCGCGGAACGTCTGATGCACACGGTGTGCATTATAGGGTTTGTAAGGAGCCGGACCTAACCACATGTCATAATCCAACTCTGCGGGTACAGGCTGTGGTTCCAAGTACTCTTTGCCTACCCAATAGAATTTCCAGTCGAAGCCGGTATGTTTGCTGATAGTTACTTTCAGTGGCCAGCCTAACAGACCACTTTGCACCAACTTCTTCAGCGGTTTGACCGGAGTACCCAGTCCGTAGAACTGGTCGGTGAAGCGGAACCACGTATTGAGGCGGAACATACGTCCATACTGCTTCATCGCCTCCATCACACGCTTTCCTTCCCCTATTGTGCGTGTCATCGGCTTCTCACACCAAATGTCTTTGCCGGCTTTGGCCGCTTCGACCGACATGATGCCATGCCAATGCGGTGGCGTCGCGATATGCACGATATCGACGTTCGGGTCGAGGATTAAATCACGGAAATCATGATACGCCGCGATTTTCTCCTTCACTAAATTCTTACCTAACTCCAAATGATTCTTATCGACATCACAAACCGCTACCAAGCGCGTGCCGGCGTAGTTCACATGGCCTCTTCCCATGCCACCGGTCCCGATGATGCCTTTTGTCAACTGATCGCTGGGGGCAATATATCCTTTTCCCAGCACGTGGCGCGGCACGATTGTAAACAGTGCCACACCTCCAAGGGTCTTTAAGAAATCCCTTCTATTTGTTCCCATAGACACAAATTCTTTTTTATAGATTAGCAATTCTCTTTATTTTCTCACAGATAGTCTGCTTTCGCAGACAAAGGTAAAATAATATTGCAAAAATAGCCGTTCTTCTTACCAAAAAGTTTGTCCCAAGGCAAAAACAAACGGCTATTTCTTAAAATGACGCCCTATTCTTTATCCAATAACTCCTGCAAATACTGGCGCGTCTTCACTGCATAGTCATGTCGCGAGCCATTCAATTCACACTCGATGGTCACCGCCCCTTCAAAGCCCTGTTTCTTCAATTCGGCTATGACGGCAGGAAAGTTGACATCCCCGGTAGGAATCGGCACTTCCCGACCCAATTCGTAAGGATTTTCCGGGTCCGGATACTTTCCGTCCTTAGCGTGGAACTCTTTAATCAGCGGGCCGAACAACTTGACGGCATCCAGCGAGTTCGCCTTTCCATACATCAGCAGATTCGCCAAGTCACAATTGATAAATACGTTTCCCGTGCCGATATCCTTAATGGCGCGGATTAAGGTAATCGGCGTCTCCTGCCCGGTCTCAAAGTAAATCATCACGCCCTTATTCTTCGCGTAATTTGCCAAGTCCTGCATCACCTTGATAAAATCCTTATACTGCTCCGACGAGCAATCCTCCGGAATGAAACCGAAGTGCGAGTGCATCGCCGGGACACCTGCCATCGCGCAGAAATCAATCATCTCGTGGTAAACTTTAATCTTCTCCGCGCGTTCTTCCTTCGGGACTAAGCCAATCGTAGCCGGCCCTTGCCGGAAGTTCCATGCATTCTTGCTACCCGGCACGCCCACGACCGTAGTGACCTTGATGTTATACTTTTTCGATGCCGCTTTCACCTTTTCGGCAAACTCTTTCGTCAGCGTATTCGCCCGATAATTGATTTCACACGAGCCGAAGCCCTGCTCATGCAATTCCTTAAAGCTTTGCTCGATATTGCTCAAATCATACTGAATAACACCGATGGTTATCTTATTCTCTGCCTGCAGCGTGGTAAATGCCCACAACATCGCCGCAGCTACCCATGCAAATTTCTTTTTCATTTGATTTAGATTTAAAATACGTACAAATATAGGGCATCTCTACATCAAAACCAAAACTTAGCTTCGGTTCGAATGTATTCTGCCAATCGGTTCTTATCAATTGCTCTGATTGCTCTTTTTCTCTAAAGAAATCGACCTACAGAGACTCTGAAGGGACTTTTTCAACTGAAAAATGACCTACAGAGACTCTGAAGGGACTTTTTCAACTGAAAATCGACCGTCAGAGACTCTGAAGGGATTTTTTCAACTGAAAAATGACCTACAGAGACTCTGAAAGGATTTTTTCAACTGAAAATCGACCGTCAGAGACTCTGAAAGGATTTTTTCAACTGAAAATTGACTGACAGAGTCTCTGAAAGGTTTTTTCAAACTGAAAATTGACAGACAGAGACTCTGAAAGTATTACTCCATGGTCGGATTAAACGTACCGCCCCAATTATTGTTCTGTTCCAAATTCGGATTTTCGTCCAGATTCACCTTTTGTATCGGGAAGAAATAGAACGACTCTTCAATCACGAACTCGCGTTCTGCCGCTTCCGTGTAAGGAACCTGATGGATGACGTAGCGGAAGTCTCCTGTCGTCAATTCGTTGTTATCGATTTTCACCTTCGCTTCAGCCAAATCCATATCCGTACCATCCGGGTTGATTGCAATCGCTTCGATGCCATGCTTCGTCCAACCGTTCAAGTGCATCATATTGCGCGTACGACGGAGGTCCCAGAAACGATGCCCTTCGAAACACAGCTCAATATTCCGCTCGTCCAATATCGCCTGACGAATCTCCTCGCGATTTGCCACTTTCAAGCCGTACAGTCCGTCCGCTCCGGCTTCAATGCCTGCACGCTGGCGTATCTGCTTCAACATTTCGACAGCTACATCCGAATGTCCCGTTTCATTGGCTGCTTCTGCATAAATGAACATCAATTCCGCAAAGCGCATCAAGATGTAATCGATATCATACGTCATTACACTTTCTTGAACCAAAGATAGGTCGGCTGCCTTATACATATAAAGCCCCGTATATATATCATTGTTTACCGCATTTGTATGAGCCGCCGGATTGGTTCCATACTGGTCATCCGGGCTACTCAGGCCTAAGGCATTATATTGTCTGTAATTAGAAGGCTTCCCGGCTACCGGGTAAAGTTTTCCGTTATACAGACACACCTCATCGAAGCGCGGGTCGCGGTTCAGCCAGAACGACTTCAGCAAATCGTTCTCATCCCCTACATAATATTTGCCTGTCGGGTCATCATACAGTTTTCCATCCAGCATAGGCATCATCTTGACAAATTCCCACGTCGGGCCATGATACGGTTTGTCACGGCTTACCGAGCAAGGACGCGTAGCGTATTCCCAATTGGAGGTCTTATTCGGATTCGAGTTGATTACCGGGAATATTACTTCAGGACCTCCCTCTGACAGCCAGATGTCGCCATAATTCGGCGTCAAGCTCACGCCCTGCGCCACACAGAAGTCGTACGCCTCTTTAGCTGCTTCATACGCCTCTTGCCAATAGGCATTTCCGTAAGGATTGCTCGGATTGAACTGCGGCGAAGCCTTCAGCAATAAAGTCTTGGCTTTCCATGCTTTTGCAAAGCATTGGTCGATGCGGCCGTAGTCGGAAGAGTTGCTTTCAATCTTCTCCGGCAACAGCGAGATGGCATGGTCCAAATCTTCAATCATAAATTGGAAGCACTCGGCAGTCGAATTCCGTTTCACATACAAATCGTCCGTCTCCCTATCCTGCGGAACTTTGATATAAGGAACACCGCCATGATAGCACACCATCCAATAATACATATAGGCACGCATGAAATAGACCTGCCCCAACAAACCATTGGCTGTCTCTTGGTCAATTGTCCCCTGTTCCAAACGTTGGATAGCTTCATTGATATGGCGGATTTCCGTATAAGTCCATCGTTTATAGCTATCGCCGGTTTCTGTTACCGTACCTAAATACCAAGGAATACCTGCTACCTGTTCGGAAGTCTCGTCAGCGGCTGCATCCCAATTCCCGAAACATTCGGCATAGAGATTGTTGACATAAGCCGTAACCAGATTCACATCATCCCAAACCATCGATTCGTCGTAACTCTCTAAGTTGTCGATGTCCAACGTATCGCAACTTGTCGTCATTCCGCACAAAGCGAAGAAACTGCCTAATACTATATATTTCAATTTTTTCATTTCCATATTCTTCATGATTTAAATTAGTTAGAATGTAAAATTAAGACCGAAAGAGAATGTTCTCATCAAAGGATACGAATCGTAGTATTCCTGTTCCGGGTCCAAGAACTCGGTTACGTCCGAAATACAGAACAGATTCGTCGCATTCATGAATATCTGTGCCTGAGTAAGTCCTAACGGACGCAAGATAGCCTGCGGCAGGCTATAACCGATGTTCAAGTTCTTCAGACGAAGGTAAGCACCGTTGCGCAACCAATAACTGGTATTTCCGGCACCCGATTCATACCAACCATTTCCCACGATACGCGGATAAACGCCATCCGGATTGTAATCGGGGTCA
>CASEMX010000055.1 GCA_949289155.1 uncultured Parabacteroides sp.
TATGAATGAACATCCTCGTATAGAAATCATGGATACGACGCTCCGGGATGGGGAACAGACCAGCGGAGTGTCGTTCGTCCCGCACGAGAAGCTGATGATAGCGCGTCTGCTTCTCGAGGACTTGAAGGTCGATCGCATCGAGGTCGCTTCGGCACGGGTGTCGGAGGGCGAACTGGATGCGGTGCGGATGATATGCGATTGGGCAGCCCGTCGCGGCTTGCTCTCGCATGTGGAAGTGCTGGGGTTTGTCGATGGGCATACGTCGGTCGATTGGATATACAACGCCGGATGCCGCGTCATCAACCTCTTGGCGAAGGGCTCGGAGAAGCATTGCACCGGGCAATTGAAGAAGACGATGCAGGAGCATCTGGAGGATATCCGCGCCGTGGTGCGATATGCCCACGAACGGGATATGGATGTCAACCTCTATTTGGAGGATTGGAGCAACGGCATCAAAGATTCGCCTGCCTATGTGTTCGGATTGATGGACGGGTTGCAGGACGCAGGCATCCGCCGCTTCATGTTGCCGGACACGCTGGGCATCCTCAATCCCTTGCAAGTGATTGAATACATGCGCAAGATGAAGAAGCGCTACCCGAAGGTGCATTTCGACTTCCATGCGCATAACGATTACGACCTCGCGGTGAGCAACGTATTGGCTGCCGTACTGAGTGGCGTCAAGGGATTGCATACTACGATCAACGGACTGGGCGAACGGGCCGGCAATGCACCGTTGGCCAGTGTGCAGGCCATCTTGAAGGACCATTTCCATGCCATCACGAACATCGACGAGAGCCGCCTGAACGACGTGAGCCGCGTGGTGGAATCCTATTCCGGCGTATCGATTCCGGCCAACAAGCCCATCGTGGGCGATAGCGTCTTTACGCAAGTGGCCGGCGTGCATGCGGATGGCGACAGCAAGAACAACCTCTATTATAACGACCTGATACCCGAACGTTTCGGCCGGGTGCGCGAGTATGCGTTGGGCAAAACGTCGGGGAAGGCGAATATCCGCAAGAACTTGGAGAGTCTCGGTTTGGAGCTGGACGACGATTCGATGCGGAAGGTGACGGAGCGCATCATCGAGCTGGGCGACCGCAAGGAGCTCGTCACGCAAGAGGACCTGCCTTATATCGTCTCCGATGTCTTGAAGCACGATAGCATTAATAATAAGGTAAAGCTCCTGAGCTATTTCGTGACGTTGGCGCAGGGATTGAAGCCGATGGCGACCCTCTCAATCGAGATAGACGGGCAGACCTATCAGGAGAGCTCGTCGGGCGACGGACAATACGACGCTTTCGTGCGGGCGCTTCGGAAGATTTATAAAGGTATCTTGAACCGCAAGTTCCCGATGCTGATTAACTATGCGGTGACCATCCCGCCCGGAGGACGCACAGACGCCTTCGTGCAGACCGTCATCACGTGGAGCTATGAGGGAAAAGAGTTCCGTACACGCGGTCTCGATGCCGACCAGACGGAAGCCGCCATCAAAGCCACCATCAAAATGTTGAACTTAATAGAAGAATAAATCAATGTGCTAATGTATGAATGTGCTAATGGACTAATGTGATCACATTCGTTCATTGATAAATTAACACATTAGCAGATTAAGACATTAACACATTAGCAAATTAACACATTAGCACATTGTTTCATTAGCACATTAGCAAATTAAAAAATTATGGATTTTAAAATAGCAGTTTTGCCCGGCGACGGGATCGGACCGGAGATATCGGTTCAAGGTGTGAATGTAACGGATGCCGTATGCCAGAAGTTCGGCCATCAAGTGAGTTACCAATATGCGCTCTGTGGGGCGGATGCCATCGACAAGGTGGGCAATCCCTTCCCTGAAGAGACCTTCCGGATTTGCCAAGAGGCAGATGCGGTGCTCTTCTCGGCCGTGGGCGACCCGAAGTACGACAACGACCCGACCGCCAAGGTGCGCCCGGAGCAAGGTCTTCTCGCCATGCGCAAGCAGTTGGGACTGTTTGCCAATATCCGTCCGGTGCAGACTTTCAAATGCCTCTTGCATAAGTCGCCACTGCGTGCGGAATTGGTCGAAGGTGCGGATTTCCTCTGCATCCGTGAGCTGACGGGCGGCATGTATTTCGGCGAGAAATACCAAGACAACGACAAGGCGTACGACACGAACATGTACACCCGCCCCGAGATTGAACGCATCCTGAAGGTGGCGTTCGAATACGCAATGAAACGCCGCAAACACCTGACCGTCGTGGACAAAGCGAACGTCCTCGCCTCATCCCGCCTCTGGCGTCAGGTAGCGCAAGAGATGGCGCCCCAGTATCCGGAGGTGACGACCGACTATATGTTCGTCGATAACGCCGCCATGCGCATGATTCAGGAACCCACCTTCTTCGACGTCATGGTGACGGAAAACACCTTCGGTGATATCCTGACGGACGAAGGCTCCTGCATCAGTGGCTCGATGGGTCTCCTTCCTTCGGCTTCGACGGGCGAAAGCACGCCGGTGTTCGAGCCTATCCACGGTTCGTGGCCACAGGCGAAGGGGAAGAACATTGCCAATCCGCTCGCGCAAATCCTCTCTGTGGCGATGCTGTTCGAGCATTTCGGTTGCATGGAAGAGGGGAAACTGATTCGTGAGGCCGTAGACGCCTCGCTCGATGCCTGCGTCCGCACGCCCGAAATCCAAGTGGAAGGCGGCGCACAATACGGCACGAAAGAGGTCGGCGCTTGGATTGTGGAGTATATCAACCGGCAATGATTGTCCGGCGATAGGATTCGTTGGATTTATTCTGATTCATTTATCGAGAACGCATTGGAGGCCTGCACCGTCGCGCCCTCCAATGCGTTTCGTTTTATATCTCAATCTTCGGTGTGATATTTAATCAGTCCCTCCATCGGCGACTGTGCGATAGTTCCTGTTTCCAGCGACCGGTCATCCATCAGTTTCCGCAAGATGTCTTGGAACTGGTAGGCGATGGAACCGACAAAATGAACCGCATAGAAATCCAACGCATCATAAGCGTAAAGATGCCTTATGACGAAGTCCTTGAAATTGTCATAGACCAACCCATATACATACTCATTGTCGAGATGCTTTTTGATGAATGGGGCGAAACTTGCCAAGAAGCGGTTGGGAAAGGGCTGGCGATAGACCTTCTCCATGATGAGCTCCGGCGTCAGATGGTATTCCTTCATGAATTTGCGGATAATCGGCTCTATCAAATCCCCCCGCAAGCAATCCCTTGCCCACACACGTCCCAATGCGCCTCCGCTTCCCTCATCGCCCAAGATGAGACCGAGCGAATCGATATGTTGTACGATTTTTTCCCCGTCGTAGACGCACGAGTTGGAGCCGGTCCCCAAAATACAGGCAATGCCCGCTTCATGGCCGCACAACGCATGGGCGGCAGCCAGCAGGTCGCTCTCCACGCTGACCGGCACTTGCCAATGCCTCCGCAACGCTGCGGCTACCATGTCGTTCTTCTCCGGATAGGCGCAGCCGGCGCCATAGAAATGGATGGCTTCGATTTTGTCATGATAACGTCTCAATTGAGGATACAACTCCTCGTCAATAGTCCGTTGTATCTCTTCTTTATTCATGTAATAAGGGTTGATGCCCGGAGTGAAGAGCCTCTTCCCTATTTTGCCTCGCGGACCGGCCAAGCACCATTCCGTCTTGGTCGAACCGCTGTCTGCCAATAAAATCATAGCTTATCCTAATAAAATATTTTGTGCAACATATACCGCAGCGCCTGCCAGATAGCCCAACAGCGCCAGCAGCGAAATCCGCTTCAGATACCAGATAAAATTGATGCCTTCCAAGCCCATGACCACCACGCCGGCTGCCGAACCGATAATCAGCATACTGCCACCCACGCCGGCACAGTAAGCCAAGAACTGCCAGAAGGTCCCGTCCTGCATGAAGTTCATCATATAGGCTGCCGAGGCACTGTTTGCCACCATCGCCTCCGTCGCTATCGGGTACATGCCTATCGCACCTGCCACCAGCGGCACATTATCGACTACCGCCGAGAGCGTACCGATAATCAGGTTCACGATATACACATTCCCCACCGATACATCCAGCCATTCCGCAAATCCTTGCAGCAATCCGGTGTAGCGCAGCACATCGACTGCCAGCAGGATGCCCAAGAAGAAAAGCAGCGTATTGCCGTCGATGCGATGGACTACTTTGCTCAACCGCAACTTGCGGCTCTCCTCGACATGCTCTTTCCGGCCGTACATTATCTCGGTAAATACCCACAGGATGCCTACGCCCAGCAGCACACCCATGAAGGGCGGCAGATGCGTCAGTACCTTGAACACCGGAACAAACAGGAGGCAGAGTACGCCGATGATAAAGATGGCGCGGCGCTCGCCGACCGACAGTTTCCCGAATGCACCCTCCTCTTCGGCTGCTCCGGCCGACGCAGGGGCGGTGACGGTCCCGTCGAGCAGGCGCAGAATCAGCAGCATCGGGATGAGCGCCGACACGAGGCTGGGCAATATCAGGTTAGGTATCGTCGCGCTGGTCGATATGTTGCCGTTGACCCAGAGCATGATGGTTGTCACATCGCCGATGGGCGACCATGCGCCGCCACTGTTCGCGGCTATCACAATCATACTGCCGAAGAGCCACCGCACTTTTTGGTCGTCGATGATTTTGCGCACCAGCATAATCATGACAATGGCGGTCGTCAGGTTGTCCAATACGGCGGACATGAAGAACGTCAGCGTCGATATCAGGACAAAGAGCCGTTTGGTCTCGCGCGTACGGATATGGTTCGTGATAAATTCGAACCCCCCGTGTACGTCAATCAGTTCCACAATCATCATCGCTCCGATAAGGAAAATCAGCGTCTGGCAAATCTCCCCCACACTCTCGATTATCTGATGCGAGACGATGTACTCCCGCGTTTGCTCGGCAAGGCTCAGCGCAGCGACCGACGGGTCTTGGATAAACTCCTTGAAGGCGGCTCCATCGACCACGGAGGGCAGCGACGGCGCACTGAAGACATACAAGACCCAAAGTATCGTCCCGGTCAGCAGGGCGGTCCCGGCTTTATTCATTTTCAACGGATGTTCGAGGGCAATTATCAGGTAGCCCACGAAAAATACAAGCAGAATTGCTGTTATCATGGCGTATTATGTATAAAAAGATTGAACATTGAGCGCAAATATAGGGGTTCTTTTAAGATTTTGCAAATAATATAAATAATTAATGGAAATTCGACGCCGCGAACGTTAAAAGGCGTTACCGTTCCCCGGCGCCGTTACCGCACGCAGAAGGCACGGAAGGCGCAAAGCTTCGCCGACGTAATGCACCGGTGCATGGGCTCGGCGTACTACTTCGCCGATGTGTTGCACCGGTGCATGGGCTCGGCGTACTACTTCGCCGACGTGATGCACCGGTACATGAGCTTCGCGAACTACTTCGCCGATGTGATGCACCGGTACATGGGCTCGGCGTACTACTTCGCCGACGTGATGCACTGGTACATGGGCTCGGCGTACTACTTCGCCGACGTAATGCACCGGTACATGGGCGCGGCGTACTACTTCGCCAGCGTTGCACCGGTGCACAGCGCGTGAATTAAATAAAAAATGTTAATATACAACATAACAACAGCGCATATTTGCCCGTGCAGCCTCCGTGCATCGGTACATGGATGTACCGTATGGAAAAGCTCCCCTGTCTTCGGGGAGCTCCCCGAAGGGGTGAGGGGTTTTCTCCCATTTATTACTTATAAACATAACTCCGTCATTCAAATCCCAACCCCTCAGTCATGCTTCGCGTACCAGCTCCCCGAAGACAGGAGAGCTTTTCAAAAGAGACCCCAAATACGATTATGCTATCTGAAAAGAACTATTCGTCGGAATAATTACGGCAAGCGACGCTGCAAGCACCGGTTACTTTCGCCTCAGTTCTGCTTCATTGGGCAAAAAATTGTACCTTTGGCGCGTTTTTAATCGCTAACAGGTAAAATATGAAGAGATATTACTGGACAATGCTTTGGCTCGCCGTGTGGATGGGAACGTGGCTCTCCTGCACCCCGGCGGCAGAGAAAGTCGAACGAAAAGAGGCTGACGTAACGAAGGTCGTGCAGAAAATCCCTGCCTCCTTCCCCGGCGAACTGCTACTCTCGGAAGATTATATCGTCTGGACCTCGCCGCTTTCCGAAAAGGAACAGGCGCATGTGCTGGAGCGGCAGAGCGGCAAGGAGGTGGGGCAATGCATCCGGCGCGGATACCGCCCCGGCGAATTTATGACCGCCACCTATTGCATGATGCCGGAGAACCGGATGCTGGTGGGCGACCTCACGAAGGACCAGCTGCACCTCTATGCGCTGGACAGCCTCGCGGCAGGACGCCCCGCACTCATCGGACAGCGGGCGGAAAAGACTACGGAGATGACACCGCTCATCGCCATCACGCCCGACGAGCTGCTCACCTTCACTCCGGAGCAGCCCCTGCCCTTCCGATATAAAGGGACGGCATTCGGCAGGCAGCTGCTCGATGGCGACATTCGGAACTGGGCGGACGTCAACAAAGGCGCGGTCGCCTATCACCCGGAGAAGGGCCTGCTCATCTACGCGCCGCTCTATATGAACTACATGGCAGCCTATCAAAAGAAAGGCGACGCCTTCGAACTCGTGTGGGAGAAGCAGGGCAAGACGGAGTATTACCGCATCGGCAAATCGTTCGAACCGAACCGGCAGCGGGTGAACCTCTACCAGCTGGTGCTGACGAAGGACTATATCGTCGCCCTGCAACGCGATTACCAGCGCGACCCGGTGGATGAGAGCCAAATCGGACAGCAACAGGGCAAACTCCCGAAGCAGCTCTTCGTCTATGACTACGAGGGCCGGCTGCTGCAAATCCTCGACCTGAAGATGCCGACACTACGCATCGCCGCGACGCCGGACCGCAACGAGGTCTATGCGCTCGTCGCAAACCCGGAGTATGGTTTGGCGAAGGTCGAATTATGAACTATCTTTGACAACTGAATGAGAAAGGAATGTAGTATGGTAAGTTTTCTTCAAATAGATGGGTTGACGAAGAGTTTCGGCGACCTGATGCTCTTCGAGGACATCACGTTTGGCGTAGCACAAGGCCAGAAAATCGGACTGATAGCCAAAAACGGAAGCGGCAAAACGACGCTGCTGAACATCATCGCCGGAAAGGAGGATTACGACAGCGGCTCGGTGGTGTTCCGCAACGACCTGCGCGTGGGCTACTTGGAACAGTCGCCGACCTACCCCGCAGGACTGAATGTGCTCCAAGCCTGCTTCTACTCGAAGAACGAGACGGTGCGCCTCTTGGCGGAGTATGAACAGGCGTTGTTGGACAACGATTCGGAACGGCTCACTGCCCTGCTCGAGCGGATGGACAGTCTCAAAGCGTGGGATTATGAGCAACGTGCGAAGCAAATCCTCGGCCAGCTGAAAATCCACAACTTCGACCAGAAGGTAGAGAGCCTGTCGGGCGGACAACTGAAGCGCGTGGCGCTGGCGAATGTCCTCATCACCGAACCGGAACTGATTATCCTCGACGAGCCGACCAACCACTTGGATTTGGAAATGACCGAATGGCTGGAGGATTACCTGAGCCGCTCGACTATCAGCATCCTCATGGTGACGCACGACCGCTATTTCCTCGACCGCGTCTGTTCGGAGATTATCGAAATCGACAACAAACAGATATACCAATACAAAGGCAATTACAGTTACTACTTGGAGAAGCGGCAAGAGCGCATCGACGCGCAGAATGCCGAGGTGGAACGCGCCAATAACCTCCTCCGCAAAGAACTGGACTGGATGCGCCGCCAACCGCAAGCCCGCGGTACGAAGGCGAAGTACCGCATCGATGCATTCTATGAATTGGAGAAGAAAGCGAAGCAGACACGCGAAGCAGGGAAGGTCAACCTCGATGTGAAGGCCTCCTACATCGGTTCGAAGATATTCGAGGCGAAGGATGTCACGAAGAGCTTCGGCGATTTGAAGATTACCGACCACTTCAACTATACGTTCGCCCGCTACGAGAAGATGGGTATCGTAGGCAACAACGGGACGGGCAAATCGACCTTCATCAAGATGCTGATGGGCGAAGTGACACCGGACAGCGGGCACTTCGACGTGGGCGAGACGGTGCGTTTCGGCTACTACAGCCAGGAGGGATTGCAATTCGACGAGCAGATGAAGGTCATCGACGTGGTGCAGAAGATTGCCGAGTATATCGACCTCGGCGACGGACGGAAACTGGGCGTGTCGCAATTCCTGAACTACTTCCTCTTCACGCCGGACAAGCAGCACAATTACGTCTATAAGCTGAGCGGCGGAGAGAAACGGCGGCTTTACCTCTGCACCGTGCTGATGCGCAACCCGAACTTCCTCGTTTTGGATGAGCCGACCAACGACCTCGATATCATTACCCTCAATGTATTGGAGGAATACTTGCGGAGCTTCAAGGGATGTCTCATCGTAGTTTCGCACGACCGTTACTTCATGGACAAGGTCGTGGACCATCTCTTGGTGTTCCATGGCAATGCAGATATTCAGGATTTCCCCGGCAATTATACCCAATACCGCGCATGGAAAGAGGAGCGCGACGCCCTGAAAAAGCAGGAAGAGGCCGCCCTGCAAGCCAAAAAGAATCCGACTCCCGAAAAACCCCGCCGGCAAGAGACGGAAGCGAAACGCCGCCTCACCTTCAAAGAGCGGAAGGAATACGAAGCGTTGGATGCGGAGATTCCTCAATTGGAAGCCGAGAAAGCGGAATTGGAACAGGCCATGAGCAGCGGCACGCTCTCAACAGAAGAGCTCCTCGCCAAGTCGGAACGCATCACGCAATTGATGGAAGAGCTGGATGAGAAGAGCATGCGCTGGCTCGAACTCAGCGAATATGTGTGAATGCCCCTTATCAACTAAAACAATAAACCTACAAGATTATATGAATCAAACAACAAAACGACCCCCGTTATGGAACCGCAACTTCGTTCAGTGTTGCATCTCCTATTTCTTGATGAATATCGCTTACTACGTACAAGTACCGACGATGCCGCTCTACTTGTCGGAGGAATTGGGCATAGATAACTCGCAAGTCGGACTGGTACTCTCCAGTTATACCATCGGCGTGCTTTGCATGAGGCCCTTCTCGGGCTATTTGGTGGACTGCTTCTCGCGGAAATACCTATATATATTCGCCTTTGCTATGTTCTCGCTGTTCTTCGTAGGCTATTTCTGGGCGACTACCGTGCTGCTGCTCGTGCTGCTCCGTCTGTTCCAAGGGACATTCATGGGACTGACCTCCGTATCGGGAAATACCATCACGATTGATGTCATCCCCTCCGCGCGCCGAGGCGAAGGGATGGGGTTCTACGGATTAGCCATCAACATCGCGATGTCGCTCGCCCCATTGATTGCCGTGGCGACCTACGCCAAGCAGGGATTCAACGCCGTGGTGTGGAGCAGCCTCGCATTCTCGGCGTTAGGTATCTTTTCCGTGCTCTTCATCTCCTACCCGAAACGGGAGAAAGTGAAGCGCCCGCCGCTGTCATTGGACCGATTCATCCTATTGAAAGCCATTCCGGCAGCAATTACCTATATGTTTGTGGCGGTCGCCTACGGTATGCTGCTCTCGTTTGTCGTTCTCTATGGAAAAGAAATCGGCGTAGAGAACGCCGGCTACTTCTTTATCTACATGGCAGTGGGAGTAGGACTCTCGCGCTTGGTTTCGGGCAGACTGATTGACGGTGGGAAAATACATCAGGTAGCGATATGCGCCATGATTTGTTTGATTGTCATGCTGGCCATCTTCGCCACCGTGCATAATCCCTACGTCTTTTTCATTGCGGCATTCATTATCGGCGTAGGATTCGGTATCGGCGTTCCGGCTTTCCAATGCCTTTTCGTCAACGTGGTCCCGCATAATCAAAGAGGAACGGCGATGGGGACCTATTTCACAGCATACGATTTGGGTATCGGTATCGGAATGTTGACTGCAGGGTTCATCTCTTCGCGTTTCAATTTGTCCGCCGCCTACCTCGCCGGCTCTTTCAGTTGCCTCTGCGCCTTGATTATCTACTTAGGTTGGACAAAGACATCCTACGAACGGCACAAGCTGTTACGATAACATTACAAAATGACGCCTTCACGATTCTTTTATTACCAAAAAGGCATTAATAAGAAGAATAAATAGCAAAAGGAGAGCTATTTTGGTTGATTCAAATCAAAACAGACTCTCATTTTGCATTTATTAATACGAAAGAATACCCGCCGCCATCAAACATCCATTACTTTTGCCCCCGAAAAGATAAAGATACCGCAACGAAAAGGTATCAGGTTTAGGTTACAATTTTAATTAGGTTGTTTTAGGTTTAATTTTTAAAGGTTATTGTATTATGAAACGTTTAGGTTTATCTGTTGCCCTCGTATTAATGAGCGCAACTTTGGCATTCGCAGGAAACAAGAACAAGACTCCGTTCGCAGTGAGTACGTATCAGTTGAGCAGCTACCTGCAACTTACTTCTGACCAAACTCGCGAAGTGGAAAATATCAACGCCTATTTCTTGGATATGCAACGCAAAAGCTTGCACGCTGCTGAGGATAAGAAAGAAGAAAAGATGAAGGAAGCTATCTACAGCAACTTGAAATTGATGAAGCGTGTCCTCAATGCTGACCAATATCGCAAGTATGTTGCATTAATCAATGTGACAAACAATAACAATCGCCTGATGGCTATGGAGGCTGCTCCGGATTCTTATCTGGCAGAGAATAATTAATGAACGAATCGAGATATCCGGGATTTTATATTCCTTATTTCCCCTGAGATATTCCAAGAATAATAAAAAAAGACCAACTGATTTGTGACAATCAGCTGGTCTTTTTTATGGTTACGGGGAATCTTTAATCAATCTCCTTCAGCATCTCCTTGACGGCGGCTTCCAATTGCTGGTCTTCGCCTTTCAATTGCGTCTCAGGGGTGTTATAGACTTCGATATCCGGCTCCAATTGCTGGTTTTCCAGATAATTTCCTTGCATATCCTTCACGCCGACCTGCGGAATGCCGAAGATGAGGGTCGGGTCAATTTGCGTTTCCCACCAAACGGCGGTCATGGTTCCCGGAACCGGGGCGCCGATAAGTTTGCCGATGCCCATCGTTTTATAGACATACGGGAAACCGTGCGCATTCGAGTAGTTGTCTTCGCACATCAATACGCAAGAGGGCTTGAGCCAACGGTTCGTCGGGTCGCTGGCGATGTATTGTCCGCGCGGCTCGAAGCGTTGGTATTCCTTTCCGCTGAGCAGGTAAGCCAAATCCTCGTGCAGCCAGCCGCCTCCGTTGTGGCGCGTATCGACGATGACCGCCTCCTTGTTGCGGCAACGTCCGAGGAGTTCGGAATAGGTATCGCGGAAACTCTGCGGGTCCATGCCTTTGACGTGCACATAACCGATGCGTCCGTTCGAGAGTTTGTCTACCAACTTGCGGCAACGCTCTACCCAACGCTTATACAGC
>CASEMX010000056.1 GCA_949289155.1 uncultured Parabacteroides sp.
TTGGACCTCTTCGAGGCCCAAAACATACACCGGCAGCCTACCGCAGGCTCGCGCTGCTCGCCAACGGTTAAGCATCGTTCGACGGCTCCGCCGCCGACTATTTTCCGAGCAGAAAAAAACTCATCCTGACACCGCCCGCCACTTCCCTGCAGAAAAAAGATTCTTCCCGACACCACCCGCTCATTTCCCCACATGAAAAAAGCCGCCCTTTGGGGGAGCGGCTGATTTCCGAAGGGATATTATACCCATTTCTCAATATTTCCGGAAAATATACCGTTTGCCATCGTCCGACAAGATGAGCTGCTTGCCGTCGAGCTTTTCCACCTTGAATTCGCGGAAGGGCGAGCTCCAGTCGGTGCGCAAAAGGAACGCCTGCTCCGATTCGCTCTGCTGGAACAGTTCGATTGAGAGCACGCCGTCAGCGTAAGTATGATAGCCATGCAGGACGGGATACGAGTCGGAGGCGCGGTCATAAATCTGGTATTGGAAGAGCGACGTCTGGAAATTGTACCAAACGGTATCGACCGGCGTGACCGTCCCGCCGGATTCGACCTGCGCCAGCTGCCAGCGCCCCTCAAACTCGGTCGTGTGCGAATCGCATGCCGTCCAAAGCGCCGGCAGCAGCAGGAGGAGCGCCCATTTCATCATCGCCTTCATGCCTTTTTCAATTTCATGCGTAATGCCTCGACAACCGCCGGAACCAGCGAAATCACGATAATCGCCACCAAAAGGAGCTTCAGATTCTCCTGCACGAAGGGCAAATCGCCGAAGAAATAGCCCGCGTAGCAGAAGAGCGCCACCCACAGCGCGGCGCCGCTCACATTGTAGAGGAAGAAGTAATAATAGTGCATCCGCCCCATGCCCGCCACGAAGGGAGCGAACGTGCGCACGATGGGCACGAAACGGGCAATAATGATGGTCTTCCCGCCATATTTTTTATAAAACTCGTGCGTTTTGTCCAGATAACTCTGCTTGAATATCTTCGAATCGGGGTTGCTGAACAGCTTTTTGCCGAAGAAATGCCCGATTTCGTAATTGCAGGAGTCCCCCGCCACCGCCGCCGCGAAAACGGTCAAGGCCAACAGATGGACATCCAACGGCATCTCGGGCAGCGCGGCAATGGCGCCCGCGACGAAGAGCAACGAGTCGCCCGGCAGAAAGGGCGTGACCACCAGCCCCGTTTCACAAAAAATAATCAAGAACAGAATCGCATAGGTCCACATGTGGTAGTTGCGGACGATTTCAATCATGTGCTGATCGATATGCAAGATAAAATCAATCAAAAACTCCATTTTCGTTGTATTGTTAGTTGAATTAAATAAGCCCTTTCGTACTGGGCAGTTCGTAATGGTAAATATCCCGGCGTACAGCCATCTTCAGCGCACGGGCGAACGCCTTGAAGATGCCCTCAATCTTGTGATGCTCGTTTTGCCCCTCCGCCTTTACGTTCAGGTTCATGCGCGCCGCATCGCTCAAGCTCTTGAAGAAATGGAGGAACATTTCGGTCGGGACATCCCCCACCCGCTCACGGCGGAACTCCGCATCCCAAACGAGCCACGGCCTCCCTCCGAAATCCAACGCGACGCTGCACAGGCAGTCGTCCATCGGAAGGGCAAAGCCATATCGCTCGATGCCGCGCTTGTCGCCCAACGCCCGGAGCAACGCCTCGCCCAGCGCAAGTGCCGTATCCTCGATGGTGTGATGTTCATCCACCTGCAGGTCGCCCTTCACGCGAACCGTGAGGTCGATGCCCCCATGTTTGCCAATCTGCTCAAGCATGTGGTCGAAAAAGCCCAATCCCGTTTCAATCTCGGTGCGGCCGGAGCCGTCGAGGTTGACGGCGATGTAAACGTCGGTCTCTTTCGTGGTCCGACGCACCTCGAACGAACGCTCCCCGGCAAACAGGAACTCCGCCACCCTATCCCAGTCCGGCGTTATCAAGGCGGGCTGCCAATCGCCCGGAAACTGCGCGGTTCCGTCCGAAAGCGCATCGTCGGGGTCATGCAACCAGATGCCCTTCGCGCCGAGGTTCACCGCCAGCTCCATGTCCGTCCGGCGGTCGCCGATGACGTAGCTATTCGCCAAATCATAGTCTCCCGTCAGGTATTTCGCCAGCATTCCGGTCCGCGGCTTGCGGTTCGGCGAGTTTTCTTCGGGAAAAGAGCGGTCAATCAGTACCTCCTGAAAATGGATACCTTCGCCCTCCAGCGTTTTCATCAGCAGATTGTGCGCCGGCCAGAAATCCTCCTCCGGGAAGGAGGGCGTGCCGAGTCCGTCCTGATTCGTGACCATGACCAATTCAAAATCCAGCCGGCTGCAAATAAAATAGAGATTGCGCATCACCTTCGGGTAGAACTGCAATTTTTCCAAACTATCCAACTGGTAATCGACGGGAGGCTCTATCACTAAGGTTCCGTCCCGGTCAATAAATAAAGCACGTTTCTTCATTCTTCAAATTTCTTTTAACACCGCCAAGAGCGCATCGTTTTCCTCCTTCGTCCCGACCGTTATGCGCAGGCAGCCGGAGCAAAGCGTCACGCGGTTCCGATTCCGGACGATTATACCTTTCTCCACCAATTTATGATATACCTCGTCTGCATTTCCCACGTCCGTCAGGATAAAATTGGCGTCCGTCGGATAGAGCTTCCGGACCAACGGCAACGCCGACAAGGATTTTTGCAGGCGGGTGCGTTCGGAGAGGATTTGCGTCAGCTGCTCTTGCATCCGCTCCGGATGACGGAGCAATTCCAGTGCCCGCTCCTGCGTCAGCTGATTTACGTTATAGGGATATTTGATTTTATTCAGTACAGCGATAATTTCCGGCGAAGCGAACGCCATTCCCAAACGGATGCCTGCCGCACCCCAAGCCTTCGACAGCGTCTGCAAGACCACCAGATTGGGATACTCGGACAAATCGCGGCTAAAAGAGGGAGCCGCCGAGAAGTCGATATAGGCCTCATCCACCACGACGATGCCCGGAAAGCTCTCCAACAGCCGGCAAACATCGGCGCGGTTCAAACTATTCCCTGTGGGATTGTTCGGCGAACAAAGGTAAACGAGCTTCACCGTCTCATCGATAGCCCCCAACATCGCCGGCATGTCCATCTGGAAATCCTCCTTCAATTTGACCCGTTTGCAGGCGACATTGTTGATTTCCGCCGCGACTTGGTACATTCCGTAAGTCGGGTCGAATGTCAGCATCGAATCCTTGCCCGGCTCACAAAAAGCACGCAACAGGAGGTCAATCGGCTCGTCGCTGCCATTTCCTAAGAAGATGGAGGCTTTCGGGACAGATTTTATTTCCGAAATTTTCTCTTTGAGCGTCCACTGCATCGGGTCGGGATAACGATTATACGGCGCATTGTAGGGATTCTCATTCGCATCCAAAAATACGGAAGCATGACCATGAAATTCATCACGCGCCGACGAATAGGGCTGCATATCCCGCACATTCGGGCGAACCCATGCCTCTACATCAAATGTTTTCTTCGTTTTCATAAGCTGTTCAATCTGACCGTTACGGCATTGCGATGAGCCTCCAGTTGTTCATTCGCTGCCATTATACGAATTGTATCCCCCAAGTTCCGGATTCCTTCGGGCGAAATCTCTTGGAACGTAATCTTTTTAATGAAACTATCCAGATTTACGCCGCTATATGCATGAGCGTAACCATTTGTCGGGAGTGTATGATTTGTCCCCGAAGCATAATCGCCCGCGCTTTCCGGCGTATAAGCCCCCAAGAAAACGCTGCCTGCATTTTGGACTCGGGCAGCCAGCTCCGCATAATCCGTTGTCTGGATAATCAAATGTTCCGGCGCATACATATTGGTGAACTCCATCACCTCATCGCGCGTCTTAAACACAATAATGCGGCTATGCTCCAATGCTTTTTCCGTTATTTCTTTCCGGGGCAACCGCTCCAACTGCTCCGCGAGCGCTTTCAGGACCGGTTCGACCAAGGATTCGTCCGTAGTCACCAACACGGCTTGGCTATCGACACCATGTTCGGCTTGAGAAAGGAAATCGGCCGCGATGAACTCCGGATTGGCAGACGAATCGGCAATCACCTCTACTTCCGACGGACCGGCGGGCATATCGATAGCCACCTCTTTCAGGCTGACCAATTGCTTTGCCGCCGTCACATACTGGTTTCCGGGTCCGAAAATCTTATACACTTTCGGCACTGATTCCGTTCCGTACGCCATCGCAGCGATTGCTTGTATGCCGCCTATCTTATAAATACGGTGAACACCGGCCACTTCCGCCGCAAAAAGAATAGCCGGATGAATCTTCCCCTCCCGATTAGGCGGCGAACAAAGGACAATCTCCTTGCAGCCCGCAATACGCGCCGGCACAGCCAGCATCAACACCGTAGAAAACAAGGGAGCTGTCCCTCCGGGAATGTATAATCCGACCCGTTCAATCGGCACTGCCTTTTGCCAGCAGATTACTCCCGGAGCCGTTTCAATCTTCTTTCCTTCAAAACGCTGTGCGGCATGGAAAGTCTCGATGTGCTCCCGGGCAACGACAATTGCCCGCTTCAAATCATCGGATATTAATTGCCGAGCGGCCGTTATTTCTTCTTCAGAAACCGATAAATCTGAAAGATTGACCTTATCAAATAGTTTTTCATACTGCCTGACCGCAGCATCGCCCTGCGTACGCACAGCATCAAACACACTTTGTACCGTTCCGAACAATTCCGAAACATCTTTTGTCGCCCTTTCCACCAGCTGTGCCCATTCGCCACGCGCGGGATATTTTATTACTTGACAAATTGTCTCATTACTGTATTCCATCTTCCTTTTTGCTTACTTGCTTGGCAAAGATAGAAAATAAAACGATATCCTTAGGATTCACCCAAAATAACTGTCGAATAAAAATCGCATCGGCATTTCATCCCAATATATCCTTTATTCTATTTGGAAACTATCGTTTTATTCCCTTTCTTATCGCCAAACGATTAAAGAATCATCTTTTCAATAGGCAATACCAATATACCTTCTGCCCCTAACGATTTCAATTTTCCGATAATCTCCCAAAAATGTTTTTCAGAAATGACGGATTGTATCGACACCCATTCGCCATTTGCCAATGGAGTGACCGTCGGACTCTTCATTCCAGGCAACACTTCGATGATTTCATCCAACCGCTCTTTCGGAGCATTCAATAACACATATTTCTTGCCCCCTGCCAACTGAATTGCTTCAAACCGGAACAACAACTCATCCAAGATGGCTTGTTTTTCATCAGATAACCCAGGGTGAGCAATCAACAAAGCTTCGCTCTTCATCACGACTTCCACCTCTTTCAATTGGTTGCTTACCAATGTGCTCCCAGAGCTAACGATATCGAAGATAGCATCCGCCAGACCAATTCCCGGAGCAATTTCCACCGAACCGGTAATTACATGCAAATCTGCCTGAACGCCCTGTTTTTGTAAGTAATTCTTCAGTATTTCCGGATAAGAAGTAGCAATTGTCTTCCCATTAAACCAAGCGACACCGTTGTATTCCTCATCTTTCGGAATAGCCAGAGATAAACGGCATTTACTAAATCCTAAACGCTTCACCAATCGGGCCGCCGCTCCCTTTTCTACATATTCATTTTCCCCGACAATACCAACATCTGCCACACCGTTTGCGACCGACTGCGGGATATCATCGTCTCGAAGGAAAAGAACTTCTACCGGAAACTCTTTCGCCGAAAGAAGTAATACCCGTTTTGCTTTATCCAATTTGATGCCCGCCTCTTCCAGAAGCATCATCGTCTCTTCATAAAGACGCCCTTTTGATTGTACTGCTATTCGCAACATAATTCTATTCGCTATATATTTTTAATTATCTATTTACCTTTAAATAAAAAAGGCTTACCGGGAAAAATATCCGGTAAGCCTTTCCGTTTTATCCTTGAAGCATTTGCACACATCAAAGCTCACCGAATCCCCATTCGCTGAAAACACAATGATGATGCAAATTCTTTCTTTCCATTTTCAATTCTATTATTTATCTGCGCGCAAAGTTACAATAAATATTGAATACACCAATAAATCTTACAGTTTATTTCTTCTCTTCTATAATACCTAAAGAGATTAATGCTTTGGCAATGCCATCTTCATCTACCGAAGAAGTTACATAATCCGCCACCGATTTGACTTCATCGGTTGCATTTCCCATCGCAACGCCGATTCCCGCATGGCGCAACATGGCGACATCATTCCCGCCGTCACCAAATGCAATTGTATCTTCAAGTTGCAAATGATAATGAGCCAAGATATGGTCCATTCCTACCCCTTTGTCGATACCTTTCGGCACAACATCCGCAAAATCCGGATGCCAGCGCGTAGCTACACAACCCGGCATATTGGCCATAATCTCTTTCTCTTGTTCGGCATTAAAGAAGGCTATCAACTGATAAACCGGTTGATCCGCAAAATTCTCAATCGGCTGTATATCCGGAAGCTTTACTCCGACATGATTATACAACGCTATCGCCGTATCGTTTACATAATTTGCCCATATACTATTATCCAACACACAAGCACAAGGAAACGATTTTTTTTCCCGCTGATATTTCAGCATCGATTTGAAATCCTCTGCCGGAAGAGCTTTCTTATAAAGGACCTCTCCCGAACGAGTTGTGCAAAGCCCTCCATTCAATGCAACAAAACCATTGAAATCGAAGCCCAAATCCTGGACCCAAATCGGATGCCTGCCCGTTGCGAGGAAGATTTTCACTCCTTGCTGTTGCAATTGATGTATAGCGTCGATAGTAGAAGCCGGTATTTGATGGGTTTTGAAACTAATTAATGTTCCATCTATATCAAAGAATGCCGCTTTTATCATATTATTCCTGTTAGATATGCTGAGTTTATTTATACGCTGTTTTAAGAATTTCCTGCATTCGCTCCGAATGGGCGTCCGTATCCTTATATTCCTCCCGAAGACGAAGCATCTCTTGTTTCATTTCTTCAATAATCGCTGCATATTCAGGATTATTATATTGGTTCTTATCCTCATGCGGGTCGTTCTGCAGGTCATAAAATTCCCAAGTCGGCGAAGTCGGTGTGGATTCAGAACCTGTCATTGTCAACGGGTCACCATAAAGGAACATCAGTTTATAGCGTTCGTTCCGAATTCCCATGTGAGCCGGGCGAATAGCATGGTGCGTCCAATAACGATAATACATCGACTTCCGCCAATCAGCCGGAGTATTTCCTTTCAAATTCTCCCGGAAGCTGCGCCCTTGTGAGAGTTCTGGAACATTCACTCCTGCATAATCTGCTAACGTAGTCGCAAAATCGACATTCAAGATAAGGTCTTTATTGCGTGTCCCTGCCGGTATCTCTTTCGGATAACGAATAACAAACGGCATATGGAGCGGCTCTTCATACATCATACGCTTATCGAAGAAACCATGTTCGCCTAAGAAATATCCTTGGTCGGAAACATAAACCACGATTGTATTCTTACTTAGCCCCTCTTCGTCCAACATCTTCAGAAGTCGTCCGATATTATCATCAATCGTCGCGCCACAACGCAAATAATCCCGAATCATCTTCTGATATATCTTAATCCGGGCAGAATCGCGCTGCATTCCCTGAGTAGAGAATGGAAGTTCCGGATATTTACACCACCAGCTATCCGGATCTTTTGTAGCCGTTTCCCATCGCCAACCCATATTCTCTAATTGTTGTCCGGGGAAAGTACGTCCTGATTCCTTTTGGTCAAACTCCATCATATTCTCCGGCATAGGAAATACCACATCATCATACAGATGCTTCATTCTTTCAGGGAAATCCCATGGCTCGTGCGTCGCTTTAAAGTGGCAGCACATCAAGAAAGGCTTCGTTTTGTCTCTATTCTTAATCCATTGTATCACCTTGTCCGTTACAATATCCGTAGAAAAGCCCTTCTCTACCGTTCCATGTTTGCCTTCGGTATCATCCACCCAATTGGCTTCCGATTTAAACACCAGGTCCCAATACTCCCCTTGGTCATGAAATACCTCGAAATGGTCAAAGCCTGTGGGTTGCTTCTTCAGATGCCACTTTCCGAACAATGCCGTTTGATATCCACCGGCTTGCATTTGTTTGGCGATATTATCTGTGGCAGGGTCCAATGCATCATCCAAGGTATAAACTCCTGTCTGCTGGCTATATGCTCCGGTCAATATGGTTGCCCGGCTGGGAACAGATATGGAATTTGTACATAAACAATTGTCCAGCACACAGCCTTCTGCTGCCAAACGCTTTATATTCTCATTCTTCACATAGTCCTGCAAAACCCCGCCATAGATTCCCCATGCTTGCGAAGTATGGTCGTCCGACAAAATAAACAATATATTCGGGCGTTCTTGCTCTTCGGTTTGTGTTTTCTGTCCACAAGACAACAGGGTTGCCCCACCTGCTATCAATCCTAATCCTAAAACTAAATTCTTCATATACTTTATAAATCTTGACGTTCTTTACCTTCTACCAATCCCGGCAATCTATTCTCTGTCCCTTTCACTCGGGTCAAATCATCACCTAACTCATTGCGCATCTCATCGGCTATCTTCATCAATCGTGCAGCCTGTTCCGGATATTGATGCAATACGTTATACCGCTCTCCGGGGTCACGCCGCAAATCATACAGCTCGCTCGAACGCAATTCGGTTGTCAGCAACTTTCCGGGAAGCCCATCATTGCCGGGAGCGTATGCGCCATAGGTTACATACTTATGCGGGAACACCAGTTTAAATTCCCCATCCGTTACGGCTTCCAAATCATTCTTATTATAATAGTAAACAAATGACTTACGCGGATTAGCTCCCTCTTTTCCCTCTATCAACGACAGGATGCTTACGCCGTCTATCTTGCGTTCGGGCAATGCCGCTCCGGCTATCTCGGCAAAGGTCGGGAACAGGTCGATATTCGAGGCCAATTTATTACAAATCGTCCCAGCCTGCGTATGCCCTTTCCAATACATAATGCAGGGGACACGGTTCCCTCCGTCGAATGTCGTAGCCTTGGCCTCGCGCAATCCTGCCGCAGAGCCGGCATGGTTACCGTAATTCGCCCATGGCCCATTATCCGAAGTAATCACTATCAGCGTATTCTCTTCCAAGCCCAACTCTTCGACCGTCTTCCACACTTCGCCGATACTCCAATCGATTTCCATCATAACGTCTCCGAAGAGTCCTTGCTCGCTTTTCCCTTTGAACTTATCCGATACCGCCAAAGGCACATGCGGCATGTTATGCGCTAAATAGAGGAAGAAAGGCTTATCCTTATTCTTCTTGATAAAGCGGACCGACCGTGTCGTATAGTCGGTCGTCAAGCAGCTTTGGTCCGTATTATATCCTGCCACCTCATTCCCATCATAGGTCGGCAGGTCAGGGAAGTTGAACACCTCGCCCTGCTGCGGATGGAAGGGCCACATATCATTCGAATAGGGCAAACCATAATACTCATCGAAACCATTCTGCAATGGAAGGAACTGGTGCTGGCTGCCTAAATGCCACTTCCCGAATATCGCCGTGGCGTATCCCTTCTGCTTCAGCAATTCGCCCATCGTCATCTCATCCGGATGAATACCATAGTTCGAGTCGGGTCCCGGTGCACCGGCGAATCCAATGCGGTTCGGATAGCAACCCGTCAATAACCCTGCACGTGAAGCGCCACTGATAGGCTGCCCTGCCAGAAAATGCGTGAAGCGGACGCCTTCAGCTGCCAACCGGTCTATATTCGGGGTCAGGTAACCATACGCGCCATTGCACGAGAAGTCACCATATCCTACATCATCCAAGTTCACCAATATGATATTGGTATAATCGGCAGCATACGCCATGCCTGCACAACATAAGGCTGCTGCCCCCATTATCCATTTCCTATCCATTGTCTATCTATTTTGATTTCAATACTACTTTCATTATTTCTTCTTCATAAGGCTGGCACTGTGCTGTTACCCTACCGTCCGGAGCGACCAATTGGGAATCGCCTGCGTATCTTATCCCGTAAGGGTCCGTCCCGGCACAGTTCACGCCAATCACATACGCTTGGTTCTCAGTGGCCCGTTCTGCCAACAACCGGTTCCAATCCGTGCGCCGGCTATCCGGCCAATTCGCGATATAGACCGCCACGTCGTATTGTCCTTCGTTGCGGCTCCATTCGGCAAAGCGCAAGTCATAACAGATATAGGTCGCGATACGCTGCCCTTTCCATTCCAAGACCAACTGACGCTCCCCCGGAGAATAGCCCCCCTTCTTAAAGCAATTATGTTTGTCATAATAACGGTAGTCCCCATTGGGATACACTGCCAGCAGGCGATTATAGAACCTCCCCTCCTCTTGGTAAACCGTCGAGCCGATAACCAGCGCCCCGCTCCGTGCCGCCCATGCCTGCATCCGGTGCAACACCTCAGCAAAGCGGGTGGCGACCTCTGCTTTGGTCTGGAAAGGAACTATGCGCCCAGTGTCTTTCCGCTTCATCTCACAGCCCACCGTAAAGAGTTCCGGGAATAGGATGACATCGCAATCCCGGCATTGGTCTATCCGGGCATCGAACGCCTCCAGATTCTTCGTTACGTCACCCCATGCCAGTTCAGCCTGTACCAATGCGACCCTACATTCCTCAGCGAATGAAGGATAACTCACCCAAATTCCCAAAAACAACAGTAACCAGCGTACCATCTTCCTCTTCGTTTTTCTGTTCAGACATCCAAAGGTAGGCATTTTTATCCATACCTGCCAAATATTTTTTCGTTTCCTCCGCTTGGAAGTTTAAAAATAATTTCTACCTTTGCACCCGCAATACGGAACTAGCTCAGTTGGTAGAGCACTGGTCTCCAAAACCAGGTGTCGGGAGTTCGAGCCTCTCGTTCCGTGCAAGGACGCGCTTTGAATCATTTTCAGGGCGCGTCTTTTTGTATAAAAACAAAATGAAGAGAATGCCAACGCTTTCCCTTATTTCGTCTTTGCATAATAGGGGAACAATGCCCAGACACAAAAAAACCCGCCCGCCCTTGTGATATGGGGCGGGCGGATTCGTTTGCATCTTTTTCCTTTTCATCCTCTATTCCCTTAGGGATTAGGGATGCCTTGCTCCGTTTCGTCGTCGGGCGACTCCACCTTGTCAGGGTCAGCACCCAGCGTCTCCACGTCCACCCAGAAGACTTCGTTGCCTACGAGGTTGCGGGTCACGGCTCCGTTCTGCTGCACGTTGCGTTCCGGCAGG
>CASEMX010000057.1 GCA_949289155.1 uncultured Parabacteroides sp.
AGTCGAGGGGTCTTCTACTCCGTTTTTACTCTGTTTTTTACCATTTTCCTCCGAAGAAAATCTGCCAACACGTGTTGCCAAGCCTTTGAGGACCCTCGACGACCTCCCAACACGTGTTGGCAAGCTTTTGAGGACCCTCAATGACCTCCCAACACGTGTTGGCAAACTTTTGAGGGCCCTCAATGACCTCCCAACACGTGTTGGCAACACTTTGAGGCTCCTCAACGACCTCGCAACACGTGTTGGCAAACTTTTGAGGCTCCTCGACTGCGCTCGGAATGATGAAATGATATCTTAACGCTATTTTGACACACCCTCAAAGGATATTTCTCTTTGTGGTAAGATACTATGCATCGGCCTCCCGCAGTTTCTTACTATTCCACGTGAGGAAATTTTGGCGTGATAACTTGGAATATGCAAATTATTGTCTAAATTTGGCGAAACAAATCATATCACCTTAAAAAAGTATCAGAGAACATGAACACAAATAAGTTGATGCCTATTCTTTGTTTGGGTTTGTGTATGCCCGGTGCGGCGTATGCAGACGTGAGCAATCAGGCGCAAATCTTATCCGTGCCGGATTATGCCATCCCGAATGAGCCGATTTGCGAAATGATGTATTCCGTTTCCGGCACAAGTTTTTCCTTATGGGCTCCGTCAGCCGATGCAGTGGAGGTACGAATCTATTCCGCAGCGCAAGGAGGCAGTCCCGAACAGACATTGACGATGTCGCCGGAATTGAATGGTATATGGACGGCTTTCGGGCAAGGGGATTTAAAGGGGAAATATTATACTTTCTGTGTGAAACATGATGGGCATTGGTTGGACGAGACGGCGGGTATCTTTGCCCGGGCTGTGGGGATTAATGGCGACAGGGCGGCAATTATCGATATGGACACGACCCATCCGGAGGGATGGTACGCGGATGTGCGTCCTCCGATGAAGCATCCTGCCGATATTGTCTTGTATGAGATGCACCATCGGGATTTCTCGATGCACGCTTCTTCGGGTATCCAAAATAAAGGAAAGTTCGTGGCCTTAACGGAAGAGGGAACCGTTACCGTCGATGGGCAGGTCACGGGTATTAGCCACCTGAAAGAGCTGGGCATAACACACGTCCACCTGCTTCCCTCCTTCGATTTTGCTTCAATCGATGAAACGAAACTGGAAGATAACAAGTATAATTGGGGGTATGACCCGAAGAACTATAACGTCCCGGAGGGTTCTTATTCTACAGACCCGTCGAATCCGGCAACCCGTATCAAAGAGTTTAAGGAAATGGTGATGGCTTTGCACCGTGCCGGTATCCGCGTCGTTTTGGATGTGGTATATAATCATATGTATGATGCCAAAGCGAGTGCCTTCGAACGGACAGTTCCTGATTATTTCTTCCGCAAGAAATCGGACGGAAGTTATTGCAACGGTTCGGCGTGCGGCAATGAGACGGCAAGCAATCATGCCATGATGCGCAAGTTTATGATAGAATCGGTTTGTTATTGGGCGAACGAATACCATATCGACGGATTCCGTTTCGACCTGATGGCAATTCATGATATAGAGACAATGAACGCTATCCGTGAAGCATTAAACCGTATTGACTCCTCTATCCTTACTTATGGCGAAGGATGGGCAGTCGGTGAGCTGGGATACGATGCAGAAAAGTTAGCTTATAAGGATTTGACCTACCGGATGCGTGGCATTGCAGCTTTTAGTGATAATTTGAGAGATGCCTTGCGCGGTCCGTTCTCCAATCATAAGCAAGGTGCATTCCTTATCGGGGAGAGAGGGCATGAAGAGGATATCAAGTTCGGAATTGTAGGAGGAGTTCTGCATAAACAGGTAAAGGCGCGCTCTTTTTGGGCGGAAGAGCCGATGCAGCATATCAGCTATGTGAGTTGCCATGATGACCATTGTTTACGCGACCGCTTGACGAATACGTTGGGCGATGAAGCTTCCGAAGAGGAATTGCTGCGTTTAGATAAATTAGCCCAGACCGTAGTGCTGACTTCGCAAGGGATTCCGTTCATTTTCTGCGGCGAGGAGTTATTCCGGACGAAACAGGGAGTAGGGAACAGCTATAATAGCGATGACCGAATCAATGCCATTAATTGGGAGAACAAAACGAAGTATGCCGACCTTTACCATTATTATAAAGAAATGATAGCCATCCGGCGGGCGCATCCTGCCTTTTATCTGGGAAGCAGCGATAAAGTAAGGACGCATTTGGAGTTTTTCCCTGTACAGGAGAACTTGGTGGCTTTCCAATTGAAAGATTTGGCCGGCATAGATGAGGCTCGGCGTATCGTCGTCCTTTTCAATAGCAACCGGGAAGCGAAAACCGTCAATGTCCCGGAAGAAGATTATACAATACTCGTTTCGGAGGGAAAAGCCGACCGGAACGGATTAGGACATTGCACGGGCGGAATGATACAGGTGGCTCCCCAATCGGCACTTATACTTATGGCTAAATGAAGAATTGCTAATCGAATAATATTTAGTAGATATGAAGACAATACCAGACCATAGTTTCGGCAAATTATGGAATATTAGTTTTGGATTCTTTGGAGTTCAAATTGCTTATGCGCTGCAGAGCGCGAACATCAGCCGGATATTTTCTACTTTGGGTGCAGACCCGCACGAGCTGAGTTACTTTTGGATTCTTCCTCCGCTGGCGGGGATTATCGTACAGCCCATTATCGGGGCAGCCAGTGACAAGACATGGACCCGGTTCGGGCGGCGTATTCCCTATCTTTTCTTGGGCGCATTGCTGGCGTTGGTGGTGATGTGTTTGCTCCCGAATGCCGGTAGCTTCGGAATGTCGGTGGCACAGGCGATGATTTTCGGATTGTTCGCGTTGATGTTTTTGGATACCTCCATCAATATAGCGATGCAACCTTTTAAGATGATGGTAGGCGATATGGTCAATGAGAAGCAGAAAGGATTGGCCTATTCGATTCAAAGTTTCTTGTGTAATGCCGGGAGTCTGGTCGGTTACCTGTTCCCGTTTATTTTCGCTTGGATAGGTATCAGTAATGTCGCTCCGAAAGGCGTAGTGCCGGATTCGGTCATCTATTCCTTTTATATCGGGGCGGTGATTTTAGTGTTGTGTTCTTTTTATACGGCATTTACCGTAAAAGAATATCCGCCGAAGGAATATGCCGAGTATCATGGCATTAATATGGAAAAGAAAGAGAAAGTCAATGTTATCCAGTTGCTTCGTCGTGCGCCTTCGGTCTTTTGGTCTGTGGGACTGGTCCAGTTGTTCTGTTGGGCGGCATTTATGTTTATGTGGACCTATACCAGCGGAGCGATTGCCGCACAAGCGTTCGATACTCCGACCATTGAGAAGATAACGAATGGAATGCAGACCTTGGTTCTCAATACACAGTCGGAAGAATATCAGAACGCAGCCGATTGGGTAGGGATTCTCTTTGCTGTGCAGGCAATCGGTTCGGTGATATGGGCGATGGTGATTCCTTTGTTCAAGAAGCTGAAGGTGGCGTATGTCGTTAGTCTGCTGATTGGTGGTGCGGGATTTATCAGCACCTTCTTTATCCACGATAAATATATATTGTTTGTATCGTTCTTATTGGTCGGTTGTGCATGGGCTGCGATGTTGGCATTGCCGTTTACTTTGCTGACAAACGCATTGACCGGCGGCCACATGGGGATATATTTAGGATTATTCAACGGGACGATTTGCATTCCGCAGATTATCGCGGCGGCTATTGGCGGTTCCTTGCTCCGCTGGCAAACCGGAGAGGGAATGCTTCCTCCGGAGATAAACATGCTGGTGCTGGCCGGCATCTTCTTGCTGCTTGGCGCTGTCTGCGTCTCGTTCATTAAAGAACACAAGAACTCATAAACTTAAAAAAATCAAGAACACAAAAACTTAAATAAGATATGAAGCTGACGTTTCAAATAGAGTACTATACCCAATGGGGGGAAGAGGTGCGTGTGCTCTTTGCAGATGGGCAAAGTTTCCCGTTGCAGACGCAGGACGGGCATATATGGCGCGGCGATTTGGCATTCAATCCGCTCCAGATTGCGGCTGAAATCGCTTACCATTATGCTATTTATCGAGGAGATACATGCATACGAAAAGAATGGGCAGGAGTAAAACGGCGACTGATGGTGAATCTGGGTTATACCCATTTTATCCTGCATGATGGCTGGCGGGACCGTCCGGAGGATGCGTATCTGTATAGTTCCGCTTTTTCCGGAGAGGGAGAGCTGCATTATCCTACGGGCACGGAGGTGAACCATGGCAGTTCGTTGCTGTTGAAGGTGCGCTGCCCGCGGTTACGGCATAAATCATGGCAGCTGGCGGTCAGCGGCAATCAGGATTGCCTCGGCAATTGGAATATGAAACGCCCGACACTGATGACGCCTTGCGGACCGAATGAGTGGTGCGTATTGCTCGATGCGAAGGAGATATCTTATCCGTTCGAATATAAATTCTTGGCGTGGAATACAGAACTGGGAAAAGAAGGGGAGTGGATGATTGGAAACAATCGCCGGATTGCCTCTTTGCCGCTCCGTAGCGGGGAGCTGATGGTGATTTCGGACGATGAGGTGCATTTCAATTTGTCGCAATGGAAAGCTGCAGGCGTGGCGATTCCGGTGTTCTCGTTGCGTTCGGAGGCGAGCTGGGGCGTAGGCGACTTCGGTGACTTGAAGCACATGGTGGACTGGGCAGCGGCTACGGGCATGAAGGTCGTGCAGATTTTGCCGATAAACGATACGACCATCACGCATACGTGGACCGATTCGTATCCCTATAAGAGCATATCGATTTATGCGTTCCATCCGATGTTTGTCGATTTGAACCAGTTGCCACATTCCGTCCGTCGGGAGGAATTCGAGGCGGAACGTGCGCGGTTGAATGCGTTGCCGGCGGTGGATTATGAGGCGGTGAACCAATTGAAGCGGGATTATCTGCGCCAGATTTTCTCGGAGGATGGCGAGAATACGTTGAAGAGTCCGGAGTACCAGCGTTTCTATGCAGAGAATAAAGATTGGCTGTTGCCTTATGGGCTGTTCTGTTATTTCCGGGATTTGTATGGCACGCCGAACTTCCGTGCGTGGCCGCGCTATTCGGTATATAAAAAGGAGGAAATCGGAACGATGTTGGAGGATGCCGACTGCCGCCGCGAGGTGGAATTTGCTTGTTACGTCCAATATCTGCTGCATGTCCAGCTGAAGGCGGCGAGCGATTATGCGCGGAGCAAGGGCGTGCTGCTGAAGGGCGATATCCCTATCGGCATCAGTCCGGACAGCGTGGAGGCATGGACAGAGCCTTATTACTTCAATCTGAACGGGCAGGCGGGTGCTCCGCCGGACCCCTTCTCGGAGAAGGGACAGAACTGGGGCTTGCCGACCTACAACTGGGATGAGATGGCGAAGGATGGCTACCGTTGGTGGAAGCGCCGTTTCCGGAAAATGGCGGAGTATTTCGATGCGTACCGTATCGACCATATCTTGGGCTTCTTCCGGATATGGGAGATTCCGTTGGATTCGGTAGAGGGATTGCTGGGGCAGTTCGTTCCGTCGTTGCCGTTGAGTCCGGAAGAGATTGAAGGATTCGGGTTGCCTTTCCGTCAGCGTCAGTTTACGAAGCCGTTCATTACCGACGAAATATTGGCGGCGCAGTTCGGCGGCTTGGCGGAGACGGTGAAGCAGCGGTTCCTGCACCAGATAACCGAGCATTCGTATGACCTCTTGCCGGAGTTCGATACGCAGCGCAAGGTGGCGGATTATTTCCAGCGCAAGCATGAGCCGGATGCCGAACTCCTGCAGGCAGGATTGTTCAATCTGATTAATAACGTGCTGTTCGTGCCGGACCGCAAGGCGGCGAACCGTTACCATCCGCGTATCGGCGTGCAAAACGATACGGTATATGCCGCGCTGACCGACGCGGAGAAGGCGGCGTTCAATCGGTTGTATAACCATTATTTCTACGAGCGGCACGATGCGTTCTGGGCGGAAGAGGCGATGAAGAAGTTGCCGGAGCTGATTGATGCGACGCGGATGCTGGTCTGCGGTGAGGATTTGGGCATGATTCCGCACTGCGTCAACGGCGTGATGGATGCGCTGAAGATATTGAGCCTTGAGGTGCAGCGTATGCCGAAGCATCCGGGCGAATTGTTCGGTGACCCGGCGCATTATCCCTACCGCTCGGTATCGACCATCTCGACCCACGATATGTCCACGCTGCGCGGCTGGTGGCTGGAGGATTACGAGCTGACGCGCCGTTACTTCTATCAGGTGCTGCACGGTTGGGGCGATTGTCCGCGTGAGGCGTCCGGTGCGATTTGCGATGCCGTGGTGCTGCAGCATCTGTTGGGCAGCTCGATGCTCTGCATCCTCTCGTTGCAGGATTGGCTCTCCATCGATGAGGAGGTGCGCTGTCCGGACCCGACTGCCGAACGGATTAACGTCCCGGCGAACCCGCGCCACTACTGGCGTTACCGTATGCCGCTCTCCCTCGAACGCCTGCAGGCGGAGGAGAAGCTGAACCACCGGATTCGCGAGATGATTGAGCGGACGGGGAGAAATGAAGAATGAAAAGAATTACGAATTACGAATTATGAATTACGAATTGGGAATGCCCTTGTAATTCATAATTCGTAATTCGTAATTCTTTACGGATTCGGTATCCCCGGGCCCGATGGGTTCTCTTCATCACTGCCGTCACCGCCGTCCGGGTTTTCCGGCTCTTGGGTATCGTCGCCCGTCGAGGGGTCGGTCGGCTCGTCGGTGTCGTCACCGCCCGTTGTCGGCTCTTCCGGCGTCTCTGTGCCCGTGCCCGCTGCGCTGCCGCTGATGGTCTTCCGGAAACGATACAGGATGTCGTTCAGTTTGTCGATAATCTCCTGCAGCGTCTCCCGCTTGGAGGCATCCTGCGTCGTCAGTTCGTTGACAAGGTAGAAGGCATTGATAGCTTTCGCCAGCGCGTCGAAGGCGGCGTCCGTATCTTTGCGGAGCAGCTTCATGTCGGCCGACGAGCGCACACGCTCTTCTTTCGAGCGTTTCAGGTACAGGTCGTTGAATTTTTTATTGGCCGCTTCCAGCTCGTCCGGAATGCCCGACATATTTAGCGTCTCCAGCGCCGAGAGGTAAGGCTCCGTGCGCAGGCGGGCAATCAGGTCCGTCAGCGTCGACGTCTCGCTGGCATAATCCAGCCGCGTGACATCGCCCGCCTCATCGAAGGCGTGCTTCACGATGCGTGCGGCATTCTTGATATCCGCATCCAACGACAATTCATAATAGGATTTCACGAGGGCGCGGCGCAGCGAGACCACCGAATCGCGCTCACTGTCCACCGTCACGACATCTTCCGTATCCAAAAGCGTCCTGTCCGGCTTGAAATAGGAGATTTCCACTTCGGCTTTCGCCTTGAAAGCCGTCCACGGCGTCCCGAACCCTTGCGCTTCGGCTACCTCGTCCGTGATAACAGCCAATGAATCAGTTACCCATTGCACATGCTGCGCGTTTTTAGCAGGATACTTTGTAAAGTCATAATTAATCTCATCCATAACACAGAAATTTTTTATTTAAACATTTATTGAATTATCGACAACTAATCCAAAAGCTGGATTTCGTCCTGCTGATGAACGGGGACTAATCCAAAAGCTGGATTTCGTCCTGCTGATGAACGGGGACTAATCCAAAAGCTGGTAATCCAAAAGCTGGATTTCGTCCTGCTGACGAACGAGAGCTAATCCAAAAGCTGGATTTCGTCCTGCTGACGAACGGGAGCTAATCCAAAAGCTGGATTTCGTCCTGCTGACGAACGGGAACTAATCCAAAAGCTGGATTTCGTCCTGCTGACGAACGGGAACTAATCCAAAAGCTGGAAAATACCCCAACGGTGCTAAAGGTAGTGAATAAATCGGAAACCCTGTCATTTTCCGCTGCTTTTTTGCGGATTTTTTATTTCCCCTCTCCAGCCGCTGCCCGCGATGCGATTTTGCCGGTTTCTGCGCCCCCGGCCGCCATCGGGACGGCGGATTCGTTCAAAAGCGGACTATTTTGTGCAAAATGAAATAAAAAACAGAAAAAACAGTCACCCGGCGACAAACTTTCCCTATATTTGAGGACGTTTTTATAGTACTAACTCCTCTTTTGCTTACTCTATTTTACGGAAGCGTTCGGCTTCTCCTTATCGGAGCCATCCGGGGAGCAGCAGGCCCGCGCTTCTACAGTTTGTATCATGTGCGGACCGGGCCTTTCGCACGCGCTAATCTTACATTATTATGAAACACAAATTTTACATGTCGCTCATTCCTATCCTGATGGCGATAGGATGGCTGGTAGCAATTCCGCTCACCGCACGCTCCCAAAACAAACCGCTGAAACTGGAGCTGAAAAAAGGCATCGGAGAAATGCCGGAACTGAGAAGTACGGCAGGGGGGAAGTTAGTAACGAGCATTGAATACTACACTATCGATGGCGAGCTGGAAGGTACAGCCCGGTTTGAATACACCGCGTCAGGCCGGGTGTCGAAAATGGAATTAGACGGCAACATGGGGCATATGTATGATGACAAGACATGGTTGTACGAAGTAACCGGCAACGGGCTCGCGTTGTATGAATTGAATGGCTCCCAAAAAGAGTTGACACGCATTTGCAAACTGGATGAGAGAGGATATATCATACAGGAAACCAACCCGGATGGCAGCGAGCCCTACAATTACACGTATGACAGCAGCGGACAGACCGTCTCGGCCACGCTTGATTACGGCTATCGGACGGAGTCCTTTTCTTATCAGTGGACGAATGGAAACATCTCCAATCCGGAAGAACCGAACACCTATACGGATATCCCGAACAAAGCCAACCTCAATCTGAATGCGCTCTGGCGGGAATATTATGCGGAGGACACTTACGGCTTCGCGCTGTGCGGCTATATCGGGAACAATGATGCCAACTTGGTTGCCACCGGTGAAGAGGAAAAGTATTATGAATACAAATTGGATGCCGACGGCTATCCGGTAGAAATCTGGCATTATTGGTCTGAAGGAGATGACCATCCCGCCATTATGATAATCCATTACGGCGAAGCGACCATCACCGACCCCGAACCTACGCCTGACCCTGACCCGACACCCGGAGGGGAGGGCGAGAAGGTCGTAACGAGCATCGAATATTACGAAACGCAGTGGAACGAATGGCGGGGCACGGCGACCTTCGAGTACGACAACACGGGACGTGTCGCGAAGATGCAATTGGACGGATATTTGAAGCATATCGACGAAGGAACCTTCTCCTACGAGATAAACGGCAACGAAATGACCGTATATGAAATCAAGGGCACGCGCAAGGAGGCGGTACGTGTCTGTCGGCTGAACAGCGACGGGTATGTAGTGCGTGAAGCGGACCCCGACGGAGACGGTGCGTATAGTTATACCTACGAGGGAGAAGGCGAGGTCGTGTCCGGCCTCTTCGACTACACCGACCGCTGGGAAACGATAGACTACCACTGGGTGAACGGGAATGTGTATAGCTCGTTGGAAGAGAACAGTTATTCGACTATCCCGAATAATTTGAACATCAATATCAATGCCCTTTGGCGTCAATTCTATGCAGAAGACCGCTACGGACTGGCGTTGTGCGGATATATCGGCCATAAGGATGCCAACCTGCTGGCGAGAGGTGAGAAAGCGACGTACGACTATGACTTTGATGCCGATGGCTATCCCGAAGTAGTTTACGAGACGTACGATGGCACGGATTATTATCTCGTCATTAATTACGGCAAAGCGACCATCACTGACCCCGACCCAGAGCCTGACCCTGACCCGACACCCGGAGGGGAGGACGACCCGTCGCTAAACCATCCGACGACCGATGACGAGCTGGAAGAAGCCATCGAGAACGCACCGGAAGGAACCGAGGAGAACCCGACCGAGATATTTATTCCGAGCAGCGGCATCTCCCTGAATAATCCCATCGATATCGACAAGCATATCCGCCTCACGGGAGGAACATTGACCCGCGGCAAAGGCAATCCCTATGCGCTGTTCCGTGTCCGCGAGGGATACTCGCTGAATCTGGCGAATATCACCATAGATGGCGGTGGAACGGAGCTGCTGGACGGTTCACTCATCGTGTATGGCAAGCTGGAACTCGAAGCCGGAGCGACATTGGCGAATTGCTACCGCCCGGAAGCCAACGTGCCATCGGGCGCAATCTGTGTCGGACCGACCGGCGTAGTGGATATGAACAGAAGCTCGCGCATCATCGGTAATACCGGAGCTTACGGCAGCGCTATCTATTGCGAAGGCGAATTCAATATGTACGGCGGAGAGATAAGCGGCAATATGGGGCAAATCGGGACAGTCACCGTCAATGCCGGCGGCATCTTCCGCATGTATAACGGGACGATTGCGAACAACCAAATCGCCGAAGGCTGCGGCGGTATATTCGTAAGCGAAGACAGCCGGTTCGACATCTATGGCGGAACCATTTCCGGGAATGACCACTGCGACGTATATAGCTGGGCGAATATTTATACCGGCGGTCCTGCCCACATTGAAGGGCTGGTACTCCTTATCGAAGGGAGCTATCTCATCATTACCGACGGATTGGAATATGATTGGACCGTAGCCTTCGACGGATACGAGCCGCTGCCGGGTACGCGCATCGCAATCGAATCGGGAAACACATCACACCACCTGACAGCATCAGACCTCCGGCATATCCGCTATGCCGACAATGCGTACGACCTCGAATTGCGCGGCAATGAAATCGTAATTGCCGATAATGCCACAGGAATCGAGGGCATCTCCGGCGCAAAGGTCTATACGGAAGAGGGAAATATCTGTGTATATACCCCGACGCAGGAGACGGTGACGATTATTTCGATGAACGGAGTAACACTGCAAAGCGGAACGCAAATCGGATGGAAACAGTACAGCGGACTCCAACGCGGTATATATATAATAGGTATAGGAAACAAACTGATAAAAGTCAGACTCTAACACACAGGGGCAGCCCAAAAGGCTGCCCTCTTTCTTTAATCAAATCTTAAACAAACGCCCCTGATTGGAGCAACAGGGTTGCAACCTAAGCAGTTCCGTTTCCTTTCATGAACGCAACGTTGTTAACTCTTCATTCTTCATTCTTAATTGTAATTCGTATCTTTGCGACATCAAAAACGAGAGATTATGCCAGATACAAAAGAACAATTCGAACAGGTCATCGCGATTTGCCGCGAGCTGTTTGAAAAGAAACTGCAGGACTACGGTCCTTCGTGGCGCATCATGCGCCCGATGTCGGTCACGGACCAAATCTTTATCAAAGCCAATCGCATCCGGAGCCTCGAGACGAAGGGGGTGAGCAAGGTGGGCGAGGGCATCCGCCCGGAGTTTATCGGGATTGTGAATTACGGAATCATCGGATTGATACAGCTCGCGCTGGGCTATGCCGACACGACGGACCTGTCGAACGACGAGGCGCTGGCGCTGTACGATAAATATATGACCCAGACGAAGGAGCTGATGTATGCGAAGAACCATGATTACGACGAGGCGTGGCGAAGCATGCGCATCAGTTCCTATACCGATTTGATTCTGATGAAGATTTACCGCACGAAGCAAATCGAGAGCCATAACGGGGAGACGCTGGTGTCGGAAGGCATTGATGCGAATTATATGGATATGGTGAACTATGCGCTCTTCGGGCTGATTAAGTTGGAATTTGAGAATGGAATATAAAGAAAAGGCAAAAGAATTTGCGGCGTATGTGTGCCGTTTCCTGCTGGGGATAGTGTTCATCTTTTCCGGCACGACGAAGGCTATCGACCCGATGGGCGGGGCGATAAAGGTCGGCGAGTACTTCACGGCGTTCGGGTTCGAGCAGCTGGAGTGGCTGGCGGTTCCCTTCTCCATCAATTTGGCGGCGGTGGAGTTCACGCTGGGTGTATGCCTGCTCTTAGGCGTCTACCGGCGGTATGCCTCGCTGCTCTCGCTGTTGATGATGCTGTTCATGACGCCGCTGACGCTCTACTTGGCGCTGTATAATCCGGTGGCGGATTGCGGCTGCTTCGGCGATGCCGTGCTCCTCTCGAACTGGGAGACCTTCTATAAGAATGTCGTGCTGCTGGCAGCCGCTGTTGTGACGTTTGCCTACAACCGCCGGACGCTGCCCTTCTATTCGTTCCGGGTCTATTGGTTCATCGCGACCTATGCCTACCTCTTTTGCGTCGGCTTTTCGCTGCGTAACTATTGGCATCTCCCGATTGTCGATTTCCGCCCCTATAAAGTAGGCGTGAATATCCCGGAGCAGATGTCGATACCGGAAGGCGCACCGATGGATGAGTATGAGCATACCTTCATCTACGAAAAGGAGGGCGTGAAGAAAGAGTTCTCAATGGAGAATATCCCGTCGAACGACTCGACGTGGCGGTTTGTCGAAGCGAAGTCGAAGCTGATAAAGGCAGGCTATGTGCCCCCGATTACCGACTTTATCCTGCTTACGCAAGAGGGAGAAGACCTGACGGAGCCGATTCTGACTGATACGACAGGGGTGTTCTTGCTGATTGCGCCGCATCTGGAGCAGGCGAATGAGGAGCGTATCGATGAAATCAACAATGCCTATGACTATTCGGTGGAGAACGGGATGCGCTTCTATTGCGTGACCGCTTCGGATGAGGAGGCCATCTCGACGTGGATTGACTATACCGGTGCGGAGTATCCTTTCCTTTTCGGCGATGAAACAATGCTGAAGACGATAATCCGTTCGAATCCGGGACTGTTGCTGCTCCGCGGCGGGACGATTCTCCAGAAGTGGCATTATAATGATATCCCGAACGAAGAATATCTCCCGCAAACGGTCACGGAACTGCTGCGAGACGGAGCGACAGACAAAACGCCAGAGCGGCTCCTGACCAATATCGTCGCATTGGTTGTGCCGCTGTTGTTGGTATGGGGATATGACTATCGGCGAACAAAAAAAGGTAAAAGATGAGAAAAACGTGCGGGCAGTAACCAAGTTACGCACTTTTACTGTAACTTTGCCTCTCGTTTGGAAAGCATGTCTATCGACGTGAATCACAGCAAAGGAATATATACTATAATCATTTAAACGTATAAAATTATGAGAAAGAACATTGTTGCAGGTAATTGGAAAATGAACACCACGCTTGCAGAAGGTCTGGAATTGGCTAAAGGTCTGAACGAAGCGTTGAAGAACAAGACAACGAATTGCGATGTCATCATCGGTACACCGTTCACTCACTTGGCAAGTGTTGCTGCTGCCATCGATACGAACAAGATTGGTGTAGCTGCTGAGAACTGCGCAGATAAGGAAAAGGGCGCTTACACGGGTGAAGTTTCTGCCGCTATGGTAGCTTCTACGGGTGCGAAGTATGTTATCTTGGGTCATTCAGAACGCCGCGCTTACTACCACGAGACTCCGGAAATCCTGAAGACGAAGGTGGAATTGGCTTTGGCTAATGGCTTGACTCCTATCTTCTGTATCGGTGAAGTATTGGCAGAACGCGAAGCTGGCAAGCACTTTGAAGTAGTAGACGCTCAGATTGAAGGTTCATTGTTCAACCTTTCTGCTGAAGACTTCGGTAAGATTATCTTGGCTTACGAACCGGTTTGGGCTATCGGTACGGGCAAGACAGCTACTGCTGACCAAGCTGAAGAAATCCATGCACATATCCGCGAGACATTGGCTGCTAAGTACGGAAAGGAAATCGCAGACAACTGCACTATCCTGTATGGCGGTAGCTGCAACGGCGGTAACGCGAAGGAATTGTTCGCTAAGCCGAACGTAGATGGTGGTCTGATTGGTGGTGCTTCTCTGTCTGTTGAGAAGTTCATGCCGATTATCGAAGCATTTGACAAATAATAAATCAATTACGAATTACGAATTATGAATTACATTCTGTAGGAGGTAATTTGTAATTCGTAATTCATAATTCTTAATTAATTCCCTATGAAGAGATTCCTTGCTATCTGGAGTATGGCGTGCCTTGCGGCAGTCGGAGTACAAGCGCAGACAAGTGCAGACACGATGGTGCATGTGGTGACGATATTCGATAGGTTGGCTACGCCGGGACCCGGTAAGGGAACGGTCCATATCTACCAGTCGGACGCTATCCGGGCAATGGTCGGTGCGCATAAGTATGGTGCGAATGTCGAGCAAGATGGCGAGGCGACCTTCCTGAAGATACAAGGCTACCGGGCGCAGGTCTTCTCGGGCAATAACCAGCGGAAGTCGAAGGATGAGGCGTTCCGCAAGGAAGAGGAGATTAAAGAGCTGTTCCCCGACGTGCCCACCTATGTCACTTATACAGCTCCCTTCTGGAAACTCCGTGTAGGCGATTTCCGCTCCCATGAGGAGGCGTACCAGTTGATGAGGCAACTGATGGAGGCTTTCCCCGATTATGCCAAGGAGATGTATATCGTGAAGGAAGAAGTGAAAATACCGTTGAATTGAGATAAATGGAACGAATAAGCGAAGAACAATTGAACGATAACCGCGAGGCGTTGGCGGCGCATTACCACGCCATATTGGACCTATTGGGGGAAGATACCGAGCGGGAAGGGCTGTTGAAGACACCGATGCGCGTGGCGAAGGCCATGCAGTATCTGACGAAGGGCTATCGGGAAGACCCGGCGGAGGTGCTCCGTTCGGCCATGTTTGAAGAAGAGGATTACAAGCAGATGGTCATCGTGAAGGACATCGACTTCTTCTCGCTGTGCGAGCATCACATGCTTCCCTTCTTTGGCAAGGCGCACGTGGCCTATATCCCCCGCAAGTATATCACCGGGCTCAGCAAGATACCTCGTGTGGTCGATATATTCGCCCGCCGGTTGCAGATACAAGAGCGCCTGACGATGCAAATCAAGGACTGTATCCAGCAGACATTGAACCCGCTGGGCGTGATGGTCGTCATCGAAGCGCAGCACATGTGTATGCAGATGCGCGGCGTGGAGAAACAGAACTCGCTGACCACGACCTCCGACTTTACCGGATTCTTCCAGCAAGCCAAGACGCGCGAAGAGTTCATGAATCTAATCAAGCACAACCGTTAACGTTTCCCTTTGTACATATAAAATAGGGTAGAAGCGGCAGCCGGGACAGGCTCCGATATCTACCCGAAAAGTTCACCATGGTGAGGTCGGCTGGTTCACCATGGTCAGGTGGGGGGAGTTCACCAAGGCGAGGTGAGGCAGTTCACCATGGTGAGCTTTTGAGGTACTCCGTGGCCGGTTCGGGAGATGCTCCATGACCAGCCCAAGATGCCGGCAAAGGCTCGGCTGATGGCATTCGGAAGCCGCCTATGCCTCCTCTGTCTTCTCGTTTTAACTGAAAATATCCTGCTTAATTTTCTATTCTGGATTCTCTATGCTACTTTTGCAGAAATAAGCAAAGGGTAAAAGGTATATGTCCGAGAATCATTCAATCTATATAAAGGGAGCCCGCGTCAACAACTTGAAGAACATCGACGTCGAAATCCCGCGCGATAAGTTGGTAGTAATAACCGGATTGTCGGGGAGCGGCAAGTCCTCTCTGGCGTTCGACACGCTCTATGCCGAAGGGCAACGGCGCTATGTGGAGAGCCTCTCTGCCTATGCCCGGCAGTTCCTCGGCCGCATGAGCAAGCCGGAATGCGACTACATCAAGGGTATCCCGCCTGCCATTGCCATCGAACAGAAGGTCAACACCCGCAACCCCCGCTCGACAGTGGGTACTTCTACCGAAATATACGATTACCTCCGCCTGCTTTATGCAAGGATAGGCAAGACCTATTCGCCGGTCTCCGGAGAGCTGGTGAAGAAGCATCAGGTCAGTGATATCGTGGATTGGGTATTCTCCTATCCTGAGGGGACCCGTTTCGCCCTCTTCGCACCGGTCGTTGTACCGGAGGGGCGCACCATGTGCGAACAGCTGTCGCTCTTGCAGAAGGCAGGCTATACGCGCCTGTTCATCAATGGGAAGATTTACCGCATCCCGGAGGTGCTGGGCGATGCCTCCCTGTATTCTTCGTCCTCTATCGAACTACTCATCGACCGGCTGGCGGTCGCTCCGGAGAAGAGCCTGCGCAGCCGTGTGGCAGATTCGGCCGAGACTGCGTTCTACGAAGGGCAGGGTGTCTGCCGAGTTCGGGTTTACCTGCCGGACGAGACCGCCATGAAGGAGTTCACCAATACGTTTGAGGCAGATGGCATCCGCTTCGAGGAGCCGTCGGACCTGATGTTCAACTTCAACAATCCTGTCGGGGCATGTCCGGTCTGCGAAGGTTTCGGCAAGGTGCTGGGCATCGACGAGCATTTGGTGATACCGAACCAGATGCTCTCGGTATATGAAGGGGCAGTGGTCTGCTGGAAAGGTGAGGTGATGGGCGAGTGGTTGAAGGAGTTTATCCGGAGCAGTGCGAAGTATGACTTCCCTATCCACCGTCCCTATTGCGAACTGACTGAGCCGGAGAAGAACCTCCTCTGGCATGGGGCGCGGGGCGTACATGGAATAGACGACTTCTTCAAGTTCGTCGAGGAGAATCTTTATAAGATACAATACCGGGTGCTGCAGGCTCGCTATCGGGGAAAGACGACCTGCCCTGCTTGCAAAGGGGCGAGGTTGAAACCGGAGGCGCTTTACGTAAAGGTGGGTGGAAAGGACATCGGCGAGGTGGTCCGGATGCCTATCCGGGAATTGAAGCAGTTCTTCGACGAACTGACCTTGGACAAGCAGGAGACGGTCATCGCTACCCGCCTGCTGACGGAAATCAAAAGCCGCGTGCAGTTCCTCTTGGATGTCGGCTTGGGCTACTTGACATTGGACCGGCTCTCCTCGTCCCTCTCCGGCGGAGAGAGCCAGCGGATTAACCTTGCCACCTCGTTGGGAAGCAGCTTGGTGGGTTCCTTATATATATTGGATGAACCGAGCATCGGACTGCATTCCCGCGATACGGATTTGCTGATTCACGTCTTGCGCCAGTTGCAGGCGTTGGGGAATACCGTAGTAGTGGTCGAGCATGATGAGGAGATTATCCGCGCGGCGGACTATATAATCGATATCGGACCGGAAGCTGGACGGCTGGGCGGTACGGTGGTTTATCAAGGAAGCGTATCGAACCTCCCGCCGGATACGAACAGCTATACCGTCCGCTACCTGACCGGGCAGGAGCAAATCGAACTCCCGCCCTATCGCCGCCCATGGAATAACTACATCGAAGTGAAAGGGGCACGGAAGAATAACCTGAAAGGCATAGATGTGAAGTTCCCTCTTAACGTGATGACGGTTGTAACCGGCGTGAGTGGCTCTGGGAAGAGTTCATTGGTGCGCGATATCTTCTACGAGAGCATGAAGCGGAGTGTGGATGATGCCGCGCCACTGGTCGTGGATAGTGCCGGACTGTCCGGAGATATGAAGCTCATATCGGACGTCGAGTATGTGGACCAGAATACGATAGGGAAGAGCTCCCGTTCTAACCCGGTGACCTACGTCGGTGCGTATGATGAAATCCGCAAATTGCTGGCGTCACTTCCGCTATCTAAACGAATGGGATATACGGCAGCCTATTTCTCCTTTAATAAAGAGGGAGGACGGTGCGAAGAGTGTAAAGGCGAAGGAAAGATAACGGTCGAGATGCAATTCATGGCGGATATAACGCTTGTCTGCGATGCCTGCCATGGCAAGCGCTTCAAGCCTGAGACCTTGGATGTGGAATATCAAGGAAAGAATATCAGCGATATCTTAGATATGACCGTCAATCAAGCCATCGAGTTCTTCAGTAATAAGGATGAAGCGCAAGAACGGAAGATTATCAAGAAATTGAAGCCCTTGCAAGATGTCGGTTTAGGGTATATTAAGTTGGGGCAGTCCTCTTCTACGCTTTCCGGAGGAGAGAACCAGCGTGTGAAGTTAGCCTATTATTTAAGTCAGGAAAAGCAGAAGCCTACATTGTTTATATTCGATGAACCGACCACGGGGCTACATTTCCATGATATCAAGACATTGTTAAAGGCATTTCAGGCATTAATCCAGAAAGGACATACCATAGTAATTATCGAGCACAATATGGATGTGATAAAATGCGCAGACCATGTGATTGATTTAGGCCCGGAAGGTGGAGACGCTGGAGGCTACTTGGTATGTGCCGGAACACCGGAAGAGGTCGCCCAATGCCCGACTTCCTATACGGGGAAATATCTACGCGAGAAATTGCAGGCTCATTGAAATTAATAAGGAGAGGATTTCATTCTCTTGTTCTTTAGAGAAAGTTCTTGTTCTAATCAGGAATGCTGTAGGATATGTTTCTTGGGTTCCCGAATGATTAATAAAAGACTATTTAGGTAGAGATTTGGTCGGATTGGGCGATAGGGCTCCGAGGATCTTCAAAAATGTTAGGTCATATTGCCTTGGTTATCAGGATGAATTAAAAAAATAGGCAAAAAAGTTCGTAAAACATTTGGTATGGAAGGGAGAAAGCAGTACTTTTGCACCCGCAATCGAGGGAGATTGGGGGCGCGAGCTGGGTAAGTAATGGAAAAGGAAAGGGCGCGGATGAGGCGAGTTTGGAGA
>CASEMX010000058.1 GCA_949289155.1 uncultured Parabacteroides sp.
ATCTAAGACGATATTAGCTATCTATCCCTTTCTCTTGGGAAAATCTCCGATGATTTTTACAATATATCCAACGGTCTATTGAATATATCCGATATTTTAGTCGGACGAGGATGAAACTGAATAAATAAATTATGTTGCGATAACAGAAAATACTCAACATTACAATCCCATTCTTCACAAAAAAAGCTCGAAACCACCTAAAAGGAGACCTCGAGCTTTTATAGATTTACGATATTATATGTTGCAATCAATCCAATACTTTGATACGAATATTACGGAACCAAACATTATCACCATGATCTTGGAATCCGATGAAACCTTCTTTCTTTTCACCACCGCAATTCAACAATAATTCGTAAGCCAACGGCCATTTATCTCTGCTGAATTTACTCTTATCCAACATCTCTTTCCATGCCGGAGTCCACAAGTGATATTCTACACAAGGCGTATCACTGTTCAAATAATGAACAACTGTACCTTTGTAAACCATAATCTTACCCTTGTTCCATTCGCCAATAGGCTTAGCATTTTGTGGTTTTGCCGGAATCATGTCATACAAAGATGCAGACTGACGGTTACCATCAACACCTAACTTAGCATCCGGATGGTTTTCATTATCCAACACCTGATATTCCGGAGCAGAGATATAAGAAGGTTGACCTTCTACTTCCTGAATCATGTATAAAACACCAGAGTTAGAGCCTTTAGCAACTTTCCATTCGAATTCGAACTCATAATTTGCAAACTTATGAGCAAAAATCAAATCTCCACCGTCCTTAGCTCCGGCCTCACCCATACCAGAACCTTTGATATGGATTGCGCCATCATCAATAACCCAAGCTGCCGGAACATCTTCACGATCATAACCACGCCATCCGTTGAAAGTTTTTCCATCAAACAAAGTAATCCATCCATCTTTGTCTTTCGGGAAAGTAGATAAATCAACTGTTGGCAGATCCATTAATTTATATTCAGGAGCTGCAGCTTCTGTAGTTTCTGTTGCCGGAGCTTCTGCTGCAGGAGCATCGGCTTTCTTTCCGCCATTACAAGATGCAAAGCACATCATTAATGCGGCTGCACCAGCTAATAATACTGACTTTTTCATTTTTCCTTTTTACCTTTTAATATTTTGTTTAAAACTAATTATTTCGGCATATCAGGCAACTTGAAGCCATTCTTGTAAGTATGTTTAATCAATTCAGCTGCAAATTCCTGAGCATTAACTGGATCAGTCCAAATCTTATTAAATTTAGGATCTCCATCAACAACTTTGAAGTCATCCTTAATCAAAATCTTCAATGTTTCATCAGCACCGATATTTGTAAACTTCATGTTTTCGCCATCCCAATACAATTCTTTGTTCAAAGTTTGCAAGCGAACAGCCAAAACGCCCATTGCTACCATTTCAGTAAATGGGCCAGCTTCAGCAAAGCTAGATTTCAGCACACGACGGTTTTCTTTGCTTTCCTTACATGCTGCAACCCAATCCATTTCGTGACCACCACCCATTGCTTTCGGAACACGACGGCAAACTTTTGGTGCATTTGGAACACGACCAGAAAGCAAGAACGGTTGTTGACCATAGCAACCACAAACCAATGTATCTTTTGTACCGTGGAAGATTGTCAAACCACCACCAGGACCCATCAAAGGCTTATCTTGAGGATATCCTTTTGGACGATCCGGCATCATACCGCCATCATACCAATGAACTTCTACTTCAGGCATAGCTACTTTCGGCATATTATCACGAGCCGGATATACCAATTTAACATGCTGAGCTGTAGGTGCACAATCCTGCAATAACAATGTTGAAGAAGCCTGAACCTTTGTCGGATAAGTCAATTTCAGAGCTTTAAACGGTTGATGCAAAATATGACAAGCCATATCGCCTAATGCACCTGTACCGAAACGCCACCATCCGCGCCAGTTCCAAGGATGATAAATTGCATTGTAAGGAATAATATCAGTCGGGCCACAGAACAATTCCCAATTTAATGTCTTCGGGATACGATCTGCCTTTTCCGGAGCGTTCAAACCTTGCGGCCAAATAGGACGGTCTGTTGCACATTCTACTTTTGTTACTTCACCGATTTCACCGTTCCAAATCCATTCACAAACCAAATCTGTACCTTCGTCAGAAGAACCTTGGTTACCCATCTGAGTAGCTACTCCATATTCAGCAGCCAACTTTGTCAGCAAACGAGCTTCGTAAACAGAGTGAGTCAATGGTTTCTGTGTATAAACATGCTTGCCTAATGTAATAGCATCTGCAGTAATGATTGCGTGGGTATGGTCAGCTGTTGCTACGATAACAGCATCAATGGATTTGCCCATTTCATCATACATCTTGCGGTAGTCGTAATACTTCTTAGCATTCGGAAAACGATCGAATACTGGTTTAGCATACTTCCAGTCCACATCGCAGAGAGCTACAAGATTCTCTGTCTTTTCTACATTCTTGATGTTAGCATTACCCATACCGCCGATACCAACGGCTGCAATGTTCAACTTGTCAGTCGGAGCTACATATCCGTGACTTTTACCTAAAATCGAACTTGGTGCAATTGTGAAAGCAGCAGCTGCTGCAGCACCTCTCTGAAGGAATGATCTTCTACTAATTGACATAATAATTAAATTTATAGATTAGCACTCAATTGTTTTTCACGAGCTAATCTTTATCAGACATATATTTTATGATAAAGCATCGCAAATATAAGGAGTTGGTTGCGATTATCAAAGCAAGCATATCCAAATTCTATATTAAAATAGTTTTTTTTAACAGAAAGGGCGTTTTCGATGTCTTTAACCTGACTTTTTAGCATCTCACATCAAGAAGAGAATATATTTTTATATCAAAGTCATTGCTCAGGTATCAAATAAAACAAGAAAGCTGCAACCTAATATCAGATTGCAGCTTCCTTTCATTATATATTTAATATGTATTGCTTCTAAATAAGCATTATTCGTTATCTATGCCTTCACCTACTTTACCACCTTGCTTACGGATTCTATGTTTTTGGATTTCGTAAGCAATCGGAGTCGCCACAAACAATGTTGAATACGTACCGATAACGATACCTAACAAAATAGCGAAAGTAAAGCTTCGAATTGTACTTCCACCCAAAATAAAGATACAGATAACCACAATCAATGTCGTCAATGATGTATTGAACGTACGGCTCAACGTAGAATTCAACGCATCATTAATTACTACATATCGATCACGCTTCGGATAGATATGGATAGTCTCACGAATACGGTCGAATACAACTACTGTATCGTTAATAGAATAACCGATAATGGTCAAGATTGCCGCAATAAAGGTTTGATCGACCTCCATCGAGAATGGCAATATTTTCCATAACAAGGTATAGAACGAGATAATACACAAAGTAGTTACCGCTACCGTAGCAAATGCTCCGACAGAGAAGGAAATATCACGGAAACGCAACAAGATATAAGCCGCCATACATATCATTGAGAAAATGACCGCAAGGAATGCGGCATTCTTGATATCGTCAGCCATTGCCGGACCTACTTTTTGCGAGCTCTTCACATTATCACTAATAAATTGATCTAACGTTGTACCCTCTTTCAACAAAGGCTTCAAACCTTCATACAATTTAGATTCGATTTCCTGATCTACATTCGGGTCATTATCTGCGATACGATAGTTCGTTGAGATACGCACTTGGTCTGGCGTACCAATGGTAATCACACTAACGGCTCCATCCAACTGTGGCTCCAATAAAGAACGCACCTTATCCGTTTGCACATTCTGGTCGAAACGGACAATATAATTACGACCTCCCGTGAAATCGATACCTTCATTCAAACCTACCGTCATTAACGAGATACAGCCCAAGATGACTATTCCAACCGGAATCAGATAACCGACCTTACGAGCTCCCAAGAAATTAACCTTCGGATTGCGTAACAAATTCTTCGTAATGCTGGTCACGAAAGTAACATTCTTCAGTTTATCTTTAGCCAGAAGTGATTCATAAACGATACGAGTCAAGAACACCGCGGTCAAGAAGTTTGCAAACAAACCGATAATCAAAGTTGTTGCAAAACCACGGATAGGACCTGTTCCGAAATAGAACAATACGATACCGGTAATAATAGAGGTCAAGTTGGAGTCGAAGATTGCCGAGAATGCATTGCTATAACCATCAGCGATTGATTTGCCCAAGCTCTTTCCGGCACGGAGCTCTTCTTTGGTTCGTTCATAAATCAACACGTTCGCATCGACTGCCATACCTAAAGTCAGTACCATACCGGCAATACCCGGCAATGTCAGTACGGCTTGGAAAGATGCCAAGACTCCCATTGTAAAGAAGATATTCAATATCAAAGCGCCGTTGGCTATCATACCCGGAAGCAATCCATAGAATGCACACATGTAAGTCATCAACAGTACCAATGCGATGATAAACGAAATAAAGCCTGCAGTAATTGCTTCTTGTCCCAACGAAGGACCTACTACATCTTCCTGAACAATATGAACTGAAGCAGCCATTTTACCTGACTTCAATACATTCGCCAAGTCTTTTGCCTCTTCCGGAGTGAAGTTACCCGTAATAGATGATTGTCCACCGGTAATTTCGCCCTGTACATTCGGAGCTGAATAAACCATTCCGTCCAATACTATAGCTATTGAGCGACCGATATTCTCTTTGGTCAAACGTGCCCAAGCTTTTGCACCCTCAGCATTCATTTCCATGTTGACTACCTGTTCCGTACGACCCGGTTGCTGATTAAAGTCAGCGTTTGCATCTGTTACGACATCGCCACCCAAAGCCGGAGAACCGTCACGGTTTGTCACCTTCAACGCATACAGTTCGTAGAACATGCCTCTTTCATCCATCGCTTTTACGCCCCACTTCAGAGACAAGTTGCGAGGAAGTGCATCCTTCACCTGCTTCATGCTCAGATATTCATTAATCTTCGCCATATCTGTCGCTTTGGCATAACCTACCACAGCACTCGGAGCCAATTGTCCATTATATTGGTTGATTTGCAGTACAGCAAACAGCGGATGTTGCTTGGCGAATTCTTCTGCACTCTGGTCTTGTGCTGCAGCTTCCGGATTATCCTGAATCTTAGCCAGCAAAGAATCTGTTTCATTCGTCGGGGTTGCAGCGACAGCTGTAGAATCCACTACTTCAGCCGAAGCGGTTGCCGTAGAATCTGCTTGATTAGCTGCCAACACATTAGCTAAAGCTGCATCTGCAGCAACTAACTGCTGGTAAATTTCCGGTAATTTATAGGTTTCCCAGAATTCCAAGTTCGCACTACCCTGCAACAATTTACGCACACGTTCCGGTTCTTTCACACCCGGCAACTCCACCAAGATACGTCCGGCAGTTTCCAAACGTTGAATATTCGGAGCTACCACACCGAATCGGTCGATACGTGTACGCAATACATTAAATGAATTGTCGATTGCACTCTGCACCTCTTCCTTCAATACTGCGATAACTTGTGCATCCGAGCTCTGAGGAGTAATCTTATCCTTTAACTCAAAAGTACTGAAAATAGACGCCAACCGGGCATTACTGTCTAATGCTTTGTATTCGTCGGCAAATAAATCGATAAAGTTTTTCTGACTGGTAGCTTGATGTGCATAAGCCAAATCCAGTGCCTTATTGAAATTCTCATCCGGATTGTTGTTTGCCAATGAACGGATTACATCTGGAACACTTAATTCCAATACTACGTTCATACCGCCTTTCAAGTCCAGACCTAAGCCAATTTCCATCTCACGGCACTCTTTGAGCGTATAGCCCAACCAAACCTTTTCAGTCGATAACGAGTCTAAGTACAGACTCTCTTTCACAGGGTCTCCACCGGCATACTCAGCAGCCTTCTTATTATATCTGTTCGTCACGAAAGAGAACGACAAATAAAACAGACAAACTAACGTCAGCAGCACAGAAAAGACCTTCACGAATCCCTTGTTTTGCATTTGAACTTATAGTTTTTGTTATTACATTTATTATACTCGGTTTTTATCAGGCTGCAAATATAGAGTTTTTTTTCTTGATTAAGAGTAATTAGAATAATTATTTGCCGGAAGTAAGGCGATTCAGAAAGCAAATATCTATCTTTGGCGGAAAATTAATTGTGATTTCCATGAAATACGTATTCTATTTGTTGGCTTTACTGCCATTCTTCTTATCTGCACAGGAGGATAAGAAATACCTTGAAGGCGCTGTTCCTGTAGAAGAGGGGAAAGTGGTTTTTTCAAGAGTGTTCGATGCACCGTCTATGAATCGGCAAGAGGTATATGAAACAGCCTTGCAATGGGCTAACGGCCGGTTCGACAAGACAGAGAGTGAGGCGGAGAGCGCACGGGTCGTATTCCAGAATCCTTCGGAGGGTGAGATTGCTGCCATTGGCAAGGAATATATTGTTTTCTCCAGCACGTTCCTGTCGCTTGACCGTGCGCTGATGTCCTACCAAGTCTTGATTTACTGCGAAGATAATGCCTGCCAAATCAAACTGACCAACATCCGGTATGAATATAACGTCGCTTACCAGCGGGAACCGGAAAAGTATATCGCTGAAGAATGGATTACGGATAAATATGCCCTGCGGAAAGGCAAACTGAACCGCATCACCGGCAAATTCCGCCGCGGGACGGTCGATTTTGCCGATTCGCTCTTCGCCAGTGCAGCACAAGCCTTCGGAGAGCAGCCGGCTCCGGCAAAAAGGGTGCAGACGGTCACTCCTGATACGGTTCCTGCCACAAAACTCCTCCCGGCGATGAAGGGTCCGGAAGGTTTCACCCGAATGGAGGCCGGGAATATTCCGACCACGCTGCAACGCCTGTTGCCTGCCAGTGCTTTAGTTATCAAAATGGCGGATAATAATATCTCCGAGAAAGGGGCGGAATGGAAAGGGTTCGGCAACCTGCTCGGCAAGCAAATCGCGTCGGTGGCTGTCCCAGCGGAGGGTAATTTCGGGAAATATGTAAAGACCGGCGAAGTTTATACCCTCCAATTTGCTTCGGACGGTGCGGTCTGGATGATTATCGAATGCAGCAAGCAAGGGGAAACGGCCGAGGGCGACAAGCTGACCGTCATCGGCGAAGTATTGAACGTTTGGGTAAAATAACAGGTTATGAAGAAGATATTAGGTATAGCATTGCTCTGCCTCTCGCTGTCGGCATGGGGGCAAGGACACAAAGGTTCGGTGGACGGATGCGCCCCGATGCGCGACGGGAAGATTTGTTACGTGGACAGTGTCGATATGGACGGCATGTCGCAAAAGGAGATTTTCAAAGGGATTAGCCAGTGGGCGAAAAAGAATTACGCCAAGGATATCTTCCTGTCGAATGTCGTGACCAACAAAAAGAAGCATACGGTGTTCGTCAGCTCGAAGGTGGAATTGCTGCTGAACGACACGGACAAAACCATCGTCAAATACCGGCTGAATATCGTTTGCGAGGAGGGGCGTTATACGGCGACGATGACCGACATCGAGTATCAGTACGACCCGAACAACGAGAAGAAGTATGAGAATATCCCTGCCGAAAAGGTGATTGCCGGCGGCGGGAAGCTGAACGAAGTGGCGCTCATCAAGGACCCCGAACTCTTCTGCAACGCGACCTACTTCTTTGCCGAGGAGACTTTCGGCGAGGTGTTCAACTCGCTGGATGAAGGGCAGGCGGCTGACGAGTAGTCTGTTCTTTTGGCTTGACCCAAAAGAACCAAAAGGTCAAGGCTGCGCCTGCTTCGCTACTCGTTCACTGCATTCCGCTGGAATCTCGGAAACTCGCCTTCGGCTCAAACAGCCGAGATTCCGGCCGCTGCATTCCGTTCTCTCGCTTGACGCTCACCAGCCGAGGCCAATCTAATAGCTCCCCTGCCTCTTAGGGGAGCTGCCCGGAGAGCTGAGGGGTAATCTTTCTCTCGCCTTCGGCATCGGGTTTCTTTATATTTTGAATATATTGCCATAGGTTTCACCCTACGGATAAAAAGGATATGGCTTCTGCGCGACGCGGAAGCTGTGTCTACTCAAAAGGGCTGTTTTTGCGTCACGCAGAAGTTTGGCTGCCGAAAAATTGCCTTTTCTGCGCGACGCAGAACGAATCATTTTGAGAAAACCCTCCTTCTGCGTCACGCGGAACCTTAATTTTTGCCAAATTTTGAGCTACTGCGTGACGCAGAAGCTGTGTTGCGCAAAAAGAAGTGCTACTGCGTGACGCAAAACCTCTGACTTTAGAAAAACAGTCCTTCCGCGTCGCGCAGAAGGCTGAATTTTGCCCATTTTTGGGCTTCTGCGTCGCGCAGTAGGACCGTTTTTTGAAAATGACTCCTTCTGCGTCGCGCAGTAAGGCGGTTTTTGTCCGATTTTGAGCTTCCGCGTGACGCAGAAGGGCAATTTTCGCCAAAATCAGGGCTTCCGCGTGACGCAGAACGACTGTTTTTTCAAAATGACTACTTTTGCGTCACGCAGTAGCATTTCTTTTTCCAAAATCATAGGTTCCGCGCGACGCGGAAATATTCCCCTTTTTAAGAGAAAAGGATGGAGAAATATCTTCCATTTATGAAGTAAAAACGACAGCAACTCGTCTTAAAGGATGGCTATCTCCACATTTTCTATTTGCTTCGATGATTCGATAATAGGAAACTCTTGGGCTATATCCAATGATTGATAGCTGGACAGGGCTTCTTTATGAATCGGGATAATACCCAACCGGGGACGAAGGATGCGGCACGCTTCTTCCAGTGTTTCCACATCGGCATGTCCGCTGGTATGGAATCCGTCGTAAACTCCATCCAATATGCGGTCGGGGAATAGCTCGCGAAGCTCCACTATCTGAGGATTCACTTGCTTTTCCGTTCCTTTATAATAGCCTTGCCAAAGCGAATAAATCAAATAAGCCGGTCCGTCATCGTATTCTTTCAGTATCTCTTTTATCAGTCCGATTTGGCTTGCCCGTACAGGCATCAAGAAACCTTCATGGCTCAATTTAGCTTTGATTTTCGGATTCGAAATATTAGACCGATGAAGCACAAATGTATCATCAAAATGAAACAAGGAAGATTCCATGTATCGGGTAAAGATGTCAAGCACAGATTTCTGATACGGGTCGCACAAAAAATTCCTTTTTGTTTCTTTGCATGCCTGATGAAAAGAAGCCAGCCGGTCCATGTCTGTTGACGAGCACAGGGCAAACACATATTTATGTTCTTTGAGTAAAGAAACCGTGTTTCGCTTGATATCGTTTTCCTGTATCACTTTTTCTCCTTTCCTTCCCAACATCGTACCTTCGATGATAAGAAAGTCTATATTGCCTACGAGATATTGCAACGTGCGGGAAAGCCCTTTCCCTAAATAGCTGTGTTTCCGGAAATCTCCTGTGTGCAGAATGGTCTTTCCTTCCGCTTCGATTTTGAACATATAGGCTTCGAAAGCGGAATGGGAGACATAATAAGGAGTTACCCGAATCCTTCCTTTTATATCTATGGGAACTTTGGCTTCGTAATGATAAAAGCGTTCGATGGCAGCAAGTTCTTTGCTATAATCCCCATGAGCTTTTAAGGCATTGTATTTGCACATCATGACCTCCTGCGCTCCTTTACTGATGTATTGAGGGACGGCTTCGGGTACAAGGTGGAACAAGCCGACATGGTCTCCATGATAATGGGTGTAGAAAATGGCATCCGCGTCTTGGGCAAGCTCGGCTACATCCGTTTCGTTCAACTCTTTTGCATTGCTATCGGGCAAATTAGCTCCAAGGTCGATAAGTATTTTAGCATTATCGCTTTTGATTTCGGTGATGCATCCTCCTATTTGGTGCGCACCTCGGTGAATGATTATTTCCATAAACTCTATATATTAATAGGTATAAAGAAAGACCCTTTTCAGGACTTTACCACTCTTTTAAATTCGATTACCATGTTCGGTCTTTTCAGGATGGGCTGCCCTACTCGGGTCGTTACTTTTTCGTATCGGGCTTTAACCCAGTCTACTACCCGATTGCGGATTTCATTATCGTAATAGAGCACGACTTGCAAAGGAAGTTGGATGTTTTCGGCACGGGCGAGGGAATTGTTCGGCTGGTCAAGGTTCGGGCATGTCGTTGTTATCCCCAACAGAAAGGGCACAATAGTCCCTTCTAACGAACCTTTCCCGGCTTCCGTTTGATATCCCAATTCTTTCCGCACACCTTCCACTATATCCCGCAAGGTGAACAATTCTTCTGCTAATCCTTTTTCGCAAAGCGCATCGAGCTCTGCATTCACGGTTTCATCCAGCATCTCCGGCAGTTTCTGGCGCTTTTCCCACATTACTTGAAATCTGAATGATTCCGTTCTTGCCTTTGCATTCAATTGTGCTTTCCGTTTCGGGTTTTGTTTCTTGCTCATAATCGTTTGTCTTTTGATTTGTTTGCAAAGGTATAGATGCGGTGTGCGGAAAGTCTGAAGCAGAAATAACTTCTTTTGTAATATTCCCATTACTTAAAGAGCAGCAATGAAAAATATCTTCATTTCCTTCTATTTTTTCATGAAGATTTGAGAAGGTTCCACTATTGGTGTTCTTTACAATTTCAATGAAATATTTTAATACAGTATTATTATATTCTGTCTCTTTGGGATTAGTCAACTTTTTAAAATCTTTTGCATGGTCACTTTTACTTGTATTATTTGCTTTGAATTCAATAAGAGCTATTCGATTGAAATTATCATCATGAATTACTAAATCAAAATTAGCCGATTCTCCGTTTAATAATACTTCTCCTGTATCTTTTCTTTTTTCGTTTTCTATTTTTATTTCTTCTCCGCATAACGGAGTTTCAACATCAGAAAATCGATATATGTCTTTTGTCGGAGTTTCAATTGAATAGAAAACATTCCATCCTTCTCGTATTTCTTTATTTAATTGTTCCACAAAAATAAATCTCAACTCTTGTTCACTAATTCTTATTTCGTTATTCTCCCTTTTAGGAAAAATAATAAAACTCAATGGTTCTGATTGTTTTACAATGCCATTATCTGTTTCTTTTTGATACTTATATACTTTTTGAACTACCTCAAAAGTACGATTAATAATTGCTTTAATGTGCTCTTTATTTTCCATAATCTCATTATTTATAAAAGTTAAACATATAGTATAAACACTTCTTCATTTCTGTTCTCAGACTTTCCGGTTCCATTACCTGAATGGTTTTGCCCTTAGCCAATAATTCGCTGATGAGATTCTGAGTGATACATAGTTTATATTCAAAATCGCAATACTGGTCTGTGGTATGGATTTCTTTTTGCGAATGGTGCAAGGGCAAGGTGCGCAGGTATTTGCTTTGCGTTCCGTACGCACGGAGGATAATCTTTTCGGGTTTGATTTCCTCGTTCACCCAAATGCCGATAGAATCTTTATAATATGCTTCGGGCGAGAAGCTGGAAGGATAATCGAACCGGGTTTCCGTAATGTCTACATGTTGTATGCGGTCGAGCGAAAAATGGCGGATGCCTTTCAATTCCTCGCAATGTCCCAATATGTACCACCTTTGCCTATATACCTTTAAGCAATAGGGGCATACGTGATAAAGGGTGCTTTCGGCTTCGTAAAAAGGCTGGTAAGTTATTTCCACGATTCGGTTTTGCTTCATTGCTTCGATAAGGGTTTGAAGGTATTCTGTGCCTTCGGGAATTTCTTCAAGCAAGATGCGGTCCTTTATTTGCTTGCCTTCGGTTATGAGATTGGCTGTACTGAATGAGTTGAGCAACCATCGGCGCGTCTTATCTTCGCGTAGGGAGGATAAGTCTTCGATGTAATACTTATGTCCGTCGGAATTGTCACACTCTATATTGATTTGGAACAATTCTTCTGCGGCTTTGCGGTGGTCATGGAAAGTGCGCAGGGGCAAAGGTTTTCCTTCACCGAGCGAAGAGCGTTCCCATTTGCGGCTTATCTCTTCAAAGGTAAGGCGTCCGGCTTGAATCAAGGTGTTCACCAGCCAGATGTAGCGGTTGAATGTCGTGCTTATCATAAGCGGTTTGATTGAGGTTATTACTTTGTTGTTCGTACCGACAAACAAAGGTAGCGATACTTTCCGGTTCTCCAACCGTACAGAAATGCAAAGGCAATTATTTTGAGTTCTTTGTGTCTCAAAATAATTGCCTTGCGCCTTGGTTCTCTATGCCCGGCTTAGTTCCTTACCTTAAACTGCTCTTCATCTATACATATTATATATATGCCTCTCGGCAGGTCGTAGCGTTGCAATCCGATTTGCTCTTCATTCTTCAGTACCGCGCCGCTTATCGAGATGATTTGCACTTGCTCCTGCGTCGGGGTCTGCACGTAGATGCTGCCATCTTTTGTATAGACCTTTGCGCCTTCGATGTCTTCCATGCCGGTCGGGGCCTCTTCTTCCTCCTCTACTCCATCTACTGTAAGGTAAATGTCGGTGTAGATGTTCTTGACTTCATAGATGCCCTCGTTATTCGGCTCAATCACCTCGGTATATCCGAACAGGCTACGCTTTACTTTTACCGTCATGTTTTCGTCCGTATATCCTTCGGCTATGTCGATGGTGAAGGTCATGCTCTGCCCTTCGCGCACTACATTGGTGCTGGTTTCTACCGTTACGCCTTCGCATTCGTCTACCATTATATTATAGTAGTCCGGCATGTCGGGGATGACTGGGGTGTCGGGGTTTTCTGGCTCCTCTGGGTCTGTGGGATTCGTTACGGTGACTTTCAGCGAAACCGTCATTGTCGTGTAATTATCGGTATCATCGGGCGTAAAGGTGGCGTTGAACGTCTGTTCGCCCGCCTCGCCTACCGATGCCGTTGCGTCCTCCCACGTCCAGCCGGTCGGCAACTTCACCTCCGCCAGCGTCTGCCCGTATGTGGCGGTGAGTCCGGTCGGTTCAGTGTAGGTCGGGGTTGCCTTCTCGATGGTGAAACTCTTCGTCACCTCGCCATACAATTCGCCGTCCGCGGTCGACGTAATGGTGATAGTCGCCTCGCCCGCGTTCGTGTTATTGGCGTAAGCCACCGTGTAATCCGAGCCTTCGGTATATCCTTCTATCGTTACCGTAGGGGTTATCGCCTGCCCCGTGTAGGTGTAGGTATCTTTCGTTATCTCGACCATATCTTCCGCCAATCCATGCAGTACCGTCCCGCTTACGGTTCCCGTAATCGAGCCGCCCGCCGCCACACGGATAGTGCCGTTGTTCGTCAGTGTGCCGTTCACGGTCAGCGTCACGCCTTCCGACACGGTGAGCGAGGTGCCTGTGGGAACGTTCAGCGTGTACCCCGTCGGAATCGTCAGGTCGACCGGCAGCACGGGGTTGCCCTTTACCAATGTATTTTTCGCCCCGTTCCCGAAGACGAAACCCGCGCCATAAGTCTGCGCAACATTTCCCGTAACATTTGCCTCCGGTCCGATGATAAGGGTGCCACCCTCTATTAGGATTCCCAGATCGGTCAGCCTGATATCCCCGCCGGTGATTGCCACAGTAGAGGAATTATTCCCCTTGATACCAGGATCTTTAGGCATTCTATTATCTGTTATTCTCAGCGAGCCCTCTCCGGAAATAAAAAGGGAAGAGCCTTCAAGACTAATACCGTTCGACATATACCCCTCGCAAGTGATGGAGTTTGAACCTTCCAATACCAAGTCAAGGGTAGTATTCAACAAATACATGCCTTTGCTGTTTTGATTTGGCATTGTAATCCCCACGCCGTTGAATGTCATCTCGTGTCCACCGCCTAGTATATGGATAGCATAGAGAGCGCCCCCGAATCCGCCATTGAAGTTTCCGGTGACCGTGTAGTTGGTGTTTCCACCGTTAATCGATAAGCCATCCCTGTCAAGAGACCAGTTTGATTGTCCTTGTACCGTGAGCGGGAGGCAGAGCAGGGAGAGTAACAGGGTAAAAAAAGCCCGCGCGTAGTGTCGGCTCTCGACACCCCGCCCGGGCTTCCCGTTATTCCTTATATTATTATAGACTATGCTTGCTTGCTTGCTTGCTAAGAAATTATCCTCTTTCGCCAAACCCTGCGTGGTAAAAGAAGTTAACAAACTGTTTGTTTCGTAAGTGTTCATATTCATCATTTTTTGTTTGCCGCCAAAGGTACAGATTTTATTCAAAACAATCGGTTCGGAGGCTCGATTTTTCTCATTTTCGGGCTACTGTACACTGCAGAAGCAATGTTTTTCAAAAAACTGCTCTACTGCAGACTACGGTAGCTCGGTTTTTCTGAGAACCCTCCTACTGCAGACTACAGTAACCCGGTTTTCGTCCAAAACAAAGCTACTGTACACTGCAGAAACAATGTTTTTCAAAAAACTCTCCTACTGTACACTACAGTAGCCCGGTTTTTGTCTAAAATAAAGCTACTGCACACTGCAGAAACAATGTTTTTCTGAAAACTCTCCTACTGTACACTACAGTAGCTCGGTTTTTCCGGCGACATAGTTACTGTACTCTACAGTAGCCTTGTTCTTTTGCCTTGATGCAAAAGAACCAAAAAATCAAGTTGCTCCCTACTTTCTGGCTTGACCCAGAAAGTAGCAAAGAAGTCAAGGCTGCGCCTGCTTCGCTACTCACTCCCTTCATTCCGCTGTTCGCGTTGCAAACTCGCTTCGCTCAAACAGGCAACGCTCTCGGTCGCTCCATTCCGGTCGCTCGCTTAACGCTCACCAGCCGAGGCCAACTACTATAGGAAGGATTGGCCTAACGTAAGAGGCGTTAAGCAAATTCCGAGCGAAGCGTGAAGAAATTTCGGCTGTTTGAGCCGAAGGCGAGTTTCCGAAATTTTAGCGGAGCGATGCGAATTTGTAGCCTCTGGAGTGTAAGCCTTGAACTTTTGGTTCTTTTCTTTCAAGAGAAAAGAACAATACAATCTGGGTCAAGCCAGAAAGTAGAGTTCTTTTGGGTCAAGCCAAAAGAACGAAGAAAAGAACTGGAGAAAGGCTAATTTGTTAAAATAATATTACTTTTGCGGAGAAAACATAGTGCATAGTGGGAAAATCTTTCTATATCATATTGGTCATGGTGGCGGGCACGATAGTGGCTTATCTCTCCGGCGAATGGATTGGCCGGGGATATGCACTGATAAATGAACGCCTGGCGCAGCAGGTACATGAGTCGTTTTGCCGGGCAACGGAGCACTATGCGACGGACAGTACGCAGCAATTGTCGGTCCTGTTCCGGCGGGAATTGGACAAATGCCGGCTGGAACGATTGCGTTTCCGGCTGGATACGGTCGAATTGACGGGCAGGGTGGCTTTGCGCTCCGATATCCAGTATGCTGCCGACCGGGACAGCCTGTTGGAGAAACAACAGACTTTTACCTTCCCGATTAGTCCACAGGCAGGCGTACGGGCAGAGATATTGAATCCGCGGGCAGGTTCGGTCGGGAAATTGTTATATAGCTTTTTCGGATTGGCGATAGGGCTGTTCGTGCTCTTCTGGGGGATTGTCCAACAGATAAAGATTATCAAACGGCAGGATGACTTGGCGCGGATGCGCGAAGACTTTTCGTATGCCATGATTCATGACATGAAGACGCCGTTAAGCTCTATCCTGATGGGGGCACGCATCCTCCGGAGCGGGAAGTTAGACGACAAGCCGGAGAAAAAAGCGCGGTATTTCGACATTATGGAGGAAGAGGCACAGCATCTACTGACGCTGACGAATAAGATACTGACGATATCAAAGCTGGAGCACCGCCAGTTGCTGTTGGTCAAGGCATGGTTTCCTATCCGTCCGATGCTGGAAGAGTTGACACAATCGTTCATGGTGAAATCGAAGAAGTCGATTTCGTTCCATCTGGAGTTAGAAACAGAAGAGGTGTATGCCGACGAAGAGTATTTGAAGGAGGCGGTGAGCAATTTGATTGACAATGCCGTGAAATATTCGAAAGAGACGGTGGCTATCTGCATTGCCACCCGCACGGTAGAGGGATATATACAAATAAAGGTAAGAGATAATGGAATCGGAATCTCATTAGCAGCGCAAAATCATATCTTTGATAAGTTCAAGCGCGGGGCATTCGACAAACAAGACAAGGGAAACCGGATTGCGGGCTTCGGATTAGGGCTGAATTATGTGATGAATGTAACCCGCTCCCACGGAGGATATGTCAGCGTCGAGAGCCAAGAGGGGAAATACAGCGAGTTTACGATTTCTATTCCATTACCCGATGAACAGGAGGAAATATCATGATAAAATTATTATTAGTAGAAGACGATGTGAACCTGAGCTATATCATACAAGTCGGACTGGAGGACATGATAGGCGATTATGAAGTGTGCGTTGCCCACAATGGCAAAGAGGGACTGGAGGCCTATCGGAAGGAAAAGCCGGATATTATTGTGGCAGATATTGAGATGCCGGTGATGGACGGGTATGAAATGGTCCATCGGTTGCGGGAGATAGACAAAGAGATTCCGATTCTCTTCTCATCCGCCCGTGTCTCGCCCAAGGATGTGGTGAAAGGATATGAGCTGGGGGTGGACAATTATGTAAAAAAGCCCTTCCTTCCGGAGGAACTGGACGCGCATGTCCGCGCTCTATTGCGCCGGAAGCCTCGGACAGAGGAGAAAACAGCGGAAAGGCTCACTGCCGGGAATTATACATTGGATATCCGCCAAGCGACATTGTCCCATAGCACCGGAACCTCCCAGCTTCTGACGCCGCGAGAAGCCGGGATTTTGGAATTGCTCTTTCAAACGCCGGGCGAGGTGGTCCGCCGTGAGGTCATCTTGGATAAGTTCTGGAATACGGAAGATGATTATTTCGCCTCCCGCAGTCTGGATGTATTCGTAACCAAGCTACGCAAGTTGATTGTCCAAGATGAAAGCATAAAAATAAAGACCGTCAAGGGAATCGGCTTGATGCTGGTGGTATCATGACCTATCGTTTCAACAGCCGGAATCCGAATTGGCACAAAAGGCACTTCTTTGTTTCGCAATAATTCCGTTTCAATTGAATCAATGCTTGTGTATCTCCGGCATTCCGGGCGGTAATTCCGGCAGCACGAAACCGGTAAATGATATTATTCTCCTCAGGCGGGAGCCGTTCTAATACTTTCATTGCACGGTCGGTGTATTCCGGCAGATGATAATATTTGCCATAAGCGAACATCATCGGAGCCACTGTATTAATCAAAAGAATATTCAGGGACTTCTCTCCCAATATTTTTTTCTGACAGGGCGAAGATTCGTAAAAGTTATAATGCGTGTCCCAGAAAACAGAGGTCTCTGCCCGGAGATATTCTTTGATTTCCCGCAAATTTCCGGCGTTCATAATGGCAGAAAATAGCATATCGTGCCGAAACCAAACGGCAGCCAATTGAGCCAGCTTGATATAAGGCGAGGAATTGGGACGAACCCGCAGGCGACGGAACAGATGCGATTCCAACGGATGCAGCCCGAACTTCTTCTGCAAGAATTGATATTCCTGCTGTAATAACCGATAATAATGATGAAACTCTTGATGGGATTCTTCCAACATCCCGGCTTGTCCGAAAAACAAGGCTTCGATTTGCGATTCGCTGCCGCGTTGTTTTTGAATATAACGTAACGGCAGACTACGGGCAAGGCGTTCGAAGATATCACTATTCACACTGAATCCGAAATTCCGGCAAAGCAAAATATAGAAGGCTTCGTTCCAATCCTGTTTATATAGGTTGAGCCATTTGTAGATGTCCGCTGTTTTTCTTTCCAATCGCTCACAAAGCAACCGGTCTAACCATTCTGTTTGATATAATGTATCGATTTCCGGCAATCGTTCGAAGCAAGGAATATCTCCATCGTGGCTCAATAGCCATTCTATATTCCGGAGAATGGTTGAGGGGACGATAATTTCCCATTGCGGAATCAGGTCGTGATTACTCCGATAGACAAGCGTATCTTCGGTTTGTACTACATGTAAGATAACATTGTCGTAGGCTTTGTCTGAATCGTGACCATGCAGAAACCAATCCGAAGCCTTTTCGTGGATTTCTACACTCCCTGCCCATACCGTTCCGTTGATTTTTATTTTTGCATTGAAGAAATCAGGACCGGCATCCCGATTCTGGATGCCCGTATCGATTATTTCTAACGATTCACCTTGAGTTGTCTGTAGGTCGGTCGCTCTATACAACCTGTATTTCCAGAGATATTGAAGTAATTGTTCCATCTTTCCACAGTTAAAGATTTTCCGCAAAGGTAAAATAATCCAATCGGATTAACAAACATTTCCCTGCTTTTCGACAAAGAAAAGATGGAAGACAATAACTCACTAATCCCTGCTTCTATTCGTAGATTAATGTGAACAGATTTTCCGGCGCAAAAAGCTCATTGGCTATATCTTGTATTGCTTCAGCAGTAATCAGTTCAATTTGTCCACGTATCTCTCCAAGTGTATCTACATGATTATAATGCAAAAAGTTTTTTCCCATATTCAGGAATAACGCTTCTTTGTTTTCTTCTGAAATTCCCAATTGTCCTAACGCCTGTCTTTTTGCGGCGTTGAGTTGGCGTTCAGTGAGCCGGATATTGCGGAATTTCTCCAATTCGCGGTGAACTAAATGCATGGCTCGTTCTTTATGTTTGGGGTCCGTACCAAAATAGACACTAAATACGCCTGTGTCGGTATAGGAAGCGATATTCGATTCGACATTATAGACCAATCCGTTGTGTTCCCGTAAAGAAACATTGAGACGATTGTTCATTCCGGGACCGCCCAAGATATTATTCAATAAATAAAGGCTGAAACGTTTCTTATCGTACATGCTATAAGCGCGGCTACCAATCATGACATGGGATTGATGTGTATCTTTGTGGAGATAAACGGTAGATGGTTCGACTGTTTCGGGCGCTTTGCGATTTAATCGGTGATGGCAAGCCGGGAAATCCTCCATAAGGCGATTCAGTCGGCCGACGATGGGAGAAATATCCATCTTTCCCATTGAGAAAAACACCATATTGTCCGGCGTATAGAAGTTGTGCATGAAGGTTTTTCCCATCGGTGCATCAAATGTATCCAGCGTCGTTTCATTTCCCAAGATGTTATGTCCCAAATGATGCCCTTTGAAAAGCAAATTCTCGAAGTCGTCGAAAATAAGTTCAGAAGGGCTGTCCTCATACGAACTGATTTCATCTAAAATGACATCTTTTTCTTTCTTTATTTGGGTTTCCGGGAACTGGGAATGGGAAACAATATCAAACAATAGGTCGAATGCCCGTCGGAAATGTTCGCTCATAAAAATAGAATAGATAAACGTCTCTTCTTTGGTAGTATAAGCATTCAATTCTCCGCCGACAGCCTCCATCCGATTCAGGATATAGTTCGCTTTATGCTGTTCGGTTCCTTTGAAAAGCATGTGTTCGACAAAATGAGCCAAACCATGTTCTGTCTCTTGTTCGTCCCGTGCGCCTGCATTAACGGCAAAACCGCAATATCCTACCGGTGAATGGGTCGGCATATGCACTATCCGCAAGCCGTTAGGCAGGTCGTATCGTTCGTAGATGCTATCTATTGTTAATCGGTTCATATTTGAAAGATAGATTCGATAGGTCGTTTATTTTTCTTCTAAATGAAAACGCCACGCGCAACAGCATCCGGCATCGGTTACATCCGGGAAGCAACTGAGGCATTCGCAACGGATACGGTCATCAATGGTACGGGCAAAGCCGGCATATTCGATTTCTCCGACCGGTTTACAAGGATGAAACGGCATTCCTTTGCGTTCCCGCGCCCGTTGTACCCGGCATTCTCTTGTGCGGTAGGTCAACGTTTTCTTTTCTTCGTCTATAAGGATGTCCGCTTCGTTTAGATTGGCATAAAAACGCAGTTGCAAAGCGCGGGCCAGCCCTTCCAGTCCCGGATTCTCGGACAAATTGAGGAATTGTTTGATACGTTTTGCTTCGATTACCGTAAATCGTTTCCATGCTTCGGCGTCGTGATACATGGCTTCGTCCATTCCAAACTTTTGTTCAACGGATTGAAACCAGACACCATCCATTGCCAACCAGTTTTTTGAGTAATCCTCTATCAATTGAAGCAGTCTTTCTTTAGACAGCGACTGCAAAAAGTCATTTTTCATTCGTTATAAATTCTCTTTATATGGGGTGCAAATATAGTTATCCTCTTTGTATTGGCAGGAGATTGCCGGCTCTTTTTTCTGCATTCCCGGAATAAATGGATAGTTCGGAGATGTGGCGAATACTTCTACATCAATTTTGCGCAGGCTGAGTAAATGCGTATCTTTGCGCGACAAGATAAAACCATGAAATGAAAAAGAAAGAGCTTATATTTTGGGCGGTTGTCGCTTTATTGGTATTTTATTTCTTCTTAGCGTTCGGAGTTTTCCTGTTTCAACGCCAAGAAGAGAGCCAGTTGTTTATCCCGACATGGGACAATATCCGGACGCAAATCGGTCAGGCGGGAGGATGCTGCGCCGTTATCGGTCAGTTAATCATCCAATATTACCGTTTGCCCATGCTTGCCGTTACGATTCATACTTTGCTTGCATTAGGAATCGGCTTTTCGGTGTATAAACTGCTCCAAGGGATAAAAGAGGCGAACTATCATCTGCTGCTTGCTTTATTCCCGATGCTATTTCTATTGAAGATGAGCATTCGTAGCAGTTATTTGGTGGATGGGACGGTGGCTGTGTTTATGATGATGCTGGCGTTGTTGCCTCTGTTGCGGTTAAAAGGGGAAAGGCAAATAGCCATTTATGGCGTATTATCTACGATTCTCCTTTTCGGGTTAGGCGGATTAATCGCTCTGCCTTATGCCCTACTCTATGTATTGGTTGCGGCTCTACTTTATCCCGCGAACGGGCAGCGGATTCAGGCATTATGGAGTTTGATTCCGGCGATACTGTTCGGGCTGTTCAGCCAACAACTGGGAGTGCCGGTTCCTTTCTCGGAGGGATTCCAATCGGAAGAGCATTTAGAGGTACAATTGCAGCCGCATGCTTATCTGTATTATGTATGGATTCTGTTTTCCGTTCTGTTGTTAGGGGTGTTGTTGGTTGCTTATTTGTTCCGTCGGTTGGCGCTCCGTAGTCGCCGGGTGGAATGGGGGCTTGCCCTTTTGAGCTTATGCGGGGCGGTGGCATTCGGAAAGTATTGTTTGCCGGACCGGTGGGATATCCAGAACCGGATGCTCGATGAACTTTCCTATTTAGCCCGCGAGCGGCAGTGGCAGACGATTATCCACCGTTATGAAGGACGGGAGATTCAGGATTATGTCAGTTTGAATTACCTGAATATGGCGTTGGCGCAGGAGGGAAAGCTGGCGGACTCGATGTTTGCCTTTGACCAGCGCGGGACGAAGAGTCTGGTTGCTCCATGGAACCAGAGTTTATTTATGACAAAGATGCTTTGCGAGGTGCATTTCTGCATCGGCGATTTGGGCTTGGCGGAGAGTTATGCCATGGATGCCTTGACGCAGTCCAAACGTGGCGGCAGTGCGCGGATGCTGCAACGATTGGTGCAAATCAATCTGATTCGGGGAGAAAAAGAGGTTGCCCGGAAGTATTTGAATCTGTTGGAGGCAATGCCTTTCTATCGTGAATGGGCAAAGCAGCAGGAGGTCTATTTGGCACATCCGGAGAGGATGCAGGAGGATAAGGAACTGCGCGGAAAGATGTTGCCTTCGCCGGAACGAGATAATCTGTTTTCGTTGATGACGACTGATTCGTTGTGGGCGGTTCATCCTCCGAAGAGCATAGGTTGGGAGTATCGAGGCTGTTTTTATCTGTTGGGAAAGGATTTGGACAAGTTCCGTGCCTTTTTGACTGCTTCGGGCGAGGCTGATGTGCCGCGCCATTTCCAAGAGGCATGGCTGATTTCGGAGGCGGCGCAGGATACGCTCTCGTATGCACCGGCGATTCAGCCTGAGGTAGCCGGACGTTACCAACAATTCAAGAAGGTCCTCGCTATACATTCGGCGCAGGATGTCAATATGCAGGCAGTGTATCGGGAGTTTGGCGATACCTATTGGTTCTATTATTATTTCAAAATGTTCAAAGATAAGGAGACGGCAAAATGAAGCAGCTATATTTATCCCTCGCGTTGGGTTTCTCTTTCTTTATCTCTTGTCAGCCGGAACTTCCTACGTCGGCTGTGCCGGGAGAGGTGGAACTGTTTCCGGATTATGAGGAGGTGACGGTTCCGGTGAATATCGCGCCGTTGAATTTCCGGCTGCCGAATGAACAGATGCAGGGGATAACTCAGTTGAAAACGGTGGATAAGACGTTGATAGTGGAGGCGGACAAAGGAGTTTTCAACATCCCGCTGAAGGACTGGAAGGCGTTGTTGCAAGAGGCGAAAGGCGGAAAGCTGGAGGTCTCGGTTTATTTTAAGGAGGCGTCAACCGATTGGAAACGAAAGGAGTTCTCTGTTTTCGTCACTCCGGATTCCATCGATGGTTATTTGACCTATCGCCGGATTTTCCCCGGTTATCGGATGTGGCATGAGATGGGGATTTATCAACGTAATGTGGAAAACTTTGTTGAAAAACCGGTTCTTACGAATAAAGTCACAAACAACAGTTGCATGAACTGCCATTCTTTCTGTGCGCAGCAGGGTGAGAAGATGCTGTTCCATCAGCGGAGCCATTACGGTGGCACGTATTTGGTCGAGCATCAGCAGGTAAAGAAGATAAACTGGATGCCGGACGGACAGAATTGTTCGTTGGTTTATCCCTATTGGCATCCTTCGGGAAAGTTTATTGCCTTTTCGACCAACGAGACGCATCAGGACTTCCATTTCTCTTCCCGGAATCGGATTGAAGTATATGACGTGAAGTCGGATGTCGTGATTTATGATGTGGAAAAGCAGCGGGTCTATTCTTCTCCGCTGTTGAATTCTTCGGCCAGTTTCGAGACTTTCCCGACGTTTACTCCGGATGGCAGGTCGCTTATCTATTGCTCGGCGGATTCGGTCCCGGTTCCGGAGCGGTATCAGGAGGTGAAGTATAGCCTGTTAAGGATAGATTTCGACCCACAGACCGGCGCATTGGGCGAGAAGGTAGATACCCTGTATAATGCCCGCACGGAGGGACGCAGCGCGAAGTTCCCGCGGGTCTCACCGGATGGGAAGCGGCTCCTTTATACCCTTTCCGATTATGGAAACTTCTCGATTTGGCATAAAGATGCGGATTTGTATATGCTAGACTTGGCGAGCGGGGCGACCGATTCGTTGCCGGGCGTAAACAGTCCCGACGTGGAGAGTTACCATTCGTGGAGCCGCAACAGCCGTTGGTTCGTGGTGGCGAGCCGCCGGTTAGATGGTTTGTTCACCCGCCCCTTTATCGTGTATGTCGATGAGGCGGGGCACTGTGGAAAGCCCTTCCTGTTGCCGCAGGAATCGCCCGATTATTATGATGCCTCCCTGTTTTCGTTCAATATCCCGGAGTTTTCGCATACGCCTACCGTCGTTTCTGAAGCGAATCTGCTAAAGGCAGCGAAAGGCGAGGGGGTAATCATCCGCTCGCCGCGTTAACAACAAAAAAGAAACTCGAGAATGTAAATTAAACTGTGTCAGCAAAGAATAAAATATTAACTTTGCTAACACAGTTTTTTTTATGAAAGAAGAATTTGATTTTGAGAGTATCAA
>CASEMX010000059.1 GCA_949289155.1 uncultured Parabacteroides sp.
TCAAAAAGCCGCTGCCGGCGGCAGGAACGTTTCGCGGACCTTCAAAAAGCCGCTGCCGGCGGCAGGAACGTTTCGCGGACCTTCAAAAAGCCGCTGCCGACGGCAGGAACGTTTCGCGGACCTTCAAAAAGCCGCTGCCGACGGCGGCAAAACGGAATCAACCGTCAAAAGTGCCCCAATAAAAAAAGAACGCCGAGCCTATGTGACTCTGCGTTCTTTTTTATTGATTTCTAATTATCATTTATTGAGCGACTCCAATATCTTCTTCAATACCGTTTGGGCGGAGATTTCGCGGTTTGCGGCTTCGGGGATGACGATGCTCTGCGGACTTTCAATCACGTCGTCCGTCACAATCATGTTGCGGCGCACGGGGAGGCAGTGCATGAAGTAGGCGTTGTTCGTGAGCGCCATCTTCTCGGCATCGACCGTCCACGAGCGGTCCATGTTGATTACTTTCCCGTAGTTCGGGTCTTTGTAGGCCGCCCAGTTCTTGGCATAGACGAAATCCGCGCCTTCGAGGGCTTTCCGCTGGTCATATTCTACTTTAGCATGACCGACGAACTTCGGATCCAGCTCATAACCTTCGGGATGCGTGATGACAAACTCGTAATCCGTCGCGTTCATCCATTCGGCAAAGCTATTGGGTACGGCCTGCGGGAGTGCTTTCGGATGCGGAGCCCACGTCATAACCACCTTCGGACGTTCCGTCTTCTTGTACTCTTCGATCGTAATCAAATCGGCAAAGCTCTGGAGCGGATGGCGCGTAGCGGCCTCCATGCTGAACACCGGCCGGCCAGAATATTGGATGAACTGGTTCAATATCTTCTCCGTATAATCATCCTCTTTGCTCTCGAAGCGGGCAAAGGAGCGGACGCCAATCACGTCGCAATAGCAACCCATGACCGGAATCGCCTCCAAGAGATGTTCCGATTTATCCCCATCCATAATGACGCCGCGCTCCGTCTCGAGCTTCCAAGCGCCTTGGTTCACATCGAGCACGATGGTATTCATGCCCAAGTTCATTGCCGCCTTTTGCGTAGAGAGGCGAGTACGGAGGCTGGAATTGAAGAACACCATGAGGAGAGTCTTGTTCTTGCCCAACTCCGTAAATTGGAAACGGTCTTTCTTTATCTCGAACGCTTCGTTGAGCGCCTGCTTCAGGTCGCCCAAGTCTTGTACACAAGTGAAATTTCGCATATTATTTGTTGTCTTTATCTCTGATTTCTACTCTTCGTATCTTCCCGCTAATGGTCTTCGGCAATTCATCGACAAACTCGATGACGCGGGGATATTTGTAGGGAGCCGTCACGCGCTTCACGTGGTTCTGGAGTTCCTTTATCAGCTCTTCGCCCGCTTTGTCCTTATAGTCTTTTGCCAATACGATCGTTGCCTTGACCACTTGTCCGCGTATCTCGTCGGGAACACCCGTGATAGCGCATTCCACGACGGCCGGGTGCGTCATCAACGCGCTTTCCACTTCAAACGGACCAATGCGATAGCCGGAGCTCTTAATCACATCGTCCGCACGGCCTACGAACCAGAAGTATCCGTCTTCGTCTCGCCATGCCACGTCACCCGTATAGTATAGACCGTCGTGCCAAGCCTCACGTGTCTTGGCCGCATCCCGGTAATATTCCTTGAAGAGGCCGAGCGGCTTGCCGTTCTCGGTATGGATGACGATTTGTCCCTGCTCGCCATCTTCGGCCGGAGTGCCGTCCGGACGCAGCAAGTCCACTTGGTATTGTGGATTAGGTACGCCCATCGAACCGGGCTTCGGTTCCATCCACGGGAAAGTGGCAATGCTCAGCGTCGTTTCCGTCTGCCCGAACCCTTCCATCAGCTTGATGCCTGTTAGTTTATAGAACGTATCGAAGACCGCAGGGTTCAAGGCCTCGCCCGCTATCGTACAATATTGCAGGGAAGAGAGGTCGTACTTCGTAAGGTCTTCGCGGATAAGGAAGCGGAAAATCGTAGGAGGCGCGCAGAGCGACGTAATCCGGTAATCCTGAATCATCCGAAGCATGTCGGCCGGAGTGAACTTCTCGTGGTCATAGACGAATACCGTCGCGCCGGCAATCCATTGTCCGTAGAGCTTTCCCCATACGGCTTTGCCCCAGCCTGTATCGGCAATGGTCAAGTGGAGGCTGTCCTTGTGGAGATTATGCCAATAGCATCCCGTCACGATATGCCCCAGCGGATAGGTAAAGTCGTGCGCCACCATCTTCGGCTCACCGCTTGTGCCGGAAGTAAAATAGAGAAGGGAAATATCGTCGTTGCTATTCGGATGTGACGGACGCTGGAAGGGCGGAACCTGCTCCCATTCCTTATGGAAGTCGTGGAATCCTTCCGGCACATACGGACCGACCGATACCAACGCCTTGACCGTAGGCGACTGGGGCATCGCGTCTTGGATATGGGTCGTAATTACCTCTTCGCCCGCACAGACAATCATCTTGATGTCGGCCGCATTCGCCCGATAGACAATATCTTTCTTGGTAAGCAGGTGCGTAGCCGGAATTACCACCGCGCCCAGTTTGTGGAGAGCGATAATCGAGAACCAGAACTCATAGCGGCGCTTCAGGATAAGCATCACCATATCGCCCCGCCCGATGCCGAGCGACTGGAAATAGGCCGCCGTCTGGTCTGTATAGCGTTTCATCTCCGCAAAGGTAAAATCGACATGCTCGCCCTTGTCGTTTGTCCATACCAATGCCTTCTTGTCGGGCTCTTCTGCCGCCCACGCATCCACTACGTCGTAACCGAAGTTGAAGTTCTCCGGCACGTTTATCTTTAAATGCTTCTTAAAGTCTTCTTGCGAAGTAAAAGAAGTCTGTTCAACGAATCTTTCTAACATGTTTATTCTTTTTTGGGGTAGTTAGTAGTTGGGAGTTGGTAGTTGGTAAGGTTGTGCTATTCGTCCCCCTCCTAACTCCTAACTACTAACTACCAACTACATAAATTACAATATTATTGCCAAGAAACAAACCTTTTCGCCATCGAGCGCCATCATGCCATGCGGTTGCTCAGAATCGAAATAGATGCTGTCGCCCTCTTCGAGTATCAATTGCTTTCCATTGATTTCGATAAGCATACGACCCCGGAGGACGTAGTTGAACTCCTGCCCCGGGTGCGTGTTCCGGTAAATGGGCGTCCCTTCAGGTTTCGGGTGTACGGTGACGAGGAACGGGTTCCCTTTGCGGTGCGCGAATCCGGCGGCAAGGGATTGGTATTTGTAGGCTTTCACGCGCTCTACCGCTACACCTTTGTTCTTGCGCGTCACGAAGTAACTGCTCATCTTCGGCTCATCGCCAAACATCAACGTCGTCAGCTCCACGCCATACGTCTGCGCAATCTGATGCAACACGCTTACCGAGATATCCACCGTCCCGCTTTCCATCTGCAGGTACTCTTCCGTAGAGAGCTGGCACGCCTTGGCCACCTCTTCGGGCGAAAGCTCCAACGCATCGCGCAAGCCGCGCAACCGTTCTGCTATTTGTTTGATTTGTTCGTCCATCTTACTTATTTCTATTATTATTTCCTATACGCTTTCAAAGGTAGAGATAAAAAATGGAATAGGTCATACATCAGGATAACTTTTTCATGTCAGATGCTCCATTTCGTTCATTCAGCAAAGGCAGGCGATGCAACATCTCCTGAATCCGGATAGCCGTACGGGGCATAGGTTCGGCGACGGTCAAGCCGACGATTTCCTTTTCCTTGGCGATGTCGTTTATCACACGTACCACCTCTGCTATCTTCATTCCATTCGGGACCACCCCTACAGCGGCAATGATTTCTGCCGGGTCCAGCACATCCATGTCGAAATGGACGAGGACCTTCGAGGCTCCGCAGGCTTTCAACCATTGGCTTACTGCCCGGCTATCCTCACGCACCTCATCCGGCGTCAGATGCCGGATGCCATATTGTGCCTGCCGGACTTTAATCTCATCGCGTTCCCAATCGCGCAGGCCGACGTACAGGATATTCGACGAGGCAATCCGGGCAGGGAGTTCTGAAATAATCTGCTTATCCCCCACTCCCATACAGGCGGTGACTGCCATCGCATGATAACCCGCATAAGCATCGCCGGGAAGGGTAATATCCGGATGGGCATCTATCCAAATCATTGCCACATCCCCTTTGTATTTATCGGCGAGATAGGTAAACGGGACGACACTGGCCGAACATTCCCCGCCTAAAGTGACGATTCGGTCCGGGTTTTGAACCATCAAAATGTCCAATGCTGCCCTTGTCTGGGCAAGAATTACCTCCTTGTCCAGCACTCCGTCCGTTACTTTCCGCTCGGTTTTATCCGTCGCCACGGGAACCGTAAAAGTATCCTGTCCATTCGCGGGAGCAAGGAAGTTCAACAATTGCGCCCCTAAATAATATCCCCGCGATGCCTGTTCGGGGTCCTTCACCTCCGGTATCCAGCGTACAATATCCGCGCCTTGCCATTGCGGGTAAACGAGCCGGATTGTCTTTTTCTGCTTTGTCATATTCGATATAGATAGTTGTTATCGCCACAAAATTAGGGAAATATCATCGCCCGGCAAGCCTTTCGGATAAAATATATGCACCTGTATTCCCTATGGACAGCATAGGCGTTTGTTGACCTTCCGGCAGGTGAATAGGATTCCCACGGCATGAAAGCCCTATTCCCTCGCCGAGGGAGGCATGTTCCCACGCCGTGGGAAGGTAGTTACCACGCCGTGGGAGCCTAATTACCACGGCGTGGGAATTGGATTACCAAACCGTGGTATTCATTTTGGTAATCCGGGAAATCGCCATTACATCCTCATTTACATGTCGTTCGGAGCATAAAAATCCATTTTATTGTCGTACCTTTGTCCGGACAAAATCGATATGAATTCTAATTTATCCGATATGATAAGCAAAAACAAACTCAAATATATCCATTCATTAGAGCTGAAGAAGAACCGGATGGCAGAGCAGGTCTTTGTAGCAGAAGGGAATAAGTTGGTGGCGGACATGCTGCCTGCCTACTCTTGCAAATGGCTGCTGGCTAAGCCCTGTTGGATGGCCACGCAAGGAGACATCAAGGCGGAAGAACTGATTGTGGCAGAGGAAGAGGATATCCGGAAGGCCAGTTTCCTGAAGTCGCCGCAGGATGTATTGGCGGTGTTCCGCTATCCCGACTGGAAACTGGAGGAGGCGAATCCGAAGGAGGAGTTGGTATTGGTGCTGGATGGAATCCAAGACCCCGGCAACTTAGGCACGATTGTACGGCTGGCGGATTGGTTCGGCATCGAGCATCTGGTGTGCAGCCCGGACACGGCAGATATCTTTAATCCGAAGAGCGTACAGGCGACCATGGGGGCTTTGGCGCATGTAAAGGTACATTATACCGACCTCACCGACTATATCCGCCAATGGAAAGCAGCCGGCGTACCGGTATATGGGACATTCCTCGACGGCGATAATCTCTATGAAAGGACACTAACCCGCAACGGTCTGCTGGTGATGGGCAACGAAGGGAACGGCGTCCGTCCGGAGGTGGCGGCGTTGGCAGACGAGCGATTGTATATTCCCAATTACCCCCAAGAAAGGGAGACGGCAGAGTCATTGAACGTGGCAATTGCGACCGCCATCCTGTGCAGCGAGTTCCGCCGGAGATTACTTTAATGGATATTTACTTAGGATTGTTCTCCTTCTTAAAGGGAAGGGATTTGAAGTTATAGCGCATCAACGAGATACTGTCCGCATATACCTTATAATATCTCATGTCCCGGTTATCGAGACGGATATACCCATAGACCCGCTGCACCCGCTTGGTCGGCACACTCTTCAGGCTGACCTCATGATAGCCGTCGCGGGTGATTTGGTTATTGACCACGATAGTCGTATCCTTCTGCTCCACACAAAGACGGAGCTCCGGCTTATGTTTCATCGAAGAGGTTACGCCCCAGACCTTCATCCGCAGGACAAACGAGCTGCCGGAAGGATAAGCAAGCGTAGGTTTCAGGTCGAAGGTCGTACCGTTGAAAGGGGCATCCGGCGTAAAGGTCAAGTAAGGACGGCGCGGCCATATATCGACCGAATCATTATTATTCACCTCGGTATCTATCCGTTGTACGTCGCCCAATTTATCAATCCGGCTGCGGACATCATCGGATACCATATTCACCACCCGCATATAAATATCCAGATTGCGGGCATACCACATCAATGAACTGTCATACTCGGCACGGGTGATATGGTATTTGCGGAATACCGATTCATAAAGAGCCAGCTTCTGGGCATCGTCCTTGTAGGTCTCGGCATCCGCATCGATTAGGCTCTCTGCTATCTCCATATCCGTCATCACGGCCTGCATATCCTTTTGGGATAATATGCCGTCGGGAACCGGACTGCAAGCCGCCAGCAGCGATGCTGCCCCTACCATACTGAAAAGAAAGCTCCTCTTCCGCATATCTGATTATTTATCATTATGACCCAAACTCTTCGAGAAGGTATCCCGATAGAATAACAACAGTAAGAATACACCTACGCATATAGAAGAATCGGCGAAGTTGAATATCGGCCGGAAGAAGACGAACTCCTGCCCTCCCCAGATAGGCAACCAATCCGGCAGGGTCGTCTCAATCAACGGGAAATAGAACATATCGACCACCTTCCCATGCAGCCATGTGCCGTACCCTCCGTCCGGCGGGAATAGCGTGGCCACCTGACCGTAGCTGTGGTCGAATATGACGCCATAGAACACCGAGTCGATGATATTCCCCATCGCACCTGCCAGAATCATCGAGATACAGGTGATGAACCCGAACGAATAGTTCTTCCTTACCAATGTCCACAGATAATAACCGATAAAGACGACCGCCACAATCCGGAACAGCGACAAGAACAATTTGCCGATGACCTCGATGCCGAAAGCCATGCCCGGATTCTCCGTGAAACAAATGTAAAACCACGGGGTTATCTCGATGCTCTCGTGCAACTGCATGTGGGTCTTCACCCATATCTTCAATATCTGGTCGAAAAGAAGGAGCAGCATTACAATCAATACTGCTCCTTTACCTTTTGAAAAGCTCATTCTATTTTATGCCTCCTTGTTTAGCTTCAATACTTAAAGTCGCATGCGGCACAGCCCGCAGACGCTCTTTCGGAATCAGCTTGCCGGTCGCCCGGCATACCCCGTATGTCTTGTTTTCGATACGGACCAGTGCAGCTTGCAAGTTCTGGATGAACTTCATCTGCCGCTGCGCCAATCGGCCCGCCTCCTCTTTCGAGAGCGTTGTTGCTCCCTCTTCCAGCACCTTGAATGTAGGCGACGTATCTGCCACATCATTCCCGTCCGCATTGGTTACTCCGCCTTTCAGCATTTCGTAATCATGCTTTGCCTTTTCCAATTTCTCTAATATAATAGCCCGAAATTCTTCGAGTTCTGCGTCTGAATATCTTGTCTTTTCTGCCATGGTGAATTTAATTTTAAGTTTAACACATCTGTTATTTATTCCATTTGCAGGCTCATGTTGCTAATCGCCCGCTTTATTTTGCCGCAAAGATAATATAATTATTATATCTACCACGCTTTTCCGGAATATTTCAGGCAGTAAAGAGGTAAAGTTTATGGCGTTCATTCCAAATGCCTATCGATTTCTGTCAACAAACAGCTCTTCCTCCTATTTCTTCTGCCAATAAAAAATGTCCATTGAGCGTTTTGCTGATTTGGAATCTCTATCAAATATGATTATTTTTGTCGAGATTGTAAAATTAGCTATAAAGTCATGCCTGAAATTTGTCGTTTTTTCGGTATTATCATCATGATGTTTGCCGATGACCATAATCCGCCTCATTTCCACGTACGCTATGGAGATTATGAAGCAATTATTACTATAGAAAAAGGTATAGTTAAAGGATTAATGCCTCGCAATGCCTTAAAGCAAATATTCCGTTGGATGGATTTGCACAAACAAGATTTAATGGATAACTGGACTCGCCTACATAATGGCGAAGAGCCTAAACAAATTGCTCCTCTTAAATAGTTTAATCATTATGAAAGAAGATTTGGATTTAATTAGAGTTATTGATGTGGAATACATCAAAGATTACACCATGGACTTGGAGTTTAGCAACGGGAAAAAGAAGCGCATCGATTTTCTGCCTTTGCTCAAAGGGAAAATGTTTGAACCGTTGAAAGATTTGACCAACTTCATTCAGTTCGGGCTCACGCATTGGACATTGGAATGGTATAATGGCGCAGATTTTGCCCCTGATTATCTATATCAGCAGGGCATAGATATTCAATAGTACTGAAAACAAACCATCATGAAAGTATCCTTAATAGTCATTGGCAAGACGGATGCCTCTTACCTGTCCGACGCGATAACGGAGTACAAAAACCGGCTGGTGCATTATATCCCGTTCGAGATGTTGGTCATTCCTGACATCAAGAACGTGAAGAACCTCTCGGAGAACCAGCAGAAAGAGAAGGAGGGCGAGCTTATCCTCAAGGCGTTGCAGCCGGGCGATTGCCTCGTGCTGCTCGACGAGCATGGGAAAGAGTTCACTTCGCTCCAGTTTGCTGCCTACATGGAGAAGAAGATGCACAATGTGGCCAAGCGGCTGGTCTTTCTTATCGGCGGGCCCTACGGTTTCAGCGACGCGGTCTATAAGGCGGCGGCGGAGAAGATTTCGCTGAGCAAAATGACCTTCTCCCACCAGATGATTCGCCTCATCTTTACCGAACAGCTCTACCGCGCGATGACTATCCTCCACAACGAACCCTATCATCATGAATAATAAACAACAGACGGATATGAAAATAGCAATTTTAGACGCCCGCACCGTCAATCCGGGCGATTTGTCATGGGAATCTATTCAGCACTTGGGCGAGTGCGCCATTTACGAGGAGACTGCTGCCGCAGATACGGTGGCGCACTGCGCCGGCGCGGAGGCCGTACTGACCAACAAGGTCTGCCTCCGGAAGGCAGAGCTGGATGCGCTGCCGCAACTGAAGTATATCGGCGTGCTGGCGACCGGGTATAATGTCATCGACATCGACGAGGCGCGGCGGCGGGGCATCGTCGTCACGAACATCCCGGCATACAGCACCGACTCGGTCGTGCAGATGGTATTTGCCCACCTGCTCAACATCACCAACCAAACGGCGCATTATACGGCGGAGATAAAGGAGGGTGCGTGGTGCAACAGCCGCGATTTTACCTATTGGAACACGCCGCTGGTGGAGCTGGCAGGCAAGACCTTCGGCATCGTGGGGCTGGGGCATATCGGCTCGGCAGTGGCGCGGGTGGCGAATGCCTTCGGTATGCGGGTCATTGCCCTGACTTCGAAGAAACGGGAGGCGCTGGAGCCCTATATCACCCCCGTCAGCAAGGAGGAATTGTTCCGCGAGAGCGATGTCCTCTCGCTGCATTGCCCGCTGACAGACGGCACGTTCCATTTCGTGAACGCCGAGACGTTGGCGTGGATGAAGCCGTCGGCTATCCTCATCAACACGGGGCGGGGCCCCTTATTGGACGAACAGGCGGTCGCCGATGCCCTGAACGGCGGGCGACTTTTTGCCGCCGGAGTGGATGTCTTATCCACCGAGCCGCCGCTGCCCGACAATCCGCTGCTGACTGCCCGCCGGTGCTACCTCACGCCGCACATCGCTTGGGCAACCCGCGAGGCGCGCACCCGACTCATGGCGATTGCTGCCGAAAACATCCGGGCGTTCCAATCAGGTAAGATTATAAATAATGTAGCCAAGTAGCCGTTTGTTAAAACAGAGCCCTCTGGAGATGTCCCACACCGGTGGAAGAGTCCGGCAGAGGCCTCGGATGATGTCCCACACCGGTGGAAGAGGCCAGCAGAGGCCTCGGATGATGTCCCACACCGGTGGAAGAGGCCGGCAGAGGCCTCGGATGATGTCCCACACCGGTGGAAGAGGCCAGCAGAGGCCTCGGATGATGTCCCACACCGGTGGAAGAGGCCAGCAGAGGCCTCGGAT
>CASEMX010000060.1 GCA_949289155.1 uncultured Parabacteroides sp.
CTGGAATCTCGGAAACTCGCGCTTCGCGCTCAAACAGCCGAGCTTCCTGCCGCTCCATTCCGGTCGCTCGCTTTACGCTCACCAGCCGAGGCCAATCCTCAGCTCTACCTGCCTATCCAAACCTCCCCAAAGATAGTCTTCCGAAGGCGCGGAAACCATTTTCAAAGGCTTGGCGGAGGCTTCCGAGGATGCGGAAACCATTTTTGAGGGCTTGGCGAAGGTTTCCGAGGGCGCGGAAACCATTTTCAAGGCCTTGGCGAAGGCTTCCGAGGGTGCGGAAACCATTTTTGAGACCTTGGTGAAGGCTTCCGAGGGCGCGGAAACCATTTTTAAGGTCTTGGTGGAGGCTTCCGAGAGCGCGGAAACCATTTTTAAGGTCTTGGCGAAGGTTTCCGAGGGTGCGGAAACCATTTTTAAGGCCTTGGTGGAGGCTTCCGAGAGCAAGGGATTGGCCTCGGCTGGTGAGCGTAAAGCGAGCGACCGGAATGGAGCGACCGAGAGCGTTGCCTGTTTGAGCGAAGCGAGTTTGCGGCGCGAGCAGCGAAATGAAGGAAGTGAGTAGCGAAGCAGGCGCAGCCTTGACCTCTTTGCTACTTTCTGGGTCAAGCCAGAAAGTAGGGAACAACTTGACCTTTTGGTTACTTTTGGGTCAAGCCAAAAGAACGAATTATCCTCTCGGAATCTTCAGGACTTGACCCGGCATAATTTTCGTGCTGGAGAGTTTATTGGCTTTCCGCAGGTCTTGGGCGGTGATGCCCGGATATTTGGAGGCGATGGAATAAAGCGACTCGCCCGACTTCACTTTGTGGGAGATAAAGCCCGCTTTTGTGGTTTTCGCCGGAGCGTCGGCACTCTTTTTCTGTGGCGCTTTGGCAGCCAGCAATACGCCGCCGTTATCGACATAGAGCTTCAGCCGTTTGCCGCGCGGAAGGCGGTTGGACGAGAGGCGGTTCCATTTCTTGATGTCACGCGCTGTCACGCCATAGCGATTGGCAATCGTATAGATATTCTCGTTACGCAGGACGATATGGGTTATCAGTTCGCGTGTCGCCGAGCCGGGTGTAGAGCCGCCATTGATGGTAATCATATACTCCGGCAACAGCTCTTGTGCCCGATACGCATAAATCGAATCCTCTTGGTCCACGAAGGCATAGGTCTGCATCGCCGGCAGTTTCAATGCCGATTCCTCCACATTCCCCGGCACGATATCCCGTTTATACTGCGGATTCAGGGCACGCAACTGGGCGATGTCCATATTCAAAACGTCCGCCACCTGCTGCAGATGCAGAATCTTATTGACATGCACCGTATCCGTCGCCAAAGGCAAATTGGTCTCCAGCGGGCAGAGATTATGGTCGCAATAATAATTCATGACATAATTCACCGCGATAAACAGCGGCACATACGAGCGGGTTTCTTTCGGAAGATAAGGGAAAATGTCCCAGAAGTTCGTCTTCCCTCCGGAGCGGCGAATCGCTTTATTCACGTTTCCCGGTCCGCAATTGTAGGAGGCAAGCACCAAGCTCCAGTCTTTATAGACCGCATAGAGGTCCTTGAAGTATTGGCAAGCCGCTTCGGTAGCTTTCTCCGGGTCGCGACGGTCATCTATCAGGCTATTGATAGTCAGGTCATATTGCTTACCGGTCGGAAGCATGAATTGCCACAATCCACAGGCACCGACCCTCGACAATGCCACCGGATTCAACGCGCTTTCCACTACCGCAAGGTATTTCAACTCCAAGGGCAAGCCATGTTTGTCCAATGTCTTTTCGATAATCGGGAAATAATAATCCGCCATGCCCAAAATATAACGCACCAATCCGCGCCGCCGCTCGGTATATAAGTCGATACAATCGCGCACTACATTATTATAAGGCATCGGAATGATGCAGGGCAGACTTGCGAGACGCTGGGCATAGACCGAATCGGGGAAATAGACGTTCTCTTCATCATCATGACAAAACTCATCCTTTTGCGTAAAGTATTGTACGTGCCAAGAGCGCAACAAACTGTCGATATCCGCATCCAAGCTTTCCGGAATCAGTCCTACTTCCGCTTCAACCACCGAATCGGCAGGCAACGTCGAACTCGGATATTCTTGGAATGTCTCGTCTTGTGCAGAGGCGAAAGCTATGCCGCCACTCAATACCGTTAAAAGAATAAGTCGTCTCATTGTATATATTAGAATTTTAAACTGCAATTCAGTCCGTATGTCGAAGAGCTATACTTCGTTCTCGGAGTCACTTCCGGTCCCCAATGCATCGAAAGGTCCGGATTGATGTCGAAATCGAACAACTGCGCATCCACATAGGCATCGATAATAGACAGCGCATATACGCCGATGGTAATAAAGATACTCATATCCCGGTAACGCCTGAATCTGTCCTTTCCTCTTTTCAACTGTTCTTGGAAATCCGTACGTGTAAGGTATTCGCTGGGGTCAGCCGACGAACTTAAAAAGTCCTGCCAGCTCTGATGATATTCGGAAGGCGGCATACCCGGCGTCTGCGCATCGGTCATGATGTCCAAATAGGCCTGCGAATAATCCTGATAATTCTTATTATTCCACGTTATCGCATACATACACCCCATCAATCCGCCATACACAATGGGCAATTTCCAATATTTCCGGTTATAAATCTGTCCCAGACCGGGAACCAACGCCATCAATACCGCTTTCTTCGGGTCCGGTTTGAATTCGAACTTCACTTTATCCGGGAAAGGCAACGAATCCGCCTGCTGCACAACCGAACGCACCGTCGAATCTGCCGCCATTGCAATCCGCGACGTATCAGGAACGACCTCCAACGCCGTTCCGGTTTGCGCACGATTCCACAATGGGAAACAAATCAGTCCGATCCAAACTAAAAGAATCCGATAGTTCATTTCAATTTATCCAACAGGCTTATCAGTTTCTCCAATTCCTCTTCCGAAGCAAAAGGAATCGTAATCTTCCCTTTCCCCTTTTTATTACAAACCAGCTGGACCTTTGTCTGGAAAAAGCTCGACAGATGTTCACGAAGCAGATTGAATTCCTCCGGCAAAGCCTCTTTCTTCGGCTTATCTTCCGCACTCTTCATCTCCGGCATGCCATTTCCTTCCGCCACCGAACGCACCATCTCTTCCACTTGACGGACCGACAGCCCTTCAGCCAGAATCTGTTCATACAAAGCCAGCTGAACCTCCGGGTCTTCCACCGGGATCAATGCACGGGCATGCCCCATGTCGATACGTTTATCCTTCAAGCCGACCTGTATTTCCGCCGGCAACTTGAGCAAACGCAGATAATTGGCAATAGTAGCCCGTTTCTTTCCGATACGCTCGCTGAGTTTCTCCTGCGTCAATCCATAATTATCAATTAGCCGTTGGTAAGCCAACGCAATTTCAATCGCATTCAGGTCTTCGCGTTGGATATTCTCAATCAACGCCATCTCCACGACATTCTCATCTGCCGCCGTTCGGATATAAGCCGGGATAGAAGTCAATCCCGCCAACAGTGCCGCCCGATAACGACGCTCACCGGAGATAATCATATACCTATCCGGCTCCAACTCTTTCAACGTAATCGGTTGGATAACCCCCAAAGAATGGATAGAAGCAGCCAACTCTTTCAAAGCTTCTTCCTCGAATATAGAACGGGGCTGTTCCGGATTGGGTTGAATCTTGCTCAATTCAATCTCACTAATAGACGATGAACCACCCGTTTTCAGGTCGTCCATCGTAATCAATGTATCTAAACCACGGCCCAGAGCCGATCTTTTCAACACCATACGCTTTGTTTAACTTTTAATTGCTCTTGTTTTTCTCTATCAGTTCCTGTGCCAATTGCATATAGTTCAAGGAGCCTTTCGAATCTGCATCATACAGCAGTACCGGCTTCCCATAGCTGGAGGCTTCGCTCAGTTTGACGTTGCGCTGGATTACGGTAGTAAATACCAAATCACGGAAAGGCCGTTTGACCTCTTCGTAAATCTGATTAGCCAAGCGCAAGCGGGAATCATACATCGTCAACAGAAATCCCTCTATCTCCAATGCAGGATTCAACTTCGACTTGATAATCTTAATCGTATTCAATAATTTGCTGATTCCCTCCAATGCAAAATACTCGCATTGTACCGGAATAATCACCGACTCGGCGGCTGTCAAGGCATTCACCGTAATTAAACCCAAAGAAGGGGAACAGTCTATCAGAATATAATCGTAAATTGTTCTTAGAGGGGTCAAGAGCTTCTTCATAATCTGCTCCCGGCTCTCCATATTCAACATTTCAATCTCTGCGCCCACTAAATCAATGTGCGAAGGGATAATATCCAATCCTTCTACCTCAGTCGAAACAATCGCGCCTTGGGCATCTTCTCCATTAACCAGACATTCATAAATGGAAAGTTGAATATTTCGGATATCGATTCCTAACCCGGACGAAGCATTTGCCTGAGGATCTGCATCTACAACCAAAACTTTCTTTTCCAAAGCGGCCAATGACGCGGCAAGGTTAATCGTCGTCGTGGTCTTTCCCACGCCGCCTTTTTGATTGGCTAAAGCAATAATCTTTCCCATAATTTATTAACCCTTTTTATTCAGGCTACAAAACTACGCATTTAAACTGTAACCTGATTGGTTTATTTAGAAACATTAGCTACATTGTTGATAACTTTCTGTACCTGTTGAAAACTTGCTACTTATCAACTCCGTCCGATTCGCACGCAATCTGTTTACCGGGAAGACGAAACCGATTTTTTCAAAACCAGAACCGACTCCGGTCCCATATTAAACAGCAAATCGACAATACTCATGTTCGGCAAAAATTGATATTTCTCTTGAAATACCTGATAATAACGCACCGGACAGAAAGAGGCATCGTCCATTCTGCTCTTCGGAGAAATCATTTCGCGGAAATCGTTCTCCACTTGGGGCAAATAAACCGTAGTTGGCTGAATATCCGGTTGAATATCCAATAAACGACAAATCATTTCCCGCAAATGTTCATTAAAATCGAAAAGATAGTCGTATTTTTTTTCATAAAACGGAGCGAAATCCTCTTCATAATACTCAAAAAACGGACTCATACGGTATGCCGAGACTAAAGCATTCCAATGCAAATGCCGCCAATTCCCATGGTCCGAAATACGAATATCGCGTGTCAAGCATTTCAACGTATCCGGTTTCACGATAGGTACGGTCAATGCCTGCATTCCATTGGCTGCCGCAATTACACAACGGTTCCGATAAGTCTGCTTCAAATAATTTTCCTCTGCTTCAACGAAAATTCGGTCGAACATACAGAATTTCGTGTATAATTGGACAGGACCCAAATAGGCTGTCGATACATAAGCGGTAGTCATAATATGCTAAATCTTTTCTCTTTATCCGAACTAAACCAACAAAAGAAGAGTTTCCCCTCCAGACAATCGGACGGAATGACTCCGAGATGGCGCGAATCAATCGCATCTACCCGATTATCCGACAGGAACCAATAGTAATCTTGCTGAAAAAAGAAGAAATCAGTCTGTTTTCCTTCCATATATAATTTCCCCTCCCGTATAACAGCTTTGCCATTTGTCTCATTCAAAATCGCTTCTCTGCACGCCAATAACGACAAACTGTCCAACTTATAGGCGCGATTCTTCTGTGGAATCACAAATTGATAAGAAGGTATCGGACGAATATACAGCATCGACTTAAAAGCATCCGGCAATTCATCCCGAATCTGGTATTCCTCAAAAGAGGTCAATGCCAACGTAAAACCATCTCTCTCTTCTTTAAAATCGCGCAACGGAATATGTAGTTTCTTAACCGAAGCAATAAGAATAGCTTTCCCCTCATTCGGCATAAAATAGGTATTCAGCGTATTGGGTGAATGCGGATACTCTTCCCCATTTATCCGATAACCATTTGCATTTACCCGAATAGTATCTCCGGCAATGCCTATACAACGGCTTATCAACAATGGCGCTGCCAAAGAATCCTTCCGCAGTGGACTTGTAAACAAGACAATATCCCGCCGCTCCGGTTTATTTCCAAACGGGAATTTGTTTACCAACACAAAATCGCCTTTATGTAATGTCGTCTCCATCGAATCGGTGGAGATATGCAAAGACTCTATCACATAAAGCCGAACGATACCAAACAAAAAAAGCAGACAAAGAATGAAAAATGCCGAGCGAAAAAAAGACTGTCTTCTTTTCCTCTTTTTTGTCCGAACTTCAGACTTTGCATTTTCCATTCTCAATCTGCTTATTATTAACCTGCTATTTCAGTCTTATTTAATATTATCCACCCAACGGAACAGACGTTCCCAGCGGATTTTCCCATCAAACCAACCACGGTCTTTATCTAAGGACAACCAAATCATAATCGGTTTACCCACAATATGGTCTTCCGGAACAAAACCCCACGAACGGCTGTCGGCGCTGTTATGGCGGTTATCTCCCATCATCCAATAATAATCATATTTAAACGTATAAGATGTGGCCTTTTCTCCATTAATATATATTGCTCCATTCTTTTCTTCTAAATCATTATGCTCATAATTCTTTATACAGCGATGATAGATGGCCAAATTCTCAGGAGTCAACTCGATTGTTGCCCCACGCTTCGGAATCCATATTGGTCCATAATTATCACGTGTCCATCCGGTCTCATAATCCACGGGATAAAACATGGTTCCTCCAATCACATCGGGTTCTACAATTACCTTCTTTACCGAAGGCAACTTCTTTACTTGCGCTAACATGGCTTCCGTCATCGGGAAACGATAGACTAAATTATAAACGCCATTCGCATTCGGACGAAAACCTAAGAAAGAAAGTGTTTCCACATCCGTAATTGTGCAAGGTTGTCCGTATGGCATATAATCATCCCGACTAACTCCCCAATTCTGGAACATACTTTCCGTAAAAGGCGTCTCCGTTTCTACGAAATAGTTCAATTGCATATTCTTCGGATTCTGAGCTTTCTCCCCATTAATATATACCTGATTATTCCGAATGCTTAAACTATCGCCCGGCATCCCGATACAACGCTTCACATAATGCTCACGTTTATCTACCGGACGGTACATAATCTCGCCAAATTGCTGCCGATTGGCACGAATAGCCTCCCGACCGTACATTTCTACCAAAGTATAATAATCCGGGTTCTGCATCCGAAGAGCAATAGTATCACCCGCAGGAAAATTAAACACAACAATATCATTACGCTGCACTTCTCCCAAACCGGCAACCCGCTTATATCCCCACTCCGGCCAATCCAAATAAGATTTACAATTCAGTATGGGCAACGTATTCTGCACTAATGGGAACGAAAGCGGCGTATTCGGAACACGCGGACCATAACTGGCCTTACTTACGAACAGGTAATCGCCCACCATCAATGATTTTTCCAACGAAGAACTCGGTATCTGATAATTCTGGAATAGGAAGATATTGATAAAATAAACCGCCACTAAAGCAAAAACAATATCATCCACCCATCCTAATGCATTACGAAGACTCGGATTCTTTACATTTTTCCATGCACCCCACGGAATATATTTCGTCAGATAAATATCCGCAAGCACAATATATCCCAACGTCAGCCAGCCATTCTGCATCCATAAGATAAACAACCCATAGAGAATCGCAACAATACTGAATTTGATATATTGCTTTTTCGTTATTTGCTTCATTGTTCTTCTGTTTTTAGAATTGGAACAGGTCATTCATACCTAAGAAACCCTTCTTCCCTGCAGTAAACTCGGCAGCAATCACCGCACCCAAAGCAAATCCGGCACGACTCTTGGCATCATGCTTAATACTAATCGTATCAGCTTCCGATTCATAGATTATCTCATGGATGCCAGGGACCTCTCCTTCACGAATAGCATGAATCGGTAAGTCGGTGGGCTTTTCGGCGGTTTCCAATGTCCAACGATTCTTTCGCTCGATGTTTTCTAAAATTCCTTCAGCCAAAGTAATCGCCGTTCCGCTCGGAGCATCCAGTTTATGAATATGGTGAACTTCTGTCATTCGTACGTCATACGAAGGAAAATTATTCATTATTTTCGCCAAATACTTGTTTACAGCAAAAAAGATATTCACGCCAATGCTGAAATTAGAGGCATAAAAAAAGGTTTTCCCCTCTTTTTCACACATCTGTTTTACTTCATCAAGACGACTTAACCAACCTGTTGTACCAGAAACAACCGGAACTCCAGCGGCAAAGCACTTCATATAATTATCAAATGCCGTAGCCGGAGTCGTAAACTCAATAGCTACATCAGCCTGCTTGAAAGCTTCCGACTCAAAGTCCTGTGCATTATTAATATCGATGATTGAAACAATCTCGTGACCTCTGTTCAAAGCTATTTGTTCAATGGTTTTACCCATTTTACCATAACCTACAAGTGCAATCTTCATATTTTCCCTGTTTTTATTCCTTATTATATTGCTGCAAACTTACAAAAAAGAAGCGATTAAGCCAGCTAATCTCGCTTGTATCTTTGACAAAAATAATTATATACGATTTTGGATATATCAGCTATCAGGCGGGCATTTGCTTTATCCGACTCTTGCGAATTCATAACAAATACCGCGATTGTATAGTACTGCCCATTGGGTAATACAACAAATCCCATATCATTATCTCCCAACTTAATGCCGAATTCATTCCGGTCTGAACTACCTGTCCTATGCGCCAACAAAACCTTTTCCGGCAATCCTGCCTTCAATTTATCGCTCCCTGTATTCGTATCGGTCATCGCTTTCTGAATAAACAGTTTCTGCGATTTCGAACAAAGTTCATTCTGCAAGAAAGTTTCCAGCAACAATACCGCCGCCGAAGGCTTTGTCCAATTCAGCATCGCATTATCGATATTCTGGTGCATCATATCCTCTGTTTGTGTAATCGAAACATCCGAAATACCCAATTCATGCACATATTTCTCCGTGAATTTTGGCCCCCCGATATGCTTAAACAACACATCACAAGCATTATTATCACTCTCTATCAGCGAATATTTCAACAAATCACCTATCGTCATCAAGAAATTTCCCGTCGGATTGGCATCTCGCATCGGACTATGCGTATTCCCTTTAAGGTCTGAAGGCTTTACTAAGATTTCCGTTTCAAGCGATTCGCCCTTCCGATTGATATATTCCATAACCGATAAAGCCTGATGGAACTTAAAGGTACTCATCATCGGATACCGATACATGTTATTGACCGTCACCAACTCTGAACCATTAAAGATTACCGCGACACCCACAGTTGCCGCCTTACCCGAAATCTTTTGCTTCAACTGTTCGCCCAAATCCTGCGCCTGTGCCCCAAAAGCAACCCAGCTAAAGCACAATAAAAGAAACGTACGCCATACCTCCAACTTCATATCCCCGAAAGTTTTACAAACGACAAATAAAAACAAAAAACTCCTCGCAAACAAGCCTTGTCTGCTAAGGAGTTTTTATCGTGCGGCTGAAGGGACTCGAACCCCCACGCCGTGAAGCATCAGATCCTAAGTCTGACGTGGCTACCAATTACACCACAGCCGCAATTCAAATCGCCGACAAAAGTAATACATTTTACCATATATACCAACACTTTCTCCCAAAAATTATCAGAGAAACGGCTATTCTTCTCAGAAATAACGGACCATCCAAAGAAAACAAGGGACACCCCTTCGGACGACATCCGTACCTTATTATTGCCCCTCCCCATGCATCCCGCCTTTTGCAGTAAAAACCTTGCCGGAGACAAGTGGAGACTTTGCCGGCGTCAAGTGGAGACTTTGACCGCCCCAAGTGGAGACTTTGCCCCGGGCAAGGTTTCCACGTCCT
>CASEMX010000061.1 GCA_949289155.1 uncultured Parabacteroides sp.
TGTCGACTGAAAAACTTTATCTCACTTTCAGATAGAGGTCTTTGTTCGGCTTGCCATCTTCGTTGAGGAAATAATGCAGCACGAAATTGCAGCGGTGCATAAATTCGGCTCCAATATAGTTGGCGTTTACTACGCGGCTGTTCACTACCTCGCAAGAATCGACCCGTGTTCCGGCAAGCGTGACGGGAATCTTGAAAATAGAAAGTGTATCAGCCAACTTTTCTCCGTGCCGCGTGATTTTTTCTTCGTAAGGGAAGTGCGTTTTCAGCCTGTCCGCAAGTGCGTTGTTTATCTCCAGCACTCCGGCATAACCCAAATCGAGCGTGAAGCGTACTTCTTCGTTCACTCCTTCCACATACACCGGAATGGAATTTTCGCGCAGCCCTTCAGGGAGACGGGTCATTCCTGCGGTTTCCTTTGCCAGCAGGTCTTTGTTATCGGAATGGAAAAGTGTCATCGTACCCGCTTCCGTGTCGAATTTCCATGCGCCCACAGCCAGCATATCGCTTCCGAAAACGCCTTCATTTATCACGTCATATATGATGTTGTCTTTACGGATGCCACTGAAAAACGGTTCTTGGATGCTCGCCTCACCAAAAGAAATGGTAGCAAAAGTGTACAATTCCGGAGGATTTTTCTCTTGATACGCATTGGTGCTTGCCATCGGCAGATTCCCCCAGTATTCGCCGCCATAGGCTTGGATAGAGTCCTCACGCATAAGGCTTGTCGCTTTCGTATCGATGAGGAGCGGAACCTTGTGCGTGCCGTTGAGGGTGCAATCAATCAGAAACCACCCGTTTTTGCTGTACTGAATCGGATATTGATAGCACGCGTTTTCCGGCAGGACTGAACGGTACGTGCTCAAATGCAAACCATAACGGATGAAAGGATAAGCAAACCAAGCGGCTCCCGCAACAATCAAGACTATCACTACCGCCGCGATAATCAAATTACGTTTTGTCTTTTTCTTCATTGTATTGTTGATTAAATGTTAGTTTTTTCGGGGTGCGAAGATAACGAAAAGTAAGGAGCTGGGCAAGGAAAGGAAGAGGTAAATCTGTATGTTGTGGCAGAACCACGCCGAGAGCATCGAGCGAAAGCCATCACCCAATAAAAAATCCCTGCAAGTGTATTCGGCTTGCAGGGACTTGATTCTGTCTTTTAATGCCTCTCTGTTTTTACACCACATCCAGCGGCGACCGTTTCATCACCAACGGATAGCGTTCGGGATGTTTGAGGCTCTCGATTTCGAGGTCTACGTCCAACTCCGGCCATTCGATGGCGTTCGGTCCTGCCAACCGCACGTTAAGCGCACTGCTGACACGGGCATCGCGCAACCAAGGTACGCGGTTGTATGACACGAAATAATCCTGTCCCAACACGGACAGCATCATACCCTGCGCATTAATCATCAACACGCTTACCGATGTGGGCAGAGGCGATGTATATCCGTCTTCTTGTCTGAACTTGGGACTCATTGCATAATTATTTTTATCTGTTTGCGAAAATACGTATAATCTGTTAATTGTGCAAACCTCTTTTCATTTACACACTCACCGCCACCCCTCCCGGCGGCACGCCGAACTGCCACCTGTCCATACCACAGAAACAAGTAACGTTAGTTCGTACACAAGGTGTCGCTATTATCTATCGTAAAATTAGCTGTCATTCGCGATTTATCCCTATATTTGCTTTCAGTTTCACCCATACATTGGCATTTATGAAAGCAGCACTCTTCCTTTTCCTTTTATCCCTTTGCTTGGGTTGCACAAACCGGCACGGGAATGCGGTTGGCATCATAGGCGGTGCTGACGGGCCGACAAATATCTATGTGTCCAACGATTCGACAACCTTAGAAGCCTATGGGTTACAGCTTACGCAACAAATGCGCCAACTTGCCCACGATTCCTGCTACATCGCTTATGCCGTTCATGCGGAAAAGATAAAGTCGTTGGTGGAAGCTATCGGGCGGCAGGCATACGACAAGCCCCGCAAGGTGTTCCGCCTCAGCCACCTGCATACGAAAAAGACAGATGAACTGCTTAGCCAATCAAGCGCTACAAAGCCTATCCTTATCGACCGCCTCTTACGTTCGATTCCGGCACAACTGAACGCGCAGGGAGGAGCCGACCTGCTGGCTGCCACTTCGCTGCTCATTGCCGAAGACGCTTTCCTCTATGCCGGATTGAAGGAATACACGTTCTACCTTTATTTATATGAGGGTCGTTATCAAAGTCTCGTGCTCTACCGTCCCGGAAAGAGCCACATTGCGCTGGCCCACGCTTCGTTTATCGCCCACCAGCGTTTGGAGGAAGCGGAAACGGCTGAGGATGTGAAACGGTTCTTCTCAGAAATGCTGGAAATGCCGGAGGTGGAAGTGGAAGAGCTGGCGGTCGTTAGCTAACAGAAGCACGAGAATGCATTATGTCAAAGCGAAGATAAATCCAGCTTTTTAATCACCCGGCACGGGTTCCCTACTGCCACACAATTGGCGGGAATGGAGCGGGTCACTACGCTTCCTGCACCGATGACCGTGTTCTTTCCGATAGTTACGCCCGGCAAGAGTATCGCCCCGCCGCCTATCCATACGCCGTCCTCAATCTTGACGGGACGGGCTATGGTGTTGCAGATGTCGTCGCCTTCCTTCCAGTCCCAAACCATCCGTTCGCGCACATCGGTGGAATGCGTGGCGGTGTATATTTGTACATTAGACGCTATCAAGACATTATCGCCTATCTCTATGCGATGGTTGTCCACAAAGGTGCAGTTCATATTGATGATGACTTTGTTGCCTACGAAGATGTTCTTCCCGTATTCGCAATGGAAATCGATGTCCACGTAAACGCCCTGACCTATGCTTCCGAACATTTCACGCAGCAACGCCTGTTTGCGTTCGTTGTCGGCATAGTCTGTGGCATTGAATTGAGCCAACAGTCGCTTTGTCCGTAAAATCATTTCCACTATTTTCGGGTCTCTGCCTCCGTTGAACGGTTCGCCCGCCATACATTTCTCCAATTCAGTCTTCATTGTTATCGGATTTTATTGTTAGCATTTGCGAAGATAGGGAAAATTGCGGAGCGGGGCAAACGTTCGATTCTGTTTGTGCTTCAATGCTTCAATACAAACGCTTCGCCCGGAGTCAGCACATGAATGCGTTTTGGATTCACTATCCGCCCTTCCAACTCCTTTGGGTCGGCATTAAAGGGCTTCATGTCCGGAGCATCCACGGTTCCCCAGTGCGAGAGCAAAAGCCGGGCATTGGGATAGGCATTCGCTATGCGGGCGGCATTGTCCAACCCGATGTGCCAGCCATCGTCCGAGAAGTCGAAGAAGATAACATCGGGTGCAGGCAAATGAAGGAATTCGGGCAGAAAGCGGGAATCGCCCGGCGCCCATATCAAGCCATCCGCCGTCCGAATCAGGAAGCCGCAATAATCCTCCCGCCGGAAGACTCGGTCGAATCCCCCGAACTCATTCTGCCAAGTATGGTAAGCCGGTGTCAGGCTAACCTCTATCTCCTTGATATGAAACGTATCTTTCATGCTATGCCCAAAAGAAGGGAGTTGCAGATTCTTCATCAGCGAATCCACATACAGGGTCGAATGGTAGGCTTTGCAGGCAGCAGACAGCCGTTCGCAAGTAGGTACGCTGAAGTGGTCATTGTCGCTGTGCGTTATCAGAACAGCATCCAGTGCCGGAACCTCTTCGGGCAAGATGGGGGCTTCTATCAAAAGAGGCATATCAAAGCCTACCAGCATCGGGTCCACCATGAGGCAAGTCCCCCGGCTGTTGATAAAGAAGCCCGCATTCCCCAACCAGCGGATTTCTGTATGTCCATTCGGGGCGAACGCCTCTTTCCCGAAATGCTGCGTGGTCGAAGGATAAGCCTGCCCCTTTTCAGTATATAGGGTTTGCGCTTCCAAGGAGAATACTCCCCATAAAGTGAATATCGTTACAAGTATTCCGGATATTCTTGTTTTCATTGTTCGTCTAATCATCGTTTATTCTTATCTTTCCTTATTTCTAACGGCAAAGGTACGACGGCAGAGAACGTATCGGGGTAGATATATTCCCGGAGTTTGTAACCCTTTTACAGAATGATTCGCTATGCGGCTTTCTTATCTCTTCATTTCCAAGATAGGGAACGGATTGCCCTCGCTGTCGCATTCGGTGCGGTTGAACACTTTGAAGCCCATCCGCTCGTAAAACTTAGTTGCATTCGGGTTTTGTTCATTCACATCCACATACTCCACGTCCAATTCGCTAAAGGCACGCTCCACGAACGTCTTGCCTAATCCGCGGCGGAAATAGTCGGGATGAAGGAAAAGCATTTCTATCTTGCGTTCCTGCACACCCATGAAACCGACGGGACGTCCATCATCTTGCATCACCCACAGGGTTTCGATATACCTCAAGGCCCCTTCGGCTTGCGGGGTGAGCCGAACGATGTCCGCCTCCGTCAGGAAATGATGGCTGGCGCGGACGGATGCTTCCCACACATTCAGTAATTGGCCGATAAGTTCAGGGCTTCTTTGTTCTTTCTCAATGGCTGTAATATTCATCATGATTCTTTAATCTTAAAAGTTCGGTGCAAAGGTAATGAAAAATCAAGGAGCGGGACAAGAACCTGTATATCGTGCCTGCCGGATGTTCTCTCCTTGCAAGATAGGCATTCCCTACGGACAAACGGAAGAGTCCTCCCCGAAGAAAAGTTTCTCGCGTGCCTATGACAAGTTCAACACATCGAAAGGAAAAGTTTCTCGGCTTACTATGGAAAGTTGGAACGCCACTGTCGTTTCTATAAACGCCTGTGGCGTTTTTACAATTGCCTGTGTCGTTTTTATAAACGCCTGTGGCGTTTTAAGAATTGCTTACTACGCGGAGAACTTTTCCTTTCGAGGAAACGAACTTGTCATAGGCAAGAAACCGACTTTTCTTCGGGGAGGAGAGTTGGAAGTGCTCCTTATGAAGGACAGCTTTTTATAAGGAAAAAACGCCGGAAATAGTAGGAATGCTGCGAAAATTCCCTACTTTTGTGTCAAATTTTAAGGAAATGAATGTAATCGACTTAATAAACAATAGCCAGACGACAGCCTTCTCGTTCGAGATTTTGCCGCCGCTCAAGGGGAACAGTATCCAGAAAGTGTATAATGTGATTGATAAGCTGCGCGAGTTCGACCCGAAGTATATCAACATCACCTCCCATCACAGTGAATATATCTACAAGCCGCAGCCCGACGGGAGCCTCCGGAAGGTGAATATCCGCAAGCGTCCCGGGTCGGTGGCGATTGCTTCTGCCATCCAGAATAAATATGGGATTCCGAGCGTGCCGCATATCATCTGCAAAGGATTTACGAAGGATGAGACGGAATATGCGCTGATTGACCTGAACTTCTTAGGGGTGAATAACCTGCTGTTGCTCCGGGGAGACATTAAGACCTTGGAGGTGGAGCAGCATCCGGAGCAGTATCACGAACATGCGACCGACCTTCAGCAACAGGTGAACCGCTTTAATGAGGGCATCGCCCTTGACGGCTCGCATATCGAAGGCATCGAGACGCCCTTCTCGTATGGCATGGCGTGTTATCCGGAGAAACATGAAGAAGCGCCCAATATGGAGTCGGATATGTTCTACTTGAAAGAGAAGGTAAAGAACGGCGCGAGTTATCTGGTGACGCAGATGTTTTTCGATAACGAGAAGTACTATGCCTTCGTAGAGCGTTGCCGCAAAGAGGGCATTACGGTCCCGATTATTCCGGGCATCAAGCCGATAGTCTTCCGCAACCAGCTGACCGTCCTTCCGCGCATCTTCCGTTCCGAAATCCCGGAGCCTTTTGCTGCCGAGTTGCGCAAATGCAAGACCGACGAGGAGGCGAAAGAGGTAGGCGTGGAATGGTGCATCGAACAATGCAAGGATTTGATGCGGCATAACGTTCCGAGCCTCCATTTCTATACGATGATGGCGTCGGAGAGTGTCCGGCGCGTGGCAAAAGAAATCTATTAATCCATATTATCATGAAACATATTTTTATTGCCGCCCTTTGTTTGGCGGCTACAATGCAATTATCGGCTCAGGAGCCTTTGAAGGACTGGGCGAATTTCGGGAGATATGCAGAAGCAAATGCAACGGTCCAACAACCGGTGAAGGCCGTGTTCATGGGCAATTCGATTACCGACGGATGGCCTGTTGCGGACCCGGCTTTCTTTACGGAGAATGGGTATGTAGGCCGAGGCATCGGAGGGCAAGTATCTGCCCAGATGTTGCTGCGTTTCCGTCAGGATGTCATCAACCTGAAGCCGCAGGCGGTAGTCATCCTTGCCGGGACGAATGATATCGCACGGAATGATTATGCGATGACGCCGGAGCAGACCTTCGATAATGTCGTTTCGATGATTCAATTGGCACAGGCGAACGGCATTAAGGTGATTCTGTGCTCTACGATGCCGGCCTCGAAGTTCGGATGGCGTCCTCAGCTAACGCCGGCGGAAGATATCAAAGCGCTGAATGCGAAGTTTAAAGCCTATGCCGAAGCAAACGGGATTGTTTATGTAGATTACCACTCGGCAATGCAGGATGCAGAGGGCGGACTTCCGGAGAAATACTCTAAGGATGGTGTACATCCGACGTTGGAAGGGTATAAGGTAATGGAAGGATTGGTACAGGAGGCACTGAAGAAGGTATTGAAATAGAAGAAGGCCGAAAAGAGTAGGGGACAAGTAACCTTGGCGTCTGTTAGAAAGCCCGTGGTTATTTGTCCCCAAATGTTTGTTCTTTTTCCCGAAATAACTTAGAATTGTTCCAAAACGGCGATTCTTTTCTCAATAGGCGGATGCGTGGCAAACAATCCGTTGAATTTGTCGAGAAAGCCTTTCGCCTGTTCGCCCGGATGCTGTATAAAGAGCTGGGCAACATCGGAACGTTTTACGGCTTCTATATCCGGGTCTGCCGATATCTTCCGCAATGCACTGGCTAAAGCTAACGGGTTCTTGGTCATTTCCGCCGACCCTGCATCAGCCAAGTATTCCCGTTTGCGGGAAATAGCGAAGCGCATCAGCAAAGCAAAGAAGTAACCGATAGCAGCGACGACTAATGCAATCAAGACAAGGACGATGACTCCGTTTCCCTTCTCATCCCTTCGGCGCGGCATCATCGACGCATGATAAACCCATTGCATACAAATCTGGGCAATCATCGAGAAGATACCGACAAAGACAATCGAAATAATCAACAGACGCACGTCATGGTTGCGGATATGCGACAGCTCATGGGCAATAACCGTCTCCAGCTCCTCATCATTCAGCTTTTCGATGATTCCTTTGCTTAGCGTTACGGTATAAGTCCGTTCATTGATTCCGCTGGCAAAGGCATTCAGGGATTCGTCGTCGATTACATGTATTTTAGGCATTTTCATCCCTTGGCTCATGCATAAGTTTTCCACCAGATTGTATATTCTTTTGTTATCTTTCCGTTGCAGAGGAATAGAACCGGTCGCTGCATCGATAATGCGGGTATTTGCAAAATAGGCAATCAAGAACCAAACCAATACGCCGCCGACTACATACGGAACAATCTGTAAAAACATCCGGTTGGTATAATCGATAACCAAAGGCATCGTTGTCCCGTCATCCGCCATAGATATATAATGTAGCAGATAACAGAACAGATAAGTTAATCCAACCACTAAACAGGGAAACAAACAGAGCAAAAGCAGCGAGCGGAAGTTATTCCGGCTCTGCTGCGTCTGTATTCCTACATATTTCATTGCTTAGAAACTGATTTTCGGAGCCTCTTCCAACGACGTGCGTTGTTCTCCCAAATCAAACATGATTTCTTTTTTGAAGCCGAACATACCGGCTACCATATTCGATGGGAATGTCTCTACGGCATTGTTCAGTTCGCGGGTAGCGGAGTTGAAGTAACGGCGGACAGCAGCCAACTTATTCTCCAAGTCGGCAATCTCTTCTTGTAATTGCATGAAGTTCTGATTGGCTTTTAAGTCGGGATAAGCCTCGACTGTTACCTTGAGTCCGTTTAATGCCGCCGACAAAAGGTTCTCTGCTTTGATTTTGTCATCGATAGTTTGGGCGGCAATCGCTCCGTTGCGGGCAGATATCACCCGGTCGAGCGTTTCTTTTTCATGTGCGGCGTAGCCTTTTACGGTAGCCACCAATTGTGGAACCAAATCATGCCGCTGTTTTAGCTGTACGTCGATATCCGCAAATGCATTCTCTCTATTGTTTCTCAATTTCACTAAGCGATTATACAGCGATATTAACCACATACCGATAATCGCAACGACAACAATTACAATTAAAATCGTCATATCTACTTTATCTTTTATATTAAACTGCGCCAAAGGTAAGTATTTAATTGGCAATAGCCAATGAATACAGAAAGGAAATAAAGGATGGATGATGAATGATATGGATATAAAACAAATAGGTCCGACAACATCTCATTGCCGGACCTATTAGTGGAGCTGGAGAGATTCGAACTCTCGTCCAAACGAGGAACTAATCTGCTTTCTACATGTTTATCTTCGCCTTCGATTGTCGGGAACAAGCAAGACCGA
>CASEMX010000062.1 GCA_949289155.1 uncultured Parabacteroides sp.
CTCACCGCGACGCGGGCGACTAATTTCTTAACGGAAATTTGCTCACCGCGATGCGGGCATTAATTTTCCTGAAAGAAATTTGTCCATCGCGACGCGGGCAAACAATTTCTTAACGGAAATTTGCTCACCGCGACGCGGGCGTTAATTTTCCTGAAGGAAATTTGTCCATCGCGACGCGAGGAACTAATTTCCGGACGGAAAAAACCTCCCCGCGACGCGGGCGACTGATTTCCGGACGGAAAAAACCTCCTCCCGACGGGAGCAACCGATTTCCGAGAGGAAAAAAACTCCTCCTGACGGGAGCAAACGATTTCCGAGCAGAAAAAAGCCAGATTTTTCCAGATGGGAAGAAAAAGCGGCGAAGCCGCGACAACGTGCTTAACTGCGGGTGAGCGAAGCGAACCTGCAGCACGGAACACGAAAAAGGACGGCCTCGAAGAGGTCGAACCACCCTATTGGACCTCTCCGAGGCCCAAAACATACGCCGACACTCTACCGCAGGCTCGCGCCGCTCGCCCGCGGTTAAGCATCATTCGACGGCTCCGCCGCCGAGCATTTTCCTCGCTGAAAAAGATTAATTCCGACGCCGCCCACCATTTTTCCCCACAAAAAAAGCCGCCCTTTGGGGGAGCGGCCTATTTTTGAATGACAGAAATCAGTTTCCGAAGAGGAGAAGCGAATCGCGCGCGGCAGCCGGACCGACCCACGGCTCCGGAACCATCTTCCACTGATGGAGGCATCGCGGCGTCACCGTCCCCTTCTTTTTAATGTATTGTATCAAATAATAGCGGAGGTCTTTGTCCGTCGAGGTGAGGATGCGCTCCTTCAGCCGGTCCATCGGGATGCCGGCGCCTTTCGTCAGGATTTCGCCGCCGCCGTTCCCGCGATAGGAATTTATCGCCACACGGTATTCGCGGTCCATGTCAAACGGCTCGCCGGAGGCCAGACTCACGATGGTGACGCGCTCGCCCTTCGGTTTGCGGACGTCCACGGTGTAGATAAGTCCCGCCGCCGAATCGAAATTGAAACTGGCATTGGCGAAACCGTAACTTTGCCCTCCGTCGCGCGCCTTCAAGAGGAGCAGGTGGTCGTCGGGCGATTTCATCTGGTTCGTCCAGAGGCCGTACGATTCCTCCAGCGCGCCCTTAATCTCCCGGCCGGTCAGCCGCATCGTATAGAGCAGATTCTCGTATTTATAGAGATTGAACATATCGTGCATGAAAATATCCCCCTCGTCGATGCGGGCATCGAACGAAAGCGGCGCAGCCAGCGAAATCTCCGCCCCGCTAATCTCCAACTGCAACGTATGAATCAAATCGATGAACGCCGACGCGCCGAAGTAGGCCGGCCGCGTGGAAATGCTCTCGGTGAAGCTCCCTACCCTTTCGGACACGAAGCGTTCGACCGCCTCATATTGCGGAGCGAATTGTTGCATGAACGCCGGGCTCGGCGCATAACCATCGGTCGAAACCAGCTTGCCCTCGATGCGCTTGTCCGTCACGCGGCCATTTTCCACCTGCAGGACCAGCTCTACGTCGCCCACCAGCCGACCGTTGCTCGACGGATTGATGAGCAACACCGAATCGCCCTCCGCGTTGGCTACCTTCCCGCAAAAGCTGCGATGGTCATGCCCCATCATCACCACATCGAAGCCGGGGACCCTTTGCGCCACCTCCGTACAGGCGTCCTCGCGGAATTGGCCGCCCACTGTCCGCGCAACCCGTCCGGCGTGGAAAAGTCCGACGATAATATCCGGTTTTTCTTTTGCCTTGATGATGGGCAACCATTTGCGGGCGGTTTCCTCCATGTCCGCAAAGGTAAGGCCGCTCCAGAGCGTCTCAGGCAGCCAAGTCGGAATCGCCGGAGTAATCATCCCCAAAATGGCGACCCGCACGCCATCGCGTTCGACAATCGTATAAGGTTTAAGATAGGGTTCGCCGTTCGTCCGGAGGATATTCGCCCCCAAAACGGGGAAATTGCACTGGGCAATCCAACGGTCATACACCGCATGGCCCGCCTCGACGTCGTGGTTTCCCATACTGCCCGCAACGTATCCCATGTAATTCATCATCGCCGCCGTAATGTGCGTCGAGACCGTATCCATGAAATTGTAATAATAAGCCGACGGCTGCCCCTGAAGGATATCGCCGTCGTCCATCAGAAGCAGGCGGTCGCCATACGCTTGCCGCTCCTGCTCGACAAACGCGTAAATCCGCGCGAAACTGCCACCCCACTCCTTCTGTTCAATGAAATTATAGGGGAAAAAGTTGCCGTGAATGTCGCTCGTCTGTACGAACTTCAGCTTTACTTCGCGTCCGAGAGCCGTACAGAGCGCAACGCTCCACAGCGCCAAAACCAACCAAACGAATCGTGTCCCTTTCATCCTGCTCACCGTTTTCCCTTATTCTAACTTATGAATCACTAATCCGGAACGGAGTTTCGGCTCGAACCACGTTGTTTTGGGCGGCATGATGTTGCCCGTATCGGCAATGTCCATCAGTTGCTTCATCGTCACGGGATAAAGCGCCAAAGCCATTTTCATTTCTCCGCTATCCACGCGCCGCTTCAACTCGCCCAATCCGCGGATTCCCCCCACGAAATCGATGCGTTTGTCGGTCCGCAAATCCTGAATCCCCAAAATATCCTTCAGAATCAGATTGGAAGAGATGGTAACATCGAGAACGCCGATGGGGTCACTGTCATCATAGGTTCCCGGCTTGGCGGTCAGGGAATACCAGTGATTCTCCAGATAGAGCGCGAAATTGTGCAACGCCTGCGGCTTGTAAATCGCCGTACCCATATCCTTTACCTCGAAATTCTTGGAGAGGCGAACCAGAAATTCCTGCGGCGAGAGTCCGTTCAGGTCTTTTACGACGCGATTGTAGTCGATAATCGTCAATTGCTTGTCAGGGAAACAAACCGCCATGAAATAATTGTATTCCTCGTCGCCCCGATGATGCGGATTCTCCTTTGCCTTTTCCGCCCCCACCAGCGCAGCCGCCGCCGAGCGGTGATGCCCATCGGCAATGTACAGCGCGGGAATCTTCGCGAAAATCTCCGTAATACGGCGGATGTCCTCATCATCGTCTATCACCCAAAACGTATGACCGAATCCGTCGATTGGCGCCAAGAAATCGTACTCCGGTTCTGTCGCCGCATACTTCCAGACAATCTTGTCGAGCTCCTCATTCTCCGGATAAGCAAAAAATACTGGCTCGATATTGGCATTACAGATACGGACATGCTTCATGCGGTCCTCCTCCTTGTCGCGGCGCGTCAGCTCATGCTTCTTGATGACGCCGTTCATATAATCCGGGACATAAGCACAAACTACCAGCCCGAACTGCGTCTTGCCATGCATTGTCTGCGCATACACGTAATAACATTCCTTTTTATCCTGAACCAGCCAGCCCTTTTCCTGAAAATGCCGAAAGTTTTCGGCAGCCTTCTGATAGACTTGAGGTGAATGTTCATCCGTCCCGACCGGGAAATCGATTTCCGGACGGATAATATGATAAAGCGATTTCTCGTTCCCCTTAGCCTCTTCGCGTGCCTCATCCGAATTGAGGACGTCATAGGGGCGCGATGCCACTTGCTCCACCAATTCCTTAGGCGGACGCAAGCCTTTGAAAGGTTTTATTGTAGCCATGATATGAATTACGAATTATAAATTACGAATTACGAATTATGAATTACGATCAATACGCTGCTTTGTCGATAATATGATAGACGTCAATATCTTTTTCAAGGATATGCAATCCTGCCACAAAGAATCAAATTCCATCTCCGATAAATAGTCTGTTCGGAATAATAACTGTAGCCAATATAATGTTTCATCAGTCTCTTTTCTCGCGATAGCTAACTTATGTATAAAATCCACCACAGATTCTGCCGATATGGATTCGCTGATATTTGCACCAATAGAACTTCCACTGCGCAATATTTGCTTGCTCATCACATATTCCGACTTTTCCATAGTTAAGTATTTATACAAGTTCACTATCCGAACGGAAAAATCCAAAGCTTTATTATATATTACATTATTATCCAATATGACTCAATTGTCTAATATATAGAATTCGTAATTCGTAATTCATAATTCATAATTCGTAATTCGAAATTATTTATTCACGCGGAATTTTTCCACGCCATTCTTTAAATAATCTTCAATCTGTTTCGCTGCAGCAATGCCGGCATTGATATTCGCCTCAGCAGTCTGCGCGCCCATCTTCTTCGGAGTAGAGAAATAACGACCGGCGAACTTAGCGGCAAATTCCTCATGAGCAGCCGGCATGATATCGGTAACATACTTCAAATCCGGACGCTCTTCCATCAGATGAATCAGTTCCGATTCGTTGATGACCTCCTTACGCGCCGTATTCACCAGCAAACCGCCCTTCGGCATCTTACCCACTAAAGCCTCGCCAATAGAATTCTTTGTTTCTGCCGTAGCCGGAATGTGCAAAGAGATTACATTGCAGGTCGCATATAGCTCTTCTGCCGAATCGACAGCCTTCACTCCTTCCGCCTCAATCGCCTCTTTCGGACAGAAAGCATCGTAAGCATAAATCTCCATGCCGAAACCTTTCGCAATACGTGCCACGTTACGGCCCACATTGCCAAACGCATGGATACCCAGTTTCTTTCCTTTCAATTCCGTACCGGAAGTACCATTATAGAAATTACGGACAGCCATGACCATCATGCCGAAAGCCAATTCTGCCACCGCATTCGAGTTCTGTCCCGGCGTATTCATCACGCAAACGCCATGAGCCGTCGCAGCATCCAAATCCACATTGTCATAGCCCGCACCGGCTCGAACCACAATCTTCAACTGCTTAGCGGCATCCAGCACCTCAGCATCGACCTTATCACTGCGGATAATCAACGCATCCACATCCTTTACGCCATCCAGCAGCTGCGCCTTCTCCGTATATCTTTCCAATAAAACCAATTCATCGCCTGCTTGCTCTACGACTTCGCGGATGCCCTTCACTGCTATCGCAGCAAAGGGCTTTTCTGTTGCTATTAATATACGTGCCATAATCAATGCTGTTTTTCAAATTCCTGCATAGCTGCAATCAATACTTCCACGCTGCTCTTCGGCATGGCATTATAAAGAGAGGCACGGAATCCGCCTACCGAACGATGTCCCTTAATACCTACGATTCCTTTTGTTGCGGCAAAGGCATTGAAGTCGGCTTCCAATTCTTTGTATTCGTCGTTCATCACAAAGCAAACATTCATTATCGAACGGTCCTCCGGAACGACTGTCCCTTTAAATAACTTATTCCGGTCGATTTCATCATACAGGATAGCTGCGTTCTCTTTGTCTTTCTTTTCCATTGCAGCGATACCGCCCTGCTCTTTATACCATTTCAACGTCTGAAGAGCAGAATAGATTGGTAATACAGGCGGCGTATTAAACATGGAACCTTTATCCACATGCGTCTTATAATTCAACATCGTAGGAATCGGACGGTCCACATGGCCCAGAGCATCGGTACGGACAATCACCAACGTAACTCCGGCAGGAGCCAGATTCTTTTGCGCCCCGGCATAAATAATATCATATTTGGAAACATCTATCGGACGAGAGAAGATATCCGAAGACATATCGGCAACCAAACGTACTCCGACAGTCGGGTCTTCCCGCAACTCTGTTCCGTAAATTGTATTGTTCGTGGTAATATGGAAATAATCCGCATCCGACGGAACGGTATAATTTTTCGGTATATAAGTATAGTTCTTATCTTTAGAAGAGGCAACCACGTCAACTTCACCAAACAGTTTAGCCTCCTTAATTGCCTTCGAAGCCCATGTTCCCGTATCTAAATAAGCTGCTTTCTTATTCAACAGATTGAAAGGAACCATACAGAATTGCATACTGGCGCCTCCGCCCAAGAAAACCACCTCATAGCCTTCCGGAAGCTCCAACAGCTCTTTGACAAGCGCTTGCGCCTCATCCATGACAGCTACAAATTCTTTACTACGATGCGAGATTTCCAAGATTGACAAACCCATTCCCGCAAAATTCTCTACTGCTGCAGCCGTATTCTTGATAGTGAATTCACTCAGAATAGAAGGACCTGCATAAAAATTGTGCTTCTTCATGTTCAATATTTTTAGAAATGTAACACTTTGTCAGTTTTACCACCGACCTTTAACGGCGTCTAAAGTAAGTATTATTTATGAATCAGCAAACTTTTTCCAAGAAAATTTCATTTTAGAAGCGATTTCCCCACAAACGGCGCATTTGTTCTATCAATTTATGCTCTGCCGGATTCTCCTGTCCGTGCCATATCCGCTGGTCGCCTACTTCTTTTGGCAAGTAATCTTGCTTGACAAAATGATTATCGTAATCGTGGGCATACTTATATTCCTTACCGTAATCCAACTCCTTCATGAGCTGTGTCGGAGCATTCCGGAGATGGAGCGGCACAGGCAGGTTGCCGGTCTTATTCACCAATTCCAATGCCGAGTTGATTGCCATATAAGCGGAATTGCTCTTCGGGCTACAAGCCAGATAAATCGTCGTCTCCGCCAGAGGAATCCGCCCTTCAGGCCAGCCTATCTTCTGGACCGTATCGAAGCAGGCATTGGCGAGCAAAAGCGCATTCGGATTAGCCAGGCCGATATCTTCGGCTGCTGAGATACACAAACGGCGGGCAATGAATTTCGGGTCTTCCCCTCCGGCCACCATCCGCGCCAGCCAATAGATAGCCGCATCCGGGTCGCTCCCGCGTATCGATTTAATGAACGCCGAGATAATATCGTAGTGCATCTCGCCCCCTTTATCGTATGCCGCCGGATTCTCCTGCAGGCGGTCTATGACCTTTTGGTCGGTAATCACTATCGCTTTCCCCTCTTCGGCCGAGACCACCAGTTCCAGTATATTCAATAGCTTCCGCGCATCGCCGCCCGAATAACGGAGCAGGGCATCTGTCTCTTTTAATTGGATATTTTTTTCTTTCAAAAGGATATCTTCCGTAATCGCCCGATGCAAAAGCTGGAGCAAATCCTCTTTCCCCAACGATTTCAACACATAAACCTGGCAACGGGACAATAGCGGGCGGATGACCTCGAACGAAGGATTCTCGGTCGTCGCACCAATCAAGGTTACCACGCCGGTCTCTACCGCATTCAACAACGAATCTTGCTGGGATTTGCTGAAACGATGGATTTCATCGATAAATAATATAGGAGAAACCGTATTGAAGAAGCGGTTGCTCTTGGCTTTTTCTATCACGTCACGCACATCCTTCACGCCGGAATTGATGGCACTCAAAGTATAAAAGGGGGCTTCCAACTTCTGTGAAATAATATGTGCTAAGGTGGTCTTCCCCACCCCCGGCGGTCCCCAAAGAATAAACGAAGGGACCCTTCCGGCATCAATCATCTTGCGCAAGATAGCTCCCTCGCCCACCAAGTGCTTCTGTCCGATATATTCATCCAACGTCCTCGGACGCAAACGTTCTGCTAAAGGTTGAGACATAATTTCTTCTCCTTATATTATTCAATCAAACTACTGATTCCCTTACAAATCCTTCAGCCATTTCTTTCCGGATTTGGTAAAGGTCCAGAGATAAAGGCCACCTACGATTAAAACGCCTACGCCGTAAAGTGCTACTAATTGTATCATCTTATCTCAATATTTTATTTGCCAGTACAGCCGACAAAAGTGTTAATATTATTCCTAATAACCAAATAAACCACAGAATCATGTTTTCTAAATCTGAAAACAATGGAAGAATAAGACCTAAAACTACTCCCGCAAAAGACAGTTTCGATATATCAAAGAAATATCCCGCCAGTTTCTCCCGCCTTACCTTATGCCATTCTTTAGCTTCTTGCAAAGCTGCTTGTCGTTCCGCAAATTTTCCCATCCGTTAATGTTTTTAGTTTCTTGCAAAGTTAAGGGTTTTGAGAATATGGAGATGGAAAAATAAAGAAAAACTGTCGCGCAATGGCAAATAGGCATTATTGCCTTTCTTTTCCCTAAAAAATTGTTCATATCTCATCGTTTTGACAAGAAAATGTGCGAAAAATTGTTCACAATAGGGTTCGGGAACAAAAAAATGGATAATTTTTTGTTCACGAAGGGGTGAGGGAACAAAAACGCGGATGATTTTTTGTTCACAATGGGGTTCGGGAACAAAAACATAGATGATTTTTTGTTCACGAAGGGGTGAGGGAACAAAAACACGGATGATTTTTTGTTCACGAAGGGGTGAGGGAACAAAAACACAGATGATTTTTTGTTCACAATGGGGTTCGGGAACAAAAAAATGGATAGAAATGCCTTTCCGAATGAGGTGGGCGTTGCATTTTAGGGTTAGGAAAACGAAAAAAAGCAGCCCCGCACGTGGCGGAACTGCCTTCTGTTTATCCGATAAGACCGATTTTATACTGTTGGCTGGTCGGCTGCCGGGTTATTCTGGTCATCCGAGATACCCTGATTAGTTTCCATCTCGCACTGCGGGATGCGGTAAATCATGATTTGCGATTCAGCCGGCAAATTATACTGTACGATAGCTTCATAGTTCGTTCCTTTGCGCTCGATC
>CASEMX010000063.1 GCA_949289155.1 uncultured Parabacteroides sp.
TTGTACCCCTACAATCGGCATATTTTCGTGTCGGAACACCAATTGTACCCCTACAATCGGCATATTTTTGTGGCGGAACGCCAATTGTACCCCTACAATTGGCATATTTTCGTGTCGGAACACTGATTGTACCCCTACAATCGGTATATTTTCGTGGAGACTCCCCAATTATTTTGTGAAAATACTGAAATTGACCGAGCCGTAAACTCTATGTTGGTTGAAATAGGGGAGTTGGGAAAAATCGTTGGCCGCAGGATGTTCCATGACAAATATTCCTCCCTCGCGTAACAGGTTTCGTTCAAAAATCAAATTCGGAACTTCCGGCAATTCTTTTAGCGCATAAGGCGGATCGGCAAAAATAAAATCAAAACTTTCAGCGGGGGCGCTATGCAGATAGCGAAAGACATCTCCACGAATCAAATGAAAATCTTTCGTTTTCAATTCTTTTGCTACTTTGGCTATAAACGAAGCATGCATATTATTCTTTTCTACCGCAGTGACTTTACGACAGCCGCGCGATAATAACTCGAACGAGATACTTCCTGTTCCGGCAAAGAGGTCCAATGCTTCTAAATCTTCGAAATCCGTCAAGTTGTTCAATACATTGAAGAGGTTTTCTTTGGCAAAGTCGGTTGTCGGGCGTGCACTGAATGACGACGGAACATCGAAACGACGCCTTCCATATTTTCCACTGATTATTCGCATAATAATAACGCAATTAAATCGATTGGGGCACGGAGCATGTCTGTGCCCATTAAATATACTTCGGCAGGGACTTTGATTGTGTCCACCTGCTTCAGGTAAGTTTGTAAATAGGTCCTTAATTCTTTTACAATCGCTGCATCGCCGGAAAGATAGAGTTGGTCGTGCACCGCATCCCAGCCATGCTGTTTCCATACATATAATATATAGTAAAGCATATCGTTCAAGGATTGGACCATGTAATAGTTCGCGAAGAGTAATCTACCCTGTTCGTAGCAAGCCAAATCTATATGAGTATCCGAGAGAAGGCAATATATCCGTCGGAACAGGTTATGTTGGCTTTGCTTTTTCCATAGAGACAGCAAAGAGCTCATGTAATGGTGGAATTGCGGGTGAGTGAACGAACGCGAACAGAACTCAAATGTCTCGTTGTCCATTTCATAAAGAAGATTGGCTTGTTCTTCTTTGACCTCGTCCACCAGTATTTTCCCTTTTTCAGGTTGCCCACAATTGAAAGTAAATAGTTTTTCCTGTTCTTTCTCTAAATAGAAGGCTAAAGGGACTAAAGTATATTTCGAGTCGGTTTGGATGATATGGATTTGCTTATAGTTCCATGTCATAAATTCGTTCTCGAAGTAAAACTCTTTCAATTGTTCGGCGTAAGGCAAAGCCTTTTGCCATTTCTCTTCGGTAAAAAAGAAACTTCCTCTAATGTTTGGGTTATATCCGGAAAAAGAAAGTCCATCCGGCAAGAGCCGAATGGACAAAATATAATTCTTAGATTCTTTCGCCAGTATTTCTGGAATATGAAACGCCATAAGCAATCGGGATTGAATTATTCCCAGTTACCTGCGTTGTTGTTGATTTCTTCCAAAGAACCAACGCGCAAGCCAGGATATTTGCCCTGCTTTTCAGCTTTGTCCTTCAAGTTGTATTCCAACTGAGGATCCAAGTCATTCAAATACTGATCGAACGGAACTTCGCAAACGAATACTTTGATTTCGTAGCCAGAACCTGACCGCAAAGTAGCTGTATCCATATGGAATTCTACTTGTTGAGGAGCAGTCGGCACGTAACGAATTTCGTCAACGTTGTAATCCTTTCCGAGCAGAGTATCTTTGGCCAATACCCAAACAGTATCACGCTTGAAGCCTTTCAAACCTTCTTTTTCTACTTCGCTCCAGTTGCCTGTTTTCTCTGCTTTTTCTACAATAGCAACAGCTTTCTTTTCGGTCATACCTTTTTCCAGCTGTTCATCAGTTAATACGCCTTCCTTAATGACAGTAGGCAGTTTTTCTTCCTTCAAGAACTTAATCAAGTCGTCAAAACTTCCAGCATGCGTCTTGTGTACGTTCTTGTACTCGATTTGAACTTTACGAATATCCATCAGACGCTGGATAATTGCTTTGTCTCGAGCGTCTTTGGTATTGTTAAACTCAATCGGACCTGTGATACTCTTGTAACACAAGTAAGCTAGCACCACGATTGCGGCTGCTAATAAAATCTTCAAAGTAACTTTCATGGTTCGTATGTATTTTTTTTTGATTTATTTCGTTCGGCAAATTTAAAAAAGAATATTTAATGTACTATCTTTATTGCGAAAATTATTCGAATAAAATGATAAATAATTTCTTTCAGGGGCAAATTCTACGAAATTTCCCCCATATTCCAACTCAAGACCAGGAATTAGCTATTCAAAAAATAGCCGATTTCCTGTTTTTAACCGATCCTGATTCCCTTCTTTTGTTGAAAGGGTATGCTGGAACCGGAAAAACGTCTTTAATCGGGACGTTAGTAAAAACGTTGAATGAATTAAAACAAAGAACGATTTTACTTGCGCCGACCGGAAGGGCGGCAAAAGTTTTTTCGATTTATGCCGGACAGAAAGCTTATACGATTCATAAACGGATTTATCGGCAAAAAGCCTTTTCCAATGAGCCGACAGGTTTTCTTCCTGCGCCAAATCTGCACAAAGATACAATTTTTATTGTAGATGAAGCATCCATGATCATAAATGATTGTATAGATTCGTATATTTTTGGTTCAGGTAGGCTTTTAGATGACTTAATTCACTTCGTTTATAGTGGAAATGGATGCCGTTTGATTATTATGGGAGATGAGGCACAGCTTCCTCCGGTGATGCAATCGGAGAGTCCGGCATTGAATCCGGAGGTATTGCGCGGATATAATCTGCATGTGGAGGAGATTATGCTACGTCAGGTAGTACGCCAACAGGATGATTCCGGAATCTTATTCAATGCGACGCGTTTAAGGGAAGCTCTTCGGGATAATAGAGTTGATTTGTTTCCTAAGTTACGGTTGAAAGGGTTTAAAGATTTCAGGAAAGTCAGTGGCGAAAATTTGATTGAAGAAATAAATTCTGCCTATAGTCGGGATGGAATAGACGGGACAATGGTCATTACTCGGTCTAATAAACGAGCTACTATATATAATAATGGTATAAGGAACCGAATTTTGTATCGGGAGGAGGAACTTTCGTCAGGAGATCGCTTGATGGTGGCCAAGAATAATTATTATTGGACTGCCGGAATGAAGGAGATGGATTTTGTAGCTAACGGGGAAATCATCCAAGTGCTGAAGGTTCGACGGACTTACGAATTGTATGGTTTCCGTTTTGCCGATGTCATTGCCCGATTTCAGGATTATGATTTGGAAGTTGACTTGAAGATTTTGCTGGATACGCTTCAGACCGATACGCCGGCGCTTCCGAAAGAATTGAATGATAAATTATTTTATGCAGTGTTGGAGGATTATGCCGACATTCCGACCAAAGCCGGAAAAATCAAAAAGATGAAAACCGACCCCCATTACAATGTTTTGCAAGTAAAGTACGCATACGCTGTTACATGTCACAAGGCACAGGGTGGACAATGGAATTCTGTTTTCTTGGATATCGGATATGTGACTGAAGAGATGCTGGGCGAAGAGTTCTACCGTTGGTTATATACGGCTATTACACGGGCAACGGAGCATCTGTTTTTGGTTAATCTGCCTGAAGATTTTGAAGAATAATCAAAAAATAAGAATAATTCAGGAAATTCAGGCGATTATTTAGTAGAAATAGATACTTTTGCGCTATTAATGGGAATTTGTAGTAAAAATGAAGCACAAAGAAAACATTAAGCATATGCTTTCTACCTGCGGGGAATTGAAAGAAGCAATAAATGGATTGTTATGTGTGGACTATCCTTCGGCGGAGGCGATGGCAAATGTTCGTAATTTGGTGTATGCTATCTTGGAAGATTTGAAAAGTACGGAATTGGCGATACTATCGGACTTGGACGAACAAAAATTGCAACGGCTGGAGGAACTGAACCGTTTGATGGCTTTTGTAGAGAAATTGCGGGAGGAAGAACAGGCTAAGAATACATCTCTTGCTTCGGACCGGCAGGAAAACGTAGAGGTTCCGGTTGTTCAGGAAGTTGTTTCTCGAAAAGAGGTAGAGACTCCTTCGGCAGAGGCAGTTGTGCCGGATGTTGAGGCGAAAGAATCCGTTTCTGCGAATGTACAACCGGACGAAAAGGCTGCGGAACCGGCAGAGGTGAAAAGTAACAGGTCGTTGCATGAACTGTTAGAGAAGCAAAATATGGCAGATTTCCGAAAGGCGTTCAGTTTGAACGACCGTTTCCGTTTTCGTCGTGAATTGTTTCATGGAGATGAGGCGTTGATGAATCAAGTGGTTGAGGATTTGAACCAAATCACTTCGTTGGATGAGGCGTTGAAATATATAAATGTGCGTTTGGCTTGGGACCTTAAAGAAGCTGCCGCTGCAGATTTCGTAAAACTCTTAGAGAAAAGATATATTTAATGGATAGCATCATCCAATGATGTAAAAAATAAAGGATAAGAAGATCAAAATATATGGCAAAGCTGACAGTAGTTCCCACTCCGGTAGGAAACTTGGAGGATATGACATTCCGGGCAATCCGTGTGTTGAAAGAGGCAGACCTTGTTTTGGCTGAAGATACGCGGACGACCGGCATTTTGTTCAAGCATTTTGAGATACAAAACAAAATGCAGTCGCATCATAAGTTCAATGAGCATAAAACAGTGGAACAATTGGCAGCACGGATTAAAGCGGGAGAGAATATTGCATTGGTATCGGATGCCGGAACGCCGGCTATTTCAGACCCGGGATTCCTATTGGTGCGCGAATGCATCCGTCAGGGTGTTGAAGTGGAATGTTTGCCGGGGGCTACGGCTTTTGTTCCTGCTTTGGTCGCTTCCGGTTTGCCGAACGAAAAGTTCTGCTTCGAGGGATTTCTTCCGCAGAAGAAGGGCAGGCAAACCCGGCTTATCGAATTATCAGCCGAGTCCCGGACGATGATTTTCTATGAATCGCCTTTCCGCTTGGTTAAGACATTGACGCAATTCGCAGAGGTTTTCGGAGCAGACCGTCAGGTTTCCGTATCTCGCGAGATTTCGAAGCTGCACGAAGAGACGGTTCGGGGAACGCTGGAAGAGGTTTTCTTACATTTCACACAAAACGAGCCAAAAGGTGAGGTTGTCATCGTATTGGCCGGATTAAAGCAAAATAAAAAAGAGAAAAAGACGGAAGAAGTTTAACAAACTAAAAGAAAAAGAGAATGAAAAAGGTATTAATCGCATGCGTTTGTACAGCAATGTTGGCTTCATGCGGACAGCAGTCGGCCGAGTACAAGAAATTGCAAGCAGAAAACGATTCATTGAAGGTTGAAAACACGAAAGCGGTCAGCGAACTGAATGATATGCTGGCTACTTTGGACGATATCGAGACGGGATTCCAATCTATCCGCGAGGCTGAGAATTATTTGAACGTTCAGCAGCAGGCAGGAGACGAGATGACTCCGGGAAGACGTGAGCAGATTAAGCAGAACATGAAGATTGTTTCGGAGACATTGAAGAAGAACCGCGAACAGATTGCCGACCTGCAGAAGAAGTTGAACCAGAGCGGAAGCAAGAACGCGGCTTTGCAGAAGATGGTGAACCGCCTGTCGAAGGAATTGGAAGAGAAAACAACACAGATTGTCGCATTGCAGGAGGATTTGGCAAAGAAAAATGTCCGGATTCAGGAGTTGGACGAGGCTGTTGCCGATTTGAATGAGAATGTGGAGACATTATCGACGGCGAATGCTGCGCAATCTGAGATGTTGGATGCGCAGGACAAGGCGTTGCATACGGCATACTACTGCTTCGGAACCTCCAAAGAGTTGAAAGCGCAGAATATCTTGAGCAAGAAGGGGCTTTTCTCGAAGACGAAAGTCCTGCAGGATGGATTCAATAAGGATTATTTCATTACCATCGATATCCGCGAGGTGACAGAGATTCCGTTGTTCGCTGGAAAAGCCAAATTGCAGTCTAACCATCCGGAGGGTTCGTATGAATTCGTCAAAGATGAGGATGGCAATATGACTTTGAAGATTAAAGATGCCGAGTCGTTCTGGAGCCTGAGCAAGTATTTGGTAATTGAGGTGGGATAATGAAGTACAAAAGTCTGTTTATCGACCTCGACGATACCCTTTGGGATACGTATAATAATAATAAAGAGTGCCTGAAAGAGCTTTATGCCGACTACGATATGGGACGGCATTATGCCTCTTTCGAGGCATTTTTTGCGATTTATATGCCCAATAATATCGAACTTTGGGCGAAATACCGGAACGGCGAGATTAATCGGCAAACATTAATCATCGAACGGTTCCGCTTCGTGTTTCGTCCGTTGGGAGTGGAGGACCCGAAGGAGATTTTGAAGATTAACGACCATTTCCTGCAGCGGACGACGCTCCAGACGAGGCTGATTCCCGGAGCAATCGAACTGCTGGAATACTTACGCCCGAAGTATCGGCTGTTCATTCTCTCCAATGGATTCCGGGAGGTGCAGGACTTGAAGCTCAAGAACTCCGGGTTGTCGCCCTTCTTCGAACGGTTAATCTTGTCGGAAGATGCCTGCATCCAGAAACCGCATAAGGGAATATTCGATTATGCTTTGGTGACGACCAATTCGCGGCGGGCAGAGTCGCTGATGATTGGCGACAGTTGGGATGCTGATATCGTCGGGGCTTATAATTCGCGGATAGACCAGATTTGGTTCAATCCGAAAAGTGAGCCGGAGCGCGGATTCGTTCCGACACATACCGTAAAGACATTAGATGAAATCAAACATATTCTATGATGGAAAAGAAGAAATGGATTGTAGTTGCCATGGCTGCACTGGGCAGCGGCATCTTTTTCAGTTGCCAGACTAAGCCGAAAGAGTGGCAATTGGTCTGGGAAGAGAATTTCGAGCAACAAGGCTCGTTCGACCGGAGCGTATGGAGCAAGATTCCGCGCGGGACGGCAGACTGGAACCGTCACATGTCGGATTTCGATTCCTGTTATGCCATGCGGGACGGGCATTTGGTGCTGCGTGGCTTGGTCAATCATAGTTTGCCCCAAGATACGTCGCCGGTCCTGACGGGTGGCGTGTATAGCAAAGGGAAAAGGCTCTTCTCGAACGGGCGTATCGAGATAAAGGCTCGTTTGCATGGCGCAAGAGGCGCGTGGCCGGCATTTTGGTTGCTTCCGGAGCGCGGCAAGTGGCCGAAGGGCGGTGAAATCGACATTATGGAGCGCCTGAATAACGATTCGATTGCTTACCAGACCGTACATTCTTACTATACGCACGTGTTGGGGTTCAAGGATAATCCGAAGCAGGGGGGTATCGGACGGATTGACCCGAACGATTATAACGTGTATGCCGTAGAACTCTACCCCGACAGCCTCTCTTTCTACATTAATCGGGAGCATACCTTCACCTATCCGCGCATCGAGACGGATGAAAAGGGACAGTTTCCCTTCAACCAGTCCTATTACCTCCTGTTGGATATGCAATTGGGCGGTTCATGGGTTGGGAAAGTCTATCCGGAGGACCTTCCGGTCGAAATGGAAATCGATTGGGTCCGCTTTTATCAGAAATAAGTCCAAGTAGTCCTGCAAAATGCTTTCGCTGTTAGCGCAAGCCTCTCGCAGCTCTGCAAAATGCTTTCGCTGTTAGCGCAAGCCTCTCGCAGCTCTGCAAAATGCTTTCGC
>CASEMX010000064.1 GCA_949289155.1 uncultured Parabacteroides sp.
AGTAGGTAGCCGCCGTATTGGAAGTGCGAGGAGCACGCGAAGGCAGGGAGCCGGTCAGGAAGACGACCGGTTCCCTTTTTTTATGGCCTAAGGAAAGGAGGTGGAAACCTTGCCCGGGGCAAAGTCTCCACTTGGGGCGGTCAAAGTCTCCACTTGACGCCGGCAAAGTCTCCACTTGCGCCGGGCAAGGTTTTCAGTGCGTTTTTCTGAGTGGTGGGATGGGGGACTTCCGGCGGCGGACTGCTCCGGGGAAGTGCAGGGAAATGCTTTCAGGTTTTTGTTTTGATGGTTATTTATGTACCTTTGGCAAGGTTTTAAAAAATTAGGGGGATGAAATCTGTACTTGCTTATATACATAATCGATTGGATTCAGTTTATTCTGCTGAAGAGATACGGGAGTTTGCCCGTTGGATGATGGAGGAGGTGTGTCATATTCCGCCTTATCGTCTATTGGTTGCGGATGACGTGTTGCCGGATATCCAAAGGCAGGAAATTTGTCGGATTGTTGACCGATTGGCTAAGCAGGAACCGATTCAATATATTCTGGGTTACACGGAATTTTGCGGGCTTCTTTTTGGTTTGACTCCTGATGTGTTGATTCCTCGTCCGGAAACAGCGGAATTGGTTCATAGAGTGGAAGCGGATTACAAGGGGAAGTCTGCGTCTATTTTGGATATTGGGACGGGGAGCGGTTGTATCGGGATAAGTTTGGCGGTTTTGTTGCCTGATGCGCAGGTTTCGGCGCTGGATATTTCTGAAGAGGCTTTGCGGGTCGCGCGTAAGAATGCGGAAAGGAATCATGTGCAGATTCATTTTATCCGGCAAGATATTAGGGCTGCTTCGGCTTCGGACGCCTTGAGGCAGTACGATTGTATAGTAAGTAATCCGCCTTACATCGCCAACCGAGAAAAGAAGGAGATGGATAGGAATGTGTTGGATTATGAACCGCATTTGGCATTATTCGTGCCGGATGATGACCCTTTATGCTTTTATCGCCGGATTGCTCAACTGGGCAGATTGCATTTGCGAAAGGGAGGGAATCTCTATTTCGAGATTAATGCTTTATATGGCAAGGAAATGTTGCATCTTTTGAAGCAAGAAAATTATAAGAATATGGAACTGATTCGGGACTTCTACGGGAAAGACCGGATAATAAAGGCACAACTATGAAAGAAAAAACAGAAGAGGAATTGTTGCATAGGTTAGCTGCCTATTGTTCTTCGGCAGAACGTTGCATACAGGATGTCGAAAAGAAAATACAGGCGACTGGGTTGCCGGAAGAGGCGGGAGAGCGAATAATATGCCGTTTGCAGCAGGAAAAATTTATTGATGAGCGTCGCTTTGCACAAGCATTTGTGAACGATAAGTTGCGTTTTAATCAGTGGGGAAGGGTAAAATTGATTTATGAATTGAGACGAAAAGCTATCCCTGCGGAATATATCGAGGAGGCGATTGGCTCAATCAATGAAGCGGATTATATGCGAATTCTAACCACTTTGTTGAAAGCAAAGCTGCGTACGTTGAAAGGAAAAGAGCGCGAACAGTTAATCAAACTTCTTCGCTTTGCGTCAGGAAGAGGCTTTACCCTTCAAGAAATCAACAACTGTCTTAAATCGTTAGGGGAAGATGTGGAAGACTTTGCAGAAGGGTTGGAATGACCTATTAGGATTGTTTTTCCCAAATGTCTGCCATCTTTGTGGAACTCCGTTAGTAAAGGGGGAAGAACAATTGTGTTTGTTTTGTTTATCTCGGTTGCATTATGATGTAGTAACCGAGCCAAAAGAGTTAGCATTAAACTTTATCGGGCGTTCGGAGATTTGCGAAGCGGGGAGTTACTTCCGCTTTGAAAAGGAAGGACGTGTTCAGAAATTGATTCATGAATTGAAATATTATGATAATAAGGAGTTGGCTTATTTGTTAGGACGCAAGGCATTTCTTAATTATGAAAGAAAAGGAAGCAGTCTTTGTAATGCCGACGTATTGCTGCCTGTTCCATTACACAAAAGCCGATTACGGCAACGCGGATATAATCAGTCGGAATGGATAGCCAAAGGAATCAGTTCCGTTTTGGGAATACCGATAGATACGACTTCGGTAATTCGGCGAAAGAAAACGGAGACACAGACGAAACGTTCAATATATGAGCGTTGGGATAATGTACAAAACATTTTTGAACTGAAAGATGGTTCCAAACTGCAAGGCAAGCGGGTTCTTTTAGTGGATGATGTGCTGACAACGGGCTCTACGTTAAATTCATTGGCCGGCGTGTTGCAATCAATTCCGGATATTTATTTAATGGCATTTACGTTGGCGAGAGTATAGAAAATATGTTTTTCAGCAGGTCTTGAAAATAAAACGATAAATAAGCCTCGATTTGTCCGTGAGTTTCCTTACTTTTGCACAACCAATTAAAAAAATAGAACAGAGGATTGTATGAAAACATTGGAAAGATTAGTCGCAGAGAAACTGTTAAAGATTAAGGCTGTGAAATTGCAGCCAGCGAATCCATTTACTTGGGCTTCGGGTTGGAAATCTCCTATTTATAACGACAACCGCAAAACACTTTCTTATCCAGCGGTGCGCAGTTTTATTAAATTGGAATTGGCGCGTATGGTAAGTGAAAAGTATGAAAACGCAGATGCGATAGCAGGTGTCGCTACCGGAGCGATTGCTCAAGGTGCATTAGTTGCCGATTTGTTAGGTTTGCCGTTTGTTTATATCCGTTCGACTCCAAAAGACCATGGATTGGAGAATCTAATCGAAGGTGAATTGAAGCCGGGCTCGAAAGTAGTGATTATTGAGGATTTGGTATCCACGGGCGGCAGCAGTTTAAAGGCAGTTCAAGCAGTACGGAACTTTGGTTGTGACGTAATTGGTATGGTTGCTATCTTTACTTATGGATTCCCTGTAGCCGTAGAAGCGTTTAAAGATGCAAAAGTGACGTTGAATACGTTAAGTAATTATGATGCCGTATTGGAAGAAGCTGTGCGTACAGATTATATCGATGAATCGGAGATAGAAGTGCTCCAAGAATGGCGTAAAAATCCTTCGGCTTGGAATCCGAGTAAATAATTCTAATTGAGAAAAGATTGGATGGCAGATTTTGTAAGCGAGATTAAAGCAATCCCGCAGAATGACGACCGGATATTTGCGATGTTGTCAGATCTTTCAAATTTGGAACGGATTAAAGACCGCATTCCGCAAGAACAGATAAAAGATTTCGAATTTGACAGCGATTCGTGTAGTTTTTCGGTCAGTCCGGTGGGTAAGGTTACATTCCGAATTGTAGAAAGAGAACCGAATAAGACAATTAAATTCGAAACGACCAATTCGCCGGTCCCTTTGAACCTATGGATTCAGCTGAAGCAAGTAGGCGATATGGATACGCGTATGCGTCTTACCGCGCGAGCTGAGTTGAATCCGTTTTTAAAGTCGATGGTTGCAAAGCCATTGCAGGATGCAGTGGATAAAATATCGGCAGTTTTGGCATCTTTGCCCTATTAAAAATAGAATTGAACCTATTTAGATTTTCTGTCAGAGAATCTAAATAGGTTTTTATTTGGGAATAATTTATTTTAAAGCCTGTTTTTGGCAGAAACTTGGGATGTTTTTAAAAATTTCTCGGCATGAAACTCAAGTCCCATCGTTATGAAACTTTGTTGATGATTCGGAGAAAACGCAAGAATGTTGCCGGGGAAAAGAAAAAACAGGCGGGAATATTTCAGAGGATAACTAATCATGGCTCAGAAACTTTGGGAAAAGAATATACAGGTTGACCACGAGGTCGATGTTTTCACGGTGGGTAAGGATCGCGAAATGGATCTTTACTTGGCAAAATATGATGTGCTGGGATCTATGGCGCATATTACGATGCTGGAGAGCATTGGTTTGCTGCAAAAATCGGAGTTGGAGGTTTTATTAGAGGAGTTGCGTAACATTTATGCGGTGGCTGAGCGGGGAGAATTCGTCATTGAAGAGGGAATAGAGGATGTTCACTCGCAAGTAGAGCTGATGTTGACGCGAAAATTGGGCGATATTGGAAAAAAAATCCATAGCGGACGTTCGCGTAACGACCAAGTGTTGCTGGACTTGAAATTGTTTACGCGAGATGAGATACAAAAGGTCGTAAAGTTGGTAAATGTTCTCTTCGAAGTCCTACAGATGCAGAGTGAGCGTTATAAATCTGTGCTAATGCCCGGTTATACGCATCTACAGATAGCCATGCCTTCGTCATTTGGCTTATGGTTCGGCGCTTATGCTGAAAGTTTGGCTGATGATATGCAGTTGATGCAGGCTGCTTATCGGATTTGTAACCGGAATCCGTTGGGGTCTGCTGCAGGATATGGTTCGTCTTTCCCTTTGAACCGGCAGCTGACGACGGATTTGTTGGGATTTGATTCTTTGGATTATAACGTAGTGTATGCCCAAATGGGAAGAGGCAAGATGGAGCGGGTTGTAGCTTTCGCTTTAGCCGGTATTGCCGGGACATTGTCGAAGTTGGCATTTGATGCCTGCCTGTTCAATAGCCAAAATTTCGGTTTCATTAGTTTGCCGGCACAATTTACGACCGGTTCGAGCATCATGCCGCATAAAAAGAATCCGGATGTATTCGAATTGACACGAGCAAAATGCAATAAGATACAGGGCTTACCCAATCAAATCACGTTGATATGCAATAATCTGCCTTCTGGTTACTTCCGGGATTTGCAGATTATCAAGGAGATATTCCTTCCTGCTTTCGGCGAATTGGAGGATTGCTTGCGGATGGTTACTCACATGATGCGAGAAATCCGAGTGAATGAACATATATTGGATGATGATAAGTATGCGTTGTTGTTTAGCGTGGAAGAGGTGAACCGTCTGGTGCTTTCCGGCGTTCCTTTCCGTGATGCGTACAAACAGGTGGGATTAGCAATTGAAGCAGGCGATTTCGTAGCGGATAAACAAATCCACCATACGCATGAAGGCAGCATCGGAAACCTTTGTAATCCGGAAATAGCCCTGTTGATGCAGAACATAATGGATGGATTCCATTTTGAGCGGGTAAATGAGGCGGAAAAGGCACTATTAAATCGTTAAAACTATGCGTAGAATAGGGTATTTGTTGCTTATGTGCTGTGCTTTTTCCTGCACTACGAACGAGAATGACCTGTTTCCTTTCGCGTCGGTGAACTTAGAGCTGGATTTAACCTATGAAGATAAGGCTTTAAAAGAATCGATGGCGTATAAGACCTATATAATGGGGCAAACGACCGGGTTGTCTGCGGTAGAACGGACGGGTTTCGGCGGGGTAATCGTTTATCATGACCTTTACGGGTATAGTGCTTACGATTTAGCCTGTCCTTATGAAATGAAATATGCTATTCGTGTCGAAATAGATGAGAGCCGCTTTAAAGCAATCTGTCCCTCGTGCGGTTCTGAGTTCGGAATCTACGAAAATGGGGGAGCAGTGCTGAAAGGACCTGCGACACAGGGGCTGAAGCGGTATAATACGCATCAAAGCGGGAACAAAATTTATGTAACCAACTAAATTTTCCCGGAAAAAGTTTTGCAGTATAAAAAAATTGCCTACTTTTGCACTCGCAATCGGGAAGAAGATTATAAACCGAACGAAACCGAGTGCAAAAGATAATGCGGAAGTAGCTCAGTTGGTAGAGCATAACCTTGCCAAGGTTAGGGTCGCGGGTTCGAGTCCCGTCTTCCGCTCATCGCTTAAGCGGAGGGATGCTCAAGGACTTAAAATCCTTTGGCTATTGCAGCTGTGCGGGTTCAAGTCCCGCTTCGAGTACAGAGTTTTGCGTTAATTTGCTGTGAATTAAATAGTTGTTATTTTAAGTTCTCTTGTTTGTGCGACTAAAATGCGACTTCATTTAGGTTATAGCAAATGATCATGTAAAGAGAATTTGGATCGTATAAGAGTCATGCGCATAAAAAAAGGCTGCCCCCACACTTGGAAAGCAACCTTTCATTGCGATTTAAAACACCTCTTTAGCATTTGACGCAAAGATATAAATTTTCTGCGGAAGTAGCTCAGTTGGTAGAGCATAACCTTGCCAAGGTTAGGGTCGCGGGTTCGAGTCCCGTCTTCCGCTCTTTTCCAAATAAAGCCTCGTGATTCTTAGGAATCGTGGGGCTTTTTTCTTAGTTCCCTGTATTCCATCAAAGGAATAGGCTCTGAGGCCGTGTAGGGCTGGGCTGGTGCTACTGAAAGCCTATTTAAAAGAACATATCTTCACCCGTAAGCAGAACCCTATGCAACCGAAAAGACCGCTCTCAACAGGCTGGTGCCCGCATCTGCTTATGTCCTGTATCTTCACCTCCGACTATAATTGCCGGTTCAGTGTGCATTTTGTTCCCTGCCGTGGTCTCGCTCCACGATGCCCTTCGCCATCTGGAATTGTACGCAATAGGCTCACATCTATTATCTCGTGTCCGTTCTCGTATCGGATGATGTTTGCCAGCTTTAGCGCACTCTTTGCCATTGTCAAAACTCTATCTTCGTTCATGTTTGATTATTATAGTTTGCCCTCTTACTGCTTCGGGCATTGCTTGCACTTAACACGCATCAAAGGCTTGTGAGGCAATCTCATGGCCTATGATGTCCCCCAATTCGCACATTATAGACCCTACTTTGTCTGCTATTTCATCCAGTTTGTTTCCCGGATATTCCTCATGGTTATACTTCTTTGTTTCAATCAGTTTATCTGTTTTTGAATACAAATCGGTTGCGGCTCTTAAAATATCTGCCAGTTGCTCATCAATCTCTAATTTTAAATACATGATATTTGCTTTTATGTGTTGTTTTACTTTGATGATGCAAAAGTAAGCCAATCGTTTTACATTAACAAGAAAAAGAATTATTATAGTATTATATTTAGCACTATTTAGTAAGCCAATCATTTTACATTTCCTTATTCCATGTAACTTTGCAAAAACTTAAATAGAATAGATATGATAGATAGATTGATAATTAAAGAAGCTATGAAGCGTTACGGTACATCAGTAAATGAAATAGCGGAGAAAATGGGTATTTCACGAGTTACTTTAAGCACTCACATAAACGGCAATCCATCTACGGAAGTCCTTTTAAGGATTGCAGATGCTATCGGCTGCCCGGTAACCGAACTATTCGAGCAACCCAAGAAAGATGCCCTGACCATCAACTGCCCTCATTGCGGCAAGGAGATAAATATCAAGGTTGAGTGACTTTATTAAGAGAGACGGAGTAAATACGCAAAATCTTGCGTGTTTCAAAATACCCTCATTTGTGATGAGGACACCCCAATATCAAGGTTAAATGAATGTGTCCCGTCCCACGTCCATAAGCGTAAAGTGTCCCACGTTTTGGACAGACAAACACTATAGTATCAATTAGTTAAGTCTATTTTGTCCCACTTTTAGAGGTGTGGGACAGTGGGACAATGTGGGACACTTACAAGTTTTAATACCGTAAAATAAGGCTGCTGGACAGATGTTATACCTTCTTTTGCACATTGATTTTACGGCGGTCAAAAAGGCAAATAATGTAATTGTTGATTTTAGCTTGCTTCTGTCGATACCGGTCAATTCTCCTTCCATACCTCGTTACCTTTCCACCGTATTTGGGTTTGCCGTTCCTTCGGCCGGGATTCCGGGCATTGGCAAATACGCGTGAACTATGGCTGAGGTGTTGGTATGAATAGACGTGCCGGACTGCGTATCTTGTGAAGATGGACTTACGGCCAAAATACACCTTTAAGCACTTCCTGCCGGTTACTGAGCAAACGAAGAAACGGACTTCGCCCCGTAAATGGCTGGGTTCTTCGACGAATCCTATCCGCTGGCAATAATGCTTGCCTTGATAGTCCCATGTGAAGGTGAAAAAGCTATCACCTACAAAATAGTAAACCTCATATTTGATACCATTTTTGCGAAATCGCATTAAAGCCCCTTTCTTTGCGTTTTTAGCGACTTTTACAAGCGGGGCGAGGTAACTTATCGCCAAACTGGAATAATGGTCTAAAAACAGCATATCAACCTAAATTGTTAAACATCAGCATTTAAATCGCTTACCAACTTATGGATATTCTGTAGTCCGTCAATCTCGACCACGAATGTCACTTTTGCTTTCATTTTTCCGCTTTTGATGAGGTTCGTAAATTCATTGCTAACCGACTTGACTGTTCCCATGTCGGCGAGCTTGACGAGCTTCTTTAGCTCTTTTCTGTTTAAATCGTCCTTTATGTTCATAATTGAAAAATTGTAGCAGGGATGTTCCGAAACGGAACACCCCCACTTGGTTAATAATTCATATCCGGCAACGTAGCCGCCCACTCCTTTGCAACTGCGACCTCGTCAAACCGATGTTCCTCTTCCCGGAACGCAATCCCCAGATGCTGGTAATCCCTATCCTCCTCCTTGACCATATTAGACAAGAACATCATACGTTTTACCGGGTAATTTCGCAAATCTCTCTCAAAATCTTCAAATCGTTTTCTTTCCTGTTCTGTCATATCAAATGAATTTTAAGTTGTTATCTTCTCTGTGAATATTCCCGTCACCGTCAATCCAGATAAGGCATCTCCTATCGTCCAAGGATGAGGTAACACCCTTGCCAAGGTAGGGGTTATCGGCGACGAAAGCATTAAGAGCCTCGATAGCAGCCACGGCATTATCCATCAGTTCAAGAGCCTGCTTCCTCGCTTCTGTTTGTTTTGGTTCAAAACAATCTTTCATTTCTTGCAGCCATTCATCGGATAAGGTTACTTTTTCATTTTGGACATGAAACGCTGTAACATCGAAAGGATTAGAAGAATTACTGCATAATACTTTGCGAAGTGAACGGCTTGCCTCATTGATAATCTGGAAATATTCAGAAGTAATTTCCTCAGTTTCCTGCCGTTTCTTAAATGGAATTTTATATTTAGCCGTTTCCTTGTCGGCAATTATCGTGGCTTGTTCTTTAAGGCTTGCGCCTCCGTCCAAAAGGCTATGCAAATCCTTATCCCGAATTAACAAACCCGCTCTAACAAGGGGTCTAACCACACCTTCTATCTCATCTAATACATTCTCGTACTTTTTGACAACTCTGTCAAATTCTGTCATTTGTTTCATAAAAAATTGAAAATTAGTTGGTTAATGAAATATTTGTTTTTGTTCGTTCACCTCCAGCAGAGCGAACTCTACACGGGGGTGATACTCTATTTGAAAGCATAATTTATCGTCTGTTATCGCTCCGACCATTTGCAAGCAATCCAACAATGTTTTCAGACTGTTATCCAAGTCGAACCTTAGCGAACTATGCCACACCCGGACAAAGAGCCGGAAACGGCTTGCGATATGCCTATTTCGGTACTTCGTGCATTGCTCCCAAAAACTACGCTCGTAGGCTCGTATCCTTTCATCTTTGATAATACGTTTAGCTCCATCCTTACCCGGAACGGCTTGGTAGTGGTTCGCCTTAGCAATAATTTGTCCATGTATTACTTCTATTTCCATCATGCGATTAATGTCAAGTTAAACGTATCAATCAGTAATTGCAGAGCCGGGTTAGCCTCTTTCATTGCCTGTAGGGTTCTTTCCGCTTCCGATACCTCATATCCTGCATTTGTAACCGTTCCATCGGATAGATAGCGTATAAGCCAATCCGCCAAATCTATCTTGTTCACCCTATCTTCTTCAGTAGCGTTCTTTTCCAATAAATCAGAAACAATAACTTTGCATCCGATAGCTTCGACCTCTTTAGCCTTGCTCGTCCAATATTCAAAGCCGTCCACGTCTGGAAACATGATAACTGTTCGCCCTTTCAAAACTTTCAGCTTGTCAATAGATAATTGGCTTTTACCACCACTGGCCAGCCAAATGTAATTTGGGAATGCACCGGCACCAATAAGCGCGGATTTCTCGCTTTCCACCAAAGCAACCGCCTTATTTGGATACATCTCAAGCAAGTGTTCACCAAAAAAGCATTGCGTTAAATTGTAATCCTCCGGTAATAACTTTTGTTTCTTCATTATTGAATGAATCCAGTTGATGCCTCCAGTCTCTTTGATACGGTGTCCTGTTTCCGGGTCGTACTTCATTACTTTACCGGTTCGCACCCTGCCGTTAGTATCGATTTGCCAATAAATCACACTTCCGTCTTTAGTTGCGCCCAATGCGTAATCTTGCATGAGCCGTTCAATGGTAGGTGATTCCAAGGAATAACGGTCGAATAACCCACAAAGGAAATGCACGAAAGAACTATTATAACTTAGCGACCTCTCCACGTATGAAAACGGGATATGCCCTATTTCTCTTTTGGGTTTGGACGATGGCGATTGTACCATTACCTCCTTATGCCGTTCCCTCTCTGCTGGATTATCAATGAAGAACTGCTTAGGCGTGTAATGGTAGCCGCACCCGCTCTCATGGTTGCAACGTCCTACGGTCTTATCGATGGGCTGTCCGGTATTCCCATCCAAGTAATAGGCAAATGAATGAGGGTCGCCACACTTCGGGCATTTATGCCGTGAGGCTCGTCCGGAGTATTTTTCCAAATATGGTTGATTATAGTCGTTCATATTATTCTTCTTTTAAAAGTGTTTCTGTCCCACCGTCCCAAGTGTCCCATTTGTCCCACCGTCCCAAGTGTCCGCCACGTGGGACATGGGACAGTTGGGACAACATTAATCTTGCTTCAATATTCTTCCCACTTTGGATTTACTAACATTCAACTCCTTAGCTATATCACGAATGGATTTCCCCTGTCCCGATAGCAGTTTGACATTCTCTATTTCTTGGGACACATCTTTCTCGGATGGTTCTTTCAGATGCTCTTTTTCGGTTGCATACCCGATATTGACAAACTGTAAGAATGTTCCTATCTTTTCAATGGAAGATACTATCACATTATCACTATCATAGGTGTAATTCCCGTATCTTACTTTAAGCTGTTTGATATAACGCAAATTGCTATCCTTCGCACTCTTGCCAATGGCAAACACGCTATCGAAGAAATTGTATAGCTTCTTACTCCCTGCAAGGTCGTTTTGCGTGATTGGGTTAGACAAACACCGCTTAGGCGTATGGGCAAGAATGAGCATTGATAAGCCGTGTTTCTTTTTCAGAGCCATAAGCCGGAACATCAAAGCCCCTGCCACATCTCCCTTTTCGCTTGCTATGCACAGATAAGTAAGATTGTCGATGATAAGTACCTTTGCCCCGGTCTGCAATGCAGCTTGCTCAATATTCCCGATTATTGCTTCCTCGAAGTTGGCAACGTCCAATGATTCACGGTTTATCTCCAACCGATATAGGTTGTCAGGAAACTTGAAATTGCTTATCAGACAACTCGAAGTCGAAATACAATACCCGCTTCGCCTCCGCTATCTTTGTAGCTATTTGCACGGCATAGATACTTTTCCCAAGATTGGAATCACTAAACAGGCAACAAACTTCGCCTTCATACCAAAGCGACAACCAAAGAGCATCCGGATTTGGTCTTAATGCCGCCTCTTTAATAGTTCGGTTAGCTGTCTTAATTGTCAGCATCCCTATTTGCTCTGGCACAGATGCCGCCAATTGGTCTGCTTTCTGGAGTTCTGCGCCGATTGCTTGATAAATGTTGAATCCACCCATCATCTATCCTCCCATAAATTATATTGTTTATCTTTGACTTTTCGGAACAAGGCTTTGTCCGTTGTATAATAACCAGCTCTAAATTTCGTATGCGAATCCTCTTTCTTGTAAAGCAATTGGATAATCCCTCTATCTTCCATATCCGCCACATACCTGCAAATGTTAGCTCTCAAAATCCCGGTTTGCAGGAACACGTCAAGCATTGTTTTCGGCCTTTCCAAAAAAGATTGATAAACTATTTGGTATTGAGTACGAAAATCCATATCTTTGCCCCTGTTGGTGTGAGGGGCGGCTTCGGTCGCCTTTCTTTTTTTATCCATAATCAGCCCTCCATTAGTTTGATTATATCACTTTCGCGATAGCGGGTTTTGTTCCCCACTTTGATTTTTTTCAGATACCCGGATTTATTCCATCTCCAGAGTGTACTTACATCTACACCCAGCTTATCCGCTGTTTCCTGTGCGGATAAATACGATTCTTCTTTTGTTTCTGCTGGTTTAGCTTGTTTCAGTTCTTCATTCCATTGTAGGAACGCTTCTCTAAGATCGAGTGCATTAATAACCAATTGCACGTTTGATCCAGTTTTTAATAATTCGTTTATTGACATATTCCTAAGTTTTTAGGAAAGTCTGACGCGCGCACATCCTGACTTTCAGGTTTATGCTGCGAAATTAAAGGGAGGTGAAAGCCCATACAACGAATTGGCAAGTTTGGCAAGTTTGGCGGCAGAATTGGCAAAAGATTATACAAAAAGAGGCCGTGCCAATTTTGACACAGCCTCCTTGATTCCATTTATTTATTTCGTGATATTATAATTTATCCCTAAATGAACGTACCGATAACTTTATTATTCTATTTTCTTTTAATGCTTTTGCAAAAGCCGTTTTCAGATTATTATCCGGATTCTCTATCAATGGTTTTCCAAATTTGTCTTTTTTTCCAGCCCATTTCTTAATCAAAGCTGCAATCTCATTATCGGATTTCCCGACCAGTTTACTTATGAGTCCTTTATTATCATGGAACAACATTAGTAATTCAGGGGTATATTTTATTTCTTCTTTGTCTTTTGATACTTCGCATGGAATACTGTCCTCGGCACAAGGATTCACATACTTTTTTGATAGTTCTTCTGACTGTTCGGTATTACATTCCACGTGCCCATCGCTAAGGTCTTTATAGTATTGATTTACCCAAGTTTTGTATTCCTCGCACCACTCTTTGATGACAGGATAGTTTCCGTTGAGAATTAAGATAGTATTATTTAACCAGCTTGTATAATATTCAATTTGATAAGAGGAATCATTATCTTCCATGCTTCGCCTTTTTACGTAGTCTGATAATAACCCTCTTAACCACATATCGCAATAATTATACCCTTTTAGAATGATTCGGTCTAATTCCATGAGAAAGACTCTATTGTTTGCGCTTATGTTAATAGACATAAGAAGATCATCTCTTAGCTCCGCACCTATTGATAAATAAACTTCAGCTTTCTCCTCTTGGGTCGCTTGAATCTGCTTACTCCACATCTGGTAGAAGATACATTCTTTTTTCATGTTCAATTAATCTATCAATGAAACAACTTCTTTCTTTAACTCATCATCAATCTCTCTATAACGGTTGAAAGCCTTGCTCCCTTCCGCATGCCCAGACATAGATGCAATCAAATTCGGATCTTTGACTTGCTTGTATAAGTTTCCAACAAATGTCCGGCGTGCCATGTGCGAAGACGCAACTTCATTGATAGGACGTTGTTCCTCTTTCCCGGTGACACTATTTACCACAGTAACAAGCCGAGTCACGCCACACAGACGAAATATCTCTTTTATATCTTCATTATACTTTTGCGCGGATACAAAAGGGAACAACCTCCCTTTCCTGTCCATTCCCTTGTATTTTCCCATCAAAACTACAGCTCGAGTATTCATAGGCACACGGATAACGTTTTGCCTTTCTCCTTTGGTCTTATGAGGAATGTATTCTATAACACCATTGATAACATTGTTTTCTGTCAATTTGAATAAGTCAGAAACACGGCAACCGATACAACACTGAAAAATGAATATATCTCGTTGGACTGCCAATTGAGGATGCGCGGATAAATCAAAATCCGCTATTTGGTTGCGTTCGTCTAATGTGATATAATAGGGAGTACCGTATTTTTCAGACACTACACCTTCATAACCCATAAATGGATTGTTAGTAGTGATTTTCTTTTCATTGAGCCAATTAAAGAATGCTTTTAACTTGTTGAATAATGAACAAATCGTATTATTCCCGCGAGGTTGAGGTTTTGGGCTTCTTCGTTTAGTGTCGGTCGTGGCTGGTATCATCTGAAAGATTTTCGGATATTCCTCAAGCAAGGCATGTTCGTTACGTAAGTATGATTCTATATCTTCTAATGTTTCATTATCCATCGTATCAATATCGAGCATGAAACCTTTACGATCCTTGTCTGACAGTCGCACAAACGTCTCATACCTTTTAAGCGCACGTATAAGTACATCGAAGTTGCGTTTCCATACGTCCGATTTGTCGCCTTCTCTTTTGCCGTTTACCTTTTTCTTGGCATTGTCTCGAAAGTCATTCATCCAATCAAAGAAGGGGCGTTTGTTTGCTTTGATACGTTCGGCTTCTATCTCTTGATGTTCCTTTTCAATCAATGATACAATGTGCTGGTAGCTTATATCCTCGATGTTCGTGTTCTCCTTGTTTATTAGTCGAATGGAATTATTGATCCACTCCGTTGTAAGCACATCCTCGTGTTTTTCGGCTGTAACATCGCAAATCTTAATAATTCGTTTTAAGTAGAGAGCAAATTTCATATCTACTGTTTCCAGTTCTTTGATTTCTGGGAAATTATACTTTCCTTTTCGCGGAATGTCTATTTCATAACTGGTACACCTTGTTTGCTCTCCTCTTTCTTTCTGGGAAAATCTTTTCGGATCGATAAACAAGCCACTCCTGAATTGTGGACAAAATCTCTTCGTCACATACAGGCGAACTATAAGTTCTGCTTTACCGTCCTCACGTACTTTTGATAATTTAATGTCATTAATCTTTGCCATAATGTTGTTTTAAATCGTATAGCAAAGATACAAAATCATGGTCGCACAAAAATGATTTGTGCGACTTTTGTGCGACTTTATTGCGATTTTGTGCGACATTTTGCAATTTTTGCAAAACAGATTTTTGTTGTAACTTGGTGATATTCATTTGTTTTATATTGTTTGTTATTTTGTGGCATTTTATTGTTGATATTCCCGCTTCGAGTACGAAAAATAATGCGGAAGTAGCTCAGTTGGTAGAGCATAACCTTGCCAAGGTTAGGGTCGCGGGTTCGAGTCCCGTCTTCCGCTCTCGCTTCCATAGGTCTCATAGTTCTTTATGAACTGTGGGACTTTTTTAGTTTTATTGCAAAATGAATGGATTATGAAGAATAAATGCCGTTTGCTGCTGATAGGATTCTTCCTGTTTGCTTCGTTTGTTAGCATACTGGCCGTTACGCCTGAAGAGGATACGTATCCGACTCCGGAACGGCTCTTTTATATCGCCCGTAGCCTGAATCGCAATCTGGTTTGCTATGATGCGAATTTGAAAGATGGGAAGCTCGATTTGGAAGAGCCGATTGAGGTCTATTGGTTGAACCGCACCGACCGACCCGGCTATACAAACGGATTGAACTTCATCCAGCGCAAATTGGTGTATGGATATAAGGTGAAACAAAAGGGTAACGACACATGCCAAGTGACGCTTAGCGCTTATCCGCGCGATATTACGATTCGCAAAGCAGGCGATGCTTATCAGGCTTTTGTCGATATTAACGGTTCGCCTGCCCGCCTTGTCTCCCTTTTCGTCCAGTTGAAACCCAATAGTTCGGTCAGTGTGGATTATGTAGAGCTTCAGGGATATTCGGTTTCGACCGGGAAACGCGTGACGGAACGGATTCGTCAGTAATTCGCCCTTTTCGTCCGGCATGCTGCCTTTGAAAGCGAACACGTCCAAGGCGGTCCGTTTGCTCCTTGCGTGTATCTGCTCGGTGATACTTTGCCCCGCTCCCCGATTTTGAAAACCTTAACAAAACCGCGCTTCCGCGCGTCACTTTATTTAACCGATGCGCATTTTAAGGCGGATTTTGTTTTTTGTACTTTTGCCGTGACAGGTAATCAGTAAACAAAAAGCAATATGAAACAGTATCTTATTCTTTTTCTGGCAATCATCTGCGAGGTGGTTGCCACGAGTGCCCTGAAACAGACGGAGCAGTTCACCCGCCTCGTGCCGTCGTTGATATCCATTGCGGGCTATGCGGCGGCGTTTTATCTTCTCAGCATAGTCATGCGGAGCATCCCGATAGGCATATCCTACGCGATTTGGTCGGGCGTGGGCATCGTGCTGGTGGCGCTTGTCGGCTGGATAGTGTTCAAGCAGCACCTTGACCTTCCTGCCATCATCGGCATCTGCATGATTCTCGGCGGAGTCGTGGTGATAAACTTATTTTCGGAATCGGCAGGGCATTGACTTGCTAACATCAAATTTTCTTCCAATCCGCTCGGATAACCGCCGTCCCCAGCGGGGACAACGCAAATCCTGCCGGAGAAGCACTATTCCCGGCGGGGACAGCATCAATCCGTCAGGATAACCGCTTTCCCCGGCGAGGACGATGCCAATCGGCGCGGAGGAGCACTTTCCCTGCTGGGGACAGCCGAAATCGGGACGGATTGCCACTTTCCCCGCTGCGGACTTGGCTCATCGGGAAGATTTGACTACATTTGTTGCAGAAATATCAAATTATCACGAAATATGAAGAAGATTCTTACACTAAACGTAAAGCAACTCCGCACGGAGGAATGTTTCGGCTATCTGAAACAAGTTAAGGCAGAAACGGCGAATCTTCCCAACGAAGAGCCACCCGCTGCGCAGACTGCGGCGGTGAATACCTTCGAGTCTGCCTACAACGCTTTCGATGATGCATTGAAAGCATCCGCCGTCAATCCCGCTACCGCTACAGTGACGACGACCGACGATGGTCGTGACGCATCTTGGCGGGGGGCGAATAACTATCTGGCGGCGATGTGCGCCCATCCCTATCCCGATATTTCCAGCATTGCAGTTGAAGTGAAATCGTTGTTCGACAAGTACGGCGACCCCACGAAGCTGGCGCAGACCGAAGAAAGCGGGGTGTTGCACAATCTGTTGCAGGACTTGGATGCATTGGATGCCTCCAAACGCACCTCGTTGAATCTTGGTGTTTGGATTGCCGACCTGAAGGCAAAAGAGGAAGCCTTCCTCGCCGCAGTCGCCGAGCGCACGGAAGCGGACGCAGCCCGTCAGGTGGGCATCGTGAAGGAAACCCGCACTGCCGCCGAAGCCGCTTACCGCTCGTTGGTAGATACGGTAAACGCGTTGGCGATGATAAATGGCGATGCGGATTACGCCACCTTTATTGACCATGTGAACGCGATGATTGAGCGGCAGAAAGCTATCTCGAAAGCTCGCTCCACGAGGGCGAAGAAGGAGGACGAGCCTGCCGAGTGACATCTGTTATGAATGTATAGAGAAATCCCCTGCAAGCTATGACGGGTTTGCGGGGGATTTTTATTAATCCCTCTACCTCATGTATCATTTTTTATATGTTCTAATTAGGCAAAATTAGTGAGACTCTGGAAAACCACCGAATGGGAAATATCCAAACTCACAAATTTGCCATTTTTGCGGGGTAAACATAAAAAGAAAACCCGTTGAAATATTGAATTTCAACGAGTTTCATGATTTTGCTTTCTTTTAAGTGGTGCCACCAGGAATCGAACATAAATATTCATCTGCCTAATATACACCATTTTATATGCTTTTCAAAATCATTTAAGCCACTGAATCAGCCATATAGCAAATTCACTTTGTTTCAATGATCGCATAGTTGTTATCTATTGACGATTCAAAGATATGAAAAAAGATTGAGAATCGCAATAGTATCTACCTTATTAAATCCAATTTCTCCGCAATAAGACTTTTATATTTACTTTTCATATCATCTGGCAAGAATGAGATGTCGATAAACTCCATCCATTTGTCTTGAACCTTCAAGAACTTGTTGAATAGATTGGTTATCACCTTCTCTTCCAATCCGGAAGCCCGCATAACCTCTATGAAATCCGTTGCCTTGATCTTACGTTTTTTCCCGTTCAACGTCAAAGCCAGTTCTTCGGTATCCTCGGGCATAACAAGTGCCGTTGATAACAAATCATATGCGGGCGTGAGGGTATATATTCCTTTTTGCCGGCTGTAGAGAGAGAAATTCTTCAGGTGCATATCCGCGTTCCCGGTAATCCACGAGAACAGGGCTTGTTCCCAATAGTTCACCAAATCCAGCTTCGGAACCGAAGAATATTTCTGAATAGCCTGGTAATGTAAAATAAACTGTGTCACGCATTATTTTCCATTAGAAAACTCATCGGTCGGGGAGCGGCCAGCGCCAAGGGGCGGGACCACCCGTCCCGA
>CASEMX010000065.1 GCA_949289155.1 uncultured Parabacteroides sp.
TGAAAGCTGGTGAAGTTACAATTTCTGCATCTATAAATAATACGAACTATATTCCCAATAAGGCTTCTTATACGTTGAAGATCCAAGAACCAGAGCCTGACCCCGACACCCCAGTCATCCCCGACATACCGGACTACTATAATATAATGGTAGAGGAATGCGAGGGCGTAACGGTCGAGACCAGTAGCACGGTAGTGCGGGAAGGGCAAAGCATGACCTTCACCGTTGATGTAGCCGAAGGATACACGGACGAGAACATGACCGTAAAAGTAAAGCGCAGCCTGTTCGGATATACCGAGGTGATTGAGCCCAACGACGAGGGCATCTACGAAGTCAAGAATATCTACACTGACATTTACCTTACAGTAGATGGAGTAGAGGAAGAAACTCCGACCGGCATGGAGGAACTCGAAGGTGCGAAGGTCTATGCAAAAGAGGGCAGCATTTATGTACAAACCCCAACGCAGGAGCAAGTGCAGATAATCTCGATAAGCGGCGCAGTACTGAAGAATGAACAGCAGATAGGACTGCAACGCTATGACCTGCCAAGAGGTATATATATTATATGTATAGGCGAGGAACGATACAAGGTAAGAAATTAACTGCGATAGAGATAGAAAAGTAAAAGCCCCGTAATCATCACGACTATGGGGCTTTCAAATGAATTGTCTAACTTTTAAAAACTTGTCTTTAAAATTCTGCGTTATTCGGTGTGCGCGGGAACGGAATCACATCGCGGATATTGTTCATGCCGGTTACGAACAACAGCAGGCGTTCGAAACCTAAGCCGAATCCGGAGTGAGGAACCGTACCGAAGCGGCGCGTATCCAAGTACCACCACATATCTTTCATCGGAATATTCAATTCCTGAATGCGGTTGTAGAGTTTGTCATAATCGGCTTCACGTTCCGAACCTCCGATGATTTCACCGATTTTCGGGAACAAAACATCCATCGCACGGACGGTCTTGCCGTCTTCGTTCTGTTTCATGTAGAAGGCCTTAATCTCTTTCGGGTAGTCGGTCAGGATAACCGGACGTTTGAAGTGCTCTTCCACCAAGAAACGTTCGTGCTCTGAAGCCAAGTCAACGCCCCAATAAACCGGGAACTCGAACTTATGCCCGTTCTTGACCGCCTCTTCCAGAATCTTGATGCCTTCGGTGTAGGGCAGGCGGACAAACTCGTCTTTCAATACGCCCTGCAAACGTTCAATCAAGCCTTTGTCGAACATATCGTTCAGGAATTTGACATCGTCCATGCAATTATCCAATGCCCATTGCACACAGTACTTGATGAATGCTTCTGCCAATTCCATGTTATCGTTGATATCGTTGAAGGCAACTTCCGGCTCAATCATCCAGAACTCAGCCAAGTGGCGCGGCGTGTTGGAATTCTCCGCGCGGAAGGTCGGGCCGAACGTATAAATCTGCCCCAATGCCGTAGCTGCCAATTCGCCTTCCAGCTGTCCCGATACCGTCAGGCTGGTCTGTTTGCCGAAGAAATCGTCATCGTAAATGATAGAACCTTTGTCATCCTTCTTCAGATTGTAGAGGTTCATCGTAGTTACTTGGAACATTTGTCCGGCGCCTTCACAGTCTGAAGCCGTGATGATAGGCGTATGGAAATAGAAGAATCCTCTGTCGTGGAAAAATTTGTGGATGGCATACGCCATGTTATGACGAATGCGGAATACGGCGCCGAATGTATTGGTACGCGGACGCAGATGGGCGATTTCGCGCAGGAATTCCATCGAGTGCCCTTTCTTTTGCAGAGGATAGGTAGCCGGGTCAGCTGTTCCGTAGATTTCGATTTCCGTTGCTTGGATTTCTACGCTCTGTCCTTTCCCTTGCGATTGGACCAACTCGCCATTTACGCTGATGCTGGCTCCGGTCGTGATGGGCTTCAGGAAATCCTCTCCGAATTTATCGACATCAACGACGATTTGAACATTATTTATTGTAGAACCATCGTTTAAGGCAATAAAGTTTACCTGTTTGCTGCCTCTGCGGGTGCGTACCCAGCCTTTTACATTGACCGTAGAGCCATAGGCTGTACATTTTAGCACATCTACGATTTTCGTTCTTTTTATCGTTTCCATTTTTCTAATTACAAATTATGTATTGCAAATAACTAATGCAGGTTTTTCCAGCTTTGGGAAACCTTCTCCCGCTCGCGGGAGAGCTTTTCCAGCTTTGGGAAACCTTGCCCCGCTTGCGGGAGAGCTTTTCCAGCTTTGGGAAACCTTGCCCCGCTCGCGGGAGAGCTTTTCCAGCTTTGGGAAACCTTGCCCCGCTCGCGGGAGAGCTTTTCCAGCTTTGGGAAATCTTGCCCCGCTTGCGGGAGAGCCTTTCCAGCTTTGGGAAATCTTGCCCCGCTCGCGGGAGAGCTTTTCCAGCTTTGGGAAAACCTGAATAGGCTTTTATTCAAAAGCGCCCATGCGCAGCGCATTCACCTCTTTCTCGTTCAAGAAACGCCATTTTCCGCGCGGCAGGTTCTTTTTCGTCAGGCCCGCAAAGTAAACGCGGTCCAGTTTCGTGACATGGTAACCCAATGATTCGAAGATACGGCGGACGATACGGTTACGGCCTGAGTGGATTTCGATGCCCACCTGGCTCTTATCCGTTTCGCTGGCATAGCTGATGGCATCCGCATGGATTTCTCCATCTTCCAGTTCCAGTCCGTTCGCAATCTTTTCCATATCCTCTACCGATACGTTCTTGTCCAACCATACGTGGTAGATTTTCTTCTTCTTGAATGACGGGTGAGTCAGCTTCGAAGCCAAATCGCCATCGTTGGTCAACAATAATACGCCCGTCGTGTTGCGGTCCAATCGTCCGACCGGATAGATACGCTCCGTACAAGCATTCTTTACGATGTCCATTACCGTCATGCGCTCTTGCGGGTCGTCGGAAGTGGTCACGCAGTTCTTCGGCTTATTCAGCACGATATATACCTTGCTTTCGATTTGTACACGTTTGTCGTTGAACAATACTTCGTCCTGCCGGGTGATTTTCGTACCCAATTCAGTAACTACCTGTCCGTTTACCTTCACATTTCCCTTCTGGATGTATTCATCCGCTTCGCGACGAGAACATACCCCGGCGTTAGCCAAGTATTTGTTCAGACGGATAGGCTCGTTCGGGTCGGCCAGTACCTCTTTATATTTCAGTTGCTTCTGATAGTTATACTTCGCATTCGGATTATAGTTCCCGGCATTGCGATTATTATTCGGCCGGCGGTTGTTATTGTTCGGGCGTCCATTGTTATTGTTGTAACGTCCTCCGCCATAATTGTTATTATATGGACGGTTTCCCATCTGCCGGTTATTGTCATAATTCATATTTACGCGGTGCTCGCCAACACGCGGTCTTCTTTTCTTTACGCCGGTATTTTCACCTGCATTTGCCGGATTCTCTCCGGCCGTCGGGCTACTGCTATAAACCGGTCGGTTATATGGGCGTTGCTCGCCTCCATTATTATTATAGGAAGGGCGGTTATTGTTATAATAGCGGTTGTTGTAGCCGTTATTATCACGGTTTTGATTGCCATAATAGTTATTACGGTTATTGCTATAAGGGCGATTACCACCGCTGTAATTGTTGTTTCGGTTCCGATTGTCGTAACGTTGTTGGTAATTGTTCTGCCCGTTACCATAATCATTATATGGCCGGTTTCCATAAGACCGGTAACCTCCGCGGTCGTTCTGATTCGGGCGGTTGTAAGGTCTGCGTTCGTAATTGTTATTACCTTCCGGACGATTGTAGTCCTGGTTGTAAGGTCTTCTCTCACCGTCTTGCTCTGTGTTGATACTTGGTATCACTCGTCTTGGACGTGACGGCTGTTGCTGCTGAGTGTCGTCTCTTTCTTCAGTGCTCATCTTAATTTTATTATTAAAGGTTTATAGATTCGGAAGCCTCCCGGCTACCGCATATTTATATTCAAATTCCTGTATAGTTATGGGGCGTAATGGCTCTTAGTTCAGCCTTTACTTTATCACTGACATTCAATGTTTCGATGAAATCCTTTATCGATTGTTCTGTAATACCGGCGTTTGTCCGTGTCAAGGCCTTTAGTGCTTCGTAGGGCTTCGGATATCCTTCGCGGCGCAGGATGGTCTGTATTCCTTCGGCTACTACCGCCCAGCACTTATCCAAGTCGGCTGATAATGCTGCTTCGTTCAGCAATAACTTGCCTAATCCCTTCAGTAAGCTCTTGAATGCAATTTCGATATGTGCCATCGGTACTCCCACATTGCGCAATACCGTCGAGTCGGTCAAGTCCCGTTGCAGGCGGGATATCGGCAGCTTGTTCGTCAGGTGCTCCAATATCGCATTGGCAATGCCCAAGTTCCCCTCTGCATTCTCGAAGTCGATAGGGTTCACCTTATGCGGCATGGCAGACGACCCTACCTCTCCTGCCTTAATCTTCTGCTTGAAGTACTCCATCGAGATGTATTGCCAGAAGTCGCGGTTCAGGTCGATAAGGATGGTATTGATACGCTTCATCCCATCGAAGATAGCCCCTAAGTTATCATAATTGGATATTTGCGTGGTCCATTCTTCCCGCTGCAGTCCTAATACCTCGTTCACGAACCGGTTGCCGAATGCTTTCCAGTCATATTCCGGATAGGCTACATGGTGGGCATTGAAGTTACCGGTCGCTCCGCCGAACTTGGCAGAGATAGGGATAGCTTTCAACAGCTTCAGCTGCTGCTTCAGACGATAGACGAATACCATTATCTCTTTCCCCAAGCGGGTAGGAGAGGCGGGTTGCCCATGGGTCTTCGCCAGCATCGGGATGTCCATCCACTCGTTTGCATAGTTCTCTAATGTCGAGATGACCTCTTCCAAGCCGGGATAATATACCTCATGCAATGCCTCCTTCAGCGACAACGGCACGGAGGTATTGTTGATGTCTTGCGACGTCAGCCCGAAATGAATGAATTCATGATACTTCTCTGCTAAGAAATGGTCTGTCTTCTCCTTAATGAAATACTCAACAGCCTTGACATCGTGGTTCGTTACCTTCTCAATCTCTTTAATGCGTAGCGCATCCTCTTCCGAAAACTCTTTATATACCTTGCGGAGCCATGTCTTTACCTCTTCTGTGTTCAGCTCGCTCAGCTGCGGCAGGTATTCGCTTAGCGCGATGAAGTACTCTATTTCGACGCGCACCCTGTACCGTATCAGTGCATACTCTGAAAAGTAGGCGGACAGGTTCTCGGCTTTTCCCCAATATCGCCCATCTACAGGCGAAATGGCAGTTAGTGTTGATAATACCATATCTTATATTGTACCTTATATTATAATATCAAGTAGTGTTGCAAAGGTAATGTATTTATCGGGAACAAATAGTAAATACAATATTTTTTTTGATTTTTCTCTCGAATTGTTTGGTGGTTCCAAAAAAAGCCGTACCTTTGCAGCGCTTTAGAGAGATAAAGCATCACCAAACAAGCTTTATATACTGATTTTGAAAAGGGCGTTTAGCTCAGCTGGTTCAGAGCATCTGCCTTACAAGCAGAGGGTCGGCGGTTCGAATCCGTCAACGCCCACCTTTTCAAATTCTCTGGTTAATCAGGGCGTTTAGCTCAGCTGGTTCAGAGCATCTGCCTTACAAGCAGAGGGTCGGCGGTTCGAATCCGTCAACGCCCACGCTTCAAACTATTGGTTAATCAGGGGCGTTTAGCTCAGCTGGTTCAGAGCATCTGCCTTACAAGCAGAGGGTCGGCGGTTCGAATCCGTCAACGCCCACACAAACAAAGGGTGCATCGTCCGTGGCGGTGCACCCTTTTTCATTTCCAAGAGGGAATTGTAAGAATTACGAGTTACGAATTACAAATTACATGGGGGATAATCATTCGTAATTCGTAATTCATAATTCGTAATTCTTATCACGGATTCGGAATTCCCTGTTCTTCGTCGTCCGTGCCCTCTTCGGTCTGCTCCTTATCCCCCTTATCAATCATCACCTCCACAGCCTTAGCAGCATCGCGCATGATTTGCTTTGGGGTGAATACAATCTTCGGTGTTTTGAGGGCATTTTCGGCAGTCACCTCCTCCTCGCTGTCCATCATTTTGGATGGGACAACGACGCGGAACGTGCCCAAGTCGCCCAAATCGATACTCATGCCCAGCCGCAAGCCGTCGCATACCACATTCCTTAAACTAATCATGGCATTGTTCACGTCTCCTTCCGACAGGGACGTCTCGCGCACAATGCGCCGTTTCACCTCTTCAACAGGCATACGCTGTTGCATCTTGGGCTGTGCATAATAGACCGTTTGTCCTTTACGGTCGCCCATTGTCAAAACTCTTGACTTGACGTCAAACTCAATCATAAAAACCTCCTTT
>CASEMX010000066.1 GCA_949289155.1 uncultured Parabacteroides sp.
GTCGGGACGGGTGGTCCCGCCCCTTGGCGCTGGCCGCTCCCCGACCGATGAGTTTTCTAATGGAAAATAATGCGTGACACAGTTTATTTTACATTACCTTTTAAACAGATAGTTCAAGGGGATGTGCCAAATGCTTGATGGCACATCCCCTTTTTTTATAGAAATCTCTTCGGAGGTCTCCGAAATCATTTTTTGAGCTCAATTTATACTTTCGCACTTCTCCGAAACCATTTTTTGAGCTCAATTTATACTTTCGCACTTCTCCGAAACCATTTTTTGAGCTCAATTTATGCTTTCGCACTTCTCCGAAACCATTTTTTGAGCTCAATTTATGCTTTCGCACTTCTCCGAAACCATTTTTTGAGCTCAATTTATGCTTTCGGAGGTCTCCGAAATCATTTATACATTTGCATTAGTCTTTTCGGAGAGCTCCGAAATCATTTATGCAATTGCATTAGTCTTTTCGGAGAACTCCGAAAAGTACTATGCACTTTTTTCATTATCGAAATAATCATTCTTGCCCTCGAAATACCTGTTCTGATTCCCGAAATATGCCGGGAGACATTTAGGCGGATGCCTATATAATAAAAGGAAGGACTTTGCGTTTTAATACATGTGCGGATAAACAGACTAAAACGAGGTAGATTCATGAACAGCATCTATGATTCCCGGCAACGGTTGAAGTTCCTTTTTATCATCGCCGCCATGTGTATCGCCGTGGCGTCGGTTTTTGTGTCGGATTTGCTGATTAAGGACTTGGCACGCGAGGAGCGGGAGAAAATCGAGATATGGGCAGAGGCGACGCGCGTCCTGACCAGCGAGGACCCCAGCCTGAACATGAATCTGATACTGAAGATTATCCAAGGGAATACGAGCATCCCGGTCATGCTGTGCAATGACAAAGACAGCGTCATGAATTATAAGAATATCGAGCTGCCGGAAAAGAACGCCGAGAAGTTTCTTGCCGAGAAGGTACAGGAGTTGAAGCATAAGAACCAGCCGATACCCATCGACATGGAGGACGGGACATTCCAATACCTGTATTACGACGATTCGACCAATCTGAAGCGGCTGCTGGTCTATCCCTACGCACAGCTGTCGGTCATGGCGGTATTTATTCTGTTGGCTTTTATTGCCCTCGCAAGTACCAAACGGGCGGAGCAGAACAAGGTATGGGTCGGACTCTCGAAAGAGACAGCGCATCAGTTGGGCACGCCGATATCCTCGTTGATTGCTTGGCTGGAATACCTGAAGCTGAAGGAAATCGACCCGACGCTCTTGGCGGAAATGGAAAAGGATGTGAAACGGCTGGAGATGATAGCCGACCGCTTCTCGAAAATCGGCTCCACGCCCGAGCCTGTGCCGGTCGATATCTGCGAATCTATCCGTTCGGCATTGGATTATATGGGAACGCGTATCTCGTCGAAGGTGAAAATCCATATCGAAGCGCCGGAACATCCGGTCATGGTGCTGATGAACAATTCCCTTTTCGCATGGGTGGTCGAGAATCTATGCAAGAATGCGGTCGATGCAATGGAGGGACAAGGGAGCATCACCTTCCGGATAGAAGAAAAGGCCAAGAGCGTGCGAATAGATGTGACCGATACCGGAAAAGGTATCCTGAAATCGAAATTCAAAACCGTATTCAATCCGGGATATACAACCAAAAAACGGGGCTGGGGATTAGGACTTTCGCTGGTCAAACGCATCATCGAGTCTTATCATGGCGGAAAAATCTTCGTAAAAAGTTCCGAAATCGGAAAAGGAACGACTTTTCGCATCGAATTAAAACGCTTTATGCACTCATAATCAGCAGAAAGAAGGAGAAAAAAGAGTTTATAATAAAAAATAACTATATACATATTGCTTTTCTGTTAAGATTTTTCGTACCTTTGCGCAGTTTTTACACAAATAGGCTTTGGGAAAATTTGAATTATATAGCATTGATTTAAAGAATCTCACTCCGGGAATACACGAATTTGACTACGTGCTGGAGAATAAGTTCTTTGTGGATATCGACGGAGACTTGGTACAGAAGGGCAAAATAAAGGCTCATATACGCGTAAAGAAGTCTTCACTGATGAGCGAAATAAACTTCCATTGCGAAGGTGTAGTCATGATTCCATGCGACCGTTGTTTGGATGACATGGAACAGCCGATTGATACGGACAACCGGTTGATAGTGAAGTTCGGCGAAGAGTACGCCGAAGAAAGCGATGAAATATTGATTATTCCGGAAGAGGAAGGCAAACTGAATATTGCTTGGTTCCTGTATGAATTTATCGCCTTGGCGATTCCGATAAAGCATGTACATGCTCCGGGTAATTGCAATAAGGCGATGTCTGCGAAGCTAAGTAAGCACCGTGCCAGAAGCATTGAAGATGAAGATGGTTTAGCAGACTGGGAAGACGATGAGCCGCAAGATGACAATCGACCCATCGATCCGCGTTGGGAGGCTCTGAGGAATTTGGTTGAGAATGATAACAATTAAAATAATAAATTAAAATGGCACATCCTAAAAGAAGACAAGGTAAGACAAGAACAGCCAAGAGAAGAACTCACGATAAGGTGCATGGCACATCTATCACACGGTTTGCGGCGAATGCGGCTATTACAGAGGTAAGTTAGCAATCGTAAAAGAAGCTGCTGTGTAAGTTTATCAAAACAATCGATTTGGTAAATGGAAGAAATAGCCCTAAAAATCCGATTTTTAGGGCTTTTTTTAATCTATAGCTTTTATAACAATGGAAAAGATTAATGCAGTAATCACGGGTATTGGCGGATTTGTTCCGGAAGATGTCTTGACGAACGAAGACATTTGTAAAATGGTGGATACGACGGACGAATGGATAATGACGCGCGTCGGTATCAAGGAACGTAGAATCTTGAAAGGTGAAGGGCGCGGCACATCCTATATGGGAATCCATGCCGTTAAACAGTTGTTGGAAAAGACAAAAGTCAATCCGGAAGAGATTGAAGTCGTTATCGTTGCTTCTACAACGCCGGACTACCATTTCCCGATGACTGCTTCTATCATTGCTTACCAGACAGGTTGCAAGAATGCTTTTACATTTGATATGCAGGGGGCTTGCGCCGGCTTTTTGTATGCTTTGGAAACGGGGTCGAACTATATCCGTACCGGACGCTATAAGAAAGTAATTGTCGTTGCCGGGGATAAGATGACTTCGATAACGAATTATGAGGACCGTACGACCTGTCCGTTGTTCGGCGATGGCTGCGGAGCGGTTTTGTTGGAGCCGACTACGGAAGAAATCGGTGTGATGGATGTTATCTTGCGCACAGATGGCATCGGCTTCTCTCATTTGATTATGAAGGCCGGTGGTTCGGCTTATCCCTCGACTCACGAAACGGTGGACCGCCGGGAACATTTCGTGTATCAAGACGGGAAAACAGTCTTCAAGTATGCCGTTACCTCTATGGCGGATGTGGCTGCTGAAATCGCAGAACGCAACCATTTGACTCATGAAGACATCGCATGGATTGTTCCGCATCAGGCAAACTTACGTATCATCGATGCTACGGCGAAACGTTTGGGCGTCCCGATGGAAAAGGTCATGGTGAATATTCAAAAATATGGGAATACCAGTGCCGGTACTATCCCGTTGTGTTTATGGGAATGGGAAAAGCAACTGAAGAAAGGGGATAACTTGATTTTGGCTGCTTTCGGCGCAGGCTTTACATGGGGTTCTGTTTACTTAAAATGGGGCTATGATGGAGAAAAAGCATAAATCGGGATTTGTCAATATTGTCGGTAATCCAAATGTCGGAAAATCCACATTGATGAATCGTTTGGTAGGCGAACGTATTTCGATTATCACGTCGAAAGCACAAACGACCCGCCATCGCATCATGGGAATCGTGAATACCGAAGATATGCAAATCGTCTATTCAGACACACCCGGAGTCCTGCGGCCTAATTACAAGCTGCAGGAATCTATGCTTAACTTTTCGGAATCGGCATTGGACGATGCCGATGTGCTCCTCTATGTAACAGATGTCATTGAAACAATCGATAAAAACGAAGAGTTCCTGCAGCAGGTAAAAAAGGAGAAATGCCCGATTCTGTTGCTTATCAATAAAATCGACCAAACTAATCAGGAAAAGTTGGAGGCATTGGTGCAGGAGTGGAAGGAAATCCTTCCGCAAGCGGAGATTATACCGATTTCCGCACTCAACAATTTCAATATCGATTATGTGAAACAGCGGGTGGAAGAGTTGATGCCCGAATCTCCACCCTATTTTGAGAAAGACGCATTGACCGATAAGCCGGCTCGTTTCTTTGTGACGGAGATTATCCGCGAAAAGATTCTTTTGTACTACCAGAAAGAAATCCCTTATGCCGTAGAGGTAGTCGTAGAGTTATTCAAAGAGGAGAAAGAGCTGATTCATATCAAGGCGGTTATTATTTGCGAACGGGATTCTCAGAAAGGTATTATCATCGGGCACAAAGGACAAGCATTGAAGAAGGTCGGCGCGATGGCTCGCAAGGATATCGAACGCTTTTTCGAAAAGAAAGTGTTCCTTGAAATGTTTGTCAAGGTAGAAAAAGATTGGCGGAACCGGGACAATATGCTGCGTGCATTCGGATACCGTTTAGAGTAAATATCACTCGCAACTCATAAACTCACAAACTATAAACTCATAAACTTACAATTAATATGGGAAATCTTGTTGCAATAGTTGGAAGACCCAACGTGGGAAAGTCTACGCTGTTCAATCGCCTGACGCAAACCCGGCAAGCGATTGTCAATGAAGAGGCGGGAACAACACGCGATCGTCAATACGGCAAGGTGGAATGGTTGACTAAAGAGTTTTCGCTGGTCGATACTGGCGGATGGGTAGTTAATTCGGAAGATGTTTTCGAAGAAGAAATCAATAAACAGGTAAAAATCGCCATCGAAGAGGCGGATGTCATCCTGTTTGTGGTTGATGTGCTGAACGGATTGACCGATTTGGATATGGATGTGGCAAATATCTTGCGTCGCAGCCGTAAGCCTATATTGGTCGTAGCGAATAAAGCGGATAATTTCGAGTCGCATATCCATTCAGCGGAGTTTTATTCATTAGGATTGGGAGACCCGATTTGTATTTCTGCGATTAATGGTTCCTGCACCGGCGATTTATTGGATAAGATATTAGAGGTGATGCCGGAAAACAAACCGATGGAGGTGGAAGAGGATTTGCCGCGTATCACTGTCGTAGGTCGTCCGAACGCCGGAAAGTCTTCTTTGGTAAATGCCTTTATCGGAGAGGAACGGAATATCGTCACGGATATTGCCGGAACGACGCGCGATTCTATTTATACGAAATACAATAAGTTCGGTTTGAATTTCTATTTGGTCGATACCGCCGGTATCCGGAAGAAGGGAAAGGTTAATGAAGACTTGGAGTATTATTCGGTTATCCGTTCTATCCGGGCAATTGAAAATTCGGATGTCTGTATCTTGATGCTGGATGCAACGCGTGGTATCGAGAGCCAAGATCTGAATATCTTCTCTCTTATCCAGAAAAATCGGAAAGGGCTTGTGGTTTGTGTGAATAAATGGGATTTGGTCGAAGAAAAGAATCAGAAAGTAATCAACACGTTCACCACGGCTATCCGCGAGCGTCTGGCTCCGTTTACTGATTTCCCGATTATTTTTATCTCGGCACTGACCAAACAACGTATCTTTAAAGTACTGGAGACGGCAAAGCGGGTTTATGATAACCGGCATCGTCGTGTATCGACGGCAAAACTGAATGAGGTCATGCTCCCGATTATCGAGAATTATCCGCCACCAGCATGGAAAGGAAAGTATATCAAGATTAAGTATATCACCCAACTTCCTTCGGGAGTCATTCCGTCGTTTGTATTCTTCTGCAATTTGCCGCAATGGATTAAGGAACCATACAAACGCTTCTTGGAAAATAAGATTCGGGAGAATTGGGACTTCTCCGGAACACCGATTAATATCTTTATCCGGGAAAAATAAGAAGAGAATGAAGAATGAGGAATTAAGAATGAAGAATCAAAAAAGAGAAACAAAAACATTCAGTTGTTAATCATTCCTCATTCTTCATTCTTAATTGAAGATTATGTTATTACAAGTATTTTATATTCTGTTTTTCTACCTTATAGGGGAAATTATCAGCTACTTCATTCATGGATTTATTCCCGGCAGTGTAATCGGGATGGTCCTTTTGTTCCTTGCTTTGGCTTTTAAGGTGGTTCATCCGGAACATGTAGCCAAAGTATCGAAAGTTTTGACAGATAATATGGGATTGTTTTTCCTGCCTGCCGGCGTCGGATTGATGAGTTCGTTGAATATCTTATCCGCTTCATGGGCAGTTATTCTCACGGCTTGCGTCGTCAGTACGCTTTTGGTCATCGCTTCTGTGGCGTTGATTCAAGAAGGGTTTGAAAAACATAAAATGCATCATTAGGATATGAATGATTTGTTGGCGCATTCCGAGATATTCGACCTGGCTTTAGTCATCGGAGTGTATATCTTCGCAACGCTTCTCTACAAGAAAACCCATCTGAGCTTTCTTCATCCGCTACTGACTTCGATATTTGTCATCATCGTTATCCTGAAGACATTGGATATTCCTTACGAATCGTTTCAGCAAGGGACGCATTTGATTAATTTCTTATTGGGTCCTTCCGTTGTCGCTTTAGGATATGTTTTGTATGAGCAAATGAAATATCTGAAAGGGAATGTCGTTTCGATATTGACGGCGGTAACGGTCGGGGCAATTATCGGAATTGTCAGTGTAATTGCTATTGGCAATCTGATGGGAGCCGACCAAGCCTTGATTGCTACGCTGCAGCCTAAGTCGGTCACGACACCGATTGCCATGGGAATTGCGGAGAAGAACGGAGGAATCCCCTCCTTGACGGCAGTAATTGTTGTTGCGGTCGGTATCTTCGGAAGTATCGTTGGTCCGGCGGTTATGAAAGTATTGGGCATAGAGAGCCGCATTGCCAAAGGATTGGCGCTGGGAGCCTCTTCGCATGGCTTGGGTACGGCAACGGCTATTCAGTTGGGCGCAGTGGAAGGTGCGATAAGCGGACTGGCAATTGGTCTGATGGGTATCTTGACGGCTATCTTGGTCCCTGTTATCCGTTTTGTCTTAAATTGCTTTTAACCGATAGACTTTATTCGGCAAAGCAAGGGTATGTATAAATAATTAAATCGTAAACTCTAAATAATATGTCAGAAATCTATCCTACGAATCTGCCCTATAAAGTGGCAGATATGAGTCTTGCGGAATTTGGTCGCAAGGAGATTGAAATTGCCGAGCATGAGATGCCGGGATTGATGGCGCTTCGTAAAAAGTATGGCGAACAGAAGCCGTTGAAGGGAGCACGTATCACGGGTTCTTTGCACATGACTATCCAAACGGCAGTGTTAATCGAGACATTGGTTGCCCTCGGTGCGGATGTGCGTTGGGCAAGTTGCAATATCTTCTCTACACAAGACCATGCGGCAGCAGCTATCGCGGCAGATGGCGTTCCGGTATTCGCGTGGAAAGGCGAATCGCTCGAAGAATATTGGTGGTGTACGGAGATGGCGCTCCGTTTCCCGGATGGCAATGGCCCGCATCTGATTGTCGATGATGGTGGCGATGCCTCTTTATTGGTTCACATGGGGTATCGTGCGGAGGATAATCCGGAAACCATCAACCGCAAGGGAAGCAATCATGAGGAGCAGTGTATTTTGGATACATTGAACCGTATCTTGAAAGAGGACCCGGCTCGTTGGCATCGTACCGTAGCCAATATGAAAGGGGTATCGGAAGAGACAACTACCGGCGTACATCGTTTGTATCAGATGATGGAGCGTGGAGAACTGTTGGTTCCGGCTATCAACGTAAACGATTCGGTAACGAAGTCGAAGTTCGATAACTTGTATGGTTGCCGCGAATCGCTGGCAGATGGTATCAAGCGGGCGACCGACGTGATGATTGCCGGGAAAGTGGTAGTCGTTGCCGGATATGGCGACGTGGGTAAAGGCTGTGCCCACTCTATGCGCAGCTATGGCGCACGTGTATTGATTACGGAAATCGACCCGATTTGTGCTTTGCAGGCAGCAATGGAGGGATTCGAAGTGACTACAATGGAAGAGGCAGTAAAAGAGGGAAATATCTTTGTCACGACGACGGGTAACTGCGATATCATCACTATCGAACACATGCTGGCGATGAAGGACCAAGCGATTGTCTGCAATATCGGCCACTTCGACAATGAAATCCAAGTGGATAAGCTCATTAATTATCCGGATATCCGCCATCTGAACATCAAGCCGCAAGTAGATAAATACACCTTCCCCGACGGGCATTCCATCTTCTTGCTTGCCGAGGGACGGTTGGTAAACTTGGGCTGCGCTACGGGACATGCTTCGTTTGTGATGAGCAATTCGTTCACCAATCAGGTGCTGGCACAAATGGATTTGTGGCAGAAGCCCTACGAAATCGGCGTTTATCGCCTTCCCAAATATCTGGACGAAGAGGTGGCGCGCCTCCACTTGGAACGTATCGGCGTGAAAATCTCCAAGTTAACTCAGAAACAGGCGGATTATATCGGCGTCCCGGTTGAGGGCCCTTATAAGGCAGAGCATTATAGATATTAAAGTAGTTAGTAGTTAGAATTTGGAAGTTAGAAGAGATGATAGTGTCAGGTAGTTGCAATACTCCTAGGTAATGTAAAATAAACTGTGTCACGCATTATTTTCCATTAGAAAACTCATCGGTCGGGGAGCGGCCAGCGCCAAGGGGCGGGACCACCCGTCCCGA
>CASEMX010000067.1 GCA_949289155.1 uncultured Parabacteroides sp.
TTCAAGCAGTATGATTGCGCGACGTGCCATGCCGGTGTCAACATGGGCGGATTGACCTACGAGCTGATGGGGCAACGCGCCAACTATTTCGAGGACCGCGAACTGACGCAGAAGTCCGGCCTGACCGATGGCGACAATGGACGTTGGGCGCAGACGAAAAACGAGCACGACCGCTATCGCTTCAAGACGCCTACTTTGCGCAACGTCGCCTTGACCTATCCCTATTATCATGACGGAAGCGTCCAGACGCTCAACGATGCCATTACGATGATGGCGAAGTATCAGGTAGGACGGGAAATGTCGGCCGCCGATGCGCAAAAGGTCGAGAGTTTCCTCAGTGCCTTGACCGGCGAATATAAAGGGAAATTGTTGGTGAATGACAATATGAAATAAATAGCAAGAGGCATAGGGTAGCCATATCCTGTGCCTCTTTTTTTTATGCTCCATGGCAGAGGGCGGCAAAATCTGTAGCGGAAACGCGCTCCCGTCGGGAGGAACAATCCGCGGTTAGCGGAAACGTGCTCCCGTCAGGAGGAACAATCCGCCGTTAGCGGAAACGTGCTCCCGTCGGGAGGAACAATCCGCTGTTAGCGGAAACATGCTCCCGTCGGGAGGAACAATCCGCTAAGGAAGATAGTCTCATTCCTGAAAAAAGAGGGATAATTGGGGTGAAATTCTCTTCTTTTCGACAAAAAATGGAAGAGCGGGTAGGAAATACGCCTGAATTTTTGTACGTTTGTAAACGTAATCTCTAAAAAGTGAAGGCTATGAAGTATAAATTGTTGGTGGTTGACGTAGATGGCACATTGCTGAACAACCAAAAAGAAATTACTCCGCATACCCGCTCCGCGTTATTGAAAGCGCAACAAATGGGCGTACATGTCGTATTGTCGTCCGGCAGACCGACAGGAGGTATTCTGCCTTTAGCGAAAGAATTGGAACTGAACAACTACGGAGGGTTCGTCATCTCGTACAATGGTGCGCAGATTGTGGACATGACCAGCGGACAAACGCTGTTCGATAAACGAATCGACCCGACGCTGATGCCCTACTTGGACAAGAAAGCGAAGAAGAACAACTTCGCTATTTTTACCTATAAAGGGGATAAAATCTTGACCGACCAGCCTGCCAACCCGCATATCCAGCAGGAGGCGGATTTGAATAATTTACACGTGGAGCAGGTCGATGATTTTGCTGCCGCAGTGGACTTCGAGCCGTGCAAATGTATCTTGGTGAGCGATGACGAAGAGGAATTGGTCGGATTGGAGAATCATTGGAAACGCCGTCTGGCGGGTACGGCAGAGGTGTTCCGCTCGGAAGACTTCTTCCTCGAAGTGGTTCCGCCTACGGTGGATAAGGGAAATACCCTTGCCCTGCTCATGGATATGTTGAAATTGGATAAGGAAGAGGTCATGGCGATTGGCGACGGAGCAGCCGACGTCCCCATGATGCAGCTGGCTGGCTTGGCTGTGGCGATGGGAAATGCGCGGGATTCGGTGAAGGTCTGTACGGACCGTACGACGCTGACCAACGAGCAGGACGGTGTGGCCGTAGCTATCGAAATGGCGATATTATCGACCATCCGTTCGACGGAGATTCCGCTCGACCAGCTGAACGCGCGGGCAAAACATGCTTTGATGGGGAATTTGGGCATCCAATATACGTATGCTTCCGATACGCGGGTTGAGGCGACGATGCCGGTCGATGAGCGGACACGCCAGCCTTTCGGAATCTTGCATGGCGGCGCGACGTTGGCATTGGCAGAGACGGTAGCTGGATTAGGCTCGATGCTGATTGTCCAGCCGGATGAAATCGTGGTCGGAATGCAGGTGAGCGGAAACCATATCTCGTCGGCGCACGAAGGAGACACGGTTCGTGCCGTAGCGACCATCGTCCACAAAGGCCGTTCGTCGCATGTATGGAATGTGGATGTGTTTACTTCGACCGACCGTTTGGTCTCTTCCATCCGTGTAGTAAATAGTGTGATGAAAAAGAAATGATAACAGAAGAAAATTATTTCATAATCGATACATTGATTCGGCAAGGAAGGAGCTTTGCCATGTGGCGCGTTCCGGGTGAGGAGACGATTCATTTCCGGATGCAAACATTGGGAAGCCCTGATTTGCTTTTCGACTTAAATGAATTAAACGGGCGGAGCGGTTTTGTAATCGCTCCGTTTCATGTTTCAACGGAACATCCGATTGTATTGCTTCAGCCCGATTGCTTCGAGATGCCGGAAGATGTAATTGAAAGCCCGCAGGAAATGATAAACGTCTGTGCGCCGGCAACTGTTCCTCCGGTCCGTTCGATGGAGGAGGAGAAGCAGGATTACAGTCGTTGTTTCCAAACATTCCTCTCTCAGTTGCAGAAAAAGGAGTTGGATAAGCTGGTCCTTTCCCGCCCCAAGACAATCCCAAAGGAAGCGGGCTTTTCTGTCGGGAAAGTATTTTTTCGTGCTTGCCGGCGGTATATTTATTCGTATGTGTATTTATGCCATACGCCGCAAACCGGCACATGGCTGGGGGGGACACCGGAAATTATCCTTTCCGGCGAAGGGAACGAATGGCATACGATTGCTTTAGCCGGAACGCAACAGCTTATCGGCGATGAATTGCCGAAAGAATGGGACGCAAAGAATATCCAAGAGCAGCAATATGTGGCGCAATATATCCGCAACCGATTGAATAGTTTAGGAATCATGCCGGAGGAAAACGGACCTTACACCTCCCGTGCGGTAGATATTTGCCATTTGAGGAGCGACTTCCGTTTCCGGCTTCCGAATAACCGGGAATTAGGGACACTTTTGGATAAACTCCATCCGACACCGGCGGTCTGCGGACTACCGAAGGATAAAGCCTATCGTTTTATTTTGGAACATGAAGGGTACGACCGCCGCTATTATTCCGGTTTCGTGGGCTGGTTAGCTCCGCATGGAAAGACGGATTTATATGTGAACCTGCGTTGCATGAGCATTCAGCGAGATACTTATACGCTCTTTGCCGGAGGCGGATTATTGGAATCTTCGCTTTTGGAATCGGAATGGAAAGAGACGAACGACAAGATGCAAACAATGCGTAAAATCATAGATTAACGATAAACGAATATGTATTCAGATAAAAAGAATATACTACAACTGGTGGCTTTATTGAAAGCTCATGAGATTCGGAACGTAGTGCTTTGTCCGGGCAGCCGGAATACGCCGCTCATTCATACGTTTGCAAATCATCCCTATTTTTCTTGTCATGCCGTAACTGACGAGCGGAGTGCAGGTTTCTTCGCAATCGGATTGGCATTGAATTCGGGAAAACCGGCAGCGGTCTGCTGTACGTCAGGGACAGCGCTCCTGAATCTGCATCCGGCCGTAGCGGAAGCCTTCTACCAGCAAGTGCCGTTGGTGGTGATTTCAGCAGACCGCCCGGCGGCATGGATTGGGCAGATGGACGGCCAGACGCTTCCGCAACCGAATGTGTTCGGCTCATTGGTGAAATGTTCGGTCGATTTGCCGGAAATCCATACATCGGAAGAGGAATGGCATTGCAATCGGTTGGTAAACGAGGCTTTGCTCGAATTGAACCATCACGGGAAAGGACCGGTGCATATCAATGTCCCGATATCCGAACCGTTGTTCCAGTTCACGGCAGAAGAGTTGCCGGAGGTGCGCGTCATCACCCGTTATCAGGGATTGAATATTTACGACCGGCAATATGATGATTTGATTGCCCGCCTGAATGGATATTCGAAGCGCATGATGACGGTAGGGCAAACCAACTTGATTTATCTTTTCGACCGGAAGATTTGCAAGCAACTCTATAAGCATTTCGCTTGGTTGATGGAGCATACCGGAAACCAGACCGTCCCCGGTCTTCCGATAAAGAACTTTGACGCGATTCTTTATGCGTTGCCCGAAGAAGAACAGATGAAGCTCGTCCCGGACCTCCTGATTACTTACGGAGGGCATATTGTCTCGAAGCGACTGAAAACGTTTTTGCGTAAACATCCGCCGCGCGAACATTGGCACGTCTCGGCTGACGGCAAAGTAACGGATACCTTTTGCGCGCAGACAGTCATTATCGAAATGGATCCGTTCGAGTTTCTCGAAAAAATAGCCTATCTTTTGGAAAATAAACCCAACGAATACTCCAAGCGATGGGAACAATTTTCAAAAGAAATCGCCGTGCCTGCGTTTGCTTATTCCGAGATGGCGGCAATTGGCAAGGTATTGGGTGCACTTCCTGCCGATGCGGTGTTGCATTTGGGGAATAGTTCGACCGTCCGCTACGCACAACTCTTCCCGATACCCAGCACTGTTGAGGTATGCTGCAACCGAGGAACGAGCGGTATCGAGGGTTCGCTCTCTACGGCACTGGGGTATGCGTGGGCATCTGACAAATTGAATTTTGTCTTGATAGGAGATTTAAGTTTCTTCTACGATATGAACGCCCTTTGGTGCAATCAACTGCGGGGGAATCTGCGAATCATGCTTCTCAATAATGGCGGAGGGGAAATCTTCCAATCGCTACCCGGTTTGAAAATGGAGGCACGCACACACCGTTTTGTGACCGCTACGCACCAGACGAAAGCCGAAGGCTGGGCAAAAGAACGCGGATTTGATTACACGACCATTCGTACGATAGAAGAACTCGAAGCAGCCCTTCCTGTTTTCATGCAGGTGGACCAGCAAGGGAATCCGCAATTCCTCGAAGTCTTTACCGACAAGGCGGAAGATGTGCGTCTATTGAAAGAATATTATCATGGATTGAAGAAATAATTAAACGAAGAAAAGATGGAAACAAAACGAGAATGGAAACCCATTAAGGAATACAAAGAGATTTTGTTTGAAATGTATAACGGCATTGCCAAGATAACGATCAATCGCGAACGGTATCGCAACGCTTTTACACCGACGACCGTCAGCGAGATGAGCGATGCCTTCTATATCTGCCGCGAACGGCAAGACATCAACGTGGTAGTCCTGACCGGTGCGGGTGACAAGGCATTCTGCTCGGGAGGCGACATGCACGTGAAAGGACGTGGTGGTTATGTGGGTACGGACGGTGTGCCTCGCCTGAATATCCTTGACGTGCAGAAACAAATCCGTTCGCTTCCGAAGCCGGTCATTGCAATGGTGAATGGCTATGCGATTGGGGGAGGACATGTATTGCACGTAGTGTGTGATTTGACGATTGCTTCCGAGAATGCCCGGTTCGGACAGACAGGTCCGCGTGTGGGCAGTTTCGATGCCGGTTTAGGTTCTTCCTATCTGGCGCGTTGCGTCGGGCAGAAGCGGGCGCGTGAGATTTGGTTCCTTTGTCGGCAATACACCGCGCAAGAGGCGTATGAAATGGGGCTGGTAAATAAAGTTGTTCCCTTGGATAAGTTGGAGGATGAAGTAGTGGAGTGGGCAGAGACCATGATGCAACACAGTCCGCTCGCGCTCCGTATGATTAAGGCCGGACTGAATGCGGAACTGGACGGGCAAATCGGTATCCAAGAATTGGCAGGCGACGCCACGATGCTTTATTACATGACGGACGAAGCCCAAGAGGGTGGCAAAGCCTTCCTCGAAAAACGCCGTCCCCGCTTCGAGGATTATCCTAAGTTTCCATAATTAAATGTCGTTTTTATGTATAAAATAGAAATAGAGCCTAAGACATTGCATTTCAAACAGCCGGCAGGGACCTCGCGCGGTGTTTATACGACACGGCAGGTATGGTACTTG
>CASEMX010000068.1 GCA_949289155.1 uncultured Parabacteroides sp.
CATGTTCCTCCGCTTGTGCGGGCCCCCGTCAATTCCTTTGAGTTTCACCGTTGCCGGCGTACTCCCCAGGTGGGGCGCTTAACGCTTTCGCTAAGCCGCGGACTGTATATCGCCCACGGCGAGCGCCCATCGTTTACCGTGCGGACTACCAGGGTATCTAATCCTGTTCGATACCCGCACCTTCGAGCCTCAACGTCAGTCACGGACTGGCAGGCTGCCTTCGCAATCGGGGTTCTTCGTGATATCTATGCATTTCACCGCTACACCACGAGTTCCGCCTGCCGCGACCGCACTCAAGGCCTCCAGTTTCAACTGCTGCACGCGGTTGAGCCGCGCGATTTTACAGCTGACTTAAAGGCCCGTCTGCGCTCCCTTTAAACCCAATAAATCCGGATAACGCCTGCATCCTCCGTATTACCGCGGCTGCTGGCACGGAGTTAGCCGATGCTTATTCATGCTGCGGTACATGCAAACGGGCACACGTGCCCGACTTTATTCCCGCATAAAAGGAGTTTACAACCCGTAGGGCAGTCATCCTCCACGCTACTTGGCTGGTTCAGCCTTCCGGCCATTGACCAATATCCCTCACTGCTGCCTCCCGTAGGAGTTTGGACCGTGTCTCAGTTCCAATGTGGGGGGCCTTCCTCTCAGAACCCCTACCCATCGTCGGTTTGGTGGGCCGTTACCCCGCCAACTGCCTAATGGGACGCATCCCCAGCTCCCGCCGTCGCCTTTAGTCAGGATGCCATGAAGCCCCCTGACACCATCGGGTCTTAATCTCCCTTTCGGAAGGCTATCCCCGGGCGGAAGGTAGGTCGGATACGCGTTACTCACCCGTGCGCCGGTCGCCATCAGCGCCAGCAAGCTGGCACCATGCTGCCCCTCGACTTGCATGTGTTAGGCCTGTAGCTAGCGTTCATCCTGAGCCAGGATCAAACTCTTCATTGTAAAATATCTCTTGTCTAATCTCTGTCCCGGATCTTGTCTAATCTCTGTCCCGGATCACTTCCTTCATCTGTTTCCATTTCCTGGAATTGACCTCTCTTCTCTCTCGTCGTCTCCTATCCAAATAATCTCATAGAACACTTTCATTTCCAGGACTTACCAGCCTCATCGGCACCGTCCCTTCCCGAAAGCGAGTGCAAAGGTACAGCTTTTCACGATTCCTGCAAACGATAAGGGAACTTTTTTTTGAACTTTTTTTACCGGAAAGACGAAAAAGCGAGTGCAAAGGTACAGCTTTTCACGATTCCTGCAAACGATAAGGAAACTTTTTTTTGAACTTTTTTTACCGGAAAGACGAACACAACTGATAATTAAAACGTTAGAAGAAAAAATCATCCAAAAAAGAAATGAAAAAGAGAAAACAGAAACTCCTTAATATATATTACGCATACGCGCGAGGAAGGGGAAAGAAGCAACGCAGGCGGATGAATGACAAAAGGAAGATAAATGGAAAGGGAAACGCATATATCTGCACCGACAAAACAGCTAAACAGGGGAAATGAAAACAAATAGAAATACTAAATTTGCCAATAAAGTAACATACGGACATAAAAAAAGGAGTACCGCTGTACTCCAACCTTTGTTAACCTTAAATCTAATACTATGAAAAACACATTGCAAATATACGTGTTTCTCTAAATATAGCAATAGATATAGATAAGAAAAATAGATTTTACAACATATTTTAATGTATTAAAATTCTCATTAAAAGGATTTTAACAAAAAAAACATCATAATCCTAACCTGGAAGATATTTCGAGCATACGCTGGATAGGTACGATTGCCTTCTTTGCAACATTCGGGTCCACCTCCACTTCAGGCCATTCATACTTCAAGGTGTTGTATAATTTCTCCAATGTATTCAAGCGCATGAAATTACATTCGTTATGAGCACACGTGCTGTCTTCAGGCGGTGCCGGAATGAAATGCTTATCCGGACATTTCTTCCGCATCTCGTAAAGAATACCACTCTCTGTAGCTACGATAAAATCTTTCTTTTCACTCGCCGCGGCATACTTCAGCAATCCGGCGGTAGACGCTACTTTATCTGCCAACTTCGCTACAGCCCCTTTACATTCGGGATGTACCAATACAGCTGCATCAGGATATTGTTTTTTCAACTCCAGAATTTTTTCCACCGAAAATTTTTCATGCACATGACAAGCACCGTCCCAAAGCAACATATTTCTGCTTGTAATAGAATTGATGTAATTTCCCAGGTTCTTGTCGGGACCAAAGATTATTTTCTGGTCTTCCGGGAAACTTTCCACGATTTGCTTGGCATTGGTAGATGTAACCACTACATCGGTAAGTGCTTTTACGGCTGCACTGGTATTGACGTACGAAATCACCGTATATCCAGGATGTGCTTCGATGAACTTTGCAAGTTTATCAGCCGGACAACTATCCGCCAATGAACATCCCGCATTTAAGTCGGGTATCAACACTTTTTTCCCGGGACAAAGAATCTTAGCGGTTTCACCCATAAAATGCACACCGCACATTACAATGATATCCGCATCGGTCTTTGCCGCCCATTGTGCCAACGCCAAGCTATCGCCGATAAAATCGGCTATCTCCTGAATTTCGTCCGCTTGATAAAAGTGCCCTAAGATAACAGCATTCTTTTCTTTACACAAGCGTCTGATTTCCGCTTTCAAATCAATGCCTTCGGCTATTGCTTCATCAGCATACCCTTTTTCCAACCATTCCTCTTTTCTCATATTAAATTTTATTTTTTTTCTTTTTTTGAAAAATCTATGATAGTTATAATAGCCAGTTCATAGTGTTCGTAAAAATCGAATCAAATATTTGCTTTTAAAGTTATAAGCATCCGGCAAGCCGCTATTAAGTATGAATTAACAGGCTTACGCATTGATTTTATACTTTTTACGTTTGCTATTCACTTTTAGTTGATAGGTCGCAAAGTTAAAAACTTTCTTTTTATACGCTTTGTTTTTTGTGCTAAAAAATCTGTTTAAACCAGTGATGAAACTTTCTGGTTTTATTTTTGGATAGTTCGTTTGGTTGCAGATATATGTATTTCTTCGAATAAAGCAAGCTTAAGTTTTCATTTTCTTTGCATTGTTTTTATACAGGTTTTCCACCGTTTTCAACAGGGTTATGAATATACTTTGTTATCTTTGCGGTGAATTTGAAATGATTTTGATATTTCGGACAATTGATATAAATATATGGCAGAATTGCGAAAACTGAAGGTTACGGAAATGAACCGCCTGACGGTGGAAGAGTTTAAAGAGGCACGGAAACTTCCGTTGGTAGTGGTATTGGATGATGTACGGAGTTTGCATAACATCGGTGCGGTATTTCGTACATCGGACGCATTCTTGGTTGATTGCATCTACTTATGTGGCATTACCGCTACTCCTCCCCATTCGGAAATGCACAAGACAGCATTAGGAGCTGAATATACGGTAGACTGGAAATATTTTCACTCTACGGAAGATGCTGTAAACGAGCTTCATGCGATGGGGTATACGGTATTTTCCATTGAGCAATGCGAAGGAAGTACGATGCTGGACAAACTTGTTTTGGAACCAGCCAAGAAGTATGCGGTCGTATTGGGGAATGAGGTGAAAGGCGTAAAGCAAGAGGTGGTGAATTTGTGCGATGGATGTATCGAAATCCCTCAATTCGGTACCAAACATTCGTTGAACGTATCGGTAACGGCAGGGATTATCATTTGGGAATTTGCGTGTAAGTTACTATAAGTGATTTATTTACCACAGAGGACACAGAGTAACACAGAGGAAACAATAAAAACTGTGTACCTCTGTGTCCTCTGTGGTGAATACGATGAATGAAATCACAGTTGCCCGTTTTCCACCAGTGTAACCACCCGTTCGGTTAATTTATCTTTATCGTCTGGTTGATATTCTTTCTTTAAGCTGGCACCGAACAGTGCGGCAAATGCCTGATAGAATCCTGCTTTAAAGGGTCCCATAAACGCTTTTACCAATTGATAAGAAGACTGGTTGCATTCTCTATCCACCAACTTTATTAATAACTTGCCTTGCGAGAATGTTAATTTCTTCATGCGGGGGGTGTATTGCTCTTTCAATCCTTTTTCCACTAACTTGATATGCTGATTGCGTGCCTTTTCATCAGGCAGGGTCATTAAGTATTCGTAAGTTTCTATCACCGCCCGGTTTATTTCCTTGGCTATAGGAAGGGTTTTTTTTACATCTCTCACCAATTTATTGTAATATCTGCGTTGGCGTTTGTTTTTAAAATGCAGTTCGGGATATACATACACGGTTCTTAGCGTTATACAAGGTATAGTATCTCCTTTATACACAATGACGGGTACTTTGTATATCGTAGTGTGAGAAGAAGAAGTTTGCGCTTTGGCTTTCAGGCCGAAAGTGAAGAGCAAAACAAATACTATGTATAAACTATTTTTCATATCCGCAAAAATAGGAATAATAATGAATCGTGATAAAAACAAAGCGAAGCTTATACGAAAAATTAACGTATCGACCTTTGTTGATAACTTGTGAATAGTATGTTGAAACGTATCCTTTGTTGTTGGTTATTAATTTATTATGTATTAACACCCTTGTTCGCTCAGTCTGATTGGCTGGAGTGGAACGAAGACATTTCGGCTTCCGAAGAATTGGAAGACTGGAGAGAGAAATACGAAGAACTGAGCGAGATAGCCGAACATCCTTTCAATATCAACACCATTACCAAAGAAGAATTGGAACAACTTCCGTTCCTGTCGGACAAGATGATAGAGAATATCCTGTATTATATCTATAAATACGGACCGATGCTGACCAAGAATGAACTGTTAGGAGTAGAAGGAATGGACTGGCAGACCCGAAAGTTTTTAACCGACTTTATCTATATCGGACCATCTGATAATGAGAAAGATAAGTTTTCGTGGCGGAACTTGTGGAAATACAATAAACAAGAGTTATTAACACGCTTGGACATTCCTTTCAACATCAAAGCAGGGTATGCTGATTATGATGCAGAAACCTTGGCGGAGAGTCCGAACAAACGTTATTATGGCGACCCGTTTTATCACAATGTCCGCTATCGTTTCCAATACAACAAACAAGTTTATTTCGGGTTTACCGCCGAGAAAGACGCGGGTGAACCGTTCTTTAGCCAGTACAACCGAAAAGGGTATGATGCTTATTCGGGATATCTGTTTCTTTCAAATCTGAAGAAATTCAAGGTATTGGCAATCGGTAATTTTAAGGCGAACTTCGGGTATGGGCTGGTATTGAATATCGGAAGCTTTACATTAGGAAAGGGAATGATCAACCGGAACCGTTTCGGGCAAGGATTCACGAAATATACTTCGACTGGAGAAGGAGAGTTTTTACAAGGCATAGGAGCTACGTATCAAGTGACAAAACGCTGGCAAGCATCGGCTTTTTATTCATTCAGGAAACAAGACGCACGTGTGGAAAACGGGTTTATAAGGTCGTTGAAAACCGATGGATATCATCGGTTGAAAAAAGATATGGAAAAGAAACATACCGTATCTAATCATTTGACAGGATGTAACTTAACTTATAATGGGAAATTCACTGAATTTGGTTTAACTGCTGTGTATAATCGTTTCAACAGGGTGTTGAATCCCGATGCACGTCCGTATAATCTTTATTATCCTCGCGGAAACTATTTTTATAACATAGGAGTGAATTACAAATTTTTTCTTCATCGGTTTACGCTTTCCGGCGAGACGGCTATGGATAAAGCGGGAAAGATAGCTACCCTCAATGCAATCAGTTATCAACCGAGTGTGAATACCAATCTCTTATTTATTCACCGCTATTACGATAAGCGTTACCAGTCGCTTTATGGAAACGCATTTGGCGAGAACTCAAAACTTCAAAACGAAACGGGAGCTTATTTAGGATTGGAAACCAGCTTCTTAGGAAAGTTCAAACTTTTGTGTTACGGTGATTTCTTTCATTTCTTCTATCGCAGGTACCAGGTGGACCGTGACCATACATCGGGATTCGACGGATTATGCCAGTTAAGTTATTCACCATTCAATTCACTATCGATGTTAATAAAGTATGCCTATAAGAACAAAGCTAAGAACTATACTTCGCCCGATGAAACAAAGTTTGTGTTGCCTTACGTAAGGCAGCGCTTGCATTACCAATGTTCGTATGCGCCGAATGCATATCTTTCCTTAAAAGGTGTGGCAGAAGGTGTGATGGCTTCGTATAACGGAAGGGAAAAATCAACAGGAGGCTATGTGAGCGGAACGGTGAAAGGAAGCATTCCCAAGATTCCCGTTCAAGCGTCAGTGACCGGAACATGGTTTCATACACAAGATTACAATTCGCGCGTTTACGTTTACGAACCCGGTTTGCTTTATGCTTTCTCCATGAATTCTTTTTATGGCAGAGGTACACGTATGGCAATCAACTTGAAATATACGTGGAAAAATCGGTTGATGATTCAAGCCAAATGGGGCTGGACGCATTATCAGGATCGGAATCGTATCAGTTCGGGTACAGAAGAGATACAAGGAAGCGATAAGGCGGACTTGCAAGTACAGGTCAGGGTAAAGTGGTAAATGTATTTTTTTATTACGAACTACATAGATTTTATGTTATCAACTTATATAAATTTGGTAGTATGTCGTAAAAGCATTATGTTTGCGTTGTATAATACAAAAAGAAAGCTTATGTCAACCGTAATATACCCTTCTCCTATCTTCGGGCCGGTGCATAGTCGCCGGTTGGGAGTGTCGTTAGGAATCAATTTGCTTCCCGCTGACGGGAAATGTTGTACGTTCGATTGCATCTATTGCGAGTGTGGATACAATAAAGACCATCGCCCCCATGCCAAACTTCCTGCCCGTGAGGAAGTGCGCCAGGCATTGGAACAACGCTTACTGGATATGCAGGCGAACGGTCCGGCTCCCGATGTGCTGACCTTTGCGGGAAACGGAGAGCCTACGCTTCATCCGCATTTCAAAGAGATTATCGAAGATACCCTTGCTTTGCGCGACCGATATTTT
>CASEMX010000069.1 GCA_949289155.1 uncultured Parabacteroides sp.
GGACGGGTGGTCCCGCCCCTTGGCGCTGGCCGCTCCCCGACCGATGAGTTTTCTAATGGAAAATAATGCGTGACACAGTTTATTTTACATTACCAGAAAATTTGGAGGAAAAAGAAAAATTTATACCTTTGTCTTCAGATGCAAGAGAGCACAATTACATGATAGTTTAATGATGATGCTTTTCATGTAATTGTTTCTAATACTGATAATAGAGCTGCAGCGATGCTGTAATAATTACTGATGATATTTTTAATGCTAATGATTAAGCAGCTCTCCTTTTAATACTTCTTTTTAATAGTTTAATAGTCCTGATAATATTTCTCTTGTATTTAATCTATATTTATTGTTGCCTCAAAAGGTAACAAGGAAAGGTTTTATTCCTGCTCTTGTTCTTCATTGAGGTAAGTTTATCCCAATGGGTGAAGGGATAAATGAGTGTTTGAAAGACCCCGTATTTTATAATTTAAAAAAAGAAAAGATGGCGTTAAGAATACGTCGAATTAAAAAAGTTTTCGGTTATGATAAGACAAAAACCGAAAAGTACGTGGTCGTTCCGGATAGAGCGACAGTTGTACCGTTTGAGCATCTCTGTGACCAAATCGCAAAGACGGGCGGAATTAACAGAGGTATCGTACAAGCCACCCTTTACGGGCTGGTCGGTTCCATGCAGACCTTCATTCGCGAAGGGCATGCAGTACGGATTGATGGTTTCGGAACCTTCATCCCTTCGTTCAATGCAAAAAGCAGCGAAGTGGAGAAGGAGGCGAATATTGACTCGATTACCAACAGGAAGCTGCGTTTCCTTCCAAGCGCAGAACTGCGGGATGTAATTAATAATATCGAATTTGAATTCGATGTAATTGATAGTACTAATGATTCAGCTGCTGATGAAGAATTAGATGAAGACGAAGCGGAACCGGGCGTTCCCAATCCTTAATGGACAGCTAAAGCCCATGTATGTTTAACTCAATCTGTTAAACATACTATAATGTTACGGCATCGCACCCTGCTTGATATGATTCGCTCTATCAAGCAGGGATTTTTTTATAGTATAATCCTTATTTCCTAAAATAGCAATAATGGTTTGGAAATATAAATAGAATTGCCTAAGTTTGCGGAAAGGAATGGGATATATTATCGAATAAGAGAGGCAATGAAAACCCGAGAAGAATATTTGACCATATTGCGTAATCATGCCGATGAACTAAAGCATTGTTTCGGTATACGTTCGCTCTGTCTTTTTGGTTCTGTGGCAAGAGGAGAACATCAAGCGGGGAGCGATGTGGATATCTGTGTGGAAATGGCTCCCTGCCTTTATCAATTGGTATCATTGAAACAGCAGCTGGAAGCATTGTTGGGTTGCTCGGTGGATGTCATACGGATGAATCGGAATATGAGTCCCTTCTTAAAAAACGAAATAGAAAAGGATGGCGTCTATGTATTTTCTTAAACAAGATAGGATACGAAACGTTGAGGCAGAAAAGAGAAGCTATTCTTTTATTGCAAGTATGGAATTGGGAGGTTACGCATGTCGATGATTATTTGTCGTCTCCCGAAGGTATGAAAAATTTGGCAGCAAGTTGCATGTTAATCGAGTCTATCGGAGAAGGATTTAAGAAGATAGATAAAGATACGGACTCTCAATTATTATCTTTATGGCTCTCTATTCCATGGAAAGCTGTAAAAGGGATGAGGGACCAAATAGCACATGGGTATTTTAATGTGGACGCCGAGGTCGTCTTCGATACGGTTAAGAAGGATTTGGAGCCTTTGCTGCAGGCAACCTTGTTCTTTATAGAGAGATTGTCTTCGGCATCTAATTCATGAGGTGTTGAGAAAGGATTTGCTCTCCACTTGATTTGGCTTTGCCCTGTCAGGTAGGGAATTTATACCTCTTCGATTACCACCCTATTCCCTATTTGGAATATTTGCATTACCTTTGTCCTTATGAAACTTACCTATATATATCATAGTTGCTTTGTTCTGGAGGCGGAGCGGTGCATGATGCTTTTCGATTATTATCAAGATACGAAAGGGAAGCAGGGGTATGTGCATGACTATGTGCTGTATCAGCCGAAACCGCTTTATGTGTTATCATCTCATTTCCATCCCGACCATTTCAGCCGGGAGATATTTCAATGGAAAGCGGTGAAAGAAGATATCGTTTACCTATTGAGCCATGATATCTTGAAGCATAAAAAGGCAAAAGCGGAGGAGGCGAATTTTATGCGAAAAGGGGAAGTTTATGCAGATGAACATCTGCGCGTCACGGCATTCGGCTCGACCGATGTGGGTGTCTCTTTTTTAGTGGAATGCGACGGGAAAACTTTCTTTCATGCCGGAGATTTGAATAACTGGCATTGGAAAGACGAATCGACGGAACGGGAGGTAAAGATGGCGGAAGGAAATTTCCTGCACGAACTGAAGGAGCTTGAAACTTCTTGCCCGCATATCGACGTGGCAATGTTCCCTGTTGACCCGCGTATTGGTAGTGATTTTGCTCGAGGAGCAGAGCAATTTGTCAGTATGCTGACCGTCGAGTTGTTTGTTCCGATGCACTTTTGGAAACGTCCGGAAGAAGTAAAACCTTTCGGAAGGTATGCCGAGCAAAAAGGGGTACATTTCGTCTTGTTGGCCCAGCCGGGTGAAGGGATAGAAATATGATTTTTGATAATGTAACAGTAATATTATGGCAGTAAAAGGACATTTTGACCATTTCAATATCAATGTATTGGATTTGGAACGCAGCATTGCCTTTTATGATAAGGCATTAGGTTTAAAAGAGCACCACCGTAAGGAGGCAGCCGACGGCTCATTCATCTTGGTTTATCTAACGGATGAAGAGGGAAACTTCTTGCTGGAGTTGACATGGCTGCGCGACCGCAAAGAAGCGTATGATTTAGGTGATAATGAAAGCCATTTATGCTTCCGTGTGGGAGGCGATTATGACGAGGCACGTGCTTACCATAAAGCGATGGGATGTGTCTGCTTCGAGAACGAAGAGATGGGGCTTTACTTCATTAATGACCCTGACGATTATTGGATAGAAATTTTGCCTTTGCTCGAGAAATAGTTTTACAACATATTTCTGCAACATAAATTCGGTGTTTCTGTAACAAAATGATGAATAGACTGTAAAATTTCGGGGAATTTTTATTGTAGCTTTTCATAAACAAGTTATATTTGCCGAAGAAAACAAACAAAAAACATTATTAATCCTAAATATAGAATCATGGAGAAGCCTTATGTAGTAGGTATCGATATAGGCGGTACCAATACGGTTTTCGGCGTTGTAGATGCGCGCGGAACAATCCTATACAGCAGTTCTATCAAGACTGGCAAATATACAGACATTAATGATTATGTAACAGCTTTGGGTGATGGCCTGAAGAATGTTATCGACCAAGCGGGCGGACCGGAAAAGATTAAAGGAGTAGGTATCGGCGCACCGAACGGAAACTTCTTTAACGGTTGCATCGAATTCGCTCCGAACCTTCCTTGGAAAGGTGTTGTTCCATTGGCTCAGCTAATCAGTGAATATTTGAATGGTATTCCTGTTGCATTGACCAATGATGCAAATGCAGCAGCTATCGGGGAAATGACTTACGGAGCGGCTCGCGGAATGAAAGATTTTATCGTGATTACGTTAGGAACCGGTGTGGGTAGCGGAATTGTGATTGGCGGAAACTTGGTTTACGGTCATGACGGCTTCGCTGGCGAATTGGGTCACGTAATTGTTCGTCGAAACAACGGACGTCCTTGCGGTTGTGGCCGCCAAGGTTGTTTGGAAGCGTATGCTTCAGCAACGGGTGTAGCACGTACGGCACGCGAATTCTTGGAAATCCGTAAAGATGAAAGTTTGCTCCGCGATTTGGATCCGTCAGAGATTACTTCGAAGGACGTTTATGATGCCGCAATGAAGAATGATAAGATGGCTTTGGAAATCTTTGAGTTTACAGGGACTATCTTGGGCGAAGCTTTTGCTGATTTCGTTGCATTCTCAAGTCCGGAAGCGATTATTTTGTTCGGCGGATTGGCTAAGTCCGGTGATTTAATCATGAATCCGATTAAACGTGCGATGGAAAAGAACATCTTGAAGATTTATGAAGGAAAGACGAAGCTGTTGTTCTCTCAGTTGAAGGAAAGCGATGCGGCTGTATTGGGCGCAAGTGCTTTAGGCTGGGAAGTGAAAGACCAACAGGCTTAACATTCCATAAAAGTGAATTGACACGCAGGCGAGACGAATGGACTTCGTTTCTTCTGCGTGTTCTTTTTATATATAAATAAGGTATGAAACAGTCAGTTCATCCATTGCATCAGTTTGTGTATTGCCCGATTTGCGGACAACCAACCTTTGTAGAGCATAATGGGAAGTCGAAGATGTGTACGCATTGCGGCTTTGTTTATTATTTTAATCCCTCTGCTGCGGTAGCTTGCTTTATAAAAAATGAGGCAGGCGAGTTATTGCTGGTGCGGCGGGCCAAAGAACCGGGTAAAGGAAGCTTGGATTTGCCCGGAGGATTTGTCGATATGTATGAAAGCGGTGAAGAGGCAGCTGCTCGAGAGGTAAAAGAGGAAACCGGATTGGAAATAGATAATTGCCGCTACCTGTTTTCCATCCCGAATATTTATCCTTATAAAGGATTTGTAGTGCATACGCTCGATATGTTCTTCGAATGCCGGGTGAAAGATTTCGGTTTGGCAAATGCCGCAGACGATGCAGCAGAGATTGTTATCCGTCGTCCGGAAACACTTGCCCCTACCGAATTTGGACTCAGTTCCATCCGGAAAGCCATCGAACGGATACAAAAGAAAAACTCTTTGTAAAAAACAGGTGGGAATTTTTGTAATTCAAATAATATCCGTACCTTTGCAAGCCGATTATTATCAAATTGTACTAAAAGTTTAGTTCTTAGAACTTTGGCGCGTCATGTGTCCGAAGTGCCAAAGGGATAAGGCAAGTTTTTTGATTTATTAATTTATTAAACATTTAAGCAGTGGATACTTTAAGTTTTAAGACCATTTCTGCAAACAAAGCAACTGTAAACAAAGAATGGGTCATTGTTGA
>CASEMX010000070.1 GCA_949289155.1 uncultured Parabacteroides sp.
GATTACCCCTCAGCCCTCCGGGCAGCTCCCCTAAGAGGCAGGGGAGCTATTAGATTGGCCTCGGCTGGTGAGCGTTAAGCGAACGACCGGAATGGAGCGTCCGGAAGCTCGGCTGTTTGAGCGCGAAGCGCGAGTTTCCGAGATTCCAGCGAAATGAAGGGAGAGAGTAGCGAAGCAGGCGCAGCCTTGACTTCTTTGCTACTTTCTGGGTCAAGCCAGAAAGTAGGGAGCAACTTGATTTTTTGGTTCTTTTGCATTAAGGCAAAAGAACAGGAAGAACAGATATAAAAAGGAGACTGCATTCATTAGAATACAGCCTCTTTCCCAGTATTACTTGAATAGAATAATTCTTCTTATTCAGCAGCTTTTTCTTCAGCAGCTGCAACCGGAGCTTCAGTAGCAGTAGCTTCTGCTGCCGGAGTTTCAGCCTGAGTTGTCGATTTCTTGCGAGAACGACGAGTTCTGCCGACCTTCTTAGTCGGTCCCTCTTTCTTCATGTTTTCATTGTAGTCAACCAACTCAATGAAGCACATTGCAGCGTTATCACCCAAACGATTACCGGTCTTGATGATACGAGTATATCCGCCCGGACGTTCAGCCACCTTCTGAGAAACCTCTTTGAAAAGCTCAGTTACAACAAACTTATTCTGCAAATTACTAAATACCACACGTCTTGAATGAGTTGTGTCCTCTTTAGACTTCGTGATAAGCGGTTCAACAAACTTGCGAAGCGCCTTAGCCTTAGCAACCGTAGTAAAGATTCTCTTATGCAAGATCAGAGAACATGCCATATTGGAAAGCATCGCGTTACGGTGAGTGTTTGTACGACCTAAATGATTTATTTTTTTATTATGTCTCATCGCTATACTTACTCTTTATCTAATTTATATTTTGAGATATCCATACCGAATGAAAGGTTCAAACCAGCCAGCAACTCATCCAACTCGGTGAGCGACTTCTTACCGAAGTTGCGGAACTTCAACAAATCATTTTTGTTGAACTTAACCAACTCACCCAATGTCTCAACATCAGCAGCCTTCAAGCAGTTCAAAGCACGAACAGAAAGATCCATATCGGCCAATTTGCTCTTCAAAAGCTGGCGCATGTGAAGCACCTCTTCATCGAATTCCTCATTGCCTTCGTTATCCACCGTTTCGACAGCAATCTTTTCGTCGGAGAACAACATGAAATGATGAATCAGAATCTTAGCCGCCTCTTTCAACGCCTCCTTCGGGTGGATAGAACCATCAGTGGCAATTTCAAGAACCAACTTTTCGTAGTCCGTCTTTTGCTCAACACGGAAGTTTTCGATTGTATATTTGACGTTGCGAATCGGCGTATAAATCGAATCGATTGCAATTACATGGACATCATCTTCCGGCTTTCTGTTTTCATCAGCAGGGACATATCCACGTCCTTTGTTTATCGTCAACTCAATCTGGAAACTTGCGTTCGGATCCAAATGACAAATAGTCAAATCTGGGTTCAAAACTTCGAATCCTGATAACTGTTTACCTATATCACCGGCTTTGAACACTTCCGAACCCGAAACAGTAATACTTACTTTTTCATTCTCAATGTCATCACTTGTATGCTTAAAGCGTACTTGTTTCAAATTCAGGATAATGTTTGTTACATCTTCAATAACGCCCGGAATAGTATCAAACTCATGATCTACTCCATCGATTTTGATAGACGTAATAGCAAACCCTTCCAATGAAGACAAGAGAATACGGCGTAAGGCATTGCCAATGGTAATACCATAACCAGGCTCCAACGGACGAAATTCGAATTTACCGAAGAAATTGTCCGCTTCCAACATTAATACTTTATCGGGTTTTTGAAATGCTAATATCGCCATGGAATCAATTATTATTTAGAATACAATTCTACGATCAACTGTTTTTAATATTTTCAGGGATATCTGCTCTTTCCGGCAAATGCAATAATTTACCGCTCAAAGAGTTTTGATCCCATTCAATCCAAGGATACTTGCTGTGATTGAAACCAGCCAAAGCATCAGCAATTACTTCCAATGATTTAGACTTCTCACGAACACCGACAATCTGACCCGGCTTTACTGCATAAGACGGAATATTTACTACCTGTCCGTCCACCGTAATATGACGGTGAGAAACCAACTGACGAGCAGCAGCTCTTGTCGGAGCAATGCCCAAACGATAAACTACATTATCCAAACGGCCTTCCAATAATTGAAGGAGGACTTCACCAGTAATACCTTTTGAACGAGAAGCTTTTTCAAACAAGTTTCTAAACTGCTTCTCTAATACGCCATATGTATATTTTGCTTTTTGTTTCTCGCGAAGCTGAATACCATATTCAGAAGTTTTTCTCTTCCGTGCGTTACCATGCTGTCCTGGAGGATAATTCTTTTTAGAAAGAACTTTATCTGCTCCGAAGATAGCTTCGCCAAATTTACGGGCAATTCTTGTTTTAGGTCCAGTATATCTTGCCATTTTTTCTATTTATTTTATAAACGTTCTGCATGAATCTGGAACCGTGCAGCCGCGATCACAGAGAGGATAAGGTCTATATGCAATCTATTCACAATTCCGGATTCAATATTCAAGAAACTAAAATTAAAATTATACTCTTCTCTTTTTAGGAGGACGACAACCGTTGTGCGGCAGCGGAGTAACATCGATAATTTCTGTTACTTCAATACCTGCGCCATGAATTGTACGAATAGCAGACTCACGTCCGTTACCCGGTCCCTTAACATACACTTTCACCTTACGCAAACCCAAATCGTATGCTACCTTAGCACAGTCCTGAGCTGCCATCTGTGCAGCGTACGGAGTATTCTTTTTAGAGCTTCTAAATCCCATCTTACCAGCAGAAGACCAGCTAATAACTTGACCTTCACTATTGGCAAGAGATACGATAATGTTATTAAAAGAAGAATGGATGTGAGCTTGACCGTATGCGTCAACTTTTACGTTTCTCTTCTTTGCTGCGACTGTTTTTTTTGCCATATCTCAACGCTTATTATTTAGTAGCTTTTTTCTTATTTGCAACAGTTTTCTTCTTACCCTTACGAGTACGAGAGTTATTCTTAGTTTTCTGACCTCTCAACGGCAAGCCCAAACGATGGCGAATACCTCTATAACAACCGATATCCATCAGACGCTTGATGTTCAGCTGAACTTCTGAACGAAGGTCACCTTCAACCTTGTATTCAGCGCCGATAATTTCACGCACCTTAGCAGCCTGATCATCTGTCCAATCTTGTACTTTAATATCGCGATCAATGCCTGCTTTTGCTAAAATAGTGTTAGCTGCACTACGACCGATACCATAAATATAAGTCAACGCAACTTCACCTCGCTTATTCTGTGGCAAATCAACACCAACTATTCTTATAGCCATATCCTTACTTTAATTATTTTGCAAAAATAATAAAATTATCCCTGACGTACTTTATACTTCGGGTTTTTCTTGTTAATTACATATAAACGACCCTTTCTTCTCACGATTTTGCAGTCGGGGGTACGTTTCTTCAAAGATGCTCTTACTTTCATATCTACTATTTTTTATTTATATCTAAAAGCAATTCGACCTTTTGATAGATCGTATGGAGACATTTCAACACGGACTTTATCTCCTGGAAGAATTTTAATATAATGCATACGCATCTTTCCGGAAATATGAGCCGTTATCTCATGTCCATTCTCTAATTCTACACGAAACATTGCATTTGACAATGCTTCCACAATTACACCATCTTGTTCAATCGCCGCTTGTTTAGCCATATATAAAATTAAATTGCATTACTACCTAAAACTTCTTCTAAAAACTCAAATGAAGATAAGATTCGAGGACCTTCCGGGCGTATTGCTATGCAGTGTTCAAAATGGGCTGAACATTTGCGATCTTTCGTCCGAACCGTCCATCCATCTTTTTCAAAAACCACATTCTTACTTCCCATGTTAATCATCGGCTCTATGCAGATACACATACCGCTTTTCAACAAAGGTCCACAACCTCTTCGACCATAATTAGGGACTTCCGGTTCTTCATGCATTTTCCGTCCAATTCCATGTCCCACCAATTCACGAACAACAGAATAGTTATGAGACTCACAGTATGTCTGAACGACATTACTTATATCTCCTACCCGCTTACCTTCTACGGCCGCTTCTATACCTTTATATAATGACTCTTTGGTTATTTTCAAAAGGCGTTTTACTGCCGGATCAACTTCGCCTACGCAAAATGTATAAGCCGAATCCCCAACAAAACCATTCAGAATCGTACCGCAATCTATCGATATTACATCCCCCTCCTTTAAAATCGTTTTTGAAGAAGGGATGCCATGTACAACCTGTTCGTTAACAGAAGCACAAATAGAGTTCGGAAAACCACCATATCCCAAAAAGGCCGGAATCGCTCCATTATCTCTAATGAACTCTTCGGCTACTTTATCCAATTGAAGCGTTGATACACCTGGAGCAATATATTTTGCTATTTCAGCCAATGTACGACCGACTAACTGATTCGCATCACGCATCAATTCGATTTCTTCATCTGTTTTTAAATAAATCATCGAAATTAATAAGCAGCAACAGAGCCTGAACGACCTTTAATTCTACCAGACTTCAACAATCCGTCATAATGACGCATTAACAAATGACTTTCGACTTGTTGCAGTGTATCCAACACCACACCAACCATAATCAACAAAGATGTACCACCAAAGAATTGTGAGAACGCCATACTAACGCCAGCCAACCTTGCAAATGCAGGCATAATCGCTACAATTGCTAAAAAGATAGCACCCGGCAAAGTGATGCGGTCCATAATCGTATCCAAATAGTCTTTGGTTTGTTTACCTGGCTTAACCCCCGGAATGAAACCATTGTTTCTCTTCAAATCATCAGACATTTGAGTCGGATTAATTGTAATAGCTGTATAAAAATAGGTAAACAGAATAATCAAAACGGCAAATACTAAATTATACCAGAATCCTGTATTATCCATAAATGCAGCCCAGAAACCTGATTGCTCGCCGGTACTAGAAAAACCAACAATAGAGATAGGAATAAACATAATTGCTTGTGCAAAAATAATCGGCATTACGTTTGCAGCATTTACCTTTAATGGAATATACTGACGCGCACCGCCATATTGTTTATTACCTACTATCCTTTTTGCATATTGAACAGGGACTTTACGTACACCTTGCACAAGCAAAATCGCCCCCGCAATAACAAGTAACAAAAACAACATTTCAAATAAGAACATAACCAATCCACCTGTTTTTTCACTTGTTCTCGAAATAAATTCTTGGAACAGTGAATGAGGCAAACGAGCTATGATACCTACCAAAATGATGAAAGAGATACCATTACCAACACCTTTGTCTGTTATTCTTTCTCCTAACCACAAGATAAACATACTCCCTGCAGCTAATATTATCGTAGAAGAAATCGTAAACCAAATGCCGGCAGGTAAAGAAGCACCAACAGCTTTCAACTGTACGCTTAAGTTAACCAAATAAGTAGGACCTTGGAATAACAAAATGGCAACCGTCAAATAACGAGTCCACTGATTTATTTTCCGATGTCCACTCTCACCTTCCCGCTGTAATTTCTGAAAGGAAGGAACTGCGATGGCTAACAACTGCATGACAATAGACGCAGAGATATAAGGCATGATACCCAATGCAAATATAGAAGCATTAGAAAAAGCACCACCGGAAAACATATCCAACAATGCCATCAAACCGCCTCTCGTCTGTTCTTGCAAAGCAGTTAATGCTTTAGGATCAATACCCGGAAGGACTACAAACGTTCCAAAACGATAGATGACCACTAACAAAAGAGTGGTGAGGATCCGATTTCTCAGATCCTCAATCTTCCAGATATTCTTTATAGTCTCAACAGCTCTCATTCTATTAGAGTTTAACTACAGTACCACCTGCTGCCTGAATTGCAGCCTCTGCAGATTTAGAAAATGCATGCGCAGCAACTTCCAATTTTGCAGTCAAGCTACCATTTCCAAGAATCTTAACCAACTGTGAATTTGAAATAAATCCAGCATTTACTAATTCTTCAATGCCGATCTTTGACAAATTCCGAGCTTCAGCCAATTGCTGTAAAGTCTCAATATTAATAGCCTTATACTCTACGCGATTAATATTCTTGAATCCAAACTTAGGCAAACGTCTCTGAATTGGCATTTGACCACCTTCGAAACCGATCTTGTTCTTATAACCCGATCTGGACTTAGCACCTTTATGACCTCTTGTAGAA
>CASEMX010000071.1 GCA_949289155.1 uncultured Parabacteroides sp.
GTCGTTAATACCTACGATTTGGATATCGTTTCTTTTTTGAGCTGCACGGAATACGAAACGGCCGATACGACCGAAACCGTTAATACCTACTTTAATCATCTTGTTTAATTTTAAAAAGTTCTATAATATAGTTATAAACACTCGCATTTACTTTTCTGCATCAGTCATCCGAAGCATCTCGCCGACCCTTCTTATTTCCTAACTGCGTTGCAAAAATAGCAAATTCTTTTTTAAGTTGAGCACGAAAAAGTATTAAAATTAAGAAAAAACCAAGCGATATTTTACCTTCTTCTTGTTAAATCCTCTCTCTATGCCTGACAAACTTATCATTTTGCAATCCATACTTTACACGATAATGAATTTTCCCACCCACCCCAACCACTCATTTGTTTTCCTTACCTATTTATATATAGGATTCACGCTATTCATTTTTTAACATGGAATATAGGATATATCCCATCACATTCCTTACATTTGTAATAAATTATAGTCAATCAGAAATGGATTGCGAAAAATGGAATGGAACGCAGAGACGCAGAAGCGCAAAGTTTTTTTGAGAGAGAGAGAGCAAAGCGCACAGAGAGTGGCATTTAGCGCCGTGTTCTTTGCCTTCTCTCTAAATTATTCCTCTGCGTCTTTGCGTCTCTGCGTTCGATTTTTTTCGCAAACTAATTTTTTTTACTATATATCAAATTTCAAAACATAGGACCATGAAACACATCAACAAACTCTTTGTTTTAGCAGGACTTGCTTCCGCCGCCTTATACGGATGTACACAACCGGGAAATAATACCCAAGAAAAAGAAATGGACGAATTTATTTCCGGACTTATGGACAAAATGACCCTGCGGGAGAAATTAGGACAACTAAACCTGCCTGCCGGAGGAGACCTGACGACAGGCACCGTACAAAACAGCAACTTAGCCGAAATGATCCGCAAACAAGAATTGGGAGGATTCTTCAACGTGATGAGTGTAGAGAAAATCCGGGAACTGCAACGCATCGCCGTAGAAGAAACCCGGCTGGGCATCCCTCTCGTAGTAGGAGCCGATGTTATCCACGGCTACCAGACCATCTTCCCTATTCCGCTGGCATTGGCATGCAGTTGGGACACATTGGCCACGGAGCGCATGGCGCAAATCTCCGCCAAAGAAGCAACAGCCAACGGAATCGCCTGGACATTCAGCCCCATGGTAGATATCTGCCGTGATGCACGCTGGGGACGCATTGCCGAAGGAAATGGTGAAGACCCTTTCATCGGCGCAATGATGGCACGTGCATACGTGCGCGGATACCAAGGCGAGAACCTGCACGAATCAGACAGCAGCATGATGGCATGTCTCAAGCACTTCGCCCTCTACGGAGCATCGGAATCAGGCAGAGACTATAACCGTACAGACATGAGCCGGGTGCAGATGCTCAACGAATACCTTCCGCCTTATCAAGCTGCGGTAAAAGCCGGGGTTGGTACGGTCATGACTTCCTTCAACACCATTAACGGCGTCCCTGCCACTGCCGACAAATGGTTGATTGACGATGTCTTACGCAAGCAATGGGGATTCAAGGGAATGATAGTGACCGATTATAACTCGATTGCAGAAATGGAGATCCACGGTGTCGCTCCTTTGAAGGAAGCGGGTATCATGGCGATGAATGCCGGAACCGACATGGATATGGTAGCACAAAGTTTCCTTAACCCGATGGAAGAAGCGGTCAACGAAGGTAAAGTATCGGAAGCCCGCATCGATGAAGCCTGCCGCAGGGTATTGGAAATGAAATACAAGCTGGGGCTGTTTGAGAATCCTTATAAATATTGCAATGTAGAACGTGCCCAAACAGAGACTTATTCGGAAGCCAACCGTGCCGAAGCCCGGAGAATCGCAGCCGAAACATTCGTCCTGATGAAAAATGAAAACCAATTGCTCCCGCTTGCCATGAAAGGACGAATTGCCCTGATAGGCCCGATGGCAGACGCTGCCAACAACATGTGTGGTATGTGGAGTCCGACTTGCGACCCCTCCCGACACTCCTCGTTACTCGAAAGACTTCGTGCCGCCACTAAAGGAAAAGCAGAGATTCTCTATGCCAAAGGAAGCAACGTGTATTACGATGCAGGCATGGAAGCTGGTGCAGTAGGCGGACGCACGTTACAAAGGGGAGACAACCAGAAACTGTATGCCGAGGCAATGGCGGTCGCATCCCGTGCCGATGTCATCGTTGCCGCAGTAGGCGAATGTGCGGAAATGACCGGAGAATCAGCCTCACGCACCGATATACGCATCCCCGACGCACAACGTCATCTGCTGGAAGGCTTGGTAAAGACGGGGAAACCTGTTGTGGTTTTGCTCTTCACCGGACGTCCGCTCGACCTGACTTGGGAATCGGAACATGTGCCTGCCATCCTGAATGTATGGTTCGGAGGAAGCGAAACAGGAGATGCCGTAGCGGACGTGTTGTTCGGGAAAACCGTTCCTTCGGGCAAACTGACCACAACATTCCCACGTACGGTAGGACAACTTCCTTTATATTATAGCCAGACAACTACCGGACGCCCCGACGGAGACCCGACTACGTTCAACCGCTTTATGAGCAACTACATCGATTGTCCCAATGACGGACTATATCCCTTCGGATACGGATTGAGCTACACGACCTTCGAATACGGAGAAATGAAACTCAGCTCCGAAACGTTACCCAAAGGCGGCAACATCACGGTAACAGTTCCGGTAAAAAACACCGGGAACTATGACGGAACGGAAATCGTGCAACTTTATATCCACGACCAATATGCCGACATAGCCCGACCGGTAAAAGAGCTGAAAGACTTCCGCCGCATTACCCTCAAGAAGGGAGAAAGCCAAGCAGTAACATTCACCCTGACGGAAGACGACCTGAAATATTACAACGCCGGCCTCGTCTATAAATACGATGCCGGAGCTTTCCAAGTTATGGTAGGTCCGAACAGCCGGGATGTGCAAAGTGCATCATTCAATGCCGAATAAGAAGCTGTTTTGAATTTCTTCAAAAAGTTTTTCTTGGCTTGATGTATCCGTTTTCGTGTGTGCTTTGGGCGATTTTTTGGCCCTTTTCGCTCCT
>CASEMX010000072.1 GCA_949289155.1 uncultured Parabacteroides sp.
TTTCCGCGGTCAGGAACGCAATCCCCAGGCAAAGACGTGAATTGGGCATACCGGATGAAGCTTTTGTGGTAGGCATGATAGGCAGGTTGTCCCCTCAGAAAGCACCGGATGTGTTTATCCGTGCGGCCCAACTTATCCACGAATCGATTCCTCGCTCGGCTTTTATCATCGTAGGTGACGGTGAAGAACGGGAATCCGTAGAGAGCTTTGCGGAAGCAAATCATTTGAATCTGTACATCACTGGCTGGACGGATACGCCTTACGCTTATTTGAAAGTCTTTGATGTGGCTTTGTTGTTATCCCGATGGGAAGGCTTTGGGCTTGCCGTCGTGGAATACATGGCAGCCGAAAAGAATGTAGTGGCGTCAAGAGTTGATGCAATCCCCACATTGATTGAAGACGGGACAGACGGGCTGTTGGTAGAGGTGGATAATCCGGAAGATGTAAGAGACAAAGTACTTTGGTTATATAATCATCCTAAAGAAGCAAAAATCATGAAAGAGAAAGCAATAAAGTAATCCGGAATTATGACATCAGCCGTGTGGTGGAGCAACACGCTGACTTGTTTGTTAAGATTTGTAAACGGGGGGGTAAAATGTAGGTTCATATTTTCTGCTTATGATGCCTTCCACAACGAAGAAAGGAGGGCGGCATGAAGAAAATACTTCACATTGCAGAACCGTTTGCAACAGGCGTGTTAAGTTTTCTTATAGATATAACGAAACGGCAGGTAGAAGAATACGAAATCTATATTGCGTATGGAATTCGTCCTTTAACACCTCCCAATGTGGAAAGCCTGTTTGATAAACGTATTCATCTGATAAAAGTCGATAGCTTTAAAGGGGCATTAGGTACGGTTGTCAATCCGAAAGCCTATTTGGATGTACATAAGCTTTATAAACAAATCAAGCCTGATATCGTACATCTGCATTCTTCCGCATCAGGGTTCGTCGGACGTTGGGCAATACCTTGCAGGAAAACGAAAGTGTTCTATACTCCTCATGGATTCTCATTCCTGATGCAGGACGGTTCCGCATTAAAACGGAAAACGTTTTGGTTATTGGAATATCTTTCTGCTAAACGGAAATCGAAAATTATTGCATGTAGTGAAGGGGAATATAAAGAAGCATTAAAACTTTCTAAGAACAGTACCTATGTGAATAATGGTATTAATCTGAAAGAGCTTATTCCTTTACTCGCAAGCTCTTCCTTAAACTTCCATACTCCCATAACCGTCTGTACAAGCGGAAGAATCCTGTATCAGAAAAACCCGCCTTTATTCAATCAAATCGCACAGTTGCTTCCTGAAATCCGTTTTGTATGGATAGGGGAAGGGGAACTGAAACCGGAACTGACTTCACCCAATATCGAAGTGACCGGATGGATTACACGTGAAAAGGCATTGGAAACACTCTGCTCTTCTGACTTTTTCATTTTACCTTCCTTATGGGAGGGGCTGCCTATCTCGTTGCTGGAAGCTATGTTTTTGAAAAAGAGATGTCTGGTAAGCAATGTAATAGGAAACCGTGATGTCATCCGGTCGGGAAAAAACGGCTTTATCTGTAACAAGCCGGAAGAATACGCAACTATTATCAGACGTATAATAAAAGGAGAAATAAATGGAACAAACATTGCGGAACAAGCCTCGAAAGATGTAGAAAACAACTATAATGCCGCGACTATGGCAAATAAGTATTCGGAAATTTATTGTCAACCTATTCTATAAGCATCTATTAATATGAACTATTTTATCACTGGAGGTACTGGATTTATCGGTACACATCTTACTAATCTCTTAAAAGAAGTACATCCCGAAGCGAATATTTATAATTTGGATATTGTAGAACCCGGCACTCCGCTTCCTGCAGTAAAAGGGCATTACCACTCTCCATTAAAAAAAGGCAAGACATTACAATCTACCTTTATTTATTGCGATGTAAGAAAGCCTATCGAACTGGACGTGCCTGTATCGAGTGAAGACATCATCTTCAACTTTGCCGCAGTGCACCGCACGCCGGGACATCCTGACCATGAGTATTTCGAAACAAATATCCGAGGGGCTGAGAATGTGTGTGCGTTTGCAGAAAAACATGGCATCAAGAAGATAGTTTTCACTAGTTCCATCGCTCCATACGGGGCTGCGGAAGCATTGAAGGAAGAAACTACTTTGCCCACTCCAAATACTCCATACGGCATCTCGAAGCTGGTTGCCGAGAAAATCCATCAAGTATGGCAGGCCCGTAATGAGCAAGAACGTCAATTGACCATTGTCCGTCCGGGTGTAGTGTTCGGTAAGGGAGAGAACGGAAACTTTACCCGGCTGTATTGGGGGATTCGTAAGCATACATTCGCTTATCCGGGGCGGAAAGATACCATTAAGGCGTGTATTTATGTGAAAGAACTTGTAAGGTTTATGCTGTACCGCTTGGAACATCATGAACAGGGGGTAGAATTATACAACTGTTGCTATGAACCGGCTTATACGATAGAACACATTGTGCAGGCTATGAAAAAGGTGACAGGGCTGAATCAATATGTTCCTTACATTCCGAATGCCCTGATTATGCCAGCCGCTTATATAGCGCAATGTTTAGGCAGTCCGATGGGTATCTGTCCGGCTCGTGTAAAGAAGCTCCAGATATCTACAAACATTTGCGGAAAGAAGCTCGCCGCTTCGGGTTATCCTTTCCATTATACCTTTGAAGAAGCCATTGCTGACTGGTTTGAAAACAATGATCGGCAATGCTTGGAATAACTATAATTCGCTTAAAATTTAAACTTAATATGTAGGGTGTCCAGTTTTATGTTCTTATTTTTATTGCAATTTTAACATTTCATTTATCTATAAAAATCTGACATAAAGGCGGAAACAAATGCTTAGCCAGA
>CASEMX010000073.1 GCA_949289155.1 uncultured Parabacteroides sp.
ATTTTCGGCAAAAGTCGTCAGAATGTAAAGTGCCGCTTACATGTTATCCATAAACTGTTTATCTTAGGGATGTTTTTTTAGTAAAACAGTTATGACAGAAAAAAAATTACATCGTCCCGAACAGAAGAACAGTAACTTCGGGAATGAAAGCAATTCTTGTTTTTATATTCGTATTTTTACTTTCTGCTAACATCTACGAGCAAAAGGCATCGCCTGTAAATGTTTATAGGAACACAAATGTAAATTATACTGGCATTGTGGAAAGCGACCAGCCTCTCGGCTACAAGCAAATACGGGAGTGGAAGAAATTCAAGACGCTTTAGGTTTGTGGATGGACGGCTTTGGGGGCAGGAAGTGCTATGGTGGTTGTCGGTTCTTTTGTATTTGCCTTTGCTACTGAAGACAAATGGGATGGCGATGGTGTAGATCCTCTTATCGCTTTGCCTTGTACGGGTGCGGCTCTTGTTGTCGCCAGTGTCCCGATGCTGGTTTTTGCTTATAAGCATAAGCGAAAAGCCAAGAGCCTTTCGTTTACCGCTTCCAGCTTGTCGGTAGACTTGCCTAATGGAAGCAGGCAGGCGCAACCAGCTTTGGGACTTTGTCTGCATTTCTGAGTTTTATTTGCAATTTGTTTCAAGACGCGGGGTAGGCACAAGGCAAGGGGATTTTATACCAGCGATTTCAACTATACATCCTACACCTCTGTGTCTCCTGCGCCTGATTGGCCTTATTTCCGCAATCAGCCGCTGCAAGCTGACTGTCTTTCCGTTCTTGCCGGATGAAAAAAACAGTTTCATCGGCAGATATCCGGCGGCAAATGCTTACCTTTGCTTCCGTAAAAACGTAAACAAATGGAAGAAGGAATAAAGGCATACGATGCTTATCGTCATCTTTCTCAGAAAGAAGGAGGGTTGCCGGAAAATGTACGGCATGATTTGAATATAGATGATTTGTATGATCGGTTGGATTATACTTCGTCAGGTGTCGGAAGGCAATATTTGTATCATTTGCTTTGCACTGATAAGGTTTCGGAGGTATGTGATTATGAACCGTTAATGGAACGGTTTCAAGCCGATGAGGCTTTGCGTAAGCTGTTGACGGAGGTACTTGCCAAGTTGAATAAGCCTGCTTCTTATACTGTAGTAGATGTCTTGGCTGAAGAAAGGCATACGTATTCACGGCGTTATCTGTTCCTGCTTCAGGTATGCCGTTGGCTTCCGTTGTTGTTCTTGTCTTTCACCTTATTGACCGATGTTCCGGCTGTTCCTTTCGTTTTGCTTATTCTTTCTTATATGGTCAATGGCTATTTGCATTTTAAGCAGAAAAGTATGCTTGCATGTTACTATTTTTCCATTCCTCAGCTTTATCGACTGATGCAAGCGGCTTGCCGTTTAAGCCGGATAGATGCATTTACAGCCGTTGACCGGACGATTGGGGTTAGTTTGGCTGATTTGAAGGGTCTTATTGGGAAATTACGCTCGTTCAGGCTGGGGATTGCATTACAGAGCGAGTCAGCTTTGCTTATGTTCCTGTTTACCGAATTGATAAATGTATTTACCTTGTATGCAGCGATTAATGTAGCCGAATCGTTTCTTTGCATTCGGAAACAGCGGAAAGAAATAGAGCGAGTGTTTCGTTTTGTTGGTCTTTTGGATGTATTGTGTTCTGTGTCTTACTTTCGTGCAAGCTTGCCTTATTGGTGTAAGCCGTCTGAAACGAAAGAAGGCGAAATGTTGTGTGCCCGTGCGATTTGCCATCCATTGATAAAGCATTGTGTCCCCAATGACGTCTCTTTATTGAATAAGTCGATGTTGATCACCGGTTCTAACATGTCTGGCAAAACCAGTTTCATCCGTACCATAGCGGTTAATTTGCTTGTAGGTAAGGTGCTTCATACTTGCTTTGCCGAGGAGTTTCGTATTCATCTTGACCGAAGGATTCATTCGGTTATTCATACCGAAGATGATTTATTGAACGGTAAAAGTTATTTCTTAGGGTGTCCAGTTTTATGTTCTTATTTTTATTGCAATTTTAACATTTCATTTATATATAAAAATCTGACATAAAGGCAGAAACAAATGCTTAGCCAGAACTGGAACATTAAACTGGACACTCTAGTTATTTCTTAAAGGAAGCGGAGAATGTAAAGGAAGCTGTATCTATTGCGCAGAGTGGAAATTATCTATTGATTTTTGATGAACTGTTTAAAGGAACTAATACGGTAGAACGCATTGCGATTAATGCGGCTCTTTTCCACGAATTATCAAAAGGAAATCATAGCATCCTTGTGTCTACACACGACAAAGAGTTAGCCACTTTGCTTCGGGAACGTTACGAACTTTATCATTTTAGTGAAACGGTGACAGACAATCAGTTGACTTTCGATTATAAATTGAAAAAAGGTATTGCGCAAGAAGGAAATGCCATAAAGATATTGCGGTTATACGGTTATCCGGATTCGGTAGTGGAAGAGGCGGAGCGGATAAAGGACCGGGGTTTTTATTAATAGCCTGTTACTCATCGTTTAATAGAACCGTTACTTCGTTTTTCAACTTTGGCAAATGATTGATTACCATACTCCAAAGGATATCAACGGATAAACTGTCATATCCATGAATGATATAGTTTCTTGCGTCTACAATTTTACGTGAATTGGTTATCGCAATGTTTTTGTCTGTTTTTAAAATTCTATTCATTGCTTCGCCTATAATTTCTATATTTCGTTCGATAGCACGCCTTAGGCAGAGATTGTTATAAAAATCATCAAACAGTTTTGGTTTGTCGCCAAAGAAACTTTCTATTTCTTCAATGGCGGTCAGAATATCTTGCAAATGTTTTTTTATCAGGTCATCCATATATCAATGCTTTTGTTGCGTCTACGTTTTTTTTCAGATAGGGGTTTTTTATCGTTTGTTCTTCTAATAAATCAACCTTTCGGCCGAATAATTCTTCCAAAGCGTATTTGAAATCAAAATAGTTGTCGAAATAGTCGCTTACTTCTGCTTTATTGAAGGAAACGACTAAATCTACATCACTATTATCATTAAAACGATCCGTAAGTATGGAGCCGAATGCAAACAGTTTGCTTACCTTGTACTTCCGGCACAAAGCGACAATCTTCTGTATGTTGTTTTCTATCAGTTTCATAAATGGAATTTTCCTATATGCAAAGATAAGTAATTTATGATATTTCCGTAGTTTTATGAGGACTTTTTAGAAGCGTACGGAACGCATTATATCGTTCTGCCCGTGTTTTCCGTTCTTGCCGGATGAAAAAAATAGTTTCATCGGCAGATATCCGGTGACAAATGCTTACCTTTGCCATGCCACCTATGGATATTAACACTGCCACTTATGGACATTGGCAAATGTATCTTCCGTAGGTGTGGCGTGGAGGAAAGCCGCCGGGTTCTCCGCCGTTGCGGTTGGGCGGTTGTGTGCCGGAGCGGATAAAGAACCGGAGCCTTTATCAATGAATTAAATAGTCTGTCCAGATGAAAAAACTTCTTTTCATAATCGTATCCATAGCAACGGTCGGGTTGGTCCTTATCGGAATGAAGCCGAAGATAAATTCTTTTGTCTCTGCGTTTGACAAGGACGGTTATGTGACATTCTCAGGGAACGGGATGAATTTTCTTTTTGATACGGGAGCGAATTGATACCGTGCCGGAGTCTTTTTATCCTTTTATGCAGGCGGACGCGAAAGATATAGCCGGCAATGATTTTTCAGTGAAGAAATATTTTTCGTTTTATACGTGTTTGGGGAATATCGAAGGGAATTTGTGGACAGTTGTCTTATTGCCGCGGCGTTTTCAATGGCAACATATCCATGGAGTTATAGGTACAGACATGATAGACCGTTGTAATTGGTTGCTTGATTTTGAAAAAGGTACAATCTCTAATGTTCATCCGTTTGTTTCCGGAAGTCCGGATATGGTCTTGCGCTATAAGAAGGAACGAGGCTTGTATTATGTGGAGGGAATGGAGATAAACGGAGTCAAGTGCTCTCATATATTGATAGATACGGGGTATGACCGGAGTGACTTCTTGTTGCCAAAGCAGAGCAGGATATAGAACAAATGTCTGACGCTTGCTTTTTGAAAAAAGATACTTGTTATGGCTTTATGGATGCAGGAAGTGTGATAACGGTTTATGAAGTGGCGCAAGGGAAAGTAAATCAAAAGCTAT
>CASEMX010000074.1 GCA_949289155.1 uncultured Parabacteroides sp.
GCCATACAACCTTTCTTTGCTCATGAATCCGGCAAAGTCAATCGAGCGGACATTTCCCCATCGCTTGTAAAGCCAACGGGCATAGCGGTTCTCTGCCCCACTGAGCGTCAATGTTACCTTAAACTTACCTGTACCGACCTCTTTTTCCAACAACTTGGCAGCCCGGCACACGGTTTCGAAATTCTTATGGCAATCGGGCGTAGAAGCAAACAAAAAAGACTTACATACGCTTTCTTTGGCTGAACCGGCGGGTGTCTTCTGCCTCGCACTTGTGGGAGGAGCCACAACAAATTTGCTTTCCGGCAATTCAAACATACGTGCAAACCCTTTCCGTAACCATTCCGCTTGTACGACAAGTTTGTCATTCCGCTTGATATGGATACGATAAGCGAACCGGGTGAACAGAGAAAACAAAACGATTTTATAATCAAAAAACAAGTCTTGCATTTTCCATTTCAAAAAAGGAAAAGAAGTCTGGCAATATACCGCCTGACGTTCTGCCAGCACATTGGGAGTCGTGTCATGCAATGACAACCACAAGTATACAGGAGAAAGCTGGCGTGAAATATCATGCATGGCCACATATTCACACCACAAACGTCTGCTCCAGCTTTTTATGATATCCGGCATTTCAATGTATTCGATGCCCGGGTAAAACGCCAATTCTTTCTTATGTACCAAAGCCACTATCCGGCATTCTCCGGTTTGCGCCAAGGTGGAAAGATATTCCAAACAATTGCGTAAAATGGTCAACGTACCACCTTTCCGCAAGCTGATGCATAAAAGCAGAAGTAGCTAACAATGCTTGATAACATTTCCGATGACTCATAATACATCCCACTTCCCCGTCATTTATATTTCTTTCATAATGCTTCAAGCACAATATGTCATCAAATACTTTCCGCCTCTCTTCTTTAGACAAAGCCTTACCATTTACGGCAATAATAAATTGAATTTGTAAAAAAGGATAAGCCGATAATAAAAAGCTGTTTTGAATTTCTCCAAAAAGTTTTTCTTGGCTTGATGTATCCGTTTTCGTGTGTGCTTTGGGCGATAAATTCAAAACAGCTTCTAAATTTTGCATATGACGTTTCCTAACAGTTGAATGCGCCAAATTGATAATATAAGTCGGTATTTGTTTCATTTATCAAATATATTATAAGTTATACTCCTGTCAAAAAAGCAATCATACTTCCCAAACCTTTCTGTTTGTGTTTTATAATCCATTTATAAACAAAGAGAGGAAGATAAACTCCTGTAATTGTAGCCAATATGCCACCTACCCAATACGGTGCGTGCGTCAACCTTAAGAATACTTGAAGCGAGAGCACTTGCGGAAACCACGAGAACAGGTAAACAGCGTATGAAGCACCAAACAAATGATGAAAAAACATCCAATTATTAGCCGTGTATATTTTTCCTAAGAAAACACTCATCAATATACCGTTTATGGCTGTTAATAACTCTCTTCCTTCAAAGTCAGGAATTTCTACCACAAAACAGACTGATAATAAGAATGTCAGTACAAATCCAGCAATGGGATATCGTAGCCGTTCAACAATATGCGTACGGCATCCATAATAACCTAATAAGAAATAAATCAAATAGTCTGTTACTCCTTGCAGGTTTAATATAAAAATACTTTGCAACGGATTAAACAGATGAAGCAACAAGCAAAGAATGAATAGACATACATGAAACACAGGCTTGTCCATTCCTTTTAAAAAGTGTACTCCGTAGATTACCAACATGAAAACAAAGAACAATGTAGGCAAAAACCAGAAAAAGATAATCACATTATCCCATGGATAAACCAACATCCGAAAATAATCAGCAAAAGAAACGCCTGCTGGGCGTATGGCAAACCGATTGAACAATGGTTTCAAAGAGAAAGCCACAGTACTAATGCTAAGATAAGGTATTAACAGGCGTTTTACTTTTTTCCATATAAAACCCTTGCTTCCATAGAGCGGCATAGCCGACAAAGCGATCATTTTCCTTTCAGCACTATATTGCAAAAGGTATCCTGAAATGAACATAAATAAAGGCATATGAAATGAATAAATCCACGCGTACGTCCACGATGTTTTTGTATCGCCGTAATAAGCATGGCCAATCACTACTAAAATAATGCCGAACACCTGCAGGAAAGAAACCAAAATGTTGTTGTCTTTGTCCATAAAGCTATTTGTAAATCACCCCATACACAAATCGGATAACCACCCGATAGTAAAGCCATACATACCAAAATTGTCCCTTTTCCGCCATATATTGCAACAGGCGGCTACGCAACGAACACACCGCAAACGTCTACTCCAGCTTTTTATGATGTCCGGCATTTCAATGTATTCGATGCCCGGGTAAAACGCCAATTCTTTCTTATGCACCAAAGCCACTATCCGGCATTCTCCGGTTTGCGCCAAGGTGGAAAGATATTCCAAACAATTGCGTAAAATGGTCAACGTACCACCTTTCCGCAAGCTGTTTTGCCATAACCGCATCTTCCGCATAACGTCGTGACGCCTCTTTGGCTTTCCTGCCCATTTGCTTGCGCAGTTGTGTGTTTTCCATCAGTTTGGCCATTTGCTGGGCTAACCCTTTTATATCATTTTCTGCTGCCAAGAAACCCGTTTCGCCATCAGTCACAATATCTTTCGGGCCGCATTTGCAAGCGAAAGACACAATGGGCAACCCAAAGGCTTGTGCTTCGAGCAACACCATCGGCAATCCTTCGTAACGCGAGGACATGGCCAACAAAGAAGCGTCCAAGTAAACTTTGTCAATGGATTTAGTAGGACTGACCAATGTCACTTGCCCGTCCAAATGGTAAGCATGGATGAGATCCTGCAGCTTGTCACGTTCCTCACCGTTACCGATGATGTCCAACTTCCAGCCGGGAAACCCAGGTGACAAAATGTTCCATGCCTCTATCAAGCGTTCGAAACCTTTTTGATACGTATACCGTCCGATGGCAATGACCTTCTTGTTTTCCAATGCCGCGGCTTGACTGGTGGCGAACGTGTTGGCGTTAGGTATCACGGTGATGTTAGGCAAATTTCCCCAATATCCTTTGTCTTCTTCTGTAAG
>CASEMX010000075.1 GCA_949289155.1 uncultured Parabacteroides sp.
GAATTTATGCACCGTTGCAATTTCGTTCTGTATTATTCTCTCAATGAGCATGGCAAGCCGAACAAAGACCTCTATCTGAAAGTGAGATAAATTATTTCAATCGATAATGCTAATCCGTCCCGACAACCGCCGTCTACCCAGTCGACAGCATCAATCCGTCAGGAAAAGCCCTGCCGATTCAGTCGACAACGCCAATCGGCGCGGAGAAGCATTGTCGATTCAGTCGACAGCCCGAATCGGGACGGAGAAGCCCTGTCGATTCAGTCGACGGCATAAATCCGGCAGGATTGGCATCGCCCGACTGGTTTTCCGCATATAATTTGCCCCGACGAAGGAAAAAGACTATATTTGTCAACGTAAAATTTTCGTATCATCCTTAAAATTGAAGCGTATGAAACAATTATCAGCATTGAATATTGCCCGTCTCCGCACCGAAGAATCGTTCGGTTATCTGAAACAAGTTGAAACGGAAACGGCGAACCTGCCGGGCGAGGAACCGGCTGCCGCCCTTACCGCTGCAATAACCACCTTTACAACCAATGTAGACGCTTTCGACGATGCGCTGAAAGCATCTGCCACCAATCCTGCCACCGCCACGGCGACCGCAGCAGACGATGCTCGCGATGCCGCGTGGCGTGGCGCGAATAACTACGCGGCAGCCATGTGCGCCTATCCCGATGCCGACCTCCGTGCCATCGCGGAACAATGCAAGGCGGTGTTCGACAAATACGGCGACCCCACGAAGCTGGCGCAGACCGAGGAAAGCGGCGTGCTGCACAACCTCCTGCAAGACCTTGAGGCACTGCCCATCGCCGAAATCAACTTTTCTGTCTGGGTGGAAGACCTGAAATATAAAGAAGAACAATTCCTTGCCGCAGCCGCCGAGCGCACGGAAGCCGATGCAGCCCGTCAGGTGGGCATCGTGAAGGAGACCCGCACCGCCGCCGAAGCTGCCTACCGCTCGCTGGTTGATACGGTGAACGCCCTCGCGATGATAAACGGTGATGCGGAATACGCTACGTTTATCGACCATGTGAACGCGATGATTGAGCGTCAGAAAGCCATCTCGAAAGCGCGTGCCACTCGTGCGAAGAAGGAGGACGAGAAGCCGGGCGAACTTTGATGACGGACGATAATCTGAAAGTTCTAAAAGCCTCTGCCGGCGGTATCGGTGGTTCTTCTGTTTGTTTGAGGTCTCATTCTGGTGCTGATGCGGGGGATATATAGGTAAAAACAACCATTATCAATTATAAATGCAGTGTCTGCTTGCTTGATTCTTGCGCAAATTCATTACTTTTGTGCTGATTGAATCATTTAAGTAAAAGGAAAATGAAAGATGACATCAAAGACAAAGTGGAATGGACGGTTATATTCGTGCTGGAGTTCGGGCGCAAATATGGGTTGACAATGAAACAGGCATTCAATTATCTGAGTCGCTTCAAAGGGATTGAGTTCATCGACCGTCATTACGGGTACGCTCATACGCAGTCGTTTGCCTCAATGGTGGACGACGTTGCAGAATATTGCCATCGCCGTGGAGGGGCGTTGCTATGAAGCTTTATCACGGAACCAACCGGGACTTCGACCGCGTGGACTTGTCGAAATCCAAGCCAAACAAAGATTTCGGGTGCGGTTTTTATCTGTCTGCCGATTACGAGCAGGCGTGGAATATGGCTCAAGTCAAAGTGGAACAGTTGGAAACGGGAACCCCTATCGTACAGACCTACGAAATAGATGATGCCGCATGGAAAGACTTGCGCATACTCCGCTTTGAGAACTATTCGGAAGAATGGGCAAAGTTTATTCTATTGAACCGTAACAACCCTGTCCGATTGCCTGCACACGACTACGACGTGGTGATTGGCCCTATTGCCAACGACCGGGTAGGCGTGCAGCTATGGAAATATGAGAATCGTTTCATTGACTTGCCCACACTGGTGCGCAATCTGCAATATATGAAAGGAATAACGATACAATATTTTTTCGGCACGGAACGTGCCATCAAATCATTACGACGAATATGAACGAAAAGACAGAAATGATGGCCGACATGGTGAAGAATCTTGCCGTGTTGTTGCTGGAACAGAATAACGAGCTGAGCATGGAGCAGGCATTATCCCAGGTATTCAATTCGGATACTTATCAGAAGATAACAGATGAACGCACACGACTCTATTTCCAAAGTCCGCGGTATGTCTTTTCCTTTTTAGAAGACGAACTAAAGAATGGGAAACTCTCTTGAACTCCATAATTCTACAAACATTTAAGAATATGGATAAACTGATTGACAAATACCGTCCTGCGAATTACGAAGATTGTTTCCGCCAAACATTGATTGGAAAAGAGCGGATGAAGCCAAGAGACTTGTTCGATCTTATATTTGTTCAATATCCGAAGCCTGCACAATATTTATTGAAATTCAGGGACATGTTAGTGAAGCCATTAGGGCTTAAAACTGGAGGCGGGTTTGCGGATATGATAATTGAAGAAAATGAAACAGGGCTGGTTATCGGTAAACGAGACAAGCATCTTGACTTTTATGTTGTGTTGGAATGTGAATCCCCGTCAGGAAATGCGCAGAATATCAGCATTTCGACATTGGTCAATTATAATAACGGCTTAGGCAGGATATATTTCTTTGCCATACGTCTGTTTCATATCCTCATCGTTAAGAATTTAGTTAAAAGGGCAGTGAGGATATGGAGTAATGAAGCGAAAATATACGGATATTAGGGAATTCCGAACCCTATACAATGGGATTTGTTACAGGCTTTCCTTCTTTCTTCAAAATTCCTACAAAATCCGCTCCTACCTTTGCGCAGATACAATAACTTTGCAACCGACTTAAAAACAGGAAAGCGATTATGTGGAAAT